>JAFGXS010000009.1 GCA_016936505.1 Bacteroidales bacterium | reverse complement strand
AACTCCTTTTACCCGTACCAAAAATACCGAACAATACCTGTTGCGGTGGCAATATCCGTCTGTTTCCGTAAATCGAAAAGATACTATTTTGGGTAAATGTTTCAAAATTTTAGTTTTTCGTTCGCTAATTTAAAAATTTTCATGATTTCATACAACAGCTTGTTTGTATTGCCCTTATTGTTTGGTTAAAGCTTCCCCGGACAAAAAGTGGAGCTTGGGAGAGTCCCCCATGCTTCCCCGAACAGAAAAGGGTTTGAAGTTTGAGGCAAGGCCTCAAGGAAAGAAAAAAGCCTGACACCCTGTACACCTCACGTTTGTCATTCTGATCGGAACGCAGTGGAGAGAAGAATCTCTTTCCACACAGAGATACTTCGCTAGCGCTCAGCTTGACAAAAAACCCACTTATTTTTTACCATTTGTTAAAAATATTATCCTCAGAGTCAACGAATTTTGTAGGAAAGGATAAAACAAATGAAACGAACTATTGAACAGCAGTCAACCGGCAACTTTGACGTTATTATTGTCGGTGGAGGAATTACAGGCGCAGCACTGGCCTATGAAGCAGCTTCTGCAGGGCTTAGTGTGACACTTTTTGAAAAAGCCGATTATGGCGGAGCTACATCTTCCGCAACTTCCAAACTGATTCACGGCGGTTTGCGTTATTTAAAAAATATGGAACTGGGTCTCGTCCGTGAGTCATTAAAAGAGCGCAAAACACTGAGCAATATTGCCCCAAATTTCATTTACCCGGTTCCGTTTATGATTCCTACTTACAAAGACTCAAAAAGCGGAAAAGTAGTGCTGGGCATGGGAATGGTAATGTACGACATACTGGGTTTCGACAAAAAACTCACCAACGATCCTTCCAAAAAGATTCCTAATTTCAGGTCACTCTCAAAACAGGAAACCCGCAGTCTGGAAAGCATTGTCCCCACACGCAACCTGACGGGGTCTATGATATTTTATGATCATCAGAATATCTTTCCCGAAAGGCTGACCCTGGCATTTCTGAAATCGGCCGAAGCCAAAGGTGCTGCGCTTTCCAATTATGCCGAAGTAACAGGGTTCATAAAAAAGGGTAAAAAAATAACCGGTGTAGAAGTCAAAGACAAAATCCAGAATAGCACAGCAAGCTATTCGGCTCCCATCATTGTAAACTGTACAGGCCCCTGGGCCGATCGCACCATCAAAACGGCAGCGCACGAAGAAACACAACACAGCATCCGCCGTTCTGAAGGTATTCACATCATCACAAGAAAACTGAATGCCAACCATACCGTTTCGCAGGTCACCAAAAACGAACGCCACATTATGATCATTCCCTGGCGAAATCATTCACTCATCGGCACTACCGACAAAGAATATCATGGCAATCCTGACGACTATCGCGTTACCAAAGAAAGCATCATGCAGCTTTTAAATGATGTGAATGAAAATTATGCAGTAAAACTGAGTTATGAAGATGTTGAGTTTTATTACGGTGGATTAAGGCCACTCGCTGACACAGAAACAGAAAACTCTTATGAATCGTCCCGAAAATATGAAATCTACGACAACGCTGACGAAGGACTCGACGGCATGATTACCTTAGAAGGCGGAAAATATACCACCAGCAGGCAGCTCGCTGAAAATGTGATGGAACTCATCAAAAAGAAGATGACAAAAGAGCTTCCCGATTCAAACACTTCCAATGAGTTTCTTTCAGGATGTGAAATTCCTGACATGGATGAATTTCTGGAGAAACTGGCCAGGGATTATCCCGACTTTTCGCAAAAAACCATTACTTACCTTGGAAAAAATTACGGAACCGAGTCACACGAATTGTTTCAAATGGCCAAAGAAAATCCTAAATTAGCTGAAGTGTTAAACGCTGACGGGGAAATTCTGGCTGAAGTAGTTTATGCAATGGAACAGGAGTCGGCGATGTTTCTGGATGATGTACTGTTCAGAAGAACAGGGTTGGGAACGCTGGGACATCCCGGAAAAGACGTACTGGAAAAAATTGCACATACAATGAAAGACAGGCTGCACTGGGACAGAAAAACACTTCAAAAACAAATGGAAAAAGCAGAACAACGTTTTACATTGCCACAAGATTAATCAACATGTCTGAACAAAAAAACACATACCGCTCCATTTTTCTCTGGGGAGATAAGAAAATCCGTCCGCTGGAAGAAGGCGTAAGAGCACTGGTAAAAGAACAATTTGGCCTTACCGAAGCCGATCTTGACCAAAAATATCTCTATTCCGACGATGAAGTAAAACTCGACATCGCTCCTGCCCTGTCAGAAAAACAGCTGAATGAACTGCAAACAATTTGCGGAAATGAAAATGTAAAAACTGACGACTACAACAGGGCTTTGCATGCACATGGTTATTTCTTTGGAGAACTATTGAAGCTTCGTAAGGAAAGCATTGAAACGCCTCCTGATGTAGTGGTGTATCCGAAAGATGAACAGGAGATTGTGCAGTTGCTGGCTTTTGCTGAAAAAGAAAAGTTAGCGATAACACCGGTTGGAGGACGATCGTCCGTAACCCGGGGCGTGGAAACGCCCCAGGGCGGCATCAGCCTGGACTTGTCGGAAAACCTCAACCGCATTCTGGAAGTCAACGAAATCAATCATACCGTGACTGTGGAACCGGGTATTATGGGGCCGGTACTGGAAAAGCACCTGAACAAAATGGGTTATACCTGCGGCCATTTCCCACAGTCATTTGAATACTCAACAGTTGGTGGCTGGGTTGCCGCCCGTGGTGCCGGTCAGGCATCCACAGGTTACGGTAAAATTGAAGATATGGTATTGGCAATGCATGTGGTTACGCCTGTTGGCATCATCCAAACCAAAGATTATCCGGCATCAGCCGAAGCCTGGGATCTGAACAAAACCTTTATCGGTTCCGAAGGTTGTCTGGGCATCATTACACAGGTAACGCTGAAAATCAGGCCTTACCGTCCGAAAAACACGGCTTCTGCTTCTTTCATTTTCAAAGACTTTGAAACAGCAACGCTGATGATGCGTAAGGCTATGCAGTCGGAAATCGGCGTTCCCCACCTGTTCCGTATTTCCGATCCGGTGGAAACCGAAACCGCTTTCAGAATTAATGGCTTTGTGAATAGTATGAGTGATAAGTTTCTGAAAACGCTTGGATACAAAAACAATTCCAGGTGTCTGATGTTTGTTTCCATCGAAGGAGATAAAAACTATACGCTGTTGGTAAAGAAAAGGATGAAGAAACTGGCTAAGAAGCATCACGGTTTTTATATTGGAGGCAGCCCCACCAAGAAATGGCTGAAACAGCGCTATGAAAGTGCCTACATGCGCGATCCACTCATGGATGCAGGCATCATGACCGACACGGTAGAAACAGCCGTTCCGTGGGATAAATTAATACCTTTGTGGAAAGCAGTGAGAACGTACCTTGAAAGCCGTGAGAAATCGTATGTAATGGTGCATATTTCGCATGTTTATGAAAACGGTGCCAATTTGTATTTTACATTTTTAAGTCCGATGAAAAAAGGTGATGAAGTGGAAGACTACAGGGTTTATCATCAGGGATTGATTGACACCATTCATGAAAACGGCGGTTCACTTTCACACCATCATGGCATTGGAAGAGCACTGGCGCCGTGGATGGAAAATGAAATGGGAAGTACAGCCATGGGACTTATGCAGGCGGTAAAAGATCACCTGGACCCGAAAGGCATACTAAACCCGGGAAACACACTGGGGCTGCGTTCAAAAATTTAAAATTAACAAGATGAGTTATTCCGATAATTCGGGACCTTATGTTTTGGTCGTTGATGTGGGAACACAATCCATCAGAGCCTCTTTCATTGATATGAAAGGAAATATTCTGGCTATTGAAAAAACCCACATCGAGGCGTATTTCTCGACCCAACCCGGATATGCCGAACAGGAACCTGATTATTTCTGGGAACAGTTATGCCTGACAACAAAAAACCTCTTCAAAAAACATCCTGCAGATCCGGAAAGGCTCAAAGGCATGAGCATTACCACGCAGCGCGGGACTGTTGTTAATCTGGATAAAAACGGGAAACCACTTCGGCCTGCCATCGTATGGCTTGATCAGCGAATGGCTAAGGTAGGCAACTGGCCTTCCGGAGTTGCCCGAACCGCATTTAAAATTGCAGGAGCTTACGATCCGGTAACTTATGCTATTCAACAAAGTGAGGCCAACTGGATACGTCAGAACCAACCCGAAATCTGGAAAAAAACGGACAAATATTTATTGCTGTCAGGTTTTCTGCTGTATCATTTATCCGGCGACTTTGTGGACAGTGTGGGAAGTACAGTAGGTTATATTCCTTTCGATTACAAGAAACATGAGTATTCGAAAAAATCGTCCATCAATTATAAAATGTTTCCCATCGAAAAGAAGAAACTGGCAAGACTGGTCCATCCTTCTGAATTTATTGGAAATATCACTTCAGAAGCTGCCGAACAAACAGGCATTCCTGAAGGATTGTCCATCATTGCTGCTGCTGCAGACAAAGCCTGCGAATTATTGGGCTCAGGGGTAATTTCTCCCGAAATTGGCTGTTTGAGTTACGGAACCACTGCCACCATTGAAACGGTGAGCAATCGTTACCTCGAAGTAGTGAAGATGTTCCCGTCCTACCCAAGTGCCATTCCCCATAATTTCAACACCGAAGTGATGATTTATCGCGGATACTGGATGATCAAATGGTTCAAAAATGAATTTGGACACAAGGAAGTGGAACAGGCTAAAGAACTCGATAAAGAACCTGAAGAGCTGTTCGATGATATGATCGATGATATTCCTCCGGGCTCAATGGGACTGATGTTACAGCCTTACTGGACACCCGGCGTGAAACAACCTGGAATTGAAGCCAAAGGTGCGGTAATTGGATTTGGCGACGTTCATACCCGTGCGCATTTGTACCGATCTATTTTGGAAGGAATCGCTTATGCACTGAAAGACGGAGCACTACGAACCGAGAAAACCACTAAAGTAAAAATGCAGAAAATAAAAGTTTCAGGTGGCGGTTCACAGAGCAAAAACGCATTGCAGCTTACTGCAGATATTTTTAACCTTCCGGTAGAAAAACCGCATACTTATGAAACTTCTGCGCTTGGGGCTGCCATCAACGCAGCAGTGGGGTTAAAACTATATCCCAATTTTGAAATTGCTATTGAAAATATGTGCCATGTGGGCGAAACCTATCAGCCTATTCCGGAAAATGTTAAAATCTACGATCAGTTGTTCAATAAAGTCTATAGAAGAATGTACAAACGACTGAAACCCTTGTACAACGATATCAGGGATATTACTAATTATCCGAAGAAGTAATAGGATACAGATTCTTTTAATAGGACACTGATCCTTATGATCGCTATGATCTGTTATGATCTTAATCGATCAGTTTCATCAGTCCAATCAGTGTACCCTATAATCGGACACTGATCCTTATGATCGCTATGATCTGTTATGATCTTAATTGATCAGTAACATCAGTCTAATCAGTGTACCCTATAATCGGACACAGATTCTTATGATGTGTTAAGATCTTAATCGACCAGTCGCATCAGTCTCATCAGTGTACTATTACGTATTCCGCTCATCCAGTTCCATCCAGCGGAACGTCTTTTCATCGATAAGTTCTATGAGTTCTGAAATTCGGGAAGAAGCTTTTTCTAGTTCCTGGTAATCATCAGTTCCTGAGTTGAGCACTTGCTCACACCGTTCCTTTTCATTTTCCAGCTTCTCTATTTCAACCTCCAGTGCTTCGTATTCGCGTTTCTCTTTATATGAAAGTTTTTTTGACTCCGCCTTTTTCTTTACTACCGGTTCTTTTTCAGCCAGTTCTTGCTGTCTTCTTTCCTTTTCTTCCTCTTCTTTTACTGCCTTATACTCGTTATAATCGCCGTAAAAATCCTTTATCTTTCCATCGCCTTCAAAAACAAACAAATGATCAGTAAGACGATTCAAAAAATAACGATCATGTGAAACCAACAACAAGCAACCTTTAAAATCCAGCAAAAATTCTTCCAGCTTGTTCAGGGTCATTATGTCTAAATCGTTGGTCGGCTCATCAAGAATAAGAAAGTTCGGATTTTTAATCAGTACTGTAAGCAGATGCAACCGGCGCACTTCGCCACCACTAAGTTTGGAAACCGGTGTCATCTGCACCTTGGGCGGGAACAGAAAATAATTCAAAAACTGTGAAGCCGTCATGGACTGATTTTTTCCAAAAACTATCATCTCGGCAATATCTTTCACAACTTCAAGCACTGTGCTATCCTGTTTCACATCCAGTCCCGACTGGGTATAATAACCCAATACCGTTGTATCGCCGATAATCACTTCGCCTGAATCCGGTTGTTCCTTTTGGGTTAAAAGATTCAGAAATGTACTTTTGCCCACTCCGTTTTTCCCAACAACCCCTATTCGTTCACCCTTTTTAAATATGTATTCAAAGTTGGTGATAATTTTCAGATTGCCGTATTGCTTACTCAATTGATGAACTTCAATAATTTTTCCGCCCTGTCGCGACATACTGTTCTGCAATACTATTTCCTGCTGATCATTAGGAATATTCTGCAGCTTCTCTTTGGTTTCATAATACGCATCAATACGGGCTTTTGACTTATGTGTACGAGCCTTGGGCATACGTCGCAGCCATTCGAGTTCCTGTTTCAGTTTTTTAGAACCTTTCTCACGCTCGATCTGCGCTGCTTCAATCCGCTGCGCTTTCTTTTCCAGAAAATAACCATAATTTCCTTTGTGCAGAAAAATCTGTCCCTGCTCAATTTCCAGAATCTGGTTACAAACCCGGTCGAGAAAGTAGCGGTCATGGGTCACCATCAGAAGTGTCAAATCAGAAGTGCCCAGATACTGCTCCATCCATTCAATCATCTCCAGGTCCATGTGGTTGGTTGGCTCATCCAGGAGCAGTAACTCCGGATTATCCAGCAATGCCAGCGCCAAAGCCAGCCTTTTACTTTGCCCACCCGATAGCGTTTCTGTCGACTGTTTCAATTCTGTTATTCCAAAACGGGTCAACATTTCTGTCATCCGCCGTTCGTAATCCCAGGCATTCAGTTTATCCATTTTATTCGTACAAAGAGCGACATTTTCACGGTTCACCGGACTGTCGTCTTCACTTTGCATTTTCAGTGCCTGATCATACTCACGAATGGTTCTTTTTATTTCCGAATCATGTTCCTGAACCACATCAGAAACGGTCATTCCCGAAGGGAAAACAGGCTGTTGTTCCAGGTAACCCAAACGAATCCCATCCTGAAAAACAAAATCCCCTTCATCGGCCATTTCTTTATCCATCAAAATTTTCATCAAAGTTGACTTCCCGCTGCCATTATTGGCAATAAGCGCCATTTTATCGCCTTTTTGCAAGCCAAAAGAAACCGAGTGGAACAAAACCTTGTCGCCATATTGTTTGGAAAGATTGCTGACTGACAGATAATTCATGGATGTTGTAAAGTTAATTTTTGCAAAAGTACTGCAATCACCGGATTTTTTCTTGGAGAATGACAGTTTAGCATGTAAATTTGTAGAAAACCGTAACCATGAAAATATTACCTGTTGAAGAAATCAGAGCTGCTGACGCTTATACCATACAGAATGAGCCCATTGCCGATATTGACCTGATGGAAAGAGCCGCCAGAAAGCTGTTTGGCTGGATGATGAAAAGAGTGGACAATACTCACCGAATTGTAATCTTTGCCGGACTGGGAAACAACGGAGGCGACGGGCTGGCACTGGCAAGGCTCTTACACAACGCAGAATATAATGTTGCAGTTTATGTACTTCGGTATTCGGAGAAAACATCCGACAGTTTTGAAGAAAATTACAACAGACTGAATGAAATTGCAGCCGAGAGCGTTTTTGACCTGAACAATACAGATAGATTTCCAAACATTGATAGAAATGATGTGCTGGTTGATGCTATTTTCGGCTCAGGATTAACCCGGCCGGTCTCCGGTTTCACGGAAACAATCATCGAAAATATCAACATGACAAAGGCTGTTAAAATTGCTATTGATATCCCCAGCGGTTTATATACAGACACCTCATCCAACGAATCTAAATCAACAATTTTAAAAGCTGATTACACGCTCACATTCCAGTTTCCAAAATATGCGTTTTTAATACCTGAAAACGATCAATTTGTCGGAAAGTGGGAAATTTTGGACATTGAACTCCACCCAGATTTTATTCAGCAGGTTAAGGTTCAAAACCATTTCATATTGAATGAAGATGTTGCTGGCTGGATAAAGAAACGTCCAAAATTTTCACACAAAGGAACTTACGGTCATGCTTTGCTCATTGCAGGAAGTTACGGAAAAGTCGGCGCTGCAATTCTGGCTGCCCATGCCTGCCTGCGCTCAGGAGTCGGCCTGTTGCATGTTCATATTCCAAAAGTGGCCTACCCTATCATGCAAACCGCTCTGCCGGAAGCTATGATAAGTATCGATCGCTACGATCATTATTTTTCTGAAGTACCCAATATCGAAGCTTATAACGCCATTGGTATTGGTCCTGGTTTAGGCATGGAAAATCAATCCCAGATGGCTTTTAAGCTATTGATTCAACAGTATCGCCAGCCTATGGTTATTGATGCAGATGCGCTGAATATCTTGTCTGAAAACAAAACCTGGCTTTCATTCCTGGCACCAGACAGCATTTTAACGCCCCACCCAAAAGAATTTGAGCGTCTGGCAGGCCAATGGAAGAACGATTTTGAGAAAATTGAAAAGCTCAGGGCTTTCTGTCAAAAATTCGGGATTATTGTAGTACTTAAAGGAGCAAACACAGCAACCTGTTTACGGGATGGCACCTGTTATTTCAATTCTACAGGAAACCCGGGAATGGCAACAGCAGGCAGTGGTGATGTACTTACCGGAATCATTACAGGCCTTTTGGCTCAACATTATGCTCCTGCTCACGCAGCTATTTTAGGAACCTACCTTCATGGTAAAGCAGGCGATCTGGCAGCTAAAAAACAGGGAGAAAACGCGCTGATTGCAGGAGATATCATTAAATACTTGGGGAAAGCTTTTCAAAAGTTGGGATTATAACATTTCATCATCTTTTTTACAATTTATTAATATTAGCCAACATACTCTTTACTCTACCTTTGTGCCTTAATCTTTAATAAGATAATTCTATTAAAACTGAGGTGTATGAAATCATGCTTATACAAACGATAACCGGAGTCATAAAGCATGGAAAATAAAAATCTCAAGAGATTCGAAAAAACAAAATGAGATTTTAATTCAACACCAATCAAAAATTCAAAAATCAGTGCTTTCCTGGTTTCCGATTCAGAGGATTATCATCGTTATTTCGGAAGAATGCAAAACGGGTTCTGGTGTTTTTTTCGGAATCATTAGTAAAGAAATTTTAAGAACCCGTTAAATTATACTGATATGAAACCATTAGCAGTTTTTTTATTTTTACTGTTGCCTGCTTTCAGCTATGCACAGTATCCTCAGCTCCCTGAAGCTGTAGTCAAATCTTTTAGTAAAGATTTTCCCGGAGGCACCATTAATTCCTGGACGGTAAACAATAACTACAATTATGTTTACGACTGGGACAACGATGCCTATTTTGATGACTTTAATCTCGATGGTTATCCTGATGGAATGTATTGGGATGATGAACCGTATTTTAATTTTGTTGGCGATGATATGCCGTTTTATTATGATGATGATTTGGACTACAATTACTATGTTCCAGACAATTATCAAATGGGGTACCAAGGAGTTCCCAGTCAATACCAATTAAATTTTCATTATCGTAATATAAAAATGACCGGAATATTTAAGCCAGATGGAAAACTTGTTTTAGCTAAGGGTCGTGTTGTTCTTATACCCTGGTCTATTGTATCAGCCGTAAAAAATACCTATAAAGGAAACTATATCAGACTGGCACACGCTAAAGAGGTTTTAATGACTCCAAAATATCTGAAAGATCCTGTTTATAGGGTTAAGATATTTATCAAACACAACGGCTATTCTATCATGAAGATTGATTCAAAAGGAAAGGTAATCTCCAACGACCATTATTAAAAAGAGGTAAGATATTCGTATCATAAATCAATAGAATAAGTGGTATTAACTCCGAAGCCTGTTTCTCAAATAACAAAAAGAGAAACAGGCTTTGTTTATTTAATTCTGTTATTCCAAGCAAATGCGCTCTTCCAAAAAAAGACAATATCTTTATCAAAGCTTATATCGTTAATTAGGTTTAAAAAGTATTGTCATGAATCTCGACTTGAAATTCGTTCGTTCCCAATTCTCTGAATTTTCAGAACCAACTTTAAAAGGTTGGGCTTTTTTTGAAAATGCAGGGGGTTCCTACCCTTGTCAGCAAGTGGTGAACAGGCTTACCAGTTTTTACACCCAAAACAAGGTACAACCACACTATCCCTATCCGGCATCCACACTTGCAGGTAGTCTGATGGATGATTCATACAAAAGAATGGCTGGTTATTTGAATGTGGATGAATCTGAGATTCATTTTGGACCATCCACTACACAAAATATATATGTGCTGGCCCATGCTATGCAACCCATGTGGAATGAAGGTGATGAAATCATAGTTTCGTGCCAGGATCATGAAGCCAATGCAGGAGCATGGAGAAGATTGGCTGATCAGGGAATAAAAGTGATCGAATGGCATGTACATCCTGAAACGGGCATGCTCGATCCCGGGGAACTGGATGCTTTGTTTACAAATAAAACACGAATGGTTGCTTATCCTCATTGTTCCAACATCATCGGGTATATCAACCCAGTTGCAGAGATCAGTCGTAAAGCACACGAACACAATGCTCTTTCTGTAGTAGATGGTGTGGGCATGGCTCCCCATGGTTTTCCTGACATCAAGGAACTCGGAACTGATATTTATTTGTTTTCAACCTACAAAACCTTCGGACCCCATTTAGGTGTGATGTATGTGAATGATAACCTCATCAAAAAGATGAAAAATCAGTCACACTTTTTTAAAGATGGATTAACCCGAAGCATGCTAACCCCTGCTGGGCCTGATCATGCACAAATTGCTGCTGCCAGTGGAATTCTGGATTACTTTGATGCTATTTATGAGCATCACTTTGACAAAGAAACCTCACCAGATCAAAGAAACAGAGCTTTAAACAACTTATTCCGTGAACATGAAAACAAACTGCTGGAGAAGCTGCTTGAATTTCTAAGATCAAGAAATGATGTTGTAGTTGTAGGGCCTGACCAAGCAGAAAATCGGGCTCCAATTGTTTCTATAATCCCAAAAAAGAAAAGTATTGAAGAAGTCTACTCTGTATTAACTCAACACAAACTAATGGTTGGCATGGGAAACTTTTATGCAGTGCGTCCGTTAATGGATATGAAGATTCCTACCGATCCGGGTGTATTGAGAATCTCATTTCTACACTATACAACAATGGAAGAAATGGAACAATTAATAGACGGGTTAAAAGCAGCTTTATAAATCTAATGTAATCTATTCTTGATTTATTCTTGATTTATTTTTGCTTTAAGATATAGAATCTAAAAAGATTCAAATACCTATTCGAACTCCATAGGATTTTTCAGCACCTTCAATAAATAACTATAAGCTTTTGCCATTACGATGCTGTAGGAAGCCCCTTCAAATTCTTGCTGTGTCCCTTTATTTTTATCTGTGAGGCGCAGTTGAAAAACTTCATCTTCATTACGGTTTAGAGTAACCGTATATTTTTGAAGCAATAATTTTAGTTTTGTGTTGTTACGCATTAAAAAAAGGGGATTATTTCTCTGCCAACCACGATTGGGCTTTTTCCATCTTTGTAAAAGAATTAATCTTTATACCTGCTATTCGTGAAAAAACAGTTACAACTTCAACGATAACAAAAAGTTTATCTGAAGTAACCAATGCAATTTTATTTTTAAAGTTATGCTTTAAAAAAACAAGTCTGTCTTTAAGACTCATTAATTCATCATAAGTAGGATGATAGTCTAAGTCTTTAATATCTGCAAGAATAGCAAAATCAGGTTGAAAGTCAGGATCTTTTACTAAAGCAATCATTGCATTAAGTGAGTCATTAAAATTAACCTTTCCTTCTCCCTTAATTTCACAAAACTTCTTGTCTTTAAAAACTTTATAGGAAAAAATTCCTGCAACAGAGTCTTCTTTTGTTCCCATAATAGTTAATAGTTAACACACTATTTGTATCAAAAATAACAATATTTTGTTTTCACAAAAACAATAGAAAAACTCAATTAAACCTGAAATGGTTTCAATAATTCAAAAACTTTTTGTGATTTTACATCCAATAGAGTTTTAGACCTGGCTTCCGCTATAAAGCGGAGATAAGGTTCCGTATTGGAAGGCCTGATATTGAACCACCAATCAGAAAATTCAAGACGATAGCCGTCAAAGTCATAATATGCGGTTGGCACTTCAGAAGATCTAAAATAATCAACAACGGCATTCATAGCTTCTTCTTTACGACTGATTACAAAATTCACTTCACCAGTATTAGCATAAGGAGAAATCTCCTGCATCATTTTTGAAACAGTACTACCGGAAGCATTCAACTCTTTGACAATATTCAGCATAATCAATGCAGCCATTAGTCCGCTATCAGAAAAATAAAAGTCTTTGAAATAATAATGACCAGCCAATTCACCTCCATAAATTCCGTTCACCTCGCGTAACTTGGTTGCACCATAAGCTCTTCCCACACGCCAAATGTCCACATCGGCATTAAACTGTTTCAGATATTCACCCACAGCTTTTGAGGTTCTGATATCATGCACAACGGTTTGCTTCTTACTTGTATCGGTAAGAAAATAACGGGCAAAAACAGCTATGATCAAATCGGGAGAAATAAACTGACCTTTTTCATCAATAAACATCACACGATCGGCATCTCCGTCAAAAATCACACCCAGGTCACTTTTGTTTTTCAACACCGCTTCTTTAATCTGTTCCTGATTTTCAGGTTCCAACGGATTGGGTTCATGACCCGGAAAAGTACCATCACAGGTATCGTTTAAAGGGAAATATTTATTTCCAAACAAATCATTTTTAAACAAAGTAGACATTCCATTTGAAAAATCAATACTCAAATTCAGATCTGAATAATCCTGTTTGTATGTAGATAAAAACTCAAGATAATCAGGTTTCATATCCAGTGAACGAACACTTCCTTTTTGTTTAACAACTACAGGTTCATCCGATTCAACCAGCTTTTCCAGCCTTCCCAAACCCGTATCGTAGCCAACGGGCAACACATGACGGGCTGAAACCTTCAAACCATTATGCTCCTTGGGATTGTGCGATGCTGTTATCATAACAGAAGCATCAAAATTGTATTTTCCTGTTCCCCAATATACCATTGGTGTTGTGGTAAGCCCTGCATCCACTACATTGATTCCGGCATCTGTAAGTCCTCTCGAAAGCGATTCAAACATTTCATCAGACGAAAGTCTTATATCTCTTCCCACAAGAATTTCTTTCATTGGCAAAACTCTGGGCAAAAAATATCCTATACGGTAAACAATTTCAGGATTAAGATCGCGGCCGTAAACACCACGAATATCATAGGCTTTAAATGCTTTCATTATTCAAATTTTCTACAAAATTAAGGAGAAATCATGTTTATCAGAAAAGATTTTCTAACAAATACACTAAACCTGACATTTTGTTATGCCGGAAAAAGTTTATCAATAACTTCTGTTGCCGGTATTGCTGCCAAAGTTAAAGACCAAACTAAAACGAAGTGTGTTTTCCATCGGGTTCTGATAAGAAACCGTCGGTATCAAATAGGAAAAATCTATTCCAAAAACATTATATCTCAAGCCCAATCCCAGAGTAACATACTGACGATCGCCCTTATATTTGTTTTCGTAAAAGTAGCCGCCGCGAACAGCAAATACATTATTGTACCAATATTCGGCACCAAACGACATGTAAAATTCCTGCATTTCTTCTTTAAATCCACCCGGAGCATCATAAAACGACTGTACCATTCCTTTTACAACAGAAACATCAGGATTCATACCTTTGGCAATTATATAATTTCCACCGGCATCAACTATTGGACTTCCGGTACTGTCAGTTTCATATATAGGTGTGGTTGGAACCAACAATTTATTGATATCCAAGTTAAAAGAAAGTTTATTATACTGATCCAGATGAAAAGTTAACCTGGGACCAAAGCGCAGGTTTGTCGGAATAAAATCTCTCTTAATATTTGACGAACTATATGATATTTTTGATCCGATATTTGAAATCTGGAGACCCCAGGCAAATTGCGCATCCATAGACTGGAACCAGTTTACATCTTTTTCCCAATAAAGAGCTACATCAGCAGCAACCGAATATCCGGCACTATTATCAACACCAGGTGTGCTATAACCGGCTGTCAGGTTTGAATAAATAAACTTTCCGGTTACCGACAAAGCCAGATTATCTGATAATTTGCGTGCATAAGCACCGTCTATAGCAAATTCGTTAGGTTTATAATCACCAACAGGATTCCCGGTTTGATCCGTAAAAGTAATATAACCCATCGAAAAGTAACGCATGGAGAAAGCCAGTGTAGACTGGTCATTCAAACGGTGAAAATAGGTTAAATAAGAAAGATTGATATCGTTGACTAGATTTTTTAACCAGGGTGTATAGGAAAGAGAAAAACCGTTTTCTTCGTTGATGAATGCATATTTAGCTGCGTTCCAATGCATGGAATAAGCATCAGGACTTGTTGCGACACCGCCGTCACCCATAGCACCTGCTCTCGCATCGGGGCCTATCATCATAAAAGGAACTGCTGTTCTGATTGGATTTCCATCATTATTGGTTTGCGCTTTAATTTGGGTACCAAAACCAAATAAAACAAAAAGTAGAAATAATCTTGTCTTCATAAAAATTCAATAGTTGTAACTCTAACGCTTAAAAATCAATCTTAGTATCATACAAATATAAAAGAACTAATTAATCTGCTATGGAATAAAAACCATTTTCGTTTGCAATGACTTAGTTTCACCATCGGGAGCTGTTATTAACGCCCTGCAAACATACATTCCGGCAGCAAGCCTTGCTCCTGTATAAGACGTTCCATCCCAATGTATCCTTCCGGAAGTAAAGCCATCCGGAATCAAAGTTTTTCTGATTGTACTGATTTTTCTTCCATCCAGACTGTAAATATCTATTTCCACCTTTAGTTCTTTTCCCGCCATGTTATGTTGAAAAACAAAATCCGTTGCTCCCCTGGCAGGATTGGGCCAGTTTTGCAAATGTTCTACCACTTCACTTCCTGAACTCTTCACCATAAAATTAATAGTTGCAGTAGATGAATTGTTATACAAATCCCAAACCTTCAGCGTAAGCGTATGTTCACCCACGCTTAAATTCTGAAAAGGATATGTTACAATTCCATGCGTATAGTCACCTTCTGACGCAGTATAAAATGCATTCAGATTATAACTTTTGTTCGGATTATTATCAAGAGTAGCCACAATGTCATGACCAATACCAATTCCCGAAGTGTTGATACCATTTACATCATTAACCATAGCAAACAAACTGGGATTTTCATCGGTAATTCCACCTGAGATAAAAGTTGAATCATTCATAAAAAGCCTGATTTCAGGGCCTGTTGTATCTTCAACAGCCTGCTGATTAAAACCGCCGACAATTATATTTTCTGAAGAACCATTTCCATCAATCGAGTCATTTGAAAAATAATAAGCAATTCTACCTGTTCCGTACTGATAGGCAATGTCTTTGGGCACCAAAAATGTGAAATCAAATTTTCCATTGTTTATTTCGGCTTTCCCGTTAAACAATATATTTTTCCACAATAAAAATGAAGTAACCTGACTGTCATTATCGGTTCCCAAAGTATAAATCTTTGATTCCTTATCATAGATTGTTGGGAATAAGGTTCCCTGATAGGCAGATGCCAACTGCCCCGATTCAGTCAGAACTTCACCCCGAATTCTGACTTTCGACAATGCTTTCAATGTATCAGGTTGTACCGAATCAAGAGGCTGCTCATTAATTGATGTAGTTACTGCGCTCCACTGAGGATAATTCAGCCTTAAAGCCGGATCACCTATCAACGTAAACTTTTTGTCATTATCGCCTCCCAGGATTTTTGACCGCCGGATAACATCGCCAAACCTGGGATAAAGTCCACCTGTTTTTTCCAACATATTGTGGTTATATATTGCTGTATTCAAAGCCAGATTTGAACTGGCATAGGTTGCTCTTGTAGTAGTAAATAACGCTACTGCTCCGCCATTCGGATTGAAAAATGTCCACTCGCCTGCAGAAACCAGTTCAGGATTATCGAAAGCTGTAAACTCGCAAGTTGCTGTTATGAACACAGAAAGTTTATTATAATTATCCCAGGAATTAATATCCGATAACTGAACAAAACGCTCGTGTCCCAGACCATTAACACCGCCATGACCTGAGTAATTAAAGATAAGCGTTCCATTATCAATTTGGGCATCAATGGCTTCATTTAAAGCCGGAGCTCTTTGTCCGCTGGGAGTGGATTCCTGAGGAAAAGCATCCAGGTACAACTTTTTTATGTTGAGTGCAGGATTCTGTGTTTGAACCAGAGTTGAAAGCTTTTCAGCATCATTCAGATGGGTATTGTTATCTCCGTCATCAGCAACAAAAGTGATCACATTACGCCACGGGCCGATATTCTTAGCCGAAGGAGTTTCATAACTGATTATTTTATCAACCGCTCTTGTAGCTTCATCAACATTATCCACAGGAAAGCGGCCAATTCCAATATCCACACGATCATAACTGCTTGCTCCTTCTCCATCATCCAGATAGCCATAATAATCATCGCTGGCAATGGAACTGATTAAATTTAAAGAACCAACACTTTCCCAGCAGGGAACAAAGTTGGTATTATCTTTCACACGGTCCTTATAATCATAGGAGGCATCTCCAAACAGCAACAGATATTTGATTTCCTGACCCGGATCGCTGATATCGTATAATCTTTTTACAAAATTCCTGATAGCTGTAATATCCTGTGCACCTGAAGAAAACTCATTATAAATTTTTTCGGGCGTTGTTACATAAACCTTTAGCCCGTCCTTTTGTTCATGATAAGCAGCCAGCCTTTCTGCCTGCGCCAAAAATTCAGGATACGCAACAATAAGATAATCAATATCCTTCACAGCATGTAAATCCTGATTCTGAACCCGCTCCACAAATTCAGGGCTATAATATTCATTTCCATTAAAGGCGATAAATCTCTGAACCGTTGTTGATACCGGTTCAGAAAACTGATATCCGTTTGATTGTTGGGTTAACCAAACCTTTTGAGCATCCAGGGGATAGGTAATATCCCAAACCTGTACCGGTTGATTAGATGTTAAATAATAACTGGCTAGTGATCCGGTATGGAATACTTTAGTAAAGGTCATTTGATTCCCTGTAAAAATCAGAGCCCGCTGAGCATTCACATCAATATAATCCAGATAACCCACCGAAGCGGCATCATTTCGCAAAAACTTCAGATTAATTGAAACAACTGTGTCTGAAGGATTATAACTAAATTGTGTTGTCGCTCCTTTTCCCACATCGTATCCACTGGTTCCGGTTATAGGAATACTCACATAACTCCGTAACGAACTATTTCCATATACCTGAAAACCATTTGTACTTTGAGCCGTTGAAGCCAACGATGCCTTTACAAAAACATTGGTCGTATCAAGTCTGTTAGGGAAATTAAAATCAAAAGTATAGCTGGTGGTAAAATCAAACACTTCACCATACCAGGTTCTTCCGGTGCTACCCAAATTTCTTTGATCCAACTCATGGTAGGCATAATCAGAAAAACTTTTCACATCAACATCAGGTGTTCCTGAGGGCATTGTCTGAGTCTGAATCCTTTTGCCCGGTGTACTTTTCAATGTTAGAAAATAATAAGCATAATCGCTGTAATAGTTATCCTGATGAGAAAAATATCCCGTTGAAGCATCATAATTCCAGGTTACAGGCCCCTGCCCGTAAAACAGAATATAATCGCCGGGGCCAAATGTCCCGTCCCCGCCCTCTACAACCTCAATCGGGTTTTCTGTAAGATCCTCCGGAACAGGAATATTATTTTGTTCAGGCAGCACGCCACCCCCGTTGCCATATAAAGCAATATCAGCTGAACTTCCATCAAGCGGAAACCCCATGTTTTTCAATTCATCGTAAGTAATCTTATAAATTCCGCTTTTGTTGATTCTTATTTTAAACCACGAACCTGTTGCCAAAACACAATGATCGGTTACCAGAGCCTGTTTTTGAACGACGCCTAAAGTGTCATCAACAACCTGAATATCAACATTGAAAGAAACTAATTTCTCATATTGTTCTTTTGTAGGATTCCATCTGACAGGACTTACCTGTATTATTACCAGTGGCTGTTTTCTGGCAACTGAAAAATTTACTTTAATTCGGAACGATGTATCTTCAAAAGACTGTTTATGCAGCAAAGCTGTTTCCGCTGAATCAGCAGGCACAACAAGCTCGGGGAAAAGTTTTGCAGAAAGCTTTGCATCGGCAGTATGAACCTGTATCGATGCTTTAAAAACCGGCAACCCATTCCAATCAGGATAGAAAGCATGATCAAATGCAAGCCTGAAAAAACCGCTTCCTCTTTCAGGTTGGACATACTGTACAGGTTTCCAGTTTATCTTTCCCTGAAAAGAATAGTCGATACCAAATCCCTGAAAAGGGATCAGCAAAAACGAAATATAGAGTAAGAATTTTCTGAATTTCATATAAATAACAAGGCAAATATAAGAGATTCGAATTGACCTAAAACATGAAACGAAAAACCAAATGATTTATTATTGAACGATTTGTGGAGTTAAATACACGAAAACAAATCGGTTAGTTAAAAATATTCACCTTTTTACTGTGTATAATTTCTTTTCAGAACCGTCGGGGAATGAACAGAATCATTATTTTTGCCTGTTAGGACTTATGTATTAATGCCCAATTATAATTGAAAAAGATTTTTCCACAATAAAATTGGCAGAAATGAGTTCTTATGAACAAAAGAAAACAACAAACAGCCAGAGTATGCGCATAAGAAGAAATTTATTGTTTGTTTTGAGTCTGTCTGCCGGAATTATGGCATTAACATCCTGTAGCAAGAAAGGAAGTCAGGAGGTTAGTCAAACCACCGGATGGGCCTATAACGACCCCAGAAACGGAGACTTTCAGGTAGCACCTGCCCGTCAGCAAATAACCGGTCCCGGACTGGCATTTATTGAAGGTGGAACTTACACTATGGGAGCAACTGAAGAAAGTCCGTTTTATGAATGGGACAATCAACCAAGAAAAGTAACCGTTAACAGTTTTTACATGGATAAAACAGAAGTCAGAAACATTGACTATCTGGAATATATTCACTGGTTACAAAGGGTTTACGGACAAGACTATCCTGGTGTTGTTCAAAAAGCATTACCCGACACCAATGTGTGGCGTGATAAATTAGCTTACAACGAACCTTTGGTAGAAACCTATTTCAGGCATCCGGCTTACCACGAATATCCTGTTGTCGGAGTCAGTTGGGTTCAGGCCAATGCCTATGCATCGTGGCGTACCGACAGAGTAAATGAAATGCTGCTCATCAAAGCAGGCTATCTTGATTACGATCCAAATCAAAAAGACAGCAGTAGCTTTAATACCGAGGCTTATCTTGCAGGCCAGTACAATGGTAAGATCCCAGAAAATAAAAAAGGATTGCTCCACTTTGGCAAAAAGAAAGGGGAAAACGATTCGGTTGTAAGAAGAGTTAGTTTTGAAAAAGGAATTCTTCTGCCCCATTACCGTCTTCCTACTGAAGCAGAATGGGAGTTTGCAGCCCTTGGGCTTATGGGTAACACGGTTCAGAACAGAGTTGTTGAAAGAAAAACATATCCGTGGAATGGAACCAGCCTTCGCAACGACAGCAAAAAATACATGGGTAAATTCATGGCCAACTTCAAAGATGATAATGGTGATTTTATGGGTGTTGCAGGTGATCTGAATGATGGCGCTGCAATTCCGGCTCCTGTTATGTCGTACTGGCCAAACGACTACGGATTGTACAACATGGCAGGAAACGTAAGTGAATGGGTAATGGATGTTTATCGCCCCATGTCTTATCAGGAGGTTAGCGATATGAACCCCTTCCGAGGAAATGTGTTTAAGAATATTAAACGAAATCCTGATGGGAGCATCGCACGCAAAGATAGTCTTGGACACATTGAATTTTTGCCTATCACCGCTAAAGAAGCGGCAAAAAGAGATAATTATTCTCAGGCAAATAACATCAATGCCAAGGACGGAGACTTTGAATCAACTATTCAGTCTGACTGGAACAATCCCAACAAAGACGAACTTAAGAACAGCACAAAACAAATGTATGATTATGGTGTAACTACTCTGATCAACGATAAATCACGTGTGATTAAAGGTGGTTCGTGGGCTGATGGCCCTTATTATCTAAGTCCGGGTGTACGACGTTATATGGATGAAGACAAAGCTTCAGCTACTGTTGGTTTCCGTTGTGCTATGAGTCGTGTTGGCAGTCCTGAGGACAGTAAATTGAAGAAAAAATAAAGAATAATTTTTCATACTTTTAAGGACTGCTTTTCCTATGTGAGAGCAGTCCTTTTTTTATGCCATGATGATTCAAAAACTATATAATCTATTCCTGAAATACAGGAAAATAAGTACAGATACCAGAAAAGATATTTCTGATACGTTATTCTTTGCCTTGTCGGGTGAAAATTTTAACGGCAACCTTTTTGCTCCTGAGGCCCTAAATAAAGGGGCAGCGTTTGTAATTGTAGATGATGAATCTGTTATTCCTGAATCCAATGAAAAATACTTTCTTGTTGACAATGTCTTGAACACTCTTCAAAGTCTGGCAAAATTTCACAGGGAACAATTTAAAATTCCGGTTCTGGGTATTACAGGATCGAATGGAAAAACCACAACCAAAGAACTCGTTTCGGTAGTTTTAGCATCGGAAAAAAATATTGTAAGTACCAAAGGAAACCTGAATAACCATATCGGTGTTCCATTGACATTGCTTGAAATCGATAAAAGCACAGAAATTGCTGTTATCGAAATGGGAGCCAATCATCCCGGAGAAATAAAAGAGCTTTGCGTTTTGTCACAACCTACTCTTGGCATCATTACTACAATAGGAAAAGCTCACCTTGAAGGGTTTGGAAGTCTTGAGAATATCATCAACACAAAAAAAGCATTGTATGAAAGCGTGCAATCAGTTAAGGGAACTGTATTTGTTCCGGCAGAAAATGAGTTACTGATGAACCTTTCTGAAAACATCCAAAGGATTACATACGGCAAACAAGCTGATGTTTCAGGTGAAATAATTACTGAATCACCTTCTATTTCTATTAAGTGGGATAACAATCATCCTGTTATCATTCATACACAACTTTTTGGCAGCTATAATTTTTCAAATATCATGGCTGCCATAACAGCAGGTAATTATTTTGGTATTTCCGAACCAAACATCCAAAATGCACTGACCAATTTCGTGCCGCAAAATAATCGGTCCCAGATCATGCAAACGGAACACAACACTTTAATTCTGGATGCATACAATGCTAATCCGCACAGCATGTCGCTTGCGGTAGAAGACTTTTCAAAGAACAATCGTCCCAATAAAGTAATTATTCTTGGCGACATGTTTGAAATGGGTGATCAGGCAAAAATTGAACACCAAAAAATTGTTGACCTGATTAGTTCAAAAAAGTTCAAACAGGTTATCCTCATTGGCAAAGAATTCTCAAGATGTAAAGTTTCTGCATCTGACAACTGTTTTAGCACCACTGAAGAGGCAGCATATTATTTATCCTGTCATCCCATAAAAAATGCAAATATTCTCATAAAAGGTTCCAGAGGAATGAAACTTGAAGTGCTGACAAAATTATTATAATGTCTGATAAGCAATATACTGCATTAGGAATGATGTCGGGCAGTTCTTTGGATGGAATTGATCTGGTACTTTGTAGTTTTTCATTTACCTACCAATGGAATTTCGAATGGATCAAAACAGAAACTATAGCCTTTTCCGAAGAATGGATCAAAACACTTAAATCACTGCCCGATTCTAAAGCTGAAAAATTAGCCTACTATGATGTTCTTTTTGGAAAATACCTTGGAAAAATTGCTTCTGATTTTATTAAAAACTGTCAGAATAAACCTGACTTTATAGCTTCTCACGGCCACACAATTTTTCATCAACCTGAAAAAGGATATACTTATCAATTGGGGAATGGTTTGTCCATCGCCTCGGCATGCGGGATCAAAACAATAAACAATTTCAGGCAAAAAGATATTTTGAACGGTGGTCAGGGAGCACCTCTGGTTCCTATTGGCGATTTACTCCTATTTCCTGAATTTGACTATTGTCTGAATATTGGCGGAATTGCCAACATTTCAATAAAGAGCAATCA
Organism: Bacteroidales bacterium; assembly: GCA_016936505.1. Classification (GTDB taxonomy): domain Bacteria; phylum Bacteroidota; class Bacteroidia; order Bacteroidales; family F082; genus Sulfidibacterium. Next base: position 20,833 of record JAFGXS010000009.1, on the reverse strand, counting down.
TTCAATCAAAGGATTCGACATTTGTCCTGCAAATCAGCTAACAAACTATTTAAGCAATCAACTGGGTTTGAATTATGATCGTGACGGACTCAATGCCAAAGAAGGAAACCTGAATAAAAACCTATATACAAGCTTAAATAGCCTTCCCTACTATGAAAAGAAAACACCTAAATCTCTTGGTAATGAAGATGTAAGATCTGTCTATTTTCCTATTCTGAACCAGTACAACATCTCTATTGAAGATAAACTACGCACAGTTGTTGAACACATTGCTCATCAGATTGGGTGTACCTTAGGAAATCATCCCGAAAAGAAAGTGTTAATCACAGGCGGCGGAGCTCACAATCATTTCTTAAGAGAAAGACTCCAATTGATGAGTAATGTACAATGGGTTTTCCCCGACACGAGACTGATTGATTTCAAAGAAGCGCTAATCTTTGCCTTTATGGGACTTTTGAGGTTAGAAGGTAAAAACAATTGCCTGGCCTCGGTAACAGGTGCTATAAAAGACAGTTCCTCGGGAGACGTCCACTTACCATAAAAAAAGCCCACCGATAGTCGGTAGGCTTTTAAATTTCTTATAAAGTAGCTTAACTTTTACGAAGCATGGAAAATAAGCACCTCCTGTAACCAGTATATGGCCATCCCGCCAAAATATCCAATCAATGCCAGCCAACTGATCTTTTTCATGTACCAGATAAAATCAATTTTCTCAAGTGCCATAGCTGCAACACCGGCTGCCGATCCAATAATCAGAATACTACCACCGGTACCGGCTGCATAAGCCAACAGTTCCCAGAAAGGTCCATCCTGAACAAAATTCATCAGATATTGTACTTCTCCTGCAGGATAAGTTGCAGCCAATGAATGAGTCATTATAGGATACATACCCATAGCTCCTGCTGTAAGCGGAACATTATCCACAATAGAAGACAACACACCAATAGCAGCATTGATTGCATAAATATGATGAAAATTAATATCGAGCCAGTTACCGGCCAATGCCAAATGTCCTGCTGATTGTAATGCAGCTACCGCAGAAAGAATTCCAAGGAAGAAGAAAATAGTAGGAACATCCACTCTCCGCAATACCCCAACAACAGTTAATTTTCGGCGGTCTTCATCAGGTTTATGTTTATGAATTACTTCAGTAACAATCCAGATTACACCCAAGCCAAACAACATTCCCATATAGGGAGGCAAATGAGTAATAGTTTTAAATACCGGAACGAACAATAATGCACCTACTCCTACAAAAAACATCAGCTTTCTTTCAAATTCTGTAGTAAACTCTTTTGCATCTCCATTTTCCAGAACCGGACGCTGAACGTCTCCTTTCATCATAAATGAAACAACAACTAACGGGAACAACATATTGAAGACGCTGGGCAGGAATACCATAGCTATGATATTTCCGGCAGTTACCTGTCCGCCAATCCACAACATAATAGTAGTTACGTCTCCAATGGGCGAGAAAGCTCCACCGGCATTCGCAGCAATTACCACCATACTGGCAAAAAACCAACGGGTTTTCTTATCGTCTACCAGTTTACTCAACAAGGTTACAATTACGATAGTTGTAGTAAGGTTATCCAGAATTGCAGACATGAAGAATGTCAGGACACTTAAAATCCACAACAACTTCACCTTATTGGTTGTTTTAATACGATCTGTGATTAGTTTAAATCCTTCATGTTGATCAATTGTTTCAACAATAGTCATAGCACCCAGCAAAAAGAACAGAATCTCACTGATATCTCCGAGGTGCTCAATAATCTGATTGTGAACAATAAAATGCCTGGCTTGTTCCAACATATCTGCATGTGGATGCATCGCCAACAAATCTTTTAAACCGGTTCCCTCTTCAAATTCTTTCCATGCTGTACTAAAGCCCAACGATAGTATCTGGGTTGAATCCAAAATATAGATCACCCAAACCAATACCCCCAGCAACAATGCCGAAGCAGCCTTATCCACTTCAATAGAGTGCTCAAGAGCTATGGCGGTATAGCCAAGCACAAAAACCGCCAACATCAATATAAATCCGATCATATTATTTTATTTTTGTTAAAAAACCTTAAATTTTAGCGGCAAAAATAAATAAACTAAGCAAGCTATTGTTCATTATTAACATATGAAAAGAAATTTATACGGTGTCTAAACAAATTTAGCTTCAGGTATAATAAAACCGGCTTTTTCCAGTTAAATTAACAACCTGATGTTTAAAAAAGAAAGTAATAACTGATGGTTTGGTCATACTCCATAATGTACTTTTACCACTTAATTTTTTCAACCTATGATCGCATTCATTTTACTACAGCTCAACGAAAATGCAAAAGTGTTGACAGCTGCTGCTGTTGAAAAACACGAAATCACATTACCCATCATCGACCTGGTTGTTAAAGGGGGTTGGATTATGGCTGTTTTAGGACTTTTGTCGCTGTTGGCAGTATACATTTTCATTGAAAGATATTTAGTGATTGGTAAAGCCTCACGAGAGGATAAAAATTTCATGAACAACATCCGCAATTTTATTCTTGATGGGAAACTTGACAGTGCCAAAGATCTTTGTCTGACCAACAACTCGCCCATTGGTCGCATGATTCACAAAGGTCTTTCACGATTGGGAAAACCACTGAACGATATCAATGCAGCCATAGAAAATGTGGGGAAGCTGGAAATATCGCGCCTGGAAAAAAACCTTGCCGGACTGGCTACCATTGCCGGTGCAGCACCCATGTTGGGTTTTTTAGGAACCGTAATCGGAATGGTCAGAGCTTTTTACGATATGTCGATGGCAGGCAACAACATCAACATAGAATTACTTTCCAAAGGTATCTATCAGGCTATGATTACCACAATCGGAGGCTTAATTGTAGGAATTATGGCATACATCTTTTATAATGTTCTGGTTGCAAGGGTTCAGAAAGTTGTTTATCTGCTCGAAATCAGAACCTCAGAGTTTATGGATTTGCTTCACGAACCCGTTAAATAAATCCATATGGCCATCGAAACCAGAAATAAGATCAATACCGCATTCAGCATGGCTTCCATGTCGGATCTGGTATTTCTGCTGCTTATCTTTTTCATGCTTACTTCTACTTTGGTTGCCCCCAACGCCATAAAACTGCTATTACCCAGCAGTCACAGTAAAACTATGGCCAAGCAAAGTCTTACCGTATATATTGATAAAAGCGGGAATTTTTATGTGGGTGAAGACAAAACCAGTGCCGATGTATTGGAGAACGCCATTGCCGCGAAAATCCAAAACAATGTCACCGCTACTATCGTGGTTAGAGCCGACAAAACAGTTCCTGTTCAGGATGTAGTGAATGTGTTGGATGCTTTGAACCAAATCAACGAAAAGAACAATACCAAACACAAAGTTATTCTGGCTACCAAACCTCAGTAACGAATTGCAAAAAATATGGAATGGAACAACAATAACAATAAAGCACTGATTGGCACATTGCTTTTTCATGCACTGCTGATTGCAGCATTGTTGTTTCTGGCATTAAGAACCCCTCTTCCTTTGCCCGGAGAACAGGGAGTTGAAGTTCGTTTCGGAGTGGATGATCAGGGATTAGGCAATAATCCTGTCAAAGCAGTAACCCAACCCAAAACACCGGCTCCTGTTCCCAAGGCCACACCTCCACAACAAGACAAACCTGTCAAACAAAAAGTGCTCACACAAAATACTGAAGAAGCCCCGGCTCTACCCAAAAAACAGCCTAAAAAGGAAATAAAGCCAAAAACAAAACCCAAACCAAAGCCAGTTAAGAAGCCTGTAGAACAACCTAAAAAGGAAGAAACAAAAAAAACACCTGAAGAACCCAAACCCATCGTAAACCAAAGGGCGCTCTTCAAGATGAATAAAAACCAAACCGGCAACAGTGAAGGGTTCAAACCCGGAACCGGAACACTTGGAAAACCTCACGGCATCAGCGACAGCGACAAAGTCAACGGAAAAGGAGGTGTGGGGAATGGAGTCACCTACAATCTCGGTGACGGGAAGCGCGGTTCAGCGTATCTCGATAAACCATCAACCAAATTTAATGAACAAGGAGCTGTCGTAGTTCAGATTTGGGTTAACCCGCAGGGAAACGTAGTTAATGCCCAGATTTATGCTAAAGGCACTACCGTTGTCAATGAAAACCTGCGCAATATGGCTATTCAAGCTGCCAAAAATTCAAAATTTGTTGCTGACCCGACAGCTCCTGCAAAACAAGTCGGAACCATTACTTATACTTTCATCCTCAAATAAGAACTTTTTTTTATAAAAAGTCATCATTTCTACCTCCACAAAACTCAGAAAGATTCTACCTTTGCTTCATGAATTATCAGGAAACTGTTCAATGGCTGTTTGCCCAATTACCCATGTTCCAGCGAACAGGAAAAGCAGCTTATAAGGCAGATCTGTCGAATACTATTTCGTTACTGAACCTGCTCGATAATCCGCAAAAACATTTCACAGCCATTCATATTGCCGGAACCAACGGAAAAGGAAGTGTTTCGCATATGATCGCCGCTGTACTGCAGGAAGCAGGGTACAAAACAGCATTGTACACTTCTCCCCATCTGAAAGATTTCAGAGAAAGAATAAAAATCAACGGCCAGATGATTCCTGAGGAAAAGGTTGTTGAGTTTGTTGAAAAACACAAATCAGATTTTGAACAAATACAGCCTTCATTTTTTGAAATGACTGTAGCTATGGCCTACGATTATTTTAAACAGGAAAAGGTTGATTTTGCCGTGCTCGAAACAGGAATGGGCGGAAGACTTGATTCTACTAACATCTGTAATCCGGCTGTATCTGTTGTTACCAACATTGGATTGGATCATCAACAATTTTTGGGCAACACAATTGAACTGATCGCAGCTGAGAAAGCCGGTATCTTCAAAAAAGACATCCCTGTGATTATTGGGAAAAAACAACTGGAAACCAAACCCGTTTTTGAAAAAACGGCTCAGGAAAAAGAAACCCGCATCACCTATGCAGGAGATCATGTGGAAGTGAAAAAGATCCACACCTCCAAACCAATGAATTTGCTCGTCGATATTTGGCTGAACGACTTGCTTTTTATTGAAGAATTAAACAGTCCCTTACGGGGAAATTACCAACTGGAAAACATTGCCACTGCAGTACAAACCATACTTCAGCTTCAATCAGATGGTGCAATTGAAATTTCCGCCGAACAAATAAAAGAAGGCATTGAACGCACGGTTGAGTACACCGGGCTAAAAGGCCGCTGGCAGATATTAAACACCAATCCGCTCACAATAGCCGACACAGGCCATAATGTCGACGGAATGAAGTCAGTTATCGCACAAATCAGAGAGCTGAACTTCAGGCAACTTCACTTTGTGCTGGGTATGGTTTCCGATAAAAATCATGATGCTATATTACAGTTGTTGCCCAAAACAGCCAAATATTATTACTGCAAACCCGATATTCCACGCGGACTTGACGCCGAAGAGCTCAAGGCCAAAGCCGACGAACTGGGGCTAAGTGGCATGACCTATTCTTCAGTTACCCATGCGCTGGCTTCGGCAGTCAACAATGCCCACCCCGAGGACCTTGTTTTTGTTGGCGGAAGCACCTTTGTTGTAGCCGAAGTAGTGTAATTTTCCTTATACGAAATTTACTGAATCTTTCCCATTTTACTGTTTTAACTCCTGTTGAACAGAATTTTTCCCACCTGTTTTGTTAACTTTGCAATCGTTACAGAAAATCACCAAAAATATCATATCATGAGCGTAAAGTACAACACCCGGGAAATTCTCGAAAAACTGGGTTTAGAACACATCAATCCGGGCGTATGCACCGGAACACAATGGCATGCCAGCGAAGGCGACATTACCTCTTCCTACTCTCCTATCGACGGAAAAGAAATTGCTCAGGTGCGCAATGCTACCCTGAGCGAATATGAAATGGTTATTCAAAAGGCAGAAAAAGCTTTTGTTGAATGGCGCAAAGTTCCGGCACCTGTAAGAGGCGAACTGGTTCGCCAGATCGGTCTGGCTCTTCGTGAGAACAAAGAACTGCTCGGAGCTCTTGTTACCCTCGAAATGGGTAAAATCTTCCAGGAAGGTATGGGCGAAGTTCAGGAAATGATTGACATTTGTGACTTTGCCGTGGGACAGTCAAGACTAATTAACGGGACCAACCTACAGTCGGAGCGTGTGAACCACCGCCTCTCCGAACAATACCATCCATTAGGTATTGTTGGTTTGGTTACCTCCTACAACTTTCCGGTAGCCGTTTGGGCATGGAACACGGCACTGGCCATTATTGCCGGTGACGTTGTGGTTTGGAAACCTTCATCAAAAACCCCGTTAACCGCTATTGCCACGCACAAAATAATTGTTGATGTACTGAAAGCCAATAATGTTCCCGATGGTGTTTTCAACCTTGTAGTAGCCAAATCATCGGTTATGGGCGACAATTTCCTGAGCGACCCGAGAGTAAGACTGCTTTCTGTAACCGGTTCCACAGCCGTTGGAAAAAGAGTAGGCGGAATTGTGGGTAAGCGTCTGGGCAAAACCATCCTCGAACTGGGCGGCAACAACGCCGTAATTATTACCCCCAGTGCCGACATTCAAATGGCTGTAATGTCTACTGTATTCGGAACCGTTGGAACTGCCGGACAACGTTGCACCACCACCCGCCGTGTGATCATCCATGAAGACATTTACGACCAGGTGCGCGATAAATTCCTTTCTGCTTATAAAAACATAGTTCCTAAAATCGGAAATCCACTGGATGAAAATTATCTGGTAGGTCCGTTAATTGACAAATACTCCGTCGAACTCTTCAGCAATGCTGTAAAAAAGGTTCAGGAAGAAGGCGGAAAAGTATTGTTTGGTGGTGAAGTATTATCAGGTGAAGGGTACGAATCGGGCAACTATGTAGTTCCCTGTATTGCCGAGGCTGAAAATCATTTCCAGATTGTTCAGGAAGAAACCTTTGCCCCCATCGTTTATTTTATCAAATACAAAGGCGACATTACCAACGCTATTGCCATTCAGAATGATGTACCGCAGGGACTTTCTTCTGCGTGCTTTACACTGAATATGCGCGAAGCTGAAACCTTCCTATCCTATGCCGGTTCCGATTGTGGCATTGCCAATGTGAACCTGGGAACATCAGGTGCCGAAATTGGCGGAGCCTTTGGTGGCGAGAAAGATACGGGTGGCGGAAGAGAATCGGGTTCAGATGCATGGAAAATTTATATGCGCCGACAAACAAATACTGTTAACTTTGGCACCGATTTGCCATTGGCACAAGGAATCAAATTTGACATTTAATTATTAAACATTATGCACATGAATACAAAATCATTCGCTTGGATTTTGGCCGCATTTTTCATGTTCGGTCAGCTGAACCTTTCGGCTCAGGATAAAAACACAAAAAACGAAAAAGGGTATCATTTTACTGATGAGGTGGTGGTTCCCCACACTTCGGTTAAGAACCAATACCGCTCAGGTACCTGCTGGAGCTATTCAGGAATCGGCCTGGTTGAAGATGAATTGTTACGCACTACCGGCAAAAAATACGACCTCTCAGAAATGTTTTGTGTAAACCATACTTATTCTGATAAAGCTGTTAAATATGTTCGTTTGCACGGAAAACTGAACTTTGGTCCCGGTGCCGAAATTGGCGACGTGTTAAGAGTGATCAAACAATACGGTATGGTTCCACAGGAAGCCTACACAGGTATGCAATATGGAACCAAACTTCCGGTTCAGAACGAACTGGATGCCGTTTTGCAGGACTTTGTAGATGCCATTGTTAAAGATCCGAACCACAAAATTACTCCCGTATGGCACAACGCCTTCGACGCTGTGCTGGATACTTACCTGGGGCCTTTACCCAAAACTTTTACTTACGAAGGCAAAGAGTATACTCCTGAAAGTTTCCGCGATATGACCGGATTTAACCCCGACGACATCACGAACTTTACTTCTTTTATGAACCATCCTTACGATAAGCCTTACCAGCTGGAAATTCCAGACAACTGGCTGTGGGCCGATTACATGAATGTTTCGATGGAGGACATGATGAAGATTATCGACAATGCTCTGAAAAACGGTTATACTGTAGGCTGGGGCGCCGATGTAAGCGACCGCGGTTTCAACTGGAAAGAAGGCGTGGCTATTGTTCCTGCCGAACATCCTGAACTGAAAGGAAGCGACCAGGCCAAATGGGAAGCTTTGAGCCAGAGAGAAAAACAGAAAATGTTGTACAACTTCGACTCCATTGTTCAGGAAGCTACCATTACACCCGAAATGCGTCAGGAACACTACAACAATTACCAAACTACCGACGACCACGGTATGGTGATTGTAGGTATTGCCAAGGATCAGAAAGGTGATATTTTCTATAAAATCAAAAACTCATGGGGCACCGACCAGAAATACCACGGTTATTTCTATGCTTCCAAAGCTTATGTTGAACTGCAGACGGTTTCCTTCTCGGTAAACAAACAAGCCGTTCCAAAAGACATCAGAAAGAAAATCGGAATTAAATAAGATTTCCTTCAATAAATAAAAAAGCGCTGAATAATTCAGCGCTTTTTTTGTTGCCCAAACATGAATAGCTATTGTATTAAGCGTTGGCTCACTCCTCAAGATAGATACGATAGCCGGATTTGCCTTCCTGAACGTAATGCAATGGGATAAAGGATCTTTACATCGGAAAAAGAGGTACTTCGCTGCACTCAATATGACAAAAAAAAAGACCATTATTATTTGGTTATAGCTTCCCCTGCAAAATGGAAGGGATATTTGCGTATGACCCTCGCCCGAGCAAGTGTTCCGCAGGGCCACTTCTGAAGTTAACAAAAGCATCCGCGTTACAATCAAGGACGAGAGGAAAGTGTAAATGATTTTTTTCGATGTTTTGCAACCCTGCAAAGAGCCGGTTCCGTTTTTTTTCAGCGTTTCGCAGCTTTGCAAAGCGTTGGTTTTATTTTTTTCAGCGTTTCGCAGCCTTGCAAAAGTATGAAAACGGTTTTTTCAGCCTTTTGCAAAGTTGCAACGACACGAAACAAGTTTTTTGTAAGGAAACTCCGGGTATATATAGCGAGTGTTGAGGCACAAGCGGATGCTTATTTTTTTCTCAATATTTTTACTATCCTATGATACATTATTTCCGATAAATTCCAGTTGTATCCATCAAAATTAGTGGTGTTGGTGAACTGAATTACCACCGCATCAATATCTTTATGATACTCGGCTATAGTTTGGTATCCGGGTATCAGGCCTGTGTGCCCGTAGTTGTATATTGAAGAATAAATTTCCTGCTCTTTTTTATCTTTAAAAACAGAGCCGTCATTGAGCGCCCTGATAAATTTACCCAAATCTTCTGCCGTTGCCAGCATAACACCATTATCATCTGCTTTTAAGTCGCTTTTATAGCCAACATAATAGCCACTCATTACATCCTCCAGGTTCACATCTTTAATAGAACCAAAAGTGTTTTTGAGATGCAAAGGTTCCAGAATATTTTCTTTTATGTATTGATACTGACTTTCTCCGGTAACTTTTTCTATGAGTTTAGAAAGTAACAAATAATTTGTGTTGCTGTATTCGTATTCCGTACCAGGTTTAAAGTGGGCAGGTAAATCAAGCACTAAATCAAGTCGCTCTTTATCGTTTTGTTTGGGATGACCCCAATAATTATGAGTACGCACATAATCGGGAATACCGCTACGATGTTGAACCAACATTCTTACGGTAATCTTATCAGCATTTTTTATTCTAGCTGCCAGTTCAGGAAAATAATAAGCAAGTGTACTATCCAACGACAGGCGTCCGCTGTGAACCAGTTTAGCAATCGAAACAGCAGTATATAACTTGCTTACACTGGCAATTTTGAACAAAGAATAAGGATCGGCAGGTATCTTATTTTCTCTGTTTTTAAAACCGGCAGTGTAAAATTCAGGTTTTTTACCTTTTTCGTCTACATAAACAATAATGCCGTCAAACCCATACTCATGCACTTTATTTACCTGTTCCTGAACAGTGTCGGGTAACGGCGCCAACCATACTTTAACTATTGGCCAGGGAACAAAGTACAGCGAAATAAGAGTACCTGTAAGTAATGCTATTCTTATGATGTTTTTAATAGTTTTTTTTCTCATTTGTTCAATCATTCATGATTATTTATAATTCTGTAAAGCTGAAATACTCAACAGCCCTCACTTAATCCACTTTTTTATTAAATCGCTTTGCAAATTCATTTTATCATCAAATTTTAATTATAACAAATCAGGTTCAGCACTACCCTAACTTATAAATATACTCTTTTATTTCAGCCTTTCGTGCATTAGCATATCCTTTGTCCGTTCCAATGCTCATAAAGCCGTTTTTTTCAAGCACTCTTTGCGAACCTATATTATCAAAAGCAACCCGTCCAAAAATCGGTCTTGTATGTTCCAAACTCAAAAACATTGTCAAAGCTGACGTGGCAATTCCTTTGCCCCAGAATTTTTTATCGATCCAGTATGCAATTTCAGCGTGTCCTTCCATTTCAAATTTCGAAATACTTCCGGCAATCTCTTCTCCCACAAAAATAGTTTGGTGATTAATAGTGGGATCTTTCAATAATTTATTGTGTTTGCTCATGTAAGCATCTTTATCAGCCGGATTTTCTGATGTGAAAGCCGCCAGATGAATTGCTTCCTGATCCAGTTGAAATCGGAAAAAATATTCCAGATCAGATGGTTCTGTTAGTTTCAGAATGATATTGTGTTCCACAGCACCTGTTTTTTGTTAATGAATTAGATTTAGTAATTGCACAAGTATAAAAGTAACAAAAACTATTTTTAAACAACAAAGAATCAAATCTGGTAAAATCAATTGAGGCAATACCCCTTTATTGCAAACAGATGATCGGTGAAGAATTGTACTTTTACAACAAATCATGAGCTTTACGTACTGAGCTATCTTCCAAAATTACAACAGCAGGCACAAATCATGCAGAATATTCCATCCATCACCAACAAAACCATTATCATTGAAGAACGCTGGAAGATTTAAATTTTCAAAATAAAAAGAGCACTATCTTTGCACCCCAAATAAAAAATTTATGGCCAGAAGAAACACACCGCTTCCGTTATTAAAGGAGATTGAAATTATTGATGCAGGAGCACAAGGCAAAGCCGTTGCCAGGGTGAACCAACGCGTGGTATTTGTTCCGTTTGCTGCACCCGGCGATGTGGTAGATGTTCAGGTAATCAAAAAGAAGAAAGGAAACTACGAAGGAGTTATTACCAAACTGTACAAAAAATCGCCTTACAGAAGCCAACCTAAATGTGAACATTTCGGACTTTGCGGTGGTTGCAAATGGCAACACATGGACTATGACAACCAGAAGTTTTTCAAAGAAAAACAGGTAAAAGATAATCTCGATCATATTGCAAAGGTGGCATATCCTGAAATCAGGCCCATAATCGGGGTGGAAAACCCTTTTTACTATAGAAACAAACTGGAATTTACCTTCTCAGACAAGCGCTGGCTTCAGGCAGAAGACTTTACCGAAGGCGAAAAACCTGCTAATGAAATGAAAGCGCTGGGTTTTCACCTTCCGGGAAAGTTTGATAAAATCCTCGACATCAATCACTGCTATTTGCAAAAAGATCCTTCCAACGCCATTCGTCTGGCTGCAAAAGAATATGGAGTAAGAAAAGGACTGTCGTTTTACAACATAAGAGAACAAAAAGGTTTTCTGCGCAACTTAATCATCCGAACCGCTTCAACAGGCGATTTGATGGTTGTTATGATTTTTGGCGAGGACAATGAGGCTGCCATTCAGGAAATGATGGAATTTCTTGCCGGGAAATTTCCTGAAATCACTTCTCTGATGTACGTCATCAATACCAAAGTAAATGATGTCATTTATGATCTGGATGTCCATTTATTCAAAGGGAAAGACTTTAATCTTGAAGTAATGCCTGGTGCTACTCCCGAACAAAAACCGTTGCAGTTCAAGGTTGGCCCTAAGTCTTTTTATCAGACCAATCCCGAACAGGCTCATGTGCTTTACAAAACAGCTTTCGACTTTGCCGAATTTAAAGGCCACGAAAAAGTATATGATTTATACACCGGAACAGGAACCATTGCCTTATTTATGGCACCTTTTGTGAAGGAAGTAATCGGAATTGAGTCGGTGAAAGAAGCAGTAATACATGCCCGCAAGAATGCTGAAGAGAACGAAATAAACAATGTTTCTTTTCATGCAGGAGATATGGCCAAGTTGCTGGATGAAAACTTTCTGAGCACACACGGACAACCTGATATCATTGTTACTGACCCGCCCCGTGCCGGGATGCATCCAAAAGTAATACAACAGATTTTAAAAGCTGCTCCCGAAAAGATTGTTTATGTAAGCTGCAATCCGGCAACTCAGGCCCGCGACATAGCAGAAATGGATGCCCTGTACGAGATTAAAAAAGTGCAGCCGGTAGATATGTTTCCTCAGACTCATCATGTGGAAAACGTGATACTTCTGGTGAAAAGGTCGAAAACAGAATAGAAGAATTGCTGTAATTTTTCCTCAGGAAAGCGTAAATTTCACGTACTTTTGAATAAAAATTTGCGCCCATGGAATTCAATCCGCTCACAGCCGTATCGCCTGTCGATGGAAGATACAACAGCAAAACAAATTCACTTGCTCCGTTTTTTTCGGAATACGCTCTTTTTAAATACCGTGTCCGTATTGAAGTCGAGTATTTCATTGCTTTGTGCCAGCTTCCATTGCCGGGATTGGAAAATTTTGATCCGGGAAATTTTGATTTACTAAGAAATCTCTACCTCGATTTTTCAGTCAGAAACGCTGAAGAAATCAAAGAACTGGAAAAAACCACCAATCATGATGTGAAGGCTGTGGAATACTACATCAAAAAGGAAATGGACGCTGCCGGACTGAGTCAGTTCAAAGAGTTTGTGCATTTCGGACTTACTTCACAAGACATCAACAATACAGCGCTACCGCTTTCTATAAAAGAAGCACACTGGCAGATTCTACTTCCCGGGCTAAAAGAAATTATTGAAATACTGCAAAAGCTCTCGTTAGATTGGAAAAATATTCCAATGCTGGCTCGTACCCATGGTCAGCCAGCCTCTCCTACCCGTTTGGGCAAAGAATTTTATGTGTTTGTAGAACGCCTCGAAGACCAACTGGATTTGTTACAGAATATTCCCTGCTCTGGAAAATTTGGTGGTGCTACAGGAAACATGAATGCTCACGTAGTTACTTATCCGGAAATTGACTGGGCTGATTTTGCCCAAAAATTTCTTGAAGAACAGCTCGGTCTGGTTCGCCAGAAAACTACCACACAAATTGAACATTACGATAACCTGGCAGCCTATTTTGATGCTCTGCATAGAATCAACACTATATTGATCGATTTGAGTCGGGATATATGGATGTATATTTCCATGGATTATTTCAAGCAAAGAATCAAAGCCGGAGAAGTGGGTTCATCAGCCATGCCCCACAAAGTAAACCCTATTGATTTTGAGAATGCAGAGGGCAATCTGGGAATAGCCAACGCCATGTTGCACCATCTTGCAGAAAAATTACCGGTCTCACGTCTCCAACGCGATTTAACCGACTCAACAGTTACCAGAAATATTGGCGTCCCAATGGCACATATGATGATTGCTTTAGGTTCATTAAAAAAGGGATTGGAAAAACTGATATTAAATGAAAATAAAATCCGCCTGGATCTTGAAAACAATTGGGCTGTAGTTGCTGAAGCCGTTCAGAGCATTTTACGGCGCGAAAAATATCCAAATCCATACGAAGCGCTGCGCGATTTAACCCGAACCAATGAGAAGATTACTCAGGAAACCTTCACACGTTTCATTGATTCACTGGCAGTTTCAGAAGAAATCAAAAATGAATTGAAAGCCATTCGTCCGGAAAATTATACAGGATTATCTCTTCTTTAATTATGCTGAACATTATAGAACACCAGGATTTGACTTTATTCAATACCTTTGGGATCAAAGCCAAAGCACAAAAATTTGTTTCCATAAATTCTGTGCTGGATATTAAAGAACTGATTCTGAAAGAAAAGATATTTGGAAATAAGATTCTCATTCTTGGTGGAGGAAGCAACGTACTTTTTACGCAAGATTTTGATGGATGGGTGTTGCATAATGAAATCAGTGGAACTGATATTCTGGAAGAAAATGATGACTTTGTTTTGATTCAGGCAGGGGGAGGCGAAAACTGGAGTGATTTTGTAGATTATACTGTTGCCCATAATTTGTGGGGACTGGAAAACCTGAGTTTAATTCCCGGAACTGTTGGTGCCGCACCGGTTCAAAACATAGGAGCCTATGGAATTGAACAAAAGGAACATTTCACCAACTTAGAAGCCATCAACCTGAAAACAGGAGAAATTATAAGCTTTACCAATAACAATTGTCTTTTTGGCTATCGGTCAAGCATCTTTAAAACTACCGAAAAAGGAAACTGGTTCATATTAAATGTCACCTATCGGTTAAATAAAAAATCTCACCCGGTTTTAAACTATGCCCCACTTAAAGCGGCATTTACAGAAGTTGATCAGAAAAATATTAAAGCCTCTGATATCAGTCAAAAAGTAAAAGATATTCGCAATTCTAAACTACCCGATCCAAAGGTTCTGGGTAATGCGGGTAGCTTTTTCAAGAACCCTGTTATTTCACAAGAACAATTTAAGCTACTTCAGGGTGAATTTCCCGAGATCCCTTCTTATCCTCAGGAAAACGGAACTGTTAAAGTACCGGCTGGCTGGCTCATTGAGCAAAGCGGATGGAAAGGGAAGAAATACGGCAATACCGGAGTTCATGATAAACAGGCGTTGGTACTGGTAAATCATGACAACGCCAAAGGTTCTGAGGTTAAAAAACTGGCGTTACAGATTCAATCGGATATAAAAAACCGGTTCAACATTACTATTGAACCGGAGGTTTTAATGCTTTAAACCACAAATTCTTTTAACCAGAAATCGTGTTTGTTACAAAAACTGGTTGCATATAATTTTCCATGATATTCTGATGGAACTGTAAAACGGGAAACTGCTTTCTCGTCGGTAGGATAAAAAGTCTTACTTCCCAACACTTTTCCGCTTTTGTCTACCAGTGTATGGCGCACAATATAGTGAACTTCACTCATTGGATGATCAGTAAACAATGTAATTGAATTACCCTCAACAGTAACAACAGGAACATGATGATCCTGTTTTCCTGCCCACATTCCGGTATCTTCATCAGTATAAATTACACCAGAAAATTTAGGATCACGACCTTTTTTGGGTTTAGCGAGCAATGGCGCTGAAACAGCCATACCAGTGGCCAGAAGTACACCACTTTTTAAGAAATTACGTCTGTTATTCATGGCAAAAGTATTTAAATAATCTCGAATTATAAATTTCGATGAAGATAGTCAATTTAGATTAATTACAGATAACGGTTTTTTATAATTTTGCATTGAGCTAAAATTTCAACAGAAAGTTACATAAATTAAAATAAATTATCATGGAACCAGTAACATGGGTATTCGCTTTTCCAACCAATGACGGAAAGCATTTGGTAAACGATCACTTTGGAGAAGCAGATTATTTTGATATTTACCAAATCAACAAAGAAAAGGTTCGTTTTTTCAAACGAATTCAAAATAAATCACCTGAAGAACAAGGACATGGTGATCCCAACAAAGCCAAAAACATTGGCGCAATCCTAAAGAAAGAAAATGTACACGTTATGGTTTCACTTAAATACGGAGCCAATATCTTCAGGATGTTAAATCAGTTTTCTTGTGCCAAGGTTCATGACAATGATATAGTATTACTGGCTATGAAAATTCAGGAACAACTCGATCTAGTTGAAAAGAACTGGAATATGGGAGAAAACCGAAAGATGTTACAGTTTGTGGAAGGCTAGCCTATAACATACCAGTATATTGCCCAGAAATGGGAGAATGTTCCAAACAACACAAATAAATGGAAGATGGCATGATTGAATGGCATTTTCTTTTGCAGGTATAGTACAGCACCAATAATGTAACTAATGCCTCCGGCAAGCAGCCAAAACAATCCCTGGCTTGATAAATTATCAACCAAAGGTTTTATAGCGATTAAAACCAGAAGCCCCATCACCACATAAGCAATGGTTGATGCCAAAGTGAAACGCCCTGTATAAAATAGTTTGAAAATAATTCCGGCAATGGCAGCACCCCATATGATCCCGAAAATTGTCCATCCCCATGGTCCACGCAAAGTCACCAAAACAAAAGGAGTATATGTACCTGCAATGAGGACATATATGGAAGCATGATCAAAAACATTCAGCCTTTGTCTGCGTTTTGGTTCTTTGGCTGAATGATACAATGTTGATGCCAGGTAAAGCAACATCATGGAAGCCCCATAAATGCTCACACTAACAATTTGCCAGGGATCACCAGTTGAGGAAGCCTTAACAACCAAGACAACGGTCGCCAGGATAGCCAACAGAAAACCTAGTCCATGACTCAGAATATTAAGAAACTCTTCCGTATAAGAATACTGCTTTTCCATATCAAGGCTTTGCACAGATTTACTCATAAATTTTTACGTTGTTCATTATAAAAATAATTCCATAATTTGTCGTTGGGTGGCGGGGCTGTAACTTCAACCGGTTCTTTTTTTACAGGATGGACAAAACTCAATTTTAATGCATGTAAACTTATGCTGGCATCTTCATTGCTACGCTGCGAACCGTATTTTAAATCGCCTTTTATGGGACATCCCATTGCAGCCAGTTGTGCTCTTATCTGATGATGTCTTCCTGTTTTCAGGTCAATTTCCAAGAGATAATAATTTTCTGCTTTGGCAACCAAACGATAATCAAGAACGGCTTCCTTACTCCCCTTTACTTCCTTTTGGTATGCAAACGATTTATTTTGCTTTTCATTGCGTACGAGGTAATGAATTAAAGTTCCTGACAAAGCAGGAGGATGATTCTTTACGATAGCCCAATATGTTTTCCTAAGCGAACGATCTTTCACTAACTGATTCATTCGGCTTAAAGCCTTACTGGTTTTGGCAAAAGCAACAACCCCACTGACCGGCCTGTCCAAACGATGCACAACACCAACAAACACGTTTCCTGGTTTATTGTATTTTTCTTTGAGAAAAGTTTTGAGTAATTCGCTCAATGGCTGATCACCTGTTTTATCGCCCTGAACTATTTCAGACGGCAACTTATTTACAATCAGCAAATGATTGTCTTCAAATAATATGCGTTCTTCCAGTAAGGAAAGAGACATAATTAGTATTGTTCTTTACTGTTGGGAAAATCCTGCGACTTCACATCACCAATGTAGGAGACAAAGGCTTTGATCATTTCATCGTGCAGGTTATGATAACGACGCAGGAATCGAGGTGAAAAATCCTGATTAATTCCCAACATGTCATGCAAAACCAACACCTGCCCATCAACCAAAGAGCCTGCGCCAATACCAATTGTAGGAATTTTAATTGATGCCGTCACTTCTCCGGCAAGTGCTGCCGGTATTTTTTCCAGAACCACACCAAAACACCCGGCATCTTCAAGAAATTTGGCATCTTCTTTCAGTTTATCGGCTTCTTCCTTTTCCCTGGCTCTTACAGTATAGGTTCCAAATTTATTAATTGATTGTGGTGTAAGCCCCAAATGACCTAAAACAGGGATGCCTGCACTCAGAATTCGGCCTATAGATTCAGAAATCTCTTTTCCTCCCTCCATCTTAACAGCGTTAGCACCAGATTCTTTCATAATTCGTATTGCAGAATGCAGTGCTTCTTTTGAGTTCCCTTGATAAGAACCGAAAGGGAGGTCAACAACAACCAATGCTCTGTTAACTGCCCTCATCACTGAAGAAGCATGGTATATCATCTGATCAAGAGTTATAGGAAGCGTGGTAACATGTCCGGCCATTACGTTTGAAGCAGAATCGCCAACAAGAATTACATCAATTCCAGCCTCATCCAATATTTTGGCCGACGAAAAGTCATAACCGGTCAGCATAGCAATTTTATCACCTTTTTGCTTCATTTCCTGAAGCACATGTGTTGTAATTTTTGACAGCTCTCTGCTGCTTCTGAATTTGGTCATTGCTCAAATTTTTTACAAATATAAAACTAATACACTATAACTGCTTTTTAATACGGGGGGAAATAAAAAAGGGAGGCTAGCGCCTCCCTTTTTTAGCTTATATATTTGAAACTTATTTCATGTTCACAAGGGCCTTAAAATCTGCATCGTTGAAATACTTCAAGAATTCACGATCTTTTGCAGCTTTTGCAGCAAAACCTGAATCTGCTTTAACAGCTTTTGTCAGGTATTCCATAACCATTGCTTTATTATCCTGACGAGCACCGTCGATAGCCAACAGATAATCTGTAGCAGCTGTTTGAGGAGCACATTTCAGCGTATTTGAAGAAGCAGAGAAATCGCCATTTAACAACTGAGCAAGACCCAGGTTATAATCACATTTAACACCGTTCATCAATTGTAAAGCCTTAGCATAGTCACCTTTAACAATGTTCATCAAAGCCATGTTGTAATCTTCATTGGCTCCCATTTGCTGAGCTTTTGAGAAGTAATTTTCAGCTTCAGCAGTTTTGCCCATTTTGGCATAAAGAACACCCATATTATTAACAACTTCAACAGACTTAGGATTCATGCTTTCTGCTTTTTTCAGCAGTTTTTCAGCATTGTCAAAATGTCCTAAACCGGTTTCTACAGCACCAGCATTAGCAACAGCTCTCCAGCACTGAGGATACTGTGTCATAGCATTATTGTAGATTTTAAGTTTAGTGTTCAAATCTTTAGCCATTGTACCGGCATAAAGAAGCTCATTAATCTTCAATTGACCATAATCTGCACTAACTGCCATCTGAGCAATCTCTTCATCAGTTCTCTTAGGTTCAAATGCGTTAACTTTAATAACAGCACGTCTTAAAGCAGGCAAGATTTCCTTTTCAATCTGAGGATAAATCTGGATCATATTTTTGATCTGAGTTTCTCTCTGACTTTCTTCTGATGAATTAATTACATTCAGGATTGATGATTTATCTTTCAAATCTGAATTTTCAACAGCCTTCATAAATCCATTCCAGTCAGGACCATTAGCACTTGTTGTAAACTCAATATCTTTAACACTATTGAATGCAAAACCATTATCTTTCTTTTTCAGCTCTCTTTTGATTTTGTTCATCAAATATTTTTCAGCTGTCTGAGCACGCATTTGTGAAAGCTTTTGGTTAAAGTTATAAGGTCCTTCAGGAGAAGCCCATCCAGCAATTTCAATACCTTTTACTTTCCATCCTTTTTGCAAGTCTGACAAGTTACTTTTCAGTGCATCAAGATTATCCTGCATTTTATTCAAAGCCAAAGCCCAGTTTAATCTTGAGCTGTTAACTTTAAAATGAATGTCTGAATTATTAGTAACAACAGTAACATGCTGATATCCATCAGGTGCAAATTCGTAAACCAAAGAACCCTGACCAGCTTCTGTTGGAGCCATACCTGAAGCCAACTGCACATAAGTATCGGTAACAATTGTACCATCAGCTAATTTCATATCAGGAACCTCAACAGCTTTTTTACCTTGAGCCAAAGCATCTTTAGCTGTAGTAAAATCCTGACCACTGTAAGCATAAATTACAGGAGCAGCATGCAATTCAGCAGCTTCCATACCTGCTTTATAAGGTACGGTTACATTATAGGTAAATGAACCGCCATTTTTGTAAGGAACCATCTGTCCGTCACCGGCAACATCTTCACCTTTCAGCATAATTGGTTTCAACACTTCTTGTCCACCTTCATAAGTTAAAACAGGCTGAATAATCATCAACGCTTTCTTGTTAAAGTACTTAGGAGCTACAGTTCCTTTTACATTAATTGCAATCTCATTACCTTTTTTAACCAAAGGTTCCGGGGTAGCTTTCAATTGAACAGCTGTGTTGAATTTTTTAGCCATCGTTTTAGTTCCTGCCAACGCTTCAGTCAAATTAAGTTTCAAACCCAAATTTGCTCTTAACAATGCGTCACGGTGTCCAAACAAAGCTTTGTCACCATAAACAGCATCCATCATGTAAGTATCAGCCATGCTTACAGTATAATCACCATATACTGACCATTTATCATTGAGCTTATAATCTAAATTAATACCAACAGGAACAGTTAAAGCTATTTTTCTTTTGTGGAATCCGTTACCCTGATGAGTAGCAGGACTAACTCTTAAACCATAAGTATCTAATTCCTGACCAGTTAATCTATTATAAAGCTGTGTCATCCACTGAACTTGTCCAAGACCAGCGTGCAACCCAACTGAAAATTTACGATCCTTATATCCGGCAAATAAATTGGAAAGGTTCAATCCCAAATTCAAATCCCCACCCATGTAATCAATTTTGTCAAGAAGCTGAATACCTGGATAAACACCGTAAGTATTCTTTTGACTCCAGAGTCTACCATTGGCAAAACCACGGGTAAAATTGCCATATACATTTAACCAGTAATTAAATTGGTAACCCAGAGCAAGATCTCCGTTTACAGTTGGAATTCCTGATCTTAAATCAGGAACAAAGGTAGTTGTAGACACTTCAGTATTTGGCCAGCTGAGACCAAAATCACCCTGCAAGAAGAAATAAGGAGTGAAAGATGTCTTCGGTTTGTTGGCTGTATCCTTTTTCTTGGCAGTAGTATCCTGACCAAAGAAAGCAAAGGGTAAGCTTACCAAGATACCCATTAACAGCGCCTTTTTGAACATAGAATAAGCTCTTTTCATTTTTTAATTGTTTGATAATAATTT
>JAFGXS010000063.1 GCA_016936505.1 Bacteroidales bacterium | reverse complement strand
TGAATAAGTCCCGATCCAAACCTGTCCTTTCCGGTCTTCTAAAAGAGATACGATTGGGCTGTCCCCTATCGGAAGTTTTCTAATTTCAGCATTCACCTTTTTTTCTTTCAGGAATAGCCCGTTCCCGTCGGTGCCTAACCATATACGGCCTTTCCGATCTTCAAGGATAACACCTACATCCCGGCAAGCTGGATCTTCATAATTTACGATATTTTGAAGACTGTAGTGAAAATACGAAATGCCCTTTTTGCTGTGCCCCATCCATATAATCCCATTATCATCGAGGAACAAGCAATTAATATTGTTTGAAGCGATAGATGATTTGGTCATTTGGTCCTCCTCCAGGTTGGTAAGCTCCCTGCCGGCGATGTCATAAATAAACAGTCCGTTATGGTCGGTGCCAATCCAGATATGTCCGTTTTTATCATCCAAAAGATTCAGTATCCGGCTGAATTGTACATCATTATCCCGGGTTAACTGCAATTGTCCCCAAACTGTACTCTGGCTTTTCTTATAACGAATAATATCAGTTTGGGTAGACCAAATCCAAAGACCGCCGCTATAATCGACATATAATCTGTGATATAAATTTACATTAATATCTACCGGCAGTTCAATCACTTTCTGGCTACCGGTCCGTTTGTTTATTCTCCACAGAAATCCTGGTTTTAAAATGCCGTACAAGCTTTCTCCGTCATCGCTTAATTCGGCTGTAACTACATCATCCAACCTTATTTCAATATTAAAAATCTTCAAGTCCTTTTTTCGTGTGTCATAAAAAAATGCGGTCTGTCCGCTCAATACCCATAAATCCTTTTCTTTATCGACATAGATTTTGTAATTACGGTCAACCGTAATACCTAAACTCTCCAGAAAAACAGGAACATTTGTAATAAAATTATCCTTCTCCCGGTTGTATAACATATAAGAAAAACTATTAATCCAAATATTCCCCAGGCCATCTTCCTGCAGGCCCCATACATTATTCGCTACCATGGTATTTGGCACCCCGGGTTTTCTGGAATATACTTTAAACTCGTAGCCGTCGAAACGGTTCAATCCGTATTCTGTTGCTATCCATAAAAAACCATAGCTATCTTTCAAAATCGAACCAACACTACTATTCGAAAGCCCGTCTTTTGTTGTGAGGTGGTGAAAAACATAGGAAGGCTGCGCTGTTGACTGGACAAGCACCGAAAAAAATAAAATAAGCAAGCAAATGCTACCTATCGTTTTAGTTTGTTTCCCACTCTTCATAGTAACTTATTAAACCCCCTAAGGTATGAAAAATGTGGTGTAAAACAGTCGGCCAACAATCGATTATGTGGCTGTATTGTGTCAAATATGGTATCACCATGTTTCTTATTGATTTTTTTACTACTTCATTAAGCCTTTAACGGAAATTCAAGCCGGTGAACATCACACTTGACTTTTTTGGAAAATTTTTAAAAGGAAACAGAAATGATTGAAAAAATCGGAAATATTGGGATAAAAGAATGTTACTACGTATTCTGCATTTTGCAGTTGTTTCCTCTGCAATTGAAATGCAACCAAGTAAATGAGCAATTATCTGATAATGTACGCCAACCTAAAAAGAATCCCGGGTGGTGCTTCTGGTGGCGGTTCTCAAAATATAACTACTCTATGCAATTTTAAAGATTTATACCCATGAGAAATTGAACTGAGCCTTTCGTTCGCTCATTCACAAAGTCTCTTCAACTTTCTATCGGCATTAACCATAGTAATTTCAGAGTTTCGCTTAAGGCTCACTTTGAAAAACAATTGGTATTACACCACTCCGCTATTCTTATCTCGAAAGAAACAACAAGATTATGTGCAAACTCATTACTTATTTTCCGAATCAGGTGTAAATCGTCTTTGACAATTTTATCCATTAAATCCTAAAGCATAAACCACTGATATTTTACTACGAAATGTAGCCAACGCACCATTACTGAATATAAAAAAATGATTTAAACAACACCATTAACAATCAAACTAAAAAGAAAGCCGCAGTAAAACACTGTCTTACTGCGGCATACCTATTTTGCCAATTGCTTATGATAATAATCTATTTCACTTCTTCGAAATCGACGTCAGTCACTTCACCGTCGTCTTTAGGCTGGCCTTGTGCGCCACCGTCGGTCTGCTGACCTCCCTGATGGCCACCCTGTGGTCCACCCTGAGCCTGCGAAGCATTGTACATTTCCTGCGAAGCTGCCTGGAACACCGTGTTTAATTCGTTCATAGCCGCATCAATAGCAGCAAGGTCTTTGCTGGCGTGAGCTTCTTTCAGCTTTTTCAACGCATCTTCGATCGGTTGTTTTTTATCAGCCGGAATTTTATCGCCGAATTCTTTCAACTGCTTTTCGGTCTGGAAAATCAGACTGTCGGCCTGGTTGATTTTATCAGCAGCTTCCTTCGCTTGTTTGTCGGCTTCGGCATTTGCTTCGGCTTCGGCTTTCATTTTTGCAATTTCGTCGTCGCTTAAACCTGATGACGCTTCGATACGGATCGACTGCGATTTACCTGTGGCTTTGTCTTTTGCATTCACATGCAGAATACCGTTGGCATCGATATCGAAAGTAACCTCAATTTGCGGGATACCGCGTGGTGAC
>JAFGXS010000062.1 GCA_016936505.1 Bacteroidales bacterium | reverse complement strand
GAGTATAACCTTTTTTTGAAGAGTTGCAATTTTAATGAAGGAATATAGTGGGCTATTTATTAGATAGATACAAAGATTGATAATAAGGAGTGGTATAAAAGCCTGTTAGATATATGTTTTCCGAAAAGATTTGTATCAATTAAGCGTCGAACCAAGTTTTAGTGATGATAAAACTTGGTTATATCCAATAATAACAATAAGTTTTATGAAATGAAAAAGGAAGAGTCAGTTAAAAATCCTGATTCTTCCTTGTTAGTACCCGAGGTGGGAATCCCTTATACGTTTCATCGTAATTCACCAAACATAATTGAAAGATATAAGTTGTTAATAAACAGTTACTTTTATTGCATCTGATTTCATTACATATTATTAGATTTAACCCAAAAATGTATGTAAAAATGTATGTAATTGTATCCAATTTGTATCCGATAAATGAAAGCAACATATCATGGTCTGAAATATAACATCAAGTTTATACTTGAATCAAGAAAGGACAAAGAGACAGGGGAAAAGATTACCGAACACATCCCTATCATCATGGCCGTTACTTTTAATAATGAAAGATTGTTTCATAGTATCGGATTTAGAACAAATGTTTCTCTTTGGGAAGAAGGTGAGTTATACGCCTTTCAGCGTAAAAATACATTCAATAATGATGGTGTTAGTGCATCAACTATAAATTCGGCAATTAGAAAACAAGCCTCTGCCATTGACAGTATCTTTGCACGGATGGAGGATTATCCTACTGTTAAAAGACTTCGGGAATTATTGCGAGATGAATTAAACCAACCAGAAAGAAAATCGAAGAAAAAGAAAACTCTAATTGATTACTTCGACAGGTTTATTGAGGATAGAAAAGGTGTAGTATCTGTATGGAGAATTAAGCAGTTTACGACTTGTAAAAATCATTTGGAAAGCTATATGGAGCAAAAAGTCGTTACTCTGACGTTTAGCAATTTTACGATCTCAACAATAAACGACTTCGATAAATATTTGCGCTCTGATCCAGAGAAAAAGAGGAGTCAAAATAGTATTTCCGGTATTCATACAAGAGTCAAAACTTTTTTCAACCACGGAGTTCAAAATGGTTGGCTAAAGAAAAATCCTTATGATGATTTTCATATTGAAAAGGAGGTATATGGTGATCCTATATTTCTTACCAAGGAAGAACTGGATTTACTCTATTCCAAGGAAATAAACGATAAAAAACTGGCAAGGGTGAGGGATGCCTTTTGTTTGCAATGTTTCATTGGAGCCAGGGTCAGTGATTTTGTGAATCTCAAGCACCAGAACATTATTGATAATACAATTCAATATATTCCTACGAAAACCGTTGACGAAAATCCAACTATTTGTAAAATCCCATTAACCAACAAAGCATTGGAAATAATTAGCCGATATGATATACCAGGTGGAGATTTGGTCCCCTATATCAGTGGGCAGAAATACAATGTATATTTGAAACAACTTTTTGTGTTGTGTGAGTTACACCGGAAAGTGACGGTGCTTAATCCTGTTACACGAAAACATGAAATAAAGAAACTCTCAGAAATAGCACATAGTCATATGGCTCGTAAAACTTTTGTAGGTATACTTTTCAAAAATACAAAAAATGAAGTTATTTCGTCGATGAGTGGTCACTCACAAGGATCAAAGGCCTTTAGAAGATACTATGGAATTACACAGGATGATCGTGAAGATGCAATTAAAAACTTGGAATAGATATTTACCATGAATTTTGACAAGATTAAAAAAGTTAATGAAGAATTAGATAAACTGCCAACTTATACGTCAAAGTTGAACCATTGGAAAAAAAACTATTTTGAAAAGTATTCAACACCAGAGAAATTACACGAATATTTTGAATCAAAAACCAAAGAAGAACTTGGTGGAAATACTTCTGATGGATTGATGGGAGAACTTAGGCTACCCGTAACGACAGATATGTTGATACCTTCGATAGACAGTCCCAATTATGGTGTCCCCACTGAAGAACGCATTGAATATTATAATTGGATGATTAACTTTTTAGCAGAAAGAAGATTCATAGAAATAGCCAAACCTTATTATGAAAATGAATTAAAAAAACCATTGGGGCTTCAGTTATTGAAGGGTGTTTTAGAAAATATAGAAAGAATACAATCTAATGCAATCGAACAACTCAAAAAGGGTGAGATCAGCCTATATTCCCAGAGCGATATTACACAGGAGAAGTTATATCTATGGTACAGAAATAATTACTATTCCCAAATAGAGGTACGAGCTGAACATAAAACAAATCCATACGTAAAGAGCGTTTGCACACATAAATACATTTATCCTTATCTGGAGTCATTATTAAAAAAAGATACAAGACTTGCCAAAATAATTCTTAGTAAAACCATTAAATACAATATCTCAGGATTGAATAATCTGCTTTGTGAACGAGGATATTTTGAGAAATCAGAATTGGAATTATTAAATGATTGGTTCAATGGTCAGAACCCTGAAAATTCAATTTTTATTAAAAAACCAATGAATCATTTTGCCTCGGTTATAGCTTCTTTGGTTGAGAATAAGATTATTGCAAACAGTAAAAAAGATTGTTATTCAATAATTCATAACTCATTTTTATTTGACGGTGAAATTGCAGAAGTCCAATCAATTGAAAATGCCATGAAACCGAATAATAGTAATCGAATTACTGAATACGATATGGTTAATTTTATTGATGTCGCTCAATTTTTAGAAAAAAGTTAGTCCATGGACGTCCATTTACATCCATCCTGGATGTTATTACATTGAAGTAGAGGTAATTAGGTTAAAGCTGCCGTGTATTTTTGTTGCATGGCACGACACAATAACATACAGAACGACGACAACCAGCAGGATTCGACAGAAATCCTCAAACTATTAGGTCGTACTCTTTCCCAACTGAGTGCCCTGGAAAGGAAGATTGAGAACCAAGAAGAACTTCTGTTCGAGCTAAGGAAAAATCAAAACATTCAGGCATCCCCTAAATCTTTTGAGCCAATTCGTGGAATATATGGATTGGCTGAATTTTTAGGTGTATCTCCCGTCACTGCTCAGAAACTAAAGAACAGTGGTAAAATTCCTTTTGCACAATTTGAGCGTCTGGTCTTATTCGATCCTCAAAAAGTTTTAGACGCTTTAGAAATGAATAGTAAACCGAAAAAGAGATAGTAATGGATATTTCGGAAGAACTTCAAAATCATTGGCTGTGGCAAGATAAGCCATTCGCAAAAGGACAGGCATGGATTGATATTATGATTCTGGCCTCAAACGAAAGAACTTACTTCCGGGGAAAAGTTCATACACTGCCGAAAGGGCAATTCATTACTTCTGAAAATACACTATGTGAACGTTGGGGCTGGTCCCGAACAAAGGTCAGAGCTTTTTTGCAATCACTTTCCCAATGTTCGATGATTTCGATAACATCAGATGCTGGAAAGACGATCATAACTACAACTCAAATTACAGAAGAGAAAGTAAAGAAGCCAGTAAATATTCCGTTAAGAGCACAAGTAAAAAAACAAGAGGAAGAACATAGTAAATCATTTAATAGTGAGAAGATTAAGGACGAAATTATTCCTGAAAAAAAACAAGTAATCAAACAAATCGAAATCGAAAAAAATAACAGTCAAAAAACTGTATTGGCACCACAGGTCGTGCAACTAAGCCTAATTGATGCAATAGAGGAGAAAGCAAATGAAGAACCAGACAAAATATAATAACTGTTTCATGATTGATTTTGAGAGAGTTCCATCGGTCAAAAAATCTTTTAGGCAAAGTTCTCTGGATACGTTAGGACAACTCGGGACAACAAAAAAAATGAAAATTCCTTTAGAGCTGATTGGAAGAGGGACGGACGCTTCAGACAATCAAACATTACGTCGAAAAGCAAAAAAGAAACTGGTGACAAACAAAGTGGTACTACCGTTGATTGATTATGCAAGAAGTAAAGGTAACGAAGATATGGTAAGGAGTTTATGGAACACATATCATTGCCAGGAACGTTTGATACTTTCTGAGAACATAATGCATGGAGTATATTGTAAAAACCGCATTTGCACAGTGTGCAACGGCAATCGTAAGGCCGAAATGATAAACAAATATCTTCCTATTGTTGAAACTTGGTCTGATCCACATTTTATTACCCTGACTGCGAAGTCATGTTTTGCCAATCAATTATATGATCGCATGCGTAACACGAAACGTGCTTTTAAGATTATTGCTGATATAATAAAAAAACGACACCAAAGAGGAAAAGGTCCAAAACTGGTTGCAATCAAATCCTTAGAATGTAATTTCAATCCTTATAAGAGAACTTATAATCCACATTTTCACATACTTGTTCCATCGATAGAAGTGGCGGAAATAGTTTTACAAGAATGGTTAAGAACGTGGACTGGAAAATACGCCCAGCTGATAGCCCAAAAAATTAGAAAGGTTGAGGACAGAGAGCGAGACTTAATTGAAGTTGTGAAATACGGAAGCAAAATACTGACAGAGCCCAACCCGAACAATAAAATAGAAAGAAGGAAAATAACCCGGCGAGTTTATATTGCAGCACTCTATAATATTTTAAGAGCAATGCGTGGATTACGTCTAACCGATACCTATGGTTTTGAATTGCCCAAAAGCAAGACAAAGACAAAGTCAGTAACAGTTTTTGATTATGATGAACTTTCTTATGATATGGAGATGATGGATTGGGTGAACGAAGATACCGGAGAAACATTATCAAATTATGAACCTGATCCGGAATTATTGCACATCCTCAATAAAAATATCGAGACAGAACTTTGTTAACTTTGAGACCGTGGTCGTCAGGCAATTTAGTTAATCATTCCTGATTGCCTTATTTACACCATTATTCTTTAATATAAAGAACGAATAACCAAACTGGAGTTGTGAAAAATTATTCTGCCAATACCCTAATTCGTGGGTAAATTTATAACGGGCAAAGAGCCTTCCATTGCCACTGGGTGAAATATTTACTTCCAGTTTCATCGTTAGTGTGTTGAGCCAGGCGTCGGTATTTAAATCTGAATCATCATTGGAACCCTTGTCAAAATCCTTGTTCATATCAATGACCTCTATTTGGTCGCTTAATTGTCGGAACCAAGATACTCGGTCGTTAATACTAAACTTCACTCTTTTTTCGGGTACGAACTGAACTCCGGCTTCAATCGGAAATTCAACATTGTTGACAAAAAACTTGCTGGCAAATTCGGAAGAATCGGATTTTATACCTGTCCGGCCAAACAAAACCCCTGCATCCAGGTTAGCGTTAACCTTAAAATTCTGGTTTTCATGAGACCATAAATTTAGCATGGCCCCAACAGAATAATTTCGATAGTGGTATAGTTGAATAGGGTGAAAAACATATAAACCCGAAGAATTGGGAGATTCTGTAGGTATAAGATATTTATTATCAGCTTCCAGTTTTGAAAGGCTGAATGAAGCATCAATGTATTGGAAGAACCCTGTACCTCCGCCTTTAAACATTATTGCATTACCTTTTGCATTATTTATATTAAAACGTTTATCCATTTCGAGTTGGGCAATCCCATTTGGATTCTCTTCATTAATTAGTCCGAGTAGGTCGGTGTATAATTTGGCTTCAAACAGGCGGCTTGAAGGTTCTTTATTGACCTTTATTTTTTGATTTTCGCGATCCAATGTGATTTTTATATCAATGGGACTAATGTCATTAGCGTTAACGTCCAGAATTTTTTCGTATCCGAGAAGATCTCCAAGCTTTATTTTTAGGCTCTTTTTATCATGACCTGAAGAAACCTGCTCATCTGTAAACGTTTTTATCTTGTCTTTCTCCATTTCTGAAATTATCTTTTTGCTGAATTTTCGGTCTGAAAAAAGATTGATATTACTTAGGCCTTGTACATTTCTGGTAGAACTAATTCCGATCGAAAATCGGTTATTAAACTCGATGGGAATTGAATTATCTTTCAGTTTCATACTACCCAGTACCTGAACCTTCTCAATAGAACCACCATAAAATGTTAAGTTCACTTTAGTAATATGAAGTGATTTTATGGGAATAGTATCATTAAATATGTCTATAACCGAATCTCTGAGATACACAAAAGCAGCTCCAGGTATATCTTCTTCAGTTCTGACATAGACCGCAATATTTGTAAATAATGTGGTCAGATAGTTTTCAATTCTTAAAGAGTCATCTCGTGATCTTAGGCTTGCTCCCAATGAACCCAGTGATTTTTCTATTGCAAGTGTTGCTTTGTCAATAAAACTTGTGGGCTCAAGGGGCTTGAGTTGAAACGATTGCGGAGTACTGTCAGCATAGGTAACTGTGAACTTGTAAAAATTGTCTTGGGTTTCTTCAATGGCTATGAATAAGTCCAGATTATCAATGTTTGCAATCTTTTCATCAGCAATACACAGTCGAACAATATCCGCTGGTATAGTCCATTTTGTGCATAAACACCAAACGTGATAATTACGAGGATTGGGAGCAAGAGGAATTTTTTCATGTTAAGTATGAAAGTAAGGTTCAATAATACGGAAAAAAAGATAAGAATATATTTTGACTTTTGCAAAATCGATAGGTCATAACTAATCCGGAATAATTTGTGTCAGATAATAGAACGAGTTCTTCGCAATAATTTCGACAATGAACTTCGCTAAAAAACTGTGCCGGGAAGTATGACATTATGACTTAATTTAACAATAATATATAGCTCAAATACAGGAGAGAGAGTTAGTATGCACAAATTCAGCGTATTATGTAGTTTTTGATTGTCCTGTAATTAGTATTGTGTTAAATTGAACTAAATTAATCGTTACAATTCATGTTCGGTTTTATTATTAACATGTGTTTAGTATACACTTTGATAAGCACATGAATTTAATGTCATGATTTTGGAAAAAATATATATAATTTAGGGCGATGCTGATAATGGGTATTTTATCAATTTGTTAGATGCTATTAAAAAACTCATACAATGAAGAAATTTTGATTCGTGGATTGAAGGAAGGCAATCATGAATCATTTAAGAAACTTTTCGAAGTTTACAGCAAACCCCTGCATCAATTCTCGTACAGTTATTTAAAATCAACTGAAGCAGCTGATGATGTTGTTCAGGAAGTTTTTGTAAAAATCTGGGAGAACAGAAAACAGCTCTTGACGGGCACATCATTCAAATCCTATCTCTTTACAATTGCCCTTAATACGATTCGGAAACAATTCAATTCACTTTCAAAAGCAATTACGCTCAAACACGAAATTCTGTTGGAGTTTTCCACCCATAAAACGGATTTTGATGACAGTCTCGATTTCCAGAGACTTTTAACAAAACTTGATGAATTGATTGCACAAATGCCGGAAAAACGCAAACTTGTTTTTGTTCGTTCAAAGCTTGAAAAAAAATCTCATCTTCATATTGCAGAGGAACTGTCTATATCGGTCAAAACAGTGGAGTATCACATTTCAGAAGCAATGAAATATCTAAAGGCCGAGTTTGAGAAGCTCCGTATCAGCGGACTGATCTTCTTTTGTCTTTTTCTTGAAGAAAAATAAAAAAATCCGGTTTTCTGACTAGGGTTTTGCAAAAGTTCAGGATATATATTCTGAATTAGTAAATGTTTTTATCAAAATCTGATAGTAGTTTAGTTAGAGAAAGAAGGAGATTCTTTTCTCCTTCTTCTAAAAAAAGAAAAAATGAAAGAAAAAATAAATTATCATAAGATTTACAATTTTATCAAAGGAGATTATTCTTACAAAGATTATCTGGAGATTCGTAATTGGTTTGAAAATCAGGAACACGAATTGGAACTCGAAGCACAGTTATTACAACACTGGAATGAATTGACAGAAACGGGGCTTCAAGCTGACAATTCTCTCGATTACATCTATCAGCGGATCCAACGGATAATTTCGAAGGAAGAAAATAAGAAATCGAAACTCCTTGTTTTATGGGAAGGTTATCGCAAGATGGCAGCTATTTTGTTGCTTCCACTTATTCTTTTTTCAGCCTGGTATTTTACTTCACACAGCTTTTTGAAAAACGAAGCTACTCAGCGAACCCTTGCTGAAAGTTGGATTGAGATCAATGTTCCGGAAGGTTCACGTGTTAAATTTAATCTGCCCGACGGAACAATGGGTTGGCTGAACAGCGGGGCAAAATTAAAATATCCGGGAGTATTTGGCGTACATCGAAAAGTTGAACTCCAGGGAGAAGCCTATTTTGAAGTGACTCACGTTGATAATTCCGATTTCGTAGTGAGCGTTTCTGATCTTGATGTAAAAGTTTTAGGAACAAAATTCAATGTAGCAAGTTATCATGGCGACAATTTTACAGATGTGGTTTTAAAGGAGGGCAAGGTTGAAGTAATAGGAACAAAAGCTGTTTTCGACTATATTCTCGAGCCGAACGAAATGGCATGTTACAACCGCGAACAAAAAAAGTTGACCATATCGAATATTGATGCTGATAATTATACCGCGTGGAAAGACGGCTATTTGATTATTGTAGATGAACCCATGGGTAAAGCAGTAGATAAAATCGAAAGATGGTATAACGTGGATATTGTGTTAAATGATCCTGTTTTGAAAAACTACCATTTTAAGGCAACATTTAAGGATGAGCCATTGGAGGAAGTACTGCGATTGATTGCCATTACAACTCCGATTAATTATAAAATTGAAGAAAGGACAGAAAATGAAAATGGAATTACTAATAAGAAAAGAGTAATAATAGAACCAAAGAAATAAACTGCAAACAGGAAAGTGTTGCGACCACTTTCCTGTAAAAATGCAGAGCGAGTCAATAACATACTAAATCACTCTAACAGTGTAAATTTATGAAAAATTATTTTAAACCTGAGGCCTCACAGGGCTTTGTATATTTGCAAAGTGTGGCCTTTAAAAAAATCGTCAGAATGGTACGGCTCACGCTCTTTCTGTTTTTTGTAAGCTTCATGCAGGTATTGGCAATCGACTCTTACTCGCAGATGACGAGAATCTCTCTGAATATCGAGAACAGAAGTCTTGAGTATACTTTAAAAACAATTGAAGACGAGTCGGAGTTCTTTTTCCTTTACAACAAAGATCTGATTGATGTTGAGCAGGAGGTTAGCATTCATGCTTCCAATCAAACAATTAAATCAATTCTTGATCAGCTAACCGAAGGAAAGAATATCAATTATGCGGTTTACGACAAACAAATTGTTTTGGTAAACAAACAAATCAGTGATCGGCAGCAAGATCAGAGGAAATCAATCTCGGGTCAAATTAAAGATGATACAGGTCAACCAATCACCGGAGTAACTGTACTTCAGAAAGGTACTACTCATGGAACAGTCTCCGACGCTGAAGGTAATTTTTCTTTGGCTGATTTGCCTGACAATGCCACACTTGTGTTTTCATTCGTTGGGATGAAAACTAAAGAAATAACCGTTGGAGAACAATCTATTTTGAACATTGTAATGGAAGTGGATGCCATTGGTATTGATGAAGTTGTGGCTGTTGGGTATGGTATTCAGAAGAAAATAAATGTAACCGGTTCGGTTCAGAGCATAAGTAGTGAAAAGATAACGCAAAGAAGTCTAGCGAATACATCAAGCGCTTTACAGGGGCTTGCTCCTGGTGTATCAGTAGTTCAAACTTCTGGTAAGCCAGGCTCCGATGGAGCACAAATTATGATCAGAGGGGTTGGATCTTTAAACTCTTCAACTTCGCCGCTAGTGTTGATTGATGGAGTGGAAGGAAACATGGATCAGATTGATATGAACACCATTGAGTCGATATCAATCCTGAAAGATGCAGCATCTGCGTCAATATATGGGTCAAAAGCTTCTAATGGGGTTATCCTCATTACAACCAAACGCGCCAAAGGGGACCAGGTAAAAGTGTCATACAATGCTTTTGTTGGTTTGAATACTCCAACTGAATTGCCCGACCCCGTGGATGCTATAGGTTACATGGAGCAAATAAATATTGCCAAGACAAATTCAGACGAAAGTCCTCAGTATTCCGAAGAACTAATTAATCAATATAAAACGGTTGGAGCTGACAATTTTACAACCTTCAATACAAATTGGAAGAATCTCGTAATAAAGGACAATGCACTCACACACAATCATTCGTTGAGTATGAGTGGGGGGACTGGTAAGGTGAGTTTCTTTGCAAACGCCGGGTATTACTACCAGGACGGTCAGATTGCAAACAATGAATATCAGAGAAAAACTTTAAGATTAAATTCCGATGCCGCTATTACGAAATGGATGAAAGTTGGCGTAGACCTTAATCTTAGCCAGGCAGAAACAACTCAACCCAGTATTGAGGACCCTGTTTCAACTATAAGCAAGGCACTTACTTTTACTCCTGTATTTTCAGGGTTGAATGATGATGGCACCTATGGATACGGTCAAAACGGAGATAACCCGTTGGCAACTTCAGAAGTGGGTGGTATTAGTAAAACAATTGCTCCCGAAGTTGGCATCAGAGGTTTTGTTGAAATTAATCCTTTGAATGGACTGATGATCAGTTCGAGCTACAGTACTCAAAAGATTGAAAGTAAAGTCGACCGTTTTATCAGTCCTTACGACACTTATGAAGGTGGAGCATACAAAACGACTTACCCTGCCAGCGGTAACATGAAATACGAAGGATTATCTCAAGTAATTCTTAATCAATTTAACGTTCAGGCTTATTACGAAAAATCAATAAAGGATAATTATTTCAAAGTGTTAGGCGGTATTCAAACAGAGGAACGGCTTGGACATTCATTTTATGCTTCAAGAATGGGGTACAACTATGAAGGCTTTGAGGAACTGAACCATGGCGATATTACCACATCAGCGAATGGGGGTACCAGTTACGAATGGGCCATGTTCTCTTATTTTGGACGTTTAAACTACAACTACAAGGAACGCTATTTAGTTGAACTGAATGGCAGATGGGATGCATCTTCACGCTTTATGGAAGATTATCGATTGGGATTTTTCCCTTCTGCGAGCATTGGTTGGCGGGTATCGGAAGAGCCATTTATGCAGTCGGTTAACAAGACAATAGGAAACCTGAAAATACGTGCATCCTACGGAACAATGGGCAACCAGGACATTTCGGGATATTATCCCTATGCAACAACCTTGTCGCCGGGTTACGGATACTGGTTTAACGAACAGCTTGGAACCGGTGTGGCTCAAACACAGTCGGCCAACCAGATGATTACCTGGGAAAAATCAACACAAGCCAATATAGGTATTGACGCATCGGTGCTGAATAATAAACTTGGAATTACTTTTGATTATTTTGTTCGCAATATCAACGATATGCTGCAACAGTTCCCAATTCCAATATTTGTAGGTCTTAGTTCTCCATGGGAAAATGCAGGATCAATGAAAAACGTAGGATGGGAAATTGCTTTAACCTGGTCTGATCAGATCAATGATTTTAAATATTCGGTAACAGGTTATTTGTCGGATGTAAAAAACACGGTTACTAATCTATACGGGAACGAGTACATTTCGGACCGAATTACCACTGAAGGGGAGGCAATCGGTTCTTGGTATGGATACGTAGCTGAAGGATATTTTCAAAACCAGGAAGAGATTGATGCTTCTCCTGTTTACGGTGAAAAGCAGAATGTGAAGCCAGGCTATGTCAAATACTCTGATTTAAGTGGTCCGGATAATGTCCCTGATGGTATTATCGACAGTTATGACAGAACGATTATTGGAAGTCCGCTGCCTCACTACGAGTATAGTCTGAACATTTCTGGGGAGTGGAAGAATTTTGATCTTTCCATGTTTTTTCAGGGAGTTGGTAAAAAAGATATTTTCTACTCAGGCAATGGAGCACGTCCTTTCTATATTGGGCGAACCATTTATAAAAATCAATTAGATTACTGGACAGAAGATAACCGTGATGCAAAATTCCCAATCCTGCTGATCGATGGTTCAGGCAATAACCCAAACAACATCATATCTACGCAATGGGTAAAAAGCGGTGCCTATATGCGTTTGAAAAATTTGGTGATCGGATATTCTCTTCCAAAACAAATGTTACAGAAAATAAAAATGGATAAACTGCGGATTTATGCCAGCGGACAAAACCTTTTTACTCTAAGTAATGCATACAAGGGATACGATCCTGAACTCAGTGTTTCCAATGGAAATTTTTATCCGGTAATGAGAACATTAACATTAGGATTAGACATCCGTTTTTAAAAGCTAGACTATCATGAAAAGGACAATATTAAAAATATCAATATTCAGTATTATGATTGCAGGTTTATTCTCATGTGAGGATTTCCTTGACAGAGAACCTGTTGATTATTCAACAACCGGTTTCTATAAGTCGGAAGTAGCTATCAAATCGGGACTCGAAGGAGTTTATAATTCCCTTTATATTGTTACCTATTACAGCAACAGACCAGCACAATTTGCTCTAGATTTTTTTACAGGACTGTGTGTGGAACGGACAGAAAATACAACCATTGGAGCAGGCGATGCCCTGGTTCCTGATAACTCTGTTGTTCAGCAGTGGTGGACAGGGAATTACCTCACTATTTCACGGGCAAATTCCTTGTTATCAGGAGCAGAGCCTTATTTGAATGAACTAAATGAAAATGCACTTCAATATTTAGCTGAAGCAAGGGTTTTAAGAGCTTTCGCCTATTACAATCTTATTTCAACATATGGCGATGTACCTTTTTTTGATATACCTGTTACCGTTGAAGAATTTGGTGCTCCACGAACATCAAAGGTTGACATCTTGGATTTTATTCTTACTGAGCTGGAAGACGCATCAAATGATCTGCAATGGATTGCTGCCGAAAGAGGAAGAGTCGATAAAGCAGTGGCTCTTGGTTTAAAAGCACGGGCAGCCTTACTTGGCGGAAGCCTGAATTATGGTGGCAAGGCAACCGAATATTTCAGCACCTCTGCCGCAGCAGCTCAATCAGTGATTGGTAACAGGGCTCTGGCATCCAATTTTGACGATTTATTTACGATCGCAGGTCAGGCAAAATCAGATGTGCGCAATGAGATGCTGTTCGAAATCATGTATTCAAGCCAGGGAGTTACTAAATTTCACTGGATTCCTTTTGGTATGGTATCGCGAAATTATGGGCAAACAGGAATGCATCCAACTCAAATGTTGGCTGATACCTATGAATGTATCGATGGTAAACGGATAGACGAATCTCCTTTGTATGATGTAAAGAATCCATCATTGAACAGAGATCCACGCTTCAAATCAACGCTATGGATGCATGGCGATACGGTTTTGGGAAGTACAACAGGAGGAGGTCCTAACGTCCAGTTTGTATTAGACGTATATAATCCAACAACACAGTTTTATAGCTATAGCTCACAAGCCTGGGTGGAACGCACCAATGCTGACATCAATAGTTCTGCTGCATGGACAAGTTTTGCAAATGCTGGTCTTGGATTTATATTTAAAAAACTGTCGGCTGAATTGTCAGAAGCCGTAAGAACCAATACTACTAATTTCCCAATAATGCGATATGCCGAAGTATTGTTAACTTATGCTGAAGCGAAAATCGAATTGGGTGAGCTTGATGCTTCTGTTTACGATGCCATCAACCAGGTAAGAAACAGATCAAATATGCCAAATGTTTCAACAGACCGTTTAGGCAACCAGGATAGAATGCGCCAATTGGTTAGAAGAGAACGTAAGGTAGAATTGGTAATGGAAGGCTTGCATCATGTAGATATGAGACGCTGGCAAATTGGCGATCTTGAAAATGAAGGGCCTTGCTATGGCTATCCGGTTGCGCTTTCAAAAGATGCTAACGGTTATATTACTTCTGGTGGATATGCAGATGCTACACCTGACATGATTCCCAATTTTGGAACTGATAGCCGGCACGATCTGAATGATATTCCTAATTATACTTCATTCAAGGAAAAACTAAAAATGCGCGATGCAAACAGGTTTTGGAACTCGCGATTCGAGCTATGGCCTATTCCTCAGGCAGAAAGAGACATTGATGTCAATCTCTCTCAGAATGAAGGCTATTGATTTTCTTTTTAGTTAAGTCAGATTACGAAGAGTATGTTGCTCATTCTTCAATTTTTTTTGAAGAATAGAGTGGCATACACTCTCGTAAACTTCAATAAATATTTTGAGATTTTTTTCATCGTTGAGAATCACAATTCTTTGAATTTTTCAATTCTTCCTAACCGGAGTAGGCATTTTTCGAAAAACCACAATTCCTCAACATTATTAATAACTATTAAATACTTGCTTATGAAATTTAAATCTTTACTTCTATTTGTTGCCATTTCCATGGCTTCTCTGGTAAATGCAGAAGTACCTACCGGTAAGTAAAGGACTTTGGCAATTCAATGATTCGACCAATCTTGGTAAAGCCACGATTGGAGCAGATCTCGTTCTTACTGGTACAGCAACTGCTGTAAGTGGCCCGGTCGCCGACAACGGGGCAGTTGAAGTGGGCTTGGCAAGCTATTACACCATGACACATGGAATGGAGGCTAATGGCGGCGGCGTGAATGTCAATGAATGGACAATGCAATTCGACTTTATGGTGCCAACGGTAGCCGATTATGTTACCTTCTTCCAAACAGATACAACAAATACATCTGACGGTGATTTGTTTGTGCATCATGGTGATGGTTCAATTGGAACATCGCGCTCTACTTATTCATCAAATCTAATATCGCCAAACACATGGTACAGATTGGTGATCACGGTGAAGCAAAATGAGTTTCACCGGGTATATATTAACGGAGAATTGTGGGCAGAAGCACCTGATTTGACTCACGACTATTTCCAGACGGATAACCGATGGTCACTTGAACCGAAGGTCATTATTTTTGGTGACAATGATGGTGATGATGCTACAATTATGTGCTCGGGACAGGCAATCTGGGACCAAGCATTAACTGCTGAACAAGTAACGGAGATGGGTGATGTAAATACGAATTATGCAGTTGTTGCAGATGTTCCTCAAAAGAGTGGCTTATGGCTGTTTAATGATCCCAATAATCTTGTAATGGCAACAGTGGGTAACGATCTTGTATTAACAGGAACAGAAACAGCTGTTAACGGACCTGCTGATGGAAACGGAGCCGTTGAAATTGGTTTAGGAAGCTATTATACCATGACACACGGAATGGCTGCGAATGGTGGAGGTACCAATGTAAATGAATGGTCGATGCAATTCGACTTTATGGTTCCTACTATTGCTGATTATGTAACCTTTTTCCAAACGGATATGACAAATTCATCTGATGGTGATTTGTTTGTTCATCATAATGATGGTTCTATTGGTACATCACGGTCTACCTATTCATCACGGTTTATTTCACCAAATACTTGGTACCGAATGGTTATCACCGTAAAACAAACAGAATTTCACCGGGTGTATATTAATGGTGAATTGTGGGCAGAAGCACCAGATCTGT
The DNA here is from genome assembly GCA_016936505.1 of Bacteroidales bacterium. GTDB lineage: Bacteria > Bacteroidota > Bacteroidia > Bacteroidales > F082 > Sulfidibacterium. Next base: position 23,146 of record JAFGXS010000062.1, on the reverse strand, counting down.
CACACGACTATTTCCAGATTGATAATCGATGGTCGCTTGAGCCACAAGTCATTATTTTCGGTGACAATGATGGAGATGATGCAACAGTTGACTGTGCAGCATTAGCAGTTTGGGATGTAGCGCTTACCGCTGAACAAGTAGCCGCCTTGGGTGATGTGAACACCCTTGTATCTGGAATTAGTGTAGTTCAGGCAACAAATGAAAATCAATTGGGACAGAATTATCCGAATCCATTCTCTAGTTCAACAACGGTTCCATACGTCATCGTAAATCCTGGTAAAGTAGGTTTCCGCATGTTCGACATTAGAGGAAACCTTGTAAGGTCAATTGATGAAGGAATGAAATACAAAGGGAAATACCAATTGGAATTATCATCCGAAAACCTTAGCAACGGAATATATTATTTACAGATGATTACGGATAACAAGGTCTTTACCAGAAAGATGATATACAATAGGTAGAAATAATGTCTTTTGTTTTGAATTAGCCTGCAAGGCATTTAGTAGAGGTAGGATAATACCTGCCTCTACTTTTTTAAAAATTTACTTGTTACACTTTTCCAGTTTTTCTAAAACAATAAACCGGAATGAGAAAAGCAACTGTATACATTAGAGTCATTTTCCTTTTTCTGTTTTTCGGCCATACCAATTGGCTAAACGGTACTCCGATCAGTGTGGCTAACCTTAGATGCGAATACCTGGTTAATCCTTTAGGTATTGATGCTCCCAATCCAAGGTTAAGCTGGAAAATAGTATCTGAAGAACAGAATCTGGAACAAACAGCTTACGAGATTCAGATTGCATTTTCAACTGAAGAATTAAAGCACGCTAAGCCTGAATGGCAATCAGGGAAAGTAATGAGCAGTCAGTCGGTTAATGTTGTGTATACCGGACCTGAATTACAGTCGATGCAGAGAATTTACTGGCAGGTTCGGGTTTGGGATAATAAAAACAGATCGAGTGAATGGAGTGAACCAGCCTTTTTTGAAACCGGAATCTTGCACCCTAATTTATGGAATGCAGAATGGATAACCGTAAAAGATGAAATAAATGGAAATGGAAAGTGGCCTCCTCAATATTACCGTAAAAAATTTGAGCTAAAGAAAAAGATTCAATCAGCCAGAATATATGTTACTTCATTAGGATTGTATCAGCTTTTTCTGAACGGAGAAAAAGTAGGCGATCAATATTTTACACCGGGTTGGACGAGTTATCATAAACGATTGCAGTATCAAACTTATGACATTACAGATAAACTGAACGACAAAAATGCTTTTGGAGTAATTCTGGCTGATGGCTGGTTTCGCGGGAAGATTGGTTACATATTGCCGCACAGCTATTACGGGAATCAACTTGGATTATTGCTTCAGCTTCATATAGATTATACCGATGGAAGCGAAGAAACGATTACAACCGATACAAGTTGGAAATTTAATGGTGGGCCAATACTGCAATCGAATATTTACAATGGCGAAACCTATGATGCTCGGCTCGAAATGAAAAACTGGTGCCAGCCGGATTTTGATGATAGTAGATGGAAAAATTCAGCTCTGCTTGATTATCCAAAAGATAAACTGATCGCATCAATGGGATTGCCGGTAAAAAAGATTCAGGAAATTAACCCGGTAAAAATTATTTATACTCCGAAAGGAGAAAAAGTGCTCGATATGGGGCAAAACATGGTGGGTTGGCTCCGTTTCAAAGTAAGAGGAAAGGAAGGGGACACCATAAAAATCAGGTTTGCCGAAGTGCTCGACAAGGAAGGTAATTTTTACACCGAAAATCTCCGCTCTGCCCTTGCAACCAACACTTATATCCTAAACAAGGATTCGGTACAGAATTATGAACCGTATTTTACTTTTTTCGGATTTCGGTATGTAAGGCTCGAAGGAATAAGCAACCCGGTTAACATTCATGATTTCACTGGTATTGAAGTCCATTCCGATATGGAGCCAACCGGTTATTTTTCATGTTCCGATTCTCTGATTAATCAATTGCAACATAATATTCTGTGGGGGCAGAAAGACAATTTTCTGGATATTCCAACTGATTGTCCGCAACGGGATGAACGACTTGGCTGGACTGGAGATGCACAGGTATTTAGCGTGACTGCTGCATTCAACTTCGATGTTGCTGCTTTTTACACGAAATGGGCGAAAGACATAGCTGCAGATCAGCTTCCGAACGGGAAAGTAACCGATGTTGTTCCTGATGTACTAAAAGGTGATGGTGGATCAACTGCATGGGCCGACGTAGCAATAGTAATTCCATGGACAGTCTACCGGGTTTACGGCGACAAACAAATTCTGGAAGAACAATACTCAAGCATGAAAGCATGGGTAGATTACATGACAACACGGGCAGGAAACGATTACCTGTGGACTGAAGACAACCATTACGGAGATCATCTGGCATTCGGAAGTAACAGGAATGACTATAAGGGAGCTACCACTGAAAAGGATTTAATTGCAACAGCCTATTTTTATTACTCAACAACCATCCTGTCACAAGTGGCTAAAATACTCGATAAAAAAGAAGATTATGGCAAGTACGAACAACTTGCTCCAAAAATAAAAAAGGCATTCGACGAAGAATTTATTACAACCAATGGGAGGTTAGTCTCTCATACCCAAACTGCTTATGCACTGGCGCTTTCATTTGGGTTAGTTCCTGATAACTTGATTCAAAAATCAGCCACTTATCTCGCGAATGATGTCATAAAATTTGGTCACTTAACTACAGGTTTTGTCGGAACGCCACTTTTATGCAGTACCCTTTCGGGCATCGGCAGAGACGATCTGGCGTTTATGTTATTGACACGTAAAGAATATCCATCCTGGTTGTATCCAATAACCATGGGAGCTACAACCATTTGGGAACGTTGGGACGGAATCAAACCTGACGGAACATTCCAGGATCCGATAATGAACAGTTTTAACCATTATGCCTACGGTGCAATCGGCGAATGGCTTTACAGTTATGTAGCCGGTATTTTGGTTGACGAAAATAATCCGGGATATAAGCACTTCTATTTGCAGCCACATGTCGGAGGCGGATTAACTTACGTTAATTCCGGGTTTGAAAGTATGTATGGAAAGATCGAATCGAATTGGAAACTCAATCAGAATCGAATGATTTATTCATGCACCATTCCTCCAAATTCATCGGCGACCGTTTGCTTTGAAAACATGAATATTTCGGAAGTTTCTGTCACAGATAGTAGCGGCAAGCCACAGCCGATAGCTTCTTCAAACGAAAAAGGAAAATTGGAAATAGAATTGGGAAGTGGAAAATATATTTTGAATATTCCTTTAAAAATAAATCTTAACAATTAACTAAAACTGGATGAACAGGAAAAACTTTATAGGATTGTGTGTTACAGGCGGATTGTCTGCTCCTCTTTTAAGTTTATCAGCTCAAGCCGGAGAATCAAAACCAAAGTTAAACACCATCCGAAAAGGCGAAGTTTTTAAGGCAGATGTGGTTATTGCCGGTGGTGGAGTAGGAGGATGTGCGGCAGCTTTATCTGCCTTGCGAAATAATTTAACTGTAATCCTAACCGAAGAAACCGATTGGATTGGAGGACAACTTTCTCAGCAGGGAGTACCGCCCGACGAACATCAGTGGATAGAAACGCATGGTTCTACAAAACTATACCGAAGTTTTCGCAAGAATATAAGAGATTATTACAAGAAAAATTATCCGCTAACGGAAGAGGCAGCTTCAAAGGAATTATTTAATCCGGGGAATAGCAATGTCTCCAGGATAGGGCACGAACCGAGGGTTTCGGTAGCAGTATTAACTGAAATGTTATCTCCGTATCTGGCTTCGGGAAAACTCACTCTTCATTTAAATACAAAAATTCTGTCGGCAGAAACGAGTGGCAAACATGTAAAAGAGTTAAATGCAACAAACACTCTTACCAACTTTAATTGCACGTTTGTAGCGCCTTATTTCGTTGATGCCACTGAACTTGGAGACTTATTACCATTAACAGGGACAGCTTTTGTAACAGGAACAGAATCCAACAAAGAAACCGGCGAACTGCATGCTCCGGAAAAAGGCGACCCGGACAACAATCAATCTTTCACGGTTTGTTTTGCCCTTGATTATATTCTCGGGGAGAATAATGTAATCGCAAAACCTGAAACGTATGAGTTCTGGAGAAATTTTCACCCTGCCATGACACCGGAATGGCCTTGTAAACAACTCAGTCTGGAATATTCTTCTCCATACGAACCCGAAAAAGCAAAGAAATTAGGATTTAATCCTACAGGTGAAAGTACTTCTCCTTTGCTTAACCTCTGGACCTATCGGAGAATAATTGATAAAAACAATTTTAAACCAGGTAATTTCATTAGTGATATTACCATTATTAACTGGCCTCAAAACGATTTTTACAACGGCAATCTTATTAATGTTTCAGAGAAAGAGTTTACAAAACATGTTGACGAAGCAAAACAACTTAATTTATCTCTATTATACTGGCTTCAAACAGAAGCTCCCCGTCCGGACGGCGGACAGGGATGGCCTGGATTACGATTGCGCAAAGATGTGATGGGAACGGAAGACGGTATGGCAAAATATCCGTACATCCGGGAATCGAGAAGAATAAAAGCTGTATTCACAATCCTGGAAGAGCATGTTGGAAAAGAGAACAGACTATTGGTAGCCGGAGATGAAGCTGGACAAAAAGCAGCTGATTTCAAAGACAGCGTGGGAATTGGATATTACCCAATTGATTTGCATCCTTCAAGCAAGGGCATTAACCAATTGAATTTACCGGTATTACCGTTTCAAATACCCCTGGGTGCATTAATTCCGATTGAAACTGAGAATTTGCTACCGGCCTGTAAAAATATTGGAACAACCCATATTACAAATGGATGTTACCGACTGCATCCGGTTGAATGGAATATTGGAGAATCAGTAGGTATGCTCATAGCTTATGCTTTACAGAAAAACACATCACCACACCGCATACTAAAAGATTCAGTTTTGCTGGAAGAGTTTCAGCAAATGATTGTTTTGCAGGGAGTTGAAATCGAATGGCCTGTTTGATTTCAGAAGTAATAACATAAAAAAGAAATAAAAATGGAAAGAAGAAATTTTGTAAAACTCATGAATACATCCCTTGTTGGATTTTCAATAGTCCCCGGAAATGTGATGGGTAAAGCATTTGGGCACATAGCACCAAGTGATAAGCTGAATATAGCAGGAATAGGTATAGGTGGAATGGGTAGGAACAATCTGAAAAACATGAGTAGCGAAAATATTGTTGCTCTCTGCGATGTGGATTGGGGTTATGCCGGAAGAACATTTAATGATTATCCTAAGGCTAAGAAATTTAAGGACTGGCGGGAGATGTTCGATAAGTTCGGAAACTCTATCGACGCTGTGATGATTGCCACACCAGACCATTCTCATGCAGGAATTACTGCACATGCCATTACCTTAGGCAAGCATGTTTATACTCAAAAACCGCTCACACATTCAGTATATGAATCTCGTTTATTAACCCGCTTGGCTGCAAAATACAAAGTGGCGACACAAATGGGTAACCAGGGAAATTCAGGTGATGATATCAGAAGAGTCAGCGAATGGATATGGGCAGGGACAATCGGAGAAGTCAGGGAGGTTCATGCCTGGACTGACCGGCCAATCTGGCCTCAGGGCTTAAAACGCCCCGATGAAGCGATGCCTGTTCCTGAGACACTTGACTGGGATTTGTTTTTGGGTCCTGCAGCTTTTCGTCCTTATCATTCCACATATACGCCTTGGAACTGGCGTGGGCGGTGGGATTTTGGGACCGGCGCCTTGGGAGATATGGGTTGTCATGTGCTCGATCCTGTTTTTATGGCGCTCAATCTGAAATATCCGTCGATGGTTGAGGCTTCGTCAACTACAATTAATACAGAAAGTGCGCCCCATGCCGAAATAGTTGAATATACTTTCCCTGAAAGAAAAAACTTACCCGATGTGGCCATGCCCGAAGTAAAGGTAACCTGGTACGACGGAGGCCTGCTTCCCAAACGACCTGCTGGTTTGCCCGATGGTGAGATATTGGGTAAAAAAATAGGTGGCGGCCTTTTGTTTGTAGGGAGTAAAGGAACCATTATGACTAGTTATTATGGCATGGAACCTACATTATTGCCCTATTCTAAAATGAATGATTTTAAAGAACCAACTCCTGTAATTTCAAGAATACCCGGTGCAGAAGAAGGAGTATGGGGTGGTGCACACGAACGCGACTGGATTCGCGCATGTAAAGAATCGCCTGAAAGCAGAACTGAAGCCAGCGCAAACTTCCAGTATTCAGGTCCATTTAATGAAATGGTGGTGATGGGTGTCCTTGCAGTACGTTTACAAGACCTGAAACGCCCCTTGCTTTGGGACGGAGAAAACATGCAGTTCACTAATATTTCTGATTCGGATAAAATAAATACACTAAGTGTGAACGACTTTAAAGTGATTGATGGAGACCCGCGATTCGACCGGCAGTACAAAGAATTTAATGCGAGACAAATTGCCGATGAATGGATAAAACATACCTATAGAGAAGGCTGGTCGTTACCGGACATGCCAAAAGATGTTCAATAAAATCTGAGTTCTACAAAAAATTAAAACAAAATATCAAACAAAAATTGCTTATGAAACGAGTAAAAAATATCCTCATTTTTCTTTTTCTGATTTATTTTTCAAACAATGCGTTTTCAATTAATCCTGAAAGTTCGGGTTGGAAATTGGGAATACAATCTTACACGTTTCATCATTTCAGTCTAAAAGAGAGTATTACACGAGCTAGTCAGCTTGGAATACCAGTTATCGAGGCATTTTACAATCAGCCAATTGAGGAAGGTAAAAATGAAACACTTTTAACAATGACTGATTCAACCCGGCTCAATCTGCTTGCCTTTGCAAAAACAAAGAATGTAAAGATTATTGCAACAGGGGTGGTTTCAAATAAAAAAAGAGAAGATTGGGATTTCATTTTTAAGCGCGCATCCGAAATGGGAATGGAAGTAATCACCTGCGAACCAAAATATGAAGACCTGGAATATGTCGATCAGCTGGCAAATAAATATCAAATTGATGTGGCAATACACAATCACCCAAAACCATCTGATTATTGGACTCCTGAATTATTTCTTAAAAATGTGGAAGGGTTGAGTGACAGAATTGGAGCTTGTGCCGACGTTGGCCATTGGAAAAGAATGGGAATTGACCCGGTTGAAGCACTCCGTGAATTTGGAGACAGGCTTAAAGTAATACATCTGAAAGATGTTGAACAAAAGAAGGAGGGGAAAGCATACCAGGATGATGTTCGGCTGGGAGAAGGGATTTGTGACATAGAAGCAATCTTTAAGGAACTACATCAGCAGAATTTCCGTGGATTTTTTTCCATTGAGTTTGAGGGCGACCAGAATACCTTAATGGATGACATGAAGCAATATGTTCAATTTTTTAACAGCCATGTTTCAGATTTATTTGAAAAGTAAATTCAGTATTTGTAAAAACAGAACCAATGAAAAAGACGATTTTTATTTTATCCGGGTTGATTCTAATGTCAATAATCGGAGGCAAAAGCGTTGACAATAAGCTATCTAACAAGGAAAAAAACGAAGGATGGGAACTTCTGTTCGATGGAATAGCACTAAACGGGTGGCATGATTATAATGGCGATAGTCTGACTGGACCATGGGGTGTTGAAGACGGAGCCATAAAAGCAGAGGGTCATGGAAACGATGCCAACGGATACATTGTAACCAATAGGCAATTCGATAATTTCATTTTATCGTGGGATTGGAAAATTTCTAAGGGTGGAAATAGCGGGATGATGTATCATGTTGTTCAGAATTCGGATTATGAAGTTCCATATGCAACAGGTCCGGAATACCAACTAATAGATAACATCAATTTTGACGGGAAGCTGGAAGAATGGCAAAAATGCGGAGCCGATTATGCCATGTATCTTCCCGACTCAACAAAACTCAATATTAATACTGCGGGAGAATGGAATAATTCGCAGATTGTTTTTGATAACGGTCATGTGGAATATTGGATGAATGGACAGAAAACCCTTGAATTTGAGTCTTGGTCTCCTGATTGGTATTCAAGAAAGTCAACAGGGAAATGGAAGAATTTTCCTGATTACGGAGAAAAAGAATGCGGTGTAATCTGCCTTCAGGATCATGGATATCCGGCCTGGTTTAAAAATATTAAAATTAAACAGCTTCCAAAAAATAAGAAGGAAGAATGGCTTTTCGATGGTACCTCGACCGATGCATGGAGAAGCGTCAGCACTGATTCCTTTCCGCAAACTGGCTGGGAGGTAAATCATAACAAGTTGATTGTGAAGGCGCAGGAAGGAAATATTCCTGCCGGTGCTGACATCATTACAGTTAAAAAATATGCCAATTTTATTCTGGAACTGGACTATAAGTTAACAACACATGCCAATAGTGGAGTCAAATATTTTGTCGTCGACAATTATGCAGGATACGAAGGGCAGTTTCTTGGCCTTGAATATCAGATTATTGATGATGACAGCTACAGCGAAGAAGAACTAGGGAACAGCTACGGGAACCATAAAACCGGATCGGTTTATGAATTGATTCCGGCTCCTGCAAAAAAGAAAATGAATGCCCCGGGAGAGTGGAATCATGTTAAGCTGATGGTAGATTGCAGCCATGTTGAACATTGGTTAAACGGGCAGAAAATGCTCGAATACGAAAGAGGGAGTGATGCATTCAAGGCATTGGTAGCTAAGAGCAAATACACCATTTATCCAAAATTTGGTGAAGCACCGCGGGGACATATCATGCTGCAGGGACACAACGGAGAAGTTGCTTTCCGACAAATTAAGATCGTATCGTGGTAAACAAGCTTTCCAAATGTGATTTGATTGACAAACTATAATACGATGAACCATATTATATTTTTCATTCTCGTTTTAAGTCTTATTCCACTCAAAAAAGGTGAAAATGTTTTAAATGCCGGTATTGGAGGAAATAACACGGTTGACTTACTGGCCAGAATTGACAAGGACGTTCTTGAAAAATCGCCTGACATAGCGATTATAATGATTGGAACAAACGATATGTTAAACTCTAAAAAATGGGTATCATTAAAGGAGTACAAGCAAAATTTAGATTCAATTGTCGGAATACTAAAAGAAAACAAAATTCAGGTTGTGTTATGCAGTCCTCCTCCCGTTGATACTGCGTATTTGTTCGAAAGGCATAATAGGAATTTATTTTCAGAAGAACCAAACATAAAACTTGACTCAATCACTCATTTTATGAAACGATTCTCCATTAAAGAAGATGTGTGCTTTGTTGACATAAACAGTAAATTTAAAAGTATGAATATCCCTACTCATAATCTTGACAATTACATTCAAAATGAAATGAATAGTAAAGTCAGTGATGGGGTTCATCCAACAAGTGCAGGTTACTCTTTAATTGCTGAAACAATTTTTTCTGTTTTGCAAGAACACAAATTAATTTCTCGGAAAGGTAAAATAATTTGTTTTGGTGATTCAATAACTTTTGGAACAGGTGTTAAGGAGGAAGGAACTGCAAATGGAAACACCTATCCAGCAGTATTACAAAATTTAATAACACAAACATTTGCTAATAAATAGCTATTAGGGAAAAAGTGAAAATGGCTCTTCGTAAATTTAGCATTTAGAATGCTGTATTAAGTGATTTAGGTAAAAGCGAATAATAGTATGAAAAAAATAATTCAATTACAGATAATAGGAATGGTTAGGAAAATCACTTTTCTCTTGATTCTGCTATTTGTTTCGCAAACCATTTTTTCACAGGATGAAGAATTAAGTGTTGTCGGTAATATGTTGAAATATGAAAAGGCAAAGAGCAGCCTGTATAACTATTATGCTGATTTGGCTAATGTTTATCTCGATGAAAGAGAAAAAGAAATTGCAAAATTATCGACTGAAGATGATTGGTTGAACCGACAGAAAAAAGTGCGCAAAATACTGGACGAATTGATTGGTCCCTTTCCGTCAAAAACACCATTGAATGCTCAGGTTACTGGCACGGTTCAGAAAGAGAAATACCGGGTAGAGAAAATCATTTACGAATCTCAGCCTCACTTTTTTGTTACTGGATTGTTGTTTATCCCCAACAGTTTGAAACAAAAAACAGCAGCCATTCTTTTTACGAGCGGCCACGCCCAGGAAGCTTTCAGGTACGAAGATTATCAGCGGGTTTGCATCAATCTTGTTGAAAAAGGATTTGTAGTTTTTGCCATCGATCCAATTGGTCAGGGAGAAAGGATTCAGAATTATAATACCGAACATAATAAATCCATAGTGGGTGAGAGTGTATTCGAACACTCTTATGCTGGTGCTCAATGTTTGCTGGTTGGAAGCTCCATCGCACGTTACATGATCTGGGATGGTATCCGGGCAATTGATTATCTGGTTTCAAGAAAAGAGGTGGATGCTACCAGAATTGGTATAACCGGGCATTCAGGCGGAGGAACGCAGGCGGCATATATTGCTGCTTTCGACAAACGTATTTTAGCAGTTGCTTCCGAGTGTTATATCACGAATATTCGCAGACTATGGGAAAACGTAGGGCCACAGGATGCCGAACAGAACCTATTCAAAGGAGTTGCCAGCGGAATTGATTTGGCTGATCTTCTGGAAATTCGTGCTCCAAAACCGGCTTTACAAATAACAACAACAAGGGATTTTTTCCCAATTCAGGGAGCTATTGAAACAGAAAACGAAGTAAAAAGAATTTATCGTGCCTTTAACAAAGAAGAAAATTTCGCACGTGTTGAAGATGATGCTCCTCATGCTGTAACCTTAAAAAACAGGGAGGCCAGAAATGCATTCTTTCAAAAGTTTCTGAATGTTCCCGGAGATAGTAGAGAAAATAGGATTGAATTACTAAGCGCTGACGATATGAAAATAACAAGTACTGGCCAGGTAACGACTTCACTAGGAGGGGAAACGGTTTATTCCCTGAACAAAAAAGAGGCTCAAAATTATTCGAGTAAATTGCAGGAATCGAGAAATAACCTAAGTGTTCATCTGCTTCAAAGCGTCGAATCTGCCAAACAAATTTCTGGTTACACGGACCCCGAAGATGTTGTGGAAGCTGTATTCACTGGGAGATTTCAAAAAGACGGTTATGTTATTAAAAAATATTATATCGAAGGTGACGGCAAATACCCCATTCCCTTTCTTTTATTTCTACCTGATGAAGTAAGCGGGGCACCTGTTATTTATCTGGATCCACTCGGTAAGGACAAACAAGCAGAAAGCGGTGGTGAAATTGAGCAAATTGCGCTGGAAGGCCACCCGGTATTTGCTCCCGATTTACTTGGATTTGGAGAAATGGGACCGAATCTGACATTATGGGGAAGCTTTGATTCTAATCTTGGCGACATTTCTTTTAAGCACTGGTTTGCGCCTGCTCAATTGGGTTTGAGCCAAGTAGGTTTGCATGCTGCTGATATTAATCGCTTGGTGAGATACATTCAACAACTTAGATTCCATACGAAAAAAATAATCGGAATTGCAAAAGGCGATTATTGCCCCGATCTGATCCATGCTGCCGCGTTCAACAAAGCTTTTGAGCAGGTGGCGTTAATCGATCCGCTGGTGTCATATAGTTCAATCGTTACCAACCAGTATTATCATGCCGATTTTTTGCCACCCTTTGTGTATGGAGGACTTACTGCATATGATCTTCCTGATCTGGAAGCTTCACTGGCACCCAGAAAATTGCTTCTCATCAACACCAAAAACCAGTTAAAAAAAGAAGTGACAGACACCGATCTGGAAGAGGATTTTTCGATAATTAATTCTTCTTATAAAAAAGAGAATGCCTTGAACAACTTGTCTATTCTGAAAGTCAATACGAAGGAGAAAGAAAGTGAAAAACTGATGGATTGGCTTAAATAAATACGAGAATATTAAAATATAAAGTGATGTCATATATACCAAAAACCGGACGAAGAGATTTTATAAAAAAAAGTACTCAGGCAGCAACATTAATAGCTGCTTTGGCAACTCCTACCACCGCAATTGAAGTGCTTAAAATGCAGGAGCAAAACGAAAATCGGGTAAATGGCAAAAAAAAGATTGCGATAGTTGGAACAGGTTCCCGGGGCTCGCAAACCTGGGGGCGCGATCTAATCAGGCAGTTAAACGATAAGGTTGAGCTGGTGGGTCTGTGCGACATAAATTTTACTCGGGCGGAATTCGCAAAAACATTGATTGACACGCAAGCTCCGGTTTATGCAGCAAAGGATTTTGCTCTAATGTTAAAGGAAACGAATCCTGATTATGTGATCGTTACCACAACAGATTGTTTTCATTCGCAATATGTTGTAGAAGCACTCGAAATGGGTTGCGATGCCATTTGCGAAAAACCGTTGGCAATTGAAGCCGATCAGTGTCAGGATCTTCTTAATGCAGAGGTTCGCACAGGGAAAAAGATCATAACCACATTCAATGTCAGGCATATGGCCATGGCCGAAGAAATTAAAAGAGTGGTTGCTTCAGGAGAGCTGGGTAAAGTTATTTCGGTTGAATTTCAGGAAAATCTCGACATTCACCATGGAGCCGATTATTTCAGACGTTGGCACGGCAAATCAGAGTTTTCGGGAACTTTATTGCTGACCAAAGCATCCCATCATTTCGATCAGATAAACTGGACCATCGATTCCGAACCGGAAACCGTTCATGCTTTCGGAAATCTTTCGTACTACGGAAAAAACAATTCTTTCAGATCAAAGAATTGCAGAAACTGTTCGTTTAAAGACAGTTGCAAGTTTTACTGGGATATTACAAAGGATCAATTTATGATGAATTTGTACGTCAAGGGAGAAATGGAAGACGGGTATTTGCGTGACGGTTGTGTTTGGGATAACAGCATCGACACCTATGACACAATGACTGTTCAGGTGAAGTACAAGAACGGAGTATTGTTCAGCTACAATATGAATGCTTTTTTGCCATACGAAGGACAAAAAATTGTGATTAACGGGGAAATAGGCAGGCTTGATGTATCTGTCAATTACAATCAACCCTGGGAGGTACCGGCGGAGAATGAGTTCAGATTAACAAAAAGCTTTGGAGAATCAAAAACCTGGTTGGTAAGTCCCGGAACAGGCTCACATGGAGGTGCAGATGAAAAACTCAGAGAAATGATTTTTACTGAAAATATCCCTGACCCGATGGGAAAAATGGCTGGCAGTAAAGCGGGGGTTCTTGCCAGTTTGGTTGGTATTGCAGCACGTAAATCTATACAAACAGGCGGCCCTGTACATATTTCGGATTTAATTGACTTTCCACGTACCTGGGGATGGTAACTAATTAATAAACCAATAAAACTAAAAAATGAATAATAATCGTCGAAATTTTATTAAAAATACCGTTTTAGGCGCATCTGCTATTGCTTTTGGTGGAGTCCTTGAAGGATTCAGTGCAAAAAGTTACCGGAATATTTTAGGAGCTAACGAAAAACTCAGGGCTTCGATCATGGGAGTTAATTCCAGGGGATTTGCATTAGCGCAAAATTTTGCATTTCAAAAGAACTGCGATTTGATTCATGTTTGTGATGTGGATTCAAGGGCGATGGAAAGATGTATAACCGAAGTGGATAAAATACAAGGCATCAAACCTTCAGCCTATCCCGACTTCAGAAAATCACTTGAAAATAAAGATATTGATATCATGGTAGTTGCCGCCCCTGACCATTGGCATGCTCCGGCAGCGCTGTTGGCAATGCAGGCCGGAAAACATGTTTACCTGGAAAAACCGGCAAGTCATAATCCACATGAAGGGGAAATTCTGGTTGAAGCAGCGGCGCATTACAAAAAATCAATTCAGATGGGCAACCAAAGACGTTCGTGGCCAAATATTGTGAAATCGATGAACGAGCTGAATGAAGGAATTATCGGACGACCTTATTACGGCAAAGGGTGGTATTCAAACAACCGCACTTCTATTGGCACTGGGAAAGTAGTTGAAGTTCCGGAATGGCTGAACTGGGATTTGTGGCAGGGACCTGCGCCGAGAATGGCTTTTAAAGACAATATTGTACATTATAACTGGCACTGGCGCTGGCATTGGGGAACCGGCGAAGCTTTAAATAATGGCACACACATGATTGATTTATTGCGATGGGGATTAAATGTTGATTATCCGGTAAAGGTGGGTTCGAATGGAGGAAGATACCGTTATAATGACGATTGGGAAACACCGGATACACAGGTTATTAATCTTGATTTCAAAGAAGGAGTTTCAATGAGTTGGGAAGGCAGGAGCTGCAATGGAAAATATACAGAAGGATCGTCGGTAGGTGTTGTGATTTATGGCGAAAGCGGAAGTATGTTTATTTATGGAGGTAACGATTATACGGTTTACGATCTGGATAACAACATTGTAAAAGAGGTAAAAGACTTCGAAACAATAGATCCACGTGACGCTGCAAATCCAGCGAGTCATTTGGATGGCCTTCACATTCAGAATTTTTTCAGAAACATACTGGAAGGTGAAGAATTGAATGCCGGAATAACTTCCGGTCACATAAGTACCTTATTGGTACAATTGGGTAATATCTCGCAAAGAGTTGGGCATTCTCTTGAAATTGATCCGCAAAACGGGCACATCCTGAATGATTCGAAAGCCATGGATTTGTGGGCTCGTGAATACGAGAAAGGCTGGGAGATGAAACTGTAATAGAGTAAAACGGATCAAATAATGATAAACAATAAAAGAATGAATAGTGAAAAAACTAACTTAAAGAATACGAACCTCATCGTTCCAATCGCAATTATTGGTATGATGTTTTTTGTTATAGGATTCGCACTCGGAATCAATGGTTTACTGATGCCATTTGTAAAACAGGCATTGAATATTTCCTCTGCACAATCCTATTTACTACTGGCGGTAACAAAAGTTGTTTTTGTAATTTTTGGATATCCATCCGGATTGATACTTAGAAAGATAGGTTATAAAAGAAGTATGGTTTTTTCCTTTTTCTTTTTCTCAGTCGGATTATTACTTTTTGTGCCATCAGCTAAACTCGAAAGTTTCCTTTTGTTTTTAGTGGCTTCCTTTGTAATGGGATTAGGCAATACTTTGTTGCAAACGACTGTAAATCCTTATATCACCATAATCGGACCAAAGGAAAGTGCAGGCAAACGAATTAGTTTGATGGGGATTTTAAATAAGCTGGCCTGGGCAGTTGCACCAATCGTTTTAGCTATTTTTATGGATTTACAGAATGTAGAGATTGGTCAAATTGTTACTCCGTTTTACCTGTTGGTAGCAATTTTTATTGCACTTGGCATCTTTTCCTATTTTGCCCCGCTCCCTGAAATTAGTGCAGAAGGTGAAGACGCAAACAAAGAAGAAAGTAACTCTCACGAGTCGGCACACAAAACGAGTATTTTGCAATTTCCACATTTGTTGCTTGGAGTACTTGCGATATTTCTATATGCAGGTGTTGAAATCATATCGCTTTCATCGATGGTTGATTACGCGAATTATTTACATCTTTCTCATCCCGAAAGATATACATCGATTGTCGTTGGCTTTATGATTATTGGATACATCATTGGAGTAGTCTTTGTTCCAAAATTTATATCGCAGGTTTGGGCAATGCGATTTTCAACCGGTTTCGGAATTATCATGGCTACTTCACTAATTTTTGTTTCACCATCTGTTTCAGTTTGGATTGTCTCATTATTTGGTTTAGCCAATGCCCTGGTTTGGCCGTCAGTATGGCCACTGGCACTCGACGGACTTGGGCGGTTCACAAAAACAGGATCTTCATTGCTTGTAACAGGTATTGTTGGAGGAGGTATACTACTCTTTCTGTTTGGCTATCTGAAAGATTTATACGGAATGCAAAATGCATATTTAATTAGTATTCCAAGTTATATCTATCTCTTTTACTATTCAATTTCAGGTTATAAAAAGGGAAGAAAAGTTAAGTAAATTGTGAATGTGTTATAATTTTCAGTTTGTTATGTAACGGGCATTCTTCTAATATAAAAGATGAAACAAATAAAATCGCATGAAGTCAGAAATAATGAACACAGAAAATCAACTGATAAAGATATTTAATGGAAAGATCATTGCTTTTGATGGCATCATAGAAAATGGGGTTATCGTTATCAGAAATGGTATGATTGAATCGCTGAACGGTGATAATCCCGATATTCAAAATGCGGTTGAGATTGATGCAAATGGTATGTATGTTGCTCCGGGATTGATAGATAATCAGGTGAATGGCTTTGCCGGAGTATCATTTTCTTTGGGTGGTGATGAATTAACGGTTGAAGGCATTGAAAAGGCAACCAGAGAATTATGGAAAACTGGAGTGACGACCTATTTGCCAACGCTCACAACCAACAGCCACGAAAAAATGAAGGAGAACCTTCAAATTCTGGTCAGCGCATTATCCAATCAGGAGATTGCGGTTTCGATTCCCGGGTTTCATTTGGAAGGGCCGTATATTAATCCGGAAGACGGTTACCGGGGGGCTCATCCATTGCCGTTTGTTCGCTTGCCTGACTGGGATGAATTTTTAGAATTGTACGAAGCTGCAAATCACAAGATAATTCAGATAACTCTTGCTCCGGAATTGGAAGGGGCTTTAGAGTTTATTTCAAATTGCAGGGACCTTGGTGTAGCGGTTGCTTTGGGCCATCACAATGCTCCAACAGAAACGGTAACGGAAGCCGTTAACAGGGGGGCAAAAATAGCCACGCATTTGGGTAATGGCGCAGCCAATACAATTAACCGGCATAAAAACCCATTTTGGTCTCAGCTGGCCGATGATCGGTTAAACATATCCATCATCTGTGATGGGTTTCACCTTCTTCCGGAAGAAATTAAAGTCTTTTTCAAGGTAAAAGGCCCCGAAAAAACAATTCTGACTTCGGATGTAACTTCTTTTGCAATGTTAAATCCAGGATTTTATACTACACAAACCGGAGAAACCATTGAATTAAGAGAAGATGGGCTGCTTCATTATCCTGAACAAAAGTGTCTATATGGTTCAGCTTCACCTCTGACAAAAAGCATTGAATACATTTCAGAAGTAAGCGGATGTACCTTGCCGGAAGCAATTCGGATGGCGGGTTTCAATGTGGCTCAGGTACTTGGTTTAAATACAATTGGGGAAATAAAACCGGGTAGACGGGGGGATTTGATTTTTTTCACCGTAGAAAATGGAAATATGTATATAAAGAAAACGATTGTTGCAGGTAGAGAGGTTTTCACAAATATTTAAGAGGAATAGAATGAATTTTAAAATCAATTTTACAATAAAAATATTAGCACTTGCTCTGCTGGTTTTGTTCATAGAATCGGGATGCAATTTTTTGAATGATAGCAGTAAGCTAAAAGTTCTCACTTATAATATCCATCACGGCGAAGGCATGGATACCTTAATTGATTTGGAAAGGATAGCAAATGTTATCAATTCTGTGTCGCCTGATCTTGTTGCTCTTCAGGAGGTTGACATACATGCTTCGAGATCGGGTGATATTGATCAGTTGAATAAATTAGCTGAATTGTGCAAAATGAATGCTGCATTTGGCAAAGCCATGGACTGGGATGGTGGCGAATATGGTAATGCAGTTTTGTCTAAGTTCCCTATTCAGAAGCAAACTACCTATCCTCTTCCGGGAGAACCCCGATCTGCATTGTCTACTGTAATTCAACTCAATAATGGAACTGAAATAGATTTTATAGCTGTTCATCTTGATGTTGAAGTAGAAGCCCGTAAAAATTCAATACAACCACTTGAAGAAATTATCAAAGAGAATAGCTGTCTGCCAATTATTATTGCGGGTGATTTTAATGATGTACCGGATAGCGAAGTGCTACAGAGTCTCAAAAATAAACTGATATGTGCCACTCCCGAATTATTTACATATCCAAGCGAACTCCCTGAAGAGCAGATTGATTATGTATTACTTTCAAAAAATGATAAGTGGAAAGTGTTATCTGCAGAAGTTTTAAATGAAAAAAATGCTTCGGATCACAGACCTCTTTTCACAATTCTGGAAATTTCGACAAAAAGGACAAATAAAAATAATTAGCAAGAAATATGGACATAATTGTATCAAAAACGAAAGAAGAATTAGGGGAAAAATCAGCCTTTAAAGGAGCTCAGCTTATCAATAAAGCTATTGCCGAGAAAGGAGAAGCCAATATTATTGTTGCAACGGGGGCATCGCAATTCGAAATGCTCAATGAATTGATAAAACAAAATATTGACTGGACTAAAGTTACCGGATTTCATCTGGATGAATATATTGGGATCACGGATAAGCATCCGGCATCATTTCGCAAGTATCTGAAAGAAAGATTTGTTGAGAAGGTTTCATTGAGGGCATTTCATTATGTGTCCGGAGAAGGTGATGCAAATCAGGAATGTTACCGATTAGGTGAAATCATTAAAAAACATCCAATTGATGTTGCTTTTGTGGGTATAGGGGAGAACGGGCACCTTGCCTTTAATGACCCACCGGCTGATTTTGAAACGACAGTACCTTATATTGTGGTCAATCTAGACGATGATTGCCGCAAACAGCAAATGGGTGAGGGTTGGTTTGCAACAATTGGAGATGTTCCCAAACAGGCAATAAGTATGTCTATTAAACAGATAATGAAATCAAAAGCAATAATCTGTAGTGTTCCTGATAGCAGGAAAGCCAATGCGGTACGAAATACAATTGAAAATGAAATTAGTCAAATTTTCCCTGCATCAATACTTAAAAAGCATCCGGCTTGCTGGCTGTTTCTGGATAATGATTCAGCAGGATTATCAAATATAGCATTGGGTGGATAACAGCTAATGATTAAAGAGAGAGTTAAATTGTGAAACTGCTTTTCATCGTACATTGCTGTTTTTTAATTTGTCTTTTCCGGAAGTGAAAGAAGTTAGGATATTGGAAATTCTTTAAAATTCATAAATCTTTTTGCAATGATCACATTCGTACTTTCTTTAGCTGTTTTATTATTGGGCTATCTGGTATATTCCAAAATTATAGAGCGAATAGCGGAGGTAGATGTCAATCGCGAAACTCCGGCCTATTCATTGAAAGATGGTGTTGATTATATTCCAATGCCCTGGTGGAAGGTATTCCTGATTCAATTTTTAAATATCGCCGGACTTGGGCCAATCTTTGGCGCGGTAGCTGGCGCGATGTGGGGGCCGATATCGTTTCTATGGATCGCATTCGGATCTGTATTTGCAGGAGCAGTTCATGATTATTTTTCAGGTATGCTTTCAATTAAACACAAAGGTTTAAGCATCACTGAAATTGTTGGTATATATATGGGTGTTGGCACCAAGCAGTTTATGCGTGGTTTTACGGTGCTTTTAATGATAATGGTAGGAGCGGTTTTTATTATGGGACCGGCTAAAATATTATCAGGACTTACCCCTGATTTTGCCACAACAACCTTTTGGGTGTGGGTGGTTTTTGGATATTATGTGTTGGCTACCATGTTGCCCATCGACAAAATAATCGGGAGATTCTATCCTGTATTTGGTTTTGCTTTGGCATTTATGGCTGTGGGATTGATTATTGCCTTGTTTGCAAAAGGGTATCATATTCCTGAATTGAATCTGACGAAGCTTCATAACTATCACGTTAATTCAGAACAGTTTCCGGTATTTCCAATGTTATTTATTACGATCGCCTGTGGGGCAATTTCCGGGTTTCATGCTACTCAGTCGCCTTTAATGGCTCGATGTGTTACCAATGAAAAATATGGACGCCGGGTTTTTTACGGTGCAATGATAACAGAGGGAATAGTTGCATTAATCTGGGCCGCAATTAGCATGAGCTTTTTCGGAGGAATCCGCGAATTGAATGATATAATGACAGAAAACAGTGGAAATGCGGCATTCATCGTGAACGAAATTTCAAATTCGCTATTAGGTAAATTTGGGGGTATTCTTGCACTTCTTGGCGTTGTTGCTGCACCGATTACGTCTGGCGATACAGCCTTCAGAAGTGCTAGGTTAATAGTTGCCGACTTTCTGAATTATAAACAGGGGCCAATCAAAAACCGGTTATTTGTGAGCATTCCTCTTTTTGCAATTGGATTTTTTCTTACCCAAATTGATTTTAGTATCATTTGGCGATATTTTGCATGGTCGAATCAAACCTTAGCGATGATCGTTCTCTGGACAATTACTGTTTATCTCGTTCGTGAAAGGAAATTTTACTGGATCACGCTTATTCCAGCTGTATTTATGACTGCAGTCACAACAACTTACCTTTTATTAGCGCCGGAAGGATTTTCTTTCTCAAAAGAAATCTCCTATTCGTTTGGCATATTATTCTCAGTCATTACATTATTGGGATTTTTTGTATACAGAAATAGATATTTTAAAAAGGGACTCTCCACAATTTAGGATACAAGATTCATGAATACTTTGTGTTTTAAAATTTACACAAAACATCTTTACCAACAAGAATTAAAATTGGTATCACACTATTGAAATTTAATATGAAAATCACCCATTTATTTTGTTCGGTTGTTCTGTTTGTAGTTTTAAAACAATCATATGTATCAGCACAATCGGTAGCATATGCCGAATGGCTATTTGATAATCCAGAAAATCTTACAAACGATAATAAGGGTAATGAATTAATACTTTATGGAATTCAAAATAGTATAGAAGGACCAATGCTTGATGATAAAGCTATAAGAATAGGTGCCGGGAGTTATTATATCTTTGAACATGGTTTGCCTGTTTCCGAAGGACAAAAATGCATAAATAAATATTCCATATTATTTGATTTTCGGATTAACAATACTGGTTTGTGGTATTCATTTTTCCAAACTGATCCCAGCAATATTACCGATGCAGAATTTTTTATTCGAAATTCTGATCAAAAAATTGGAGTTGCTGCTGTAGGATATTCTGATATTGCTGTAAAGCCTGGCAGATGGTACAGACTTGTGGTTGTAGTAGACAACGGAAAAGAATTTTCAGTTTATTTGGATGGTGTTCAAATTAAAACAGGTAATTTTCAGGAGATTGACGGTAGATTCGGTCTGCAGGATAAAATAATTTTCTTCGGCGATAACAACAGCGAAGATAATACCATTGATATTGCACGCCTTGCTTTTTATAACTACCCTTTATCCCAATATGAGGTAACAGAACAGGGTTTAATTGACCAATCTGACGTTGATGAAAGTGCTTTCTTAACCGGGCCATATCTTCAGAATGTTACATCTTCTGGAATTACAATTATGTGGGAGTCGGAAGTTGCCGATGCCGGACGAATTAATTTTGGAAAATCAAACGAACTTATAAATTCCAAGTCTTCTGTAATAACAACCACCAATGAAGGAACATACATACACAAAACTGTATTATCAGGACTTGAATCTTCGACTTTGTATAATTATGAAGCGATTGTGGAAGGAGAAAATTCTGAATTACAATCATTCAAAACAGCTCCAGCCAATGATACATCTTCATTTACGGTCGGTATTTGGGGAGATAGTCATTATGCTAGTCCATGGATGTCTATGGCAGATTTTATGGTAAATGAGTTGAAAGTAGATTTTGCTTTTAACACTGGCGATATTTCAAATCACGGGAATAACTATTCAGATTTATTAAGTGTTTTCATCCCTCATGTTTGCGAAAGAATAGGTACTAAAATTCCTTTTTTTTCAACCATGGGAAACCATGATGCAGATAACAACCTGGGAGGTGGTAATTTAATAAGACAATTTCATGATTTTCCGAACGAAGTAAATTCAGATAAAAATAGTTTTGATGGAAGCTATCTTATGATGTATAGTAATGTAGCTTTTATAAGTATTGATTGGAACAGAATGGAATCAGAAGTTTTGCCAAATGAATGGCTGGAAACAGTGCTTAATTCAGAGGAAGTTAAAAATGCAAGATTCAGGTTTATTTTTATCCATTGTGCTCCATATTATGAAAGATGGCAAATTGCAGAAAATGATATAGTAAAAACCAACCTTCCACCGCTTGCAGCCAAATATAAGGTTAGTGCTGTTTTTAGTGGCCATCTGCATGCTTACGAGCGTGGATTTTTAAATGGGGTTACCTATATTACTCAAGGAGGCAGTAGTTATTTGGATGTTAATGAAAAAGTAGGTCCGATAATTTATAATCATATAATTATTGGCACAGAGAAACCCGGAAATCCAACGGATTTTTATAATGGTTTGAAAAATCATATCCTTTCTCTTGAAATATTAAATAATAACGCAATTATAAAGCTTCATTATTTTGATAGTTCAGGAGACTATATTGGAATAATTGAAACTGTTAATTTGGTTGATATACCTTCGTCAATTATTACTAATAAGGAAAATAGTTTTCAAATAGTGCAAAGTAAATTGAATAATACAGTTAGAATTGCATGTGAGTCGCCTTTCAGATATCAACTTTATGATATTTCCGGGAAGTGTTTGCAAAATGAAAGCTCCTGGGTTCTTTTTGACCAATTCAACATCAAGGGCTTAGTTCCAGGTATTTATATCATAAATATTGAAATGCAATCAGGTGACGTTGGTTCACTAAAAGTTAATATTAACTAATGTTAACCCGCTGTTCTGTTTAACTTGCCAATACATATTGTAAGTTATTGATTGTTTTGTCCGAGATATGTTTAATTGGAATCTAAATATTAATTATATCTCTGGTCTAGGATTACTGGAGTATTTTCAACAACCAGTCACACTAAAGATAGGAGAAACAATAGAAATTAATTTAGCCGATCCGAATGAATATAATCGAGGTACGGTTTTTCAAATACTTCACAATGTTGAAGGTAAGCGGCACAACATTTAAGTCTTTGTTTATCTTTTTGAAAATGCTTATTATCAATGATATAAAAAAAGGAAGAGTTTCAAAGATTGGAAAAATGAAGGAGTAAATCAGAAGAGAAAAAGAGAGCTATTAAATAGTAATTTCTGTATGTAAAAATGTATGTTTAAAATAAAAAACCGCTGCAACTTATTGAATTACAGCGGTAATTTTAATTTCAAAGTACCCGAGGCGGGAATCGAACCCGCACTCCGTTGCCAGAACTGGATTTTGAATCCAGCGCGTCTACCTATTCCGCCACCCGGG
>JAFGXS010000061.1 GCA_016936505.1 Bacteroidales bacterium | reverse complement strand
TCGAACCTCCGGCCTCGTCGTCCCGAACGACGCGCGCTAACCGGGCTGCGCTACACCCCGAGAAATGAGGCCGCAAAATTAATAAACGCTTGCCAATATGCAAAACTTTTTTCTCATATTTATTTCATTATAAATAGTTAGCAAAGAGCACAATGATTTTTTCTATCAGAACATATCTGACTTATATGGATAACGTATTTTTGCATCTTCACATATCTTAGGTCAGATGTTCAACACAGAATTCATTTTTAATGTAAAAGACGATGAACAATTTTTAAAATTAGCACTGGACATCTTTCGGTTCCAATATTTTAATAATTCCGTTTATCGAAACTTTACAGATGCCTTAGGAATTAATCCCAGAAAAGTGGATGACCTGAAAAAAATCCCTTTTTTACCTATTGAGTTTTTCAAATCCCATTCAGTCCAGACAGGAGACTTCAAACCCGAAATTATTTTTACCAGTAGCGGTACAACCGGAATGAGTACCAGTAAGCATAATGTCAAAGAGGCAATTATATACAAAGAAAGCCTGATGAACGGGTTTGAATATTTCTGGGGTTCTCCTAAAGATTTTGTCTTACTTGCTTTACTTCCGTCGTATCTTGAACGGGAAGGATCTTCTCTTGTTTATATGGCAGAGGAACTAATCAAAACTACAGGCCATCCCTCAAGCGGTTTTTACTTGCACAACTATCAGGAACTTTCGCTGGTATTAAATTCGCTCAAAAACAGTGGGAAAAAAGTTTTGTTGCTCGGTGTTACCTACGCTTTGTTAGATTTAGCAGAACAATTCCCTATAGATTTCCCCGATTTAATGATTATGGAAACCGGTGGAATGAAAGGTAATCGAAAAGAAATGGTTCGGGAAGAATTGCACAATCAATTAAAGAAAGCCTTTGGCGTTAAGGAAATTTATTCAGAATACGGCATGACGGAGCTTCTGTCACAGGCTTATTCAAAGGGAAATGAAGGATTTGACACGCCTCCCTGGATGAAAATATTAATCCGTGATGTAAACGATCCTTTAAGTTATGTTTTTCAGGGACAAACCGGAGGTATTAATGTCATTGATCTCGCCAATTTATACTCCTGCTCATTCATTGCAACTCAGGATCTGGGCAGAATTCACTCCTCCAATATCTTTGAAGTTTTAGGTCGTTTTGACAACAGCGATGTACGCGGATGTAATTTACTGGTTCAATAATTGAACTTTTAATGTCATCACATTAACGGTTTTTTTATAACTTCACCAGCATAACATTACTGAAACAAATGAGCAAAGATGAACTCATAGAAGTGATTGAGCTGATTGAAGAAGAAAATTTTGAAGAAGCACTTGTTTTTTTGAAACATTTTGACTCGCCGGAAGCCGCTTGGATACAAGCATGCCTTTTTCGCAAACTGGGAGACAAATGGGATTCTGACTATTGGTATGATAAAGCAGGATTAACTGCTCCTTCCTATAGTTTTGATACAGAATTGTCCGAAATAAAAGCTTTGCTTAATAACCTTTAGCCTGGGTTTTCCAACTATTGTTTTTCAAAGACAACAGTTATCTTTCCTAGCGGGGTATTTGATTCAGAAATAATTTCATTTCCTTTAAATGTGCCCAGGGTATTGATCAAATCTTTCTGATTTGAAAAATAATATTTAATCACATGAGTTTTGGGGTCCATTTTCCAGATGGCTTCATGCGTATTATTATCCAGCATCAAAACCATCACACTGTCACTAACAATTCTGAAACTGATTTTCTTTTGCTCATCTTTCACATGCTGAATAACATTTGGAGGCAGATTTTGTACTTCGAAATGAGTTTCAACATTACTTACTTTCCATGTACCTTTTAACTTGCTTCCCTGACTGGAACAAGAACTGAAGAAAAATAGCATCAAAACTGCCGGAATCCAAAAATTTTTCATGTGTTTAGTTATTGATTTAATAGGTTTAAGCAGCAAATGTAAAAGTTTTTTTAACCCACATTATAAAATATTAGGTGATCATTCTTAATAAATGAGTTGATGCTCAGAGCCACTTAAAAGAGAGTAGAGTTTTATATCGTAAAGTCAAAATTTTGTGATTTCAGTTTTTGATACACATCCCTGCTGAACATGTACAATTTTGCAGGCCGATGTGAGACATCATCTTCTTTTTCATTTAAAGAAACAATATAACTGAGATTGGATATTTTTTTTCTGAAAT
The DNA here is from genome assembly GCA_016936505.1 of Bacteroidales bacterium. Lineage (GTDB taxonomy): Bacteria > Bacteroidota > Bacteroidia > Bacteroidales > F082 > Sulfidibacterium. The sequence goes on along the minus strand of JAFGXS010000061.1, from coordinate 577 downwards.
TCCTTTTATCCAACGACATCTGGAAAATTACTTCATATATCTTCTGTAATTGACTAAGTGAGAATTTCTGAGGCAATAACTCAAATGCCAAAGGTTTAGTTCGTACTTCATTACGCAAAGTCTCAAGTGCGAATTCTAAAATTTCAAGGTGATCAAAAGCCAAGGGAAGCTTTGTAGCTTCATCAACAGGAAACCATTTGGCATTTTCATTCAGCACACCCGGCTTTTTGCCATTCTTTTCCAGGTTAATCAAAGCATAATAAGGAATAGTTATAACCCTGTCTTCAGGATGATCAATGGACACCAACCAAGCCATATCTTGAGGTCTTTTGGTCAATCTGTCTAAAGCCCCAAAAGCTTTCAGTTGTTTCATATAAATATCGTCAAGACCGGTAAGATCCTTTAATATCCTTTTGGAAGCCGTATCCAGATCCTCGTCTTTCCGAATGAGGTCTCCAGGAAATTTCCAATCATGATAGTTGATCCCTCCATATGAAATATTGCGTTCAACAAGCAAAACATTTAAATTGATTGAATCAAATCCAAAAACAACTGAGTCAACCGAAACATTAGGTAC
>JAFGXS010000008.1 GCA_016936505.1 Bacteroidales bacterium | reverse complement strand
ATTTACAAAATTACAAGCTTATGTTTAAAGGACACCCCAAAGGATTATATGTGGCATTTTTTGCCAATATGGGCGAGCGATTCGGGTTTTATACCATGATGGGCATCCTGGTATACTATCTTACTGCAAAATACGGATTATCAGGCTCTGATGCCGGTATTATTTACAGTGTTTTTTATGGTTTAATTTACGGACTTGCTTTGGTTGGCGGAATTATAGCTGACAGAACACAAAATTATAAAGGCGTTATTTTTATCGGGCTAATTACTATGCTTGCAGGTTACCTCTTAATGGCCATTCCAGGTTTCGGACTGGTTTTCACATTGGTTGCCCTGTTTGTTATTGCTTTCGGTAACGGACTTTTTAAAGGGAACTTACAAGCTGTTGTCGGTCAATTATACGACAACAAGAAGTATTCTCATCTGAGAGATTCCGCTTTCAATGTGTTTTATATGGGTATCAATATTGGTGCTCTTTATGCCCCATATGCTGCTTCCGGCATTATCGGCTGGTTCATCAAAAAGCAGGGTTACGAAAGAAACGACCTGTTGCCTTCGTTAATCCATAAATTGAAAGAAGGAATTCTTACTACGGACGAAGCAGCCAGTATTCAGCATTTAGCCGATAAAGTTACCGGTAGCCATGTTAACGATTTACATGCCTTTGCCGATCAGTATTTATCGGCTTACAGCACAGGTTTTAACTATGCTTTTGGCGTAGCTGCCATGACAATGATTGTTTCATTCGTTGTTTACCTGTTTTTTAAACGTATGCTTCCGGATGTAAAGAAAGCAAATGAAGCCGGTGAAGAAAAAGTTCCTAAAATGTCAATAGCTGAAACCAAACAACGTATGACCGCCTTATTCCTGGTTTTTGGTGTAGTTATTTTCTTCTGGATGTCGTTTCATCAAAATGGCCTTACACTAAGTTTGTTTGCCAGAGATTATACGGTTCAATCTGTGAACGCCAATTCGTATCTGTTGTTTAATGTTTGGTCGCTTACTGCTATTGTTATAGGTTTTTACGGCCTGATGACTCTGTTCAGCCGCACTGCCAAACCACAAACCCGTGTGATTGGAGCGCTTGTTCTGGCTGCCGGTATTGTTGCGGCTTATTATTTGCATGGAACCTTTAACCAAGTAAACCCGTTCTCACCAGAACTGTTCCAGCCCTTTAACCCGGCATTTATAGTTATTCTTACCCCCATTATTCTTGGTTTCTTTGCATGGCTTAACAAAAGAAAGAAAGAGCCATCGGCACCCCGAAAAATTGGTTATGGTATGATTATCACTGCCATTGCCTTTACCATTATGCTGATCGGATCACTTCACCTGACACCTTTCAAAGAACTTACAGAAGCATCACCCAGAGTAGATGTGGGTTGGTTAATTGGGACCTATTTCACCATGACTATTGCCGAATTGTTCCTGAGTCCGATGGGTATTTCATTTGTATCGAAGGTTTCTCCACCAAAATATCAGGGACTCATGCAGGGCGGATGGCTGGGTGCTACCGCTTTAGGTAACCAGATGCTTTGGATTGGAAGTTACCTGTACGAAAGAATTGCCATCTGGCAGGTTTGGCTCGTATTCATTGTACTAACTCTGATTGCAGCAGCCTTCATGTTTTCTATTATGAAGAAACTGGAAAAAGTAGCATAAACAATATTATTCTATCAGAAAAGCAGGGCAAATTTGTCCTGCTTTTTTTATCTACTTTTGCGCCATGAATTCACCATTTGGGACCAAACGTTTTAATTCCTACTCCGATTATTTTAAACGGACATTCGGACAACGGGTTCAGAAAATTACCATTGATGCCGGTTTCACCTGCCCTAACCGAGATGGCACACTGGCACGGGGCGGCTGCACCTATTGTAACAATGATGCGTTTAATCCGTCGTACTGCAACCCTGAAAAAACTGTAACACAACAGGTAAGTGAAGGGATTGAATTCCACAAAGTCCGCTATCGAAGAGCCGGTCAGTACCTGGTCTATTTTCAGCCTTATTCCAATACTTATGCTTCATTGGATAAGCTAAAGAAATTGTATGAGGAGGCCCTTGCACAGGAAGGAGTTATCGGACTGGTGATTGGGACACGCCCCGATTGTGTGGATGATGAAAAGCTAGACTATCTGAAAGAGTTATCGAATGAATATCATATTGTGGTGGAATATGGAGTGGAAAGTATTTATGACATTACACTGGATCGCATCAACCGGAAACACAGCTTTGCTCAATCCAGAGAAGCTATTGAAAAAACTGCCAAAAGGGGCATCATCACCGGTGGGCATTTTATTTTTGGTCTGCCGGGTGAAAGCCGGGAAATGATGATGAGTTCTGTGAAAGAAGTATCACAACTACCATTGCACAGTATCAAATTCCACCAACTACAGATTGTTACCGGAACCCACATGGCTAAAGACTACCAAAAGCATCCGGAAGATTACGATCTGTTTTCTTTTGAAGATTATGTAGATTTCATTATCCGGTACACGGAACAGCTGAACCCTGAGTTTATCATCGAACGTTTTGCCGGAGAAGTTCCGCCGCGTTATCTGGCAGGACCGGGCTGGGGACTCATTCGCAACGATCAGATTAACATAGCTATTGAAAAGGAAATGGAAAAACGCAATACCTGGCAAGGAAAATTTTATACCAATGGCATGGAATAATTCATTTTCACTGTTCAAAGACAAGGGGATTTCCGATGAGAACCGGGAAAAGTTTCCGTTGATCATTGTGGCTGATAATCTTTCTTCACCCATGAATGTGGGAGCCATTTTGAGGCTGGCTGCTAACCTGAACGTCGAAAAAACATGGTTTGTTTATGATGAAGAGCCTGGATTTCGTTCCTATAAAATCAAAAGCACCTCCTCAGGTGCCAGTGAAAAAACTGACTGGGGTTATATCACCCATGAAAAACTCCCTGAAGCCCTGCCTGCCGATTACAAAGTAATAGCCATTGAAACCACCGACAATGCCGAAAACATTTATACTGTTCATTTACCCGAAAAGCTAGTGCTAATTGTCGGTAACGAACGCCTAGGCATTTCCGAACCGATTTTAAAACTGGCAACTAAACATGCATTCATCCCTGTTCCCGGCCCTATTTCATCACTCAATGTTAGTCATGCATTGGGAGTAAGTTTGTACGAATGGTTCAGGCAACAAAATATTTAGTCACTATTTTTTCTTCACAGCCACCCAACTTCAGACTTTCTTCAATTTTCATTACCTTTGGCATTATGCCAACAAAGAATACACCCATTCGCCAGTGGGCCGAAGATGATCGTCCGCGCGAAAAAATGATATTAAAAGGTAAAAACGCCTTAAGCAATGCCGAACTGATTGCCATATTAATAAATTCAGGAAACAAAGAAGAAACCGCTGTTCAGCTGGCTCAGCGGATGCTGGATGCCGCCCAAAATAACCTCATCGAACTTTCCAAGCTTACTATTGAAGACCTTTCCAGATTTAAAGGAATGGGACCTGCTAAAGCGGTGAGTGTAGTGGCAGCATTGGAACTGGGTAAACGCAGACTTTCTGAAAAAGTAATTCAACAAAGCAAGATTACCAGTAGTCAGGATGCCTTTGAGCTTTTATTTCCTGATTTATCTGACTTGTACTACGAACAATTCTTTATTCTTTTACTGGACAGGGCTCACAAAGTAATTCGCAAAATGAACATCAGTCAGGGTGGCGTAGCCGGAACAGTAGCCGATCCGAAAAAGATTTTCCGATTTGCCCTCGAACACAATTCATCCTCCATCATTTTGGCACATAATCATCCTTCCAATAATTTAAAACCCAGCGACAACGATATCCGGCTCACCAAAAAGCTGGTTGAAGCCGGAAAAGTTTTGGAAATTCAGGTGCTTGATCACCTGATTGTGGGCAACGATAATTATTATAGCTTTGCAGATGAAGGACAAATTTCATGAAGATTGTAACCATTATCGGGGCCAGACCTCAAATCATTAAAGCCGCTGCAGTTAGCCGGGCAATAAGAAATCATTTTACTGATTTAGTCAAGGAAATAATTGTTCACACCGGACAGCATTATGATGCTAATATGTCGCAGGTTTTTTTTGATGAGCTCGGCATTCCGGAACCTGATTACAATTTGAATATCGGCAGTGGAAGTCATGGTGTTCAAACCGCAGGAATGATAACTGGAATTGAGGAAATACTTTTGAAAGAAAAACCCGATTATCTTGTAATTTACGGCGACACCAATTCCACTCTGGCGGGGGCCATAGCAGCTTCCAAAATTCATGTTCCTATTGCACACATTGAAGCTGGTTTACGTTCCTTCAACAAAAGCATGCCCGAAGAAATCAATCGCATTATGGCAGATCATGCATCCAATCTGCTGTTTACGCCTACCAAAACCGGGTTGAAGAATTTAATCAACGAAGGATTCAATAAAGAGAATCTGCCACCTTTTTCAGCAGATCATCCGGGAATATTTCATTGCGGTGATATAATGTATGACAACAGCCTTTACTTTGAACAGATTGCCCGTAAAAAGAGCAATATTCTGAATGAATATAATTTAATTGAAGGAAACTATTTTCTGGCAACGGTTCACAGGGATAACAATACCGATCAGCCTGAACGATTAAATGCTTTGTTTGAAGCTTTTGTAGAAATTACATCCAGAACAGAAAAGAAATTGATACTACCTCTTCACCCCCGAACTTCCAAATTATTGAAGAAAAATCTTAAAGAAGAACTTTATCAAAAAGTATCAGCAAGCCCATATATTAAACTGATTCCCCCGGCTACTTTTCTGGATATGATCCTGTTGGAAAAAAATTGCGATATGGTATTTACCGATTCCGGCGGTGTACAAAAAGAAGCCTATTTCTTTAACAAACCGGCAATTATTTTGCGCTCAGAAACCGAATGGAAGGAAATTTTAGAAGAAGGTTGCGGATTGGTTGCCGATGCCAATAAGGACAAAATACTGGATGCATTTGATCACTTCGCTTCAAACAAAAAATTGGATTTTTTTCCGCTATTCGGAGACGGAAAAGCTGCTGAATTTATTTTAAAAACATTATTGGAAAACGTTCGGAAATAGGCTATTTCATCATTGTGCTGGTCAAAGGAATTCTTAAACCATCCTTGTATGCAGTAACAAATGCATCATAAACTCTCTGTGCGCGCATTTTTCTGCTTTCTGAAAGAGCTGACTGATAATTACTAAAATGTCCTACTGTATAACGGTAATAGCCGTTCTGGTACACTTCTTCAACAGGGACAGTAAGATTAAATTTTGCCTGAACAACACCAATTCCAACCTTTTTGTCAGCGGCCATAATCTGAACCCGAAACTCCAGTCCCCCAGGATTATTATTAACCTGTGGTTTTTTAGTTTGAACCACCTGCACTGCAACATTTTTTGTTTGAGAAGGCGGAGCAACAGGCTGATCTATCTGCAACACATCTGCCGGTGGAGTCCCGGTATTTTTATTCAAACTTTTATCCGGAGAACTAAAAAAAGTATAATCAACCAGAGGGATATTACCTTTAGGAACATAAGAAGGTTGTTGATCTGTATCGGAACGCTTGCTTCTGTGCGTATTACCGAATGAATAGGACAAACCTCCATAAACATAAGTAAAACGATCATATTTATATCCCTCATTCCACAAATCCACATCATCATTCAGAATTGTATTAAACTCAACCCCCAGATCAAGACTCATTCTGGCTGAAAGCCTAAATCTCAGTCCGGCAGTCAGCGGTACCTCCAACGCTTGTTTTGCATAAGTATGATCACCAACTGTTTCTCCACTTTTTATCGCTGTTCCGGTAATGTCATTGGTTAATGTGGTATTCCAAAGTGCATAGCCAACACCTGCTTTGACATATAAAGCCCAGAACCGATCGGCCTGATAACCAAAAATCAGATCGTTAAAATTGAGATATAAATACGAATTTGCACTGTAATACATTCCAGACAAGGAAAAGCTAACCTGGGTTCCGTCGGGCAACTGATCTTTTATACTTTTAATGCCTGCATAATTGAGATTGATTCCCAGACCCCAGGAAGAATGAATCATTTTGGTCAGATATAACTGAGCTCCCAACGGGCTTTCTTTGGAAATTTTCTGAAGAAAAGTATGATTATTTACATCCCCATAAAACTGATTGATACCCACATTGAGACCGATATTCCAGTTGCTGTTAAAAAAACCGGGCTTTGTCTGGCTCAGATTTTGCCCCAAAACAGGATTTTCCCAAAGTAAGGAGCAAAAAATAACAAACAGAAAAATCGGGTATTTTAAGGTGGTTTTATGCATATTTAGTTATCATCTATCTCTTTTTTACTGTCCTTGCAATATTCATGAATGTAATCCTGTGCCGTTCCAAAGCCCATTTCCAGCGCTTTACGCCAATCTGTGCAGGCTCCGTTCAAGTCATTCATATAATACTTGGTAACTCCCCTGTTGAAATAGTTTCTTACCCAGTTAGAATAATCCAGAACATCATCAGGTTTCAGCTGAAGTGCTCTGTCGTAAGATGCAATGGCATCATTATACCGGTGCAGTTTGCTTTGGGCGTTACCCAAATAGGAGAACAACATAAAATCTTTTGTATCAGGACGTATATCCAGAGCCTTCTGGAAATAATTTACTGCCGAAATATAATCACCAATCTGATACTTCAAAATTCCCCAGTTAAAGTTATTCTGATACGGATCAGAAACACTTCCTGTACTGGCCTGTACAGGTATAAAAGCATTCTGAGCTGCACTTATAAAATTCTTGAAAGTATAGTAAGGAACCTCATAAAAAGAACGGCTGAATAATTTATCTGAATTATTCGGAGCAGTATACATTGAGTTAAGATAGGCATTATCAAAAGACTTAATTAGTCTGAACCTGCAAACTTCTTGGTTATTATTCTTGATCGGATAAACAGCAAAAATCAGATCCCAACCGTTCACCTTTTCGCCAAGATGAATTTGCTGAACGTTACCCACCAACATACTTTTCCAGTTCTTATGCTTATAATCCTTAATGGTTCCCCTGGCAAAAACATTTAAATTTACTGCATAACTTTTATTGAACTCAATATCCTGAGGCAAGATTTCGAAAAGCTTCTTGCTATCAAAAACATAATAATCAAGTGAACCATAGCTTTGCCAACCCTCTTTCAAAACAGGAAATTCATATTCACCATCGCGGTACATTTTAATCAAAACACTATACTGCTTGTTGCCTATCATGAGTTTTCGCAACTCAATTCTTGTAAAATTGTCCTGCCCCAAGGCACGGGCACCGTAATCGTCTAAGTTTGATTTTTGATCAGGAAAAGGAATCTCATCTTCCATCGAATACCAGGCACCATTATTTTGCACTGCCCATCCTCTGGCTTTATCAATACTGGATTCTACGCCACTCATGGATGAATAACGTATCAACTCCTGCTCATTTACTTTTTTAGAATTGGCTTTTCTTCTGGATTCCTTTTTATCCTGTGCAAAAGTAATACCCGAAACCAAAACCAAAATTGTAAGAACTAAATATTGAAAACTATTTTTTATTTGCATGGGTCAAAACACTCTAATACATCTATACTACGCGCAGTTTGGTAAATATACTGATATTTGTTTTTACATAAAACTACGCATTTCAAATATATACAGATTTTATCAACACTGGAAATCAAATATATTTAATTAAAAAACAGTGTTTTAAATCAAAAATCGTTAACAATCTTTATTTGAAAACAGGTTCTAAACCCAGCTTTTAACCATATCCTGCGCCGCTTCCAGCGCTTTTAAAATACCTGAACTATCCTTACCACCTGCCATAGCAAAGTTAGACTGACCACCTCCACCACCTTTAATATGAACCGTAATTTCACGAATCATGTTTCCAGCATGAAATTTGTTGTTTTGAACAAGATCGTCAGAAATACCAACAGCAAGGTTCACTTTTTCACCCTGTTCCATAGCCAAAACTACCACCCAGTTATTTTCAATCGATCTCAATTGATGAATCAGATTTTTAACCTGACCCGGATCAACAGCCGACTTTTTAGCAAGGAATGAAACATTACCAATTTTAACTGAATCTTTTAACAATTCGCGGGCATTTTGCAGTGCCTTTTCCTTTTGCAACTGCTCCAATTGCTTTTGAAACTCGGCATGCTCCTGAATTAGATTCTTAACGGACTGAACCGGATGAGCGGCACCCTTGAACAATTCTTTAATTTCAGAAAGTGTGTCCATCTGATTATTTATGTACTCTTCAGCCCTGTCTGCTGTAACAGCTTCAATTCTTCTTACACCGGCAGCAATAGCCCCCTCCGACAGGATTTTAAAACAACCTATCTGACCTGTGGCATCAACGTGTGTTCCACCACAAAGCTCTACAGAGTATTCAGGATCAAAAGTTACAACCCTAACTTTATCGCCGTATTTCTCACCGAAAAGAGCCATGGCTCCCATTTCTTTTGCTTTATCGATTGGAACATCAAGTTGAATATTTCCGGAGATGTTTTCACGTATTTTCAGATTTACAATTTTTTCAACCTCTTTAATTTCTTCAACCGACATTTTAGCAAAATGGGCAAAATCAAAACGCAACCTGTCTGCATCAACCAAAGATCCCTTTTGTTCCACATGCGTTCCCAAAACCTGACGTAAAGCCGCATGCATTAAATGTGTAGCACTATGATTGTTTGCAGTTAACCGGCGTTTGTACTCATCTACTTTTGCAATATAAACCGCATCAATTTCTTTGGGAGCCTGATCAACTACATGAACCCACAAATTATTCTCTTTTTTTGTACTCAATACTTTCAGGGTCTGACTTCCTGCAACAAGAACACCGATATCACCAACCTGACCGCCTGATTCGGCATAAAATGGTGTCTGATCCAGCACTATTTCGTAAAAAATCTTTTTCTTTTGCTCTACTTTACGAAACTTTACAATCTGAGCCTCGCATTGCAGAGAATTATATCCTAAAAACCGTGTAACTCCTTCCTGTGCATTTACCTCAACCCAGTCGTCGGTAACTTGCTCAGCTGCTTTTCTCGAACGTTCTTTTTGGGCCGCTAGTCCTCGCTGAAAACCATCCATATCAACAGTAAGGCCCTTTTCTCGTGCCATAAGTTGGGTTAAATCTATTGGAAAGCCAAACGTATCGAAAAGTTCAAAAGCAAATTCACCATCAATGACTGAGGTGTTACTATTTGATTCAAGATATTGTTCAAACCTCTTAACACCTTGTGAAAGTGTACGCAGAAATGCCTGTTCTTCTTCTTTAATTACCATTTCAACCAGTTGCTGTTGCTTTTCAATTTCCGGAAAAACGTCTTTCATCTGAGCAACCAAAACAGCAACCAAATGATACATGAAAGCTTCTTCAAATCCAAGAAATGTAAAGCCGTATCTGACGGCTCTGCGCAAAATCCTTCGGATCACATAACCGGCACCTGTATTTGACGGAAGCTGACCATCTGCAATAGTAAAAGCTACTGCACGAATATGATCAGAAATCACACGCATGGCAATACTCTGTTTTTCATCCGATCCGTATTTCTTTCCAGAAAGGTTTTCCAGTTTTGCAATTAACGGAGTAAAAATATCAGTATCGTAATTAGATCTTACACCTTGCAACACCATGGTCAGGCGCTCAAACCCCATACCTGTATCAATATGTTTGTGCGGCAGCGAAACCAATTGTTTGTTGGCCATTCTGTTGAACTGAATAAACACAAGGTTCCATATCTCAATCACCTGAGGATGATCTTTATTTACAAGTTCTTTACCGGGAATCAATTTCTTTTCCTCATCCGAACGCAGGTCAACGTGAATTTCCGAACAAGGGCCACACGGTCCGGTTTCTCCCATTTCCCAGAAGTTATCTTTTTTAGAGCCGTAAAGAATCCTGCTTTCATCAATATGCTGTTTCCAGAAATCTTTGGCTTCCTCATCAGGATTCAACCCCTCAGATTCATCACCACCAAAAACTGTTACATATAAATTGTTTTTATCAATATTATACACATCTGTCAGCAGTTCCCACGCCCAGGATATAGCTTCTTTTTTAAAGTAATCGCCAAACGACCAATTTCCAAGCATCTCAAAAAGAGTATGATGGTACGTATCGTGTCCTACTTCTTCCAGGTCGTTGTGCTTACCCGAAACACGCAAACATTTTTGTGTATCGGCGATTCTGGCATACTGAACCGGACTGTTTCCCAGAAAAACATCTTTAAACTGGTTCATTCCTGCATTAATAAACAACAGGGTTGGATCGTCTTTAACCACAATCGGAGCGCCCGGCACAATCTGATGACCTTTGGACTCAAAGTAATCCAAAAAATGTTTCCTTATATCTGATGATTTCATTGTCAGAATGTTAACAACTTTGTGTTGATTAAATTTTTACTAAATAATCTTGCAAATTTACGCCAATTTATTAGTTTTGCCGAAGAAATTTATGCTGAAAATGGCTAAAACCAAATACTATTTCAACGAGCATTCTCTTTCCTACGAAGAGCTGAAACGTACTACAGGACAAAAACTTTTCCGTGTTTTTCTCTTTTTAATCACAACTCTTGCATCAACTGTTGTTTTTATCTTTCTTATGTACACCTTTTTTGACTCACCAAAAGAAATGATGCAAAAAAGAGAAATAACTGAATATCAGCTCCAGATTAAAATAATGAACGACCGGTTGGATAAGATGCAAAAGGTAATGAACGAACTAGCCAACCGTGATGACAATATCTATCGTGTGATATTCGAAGCTGATCCGGTTCCCAAATCTGTGCGTCAGGCCGGTATAGGTGGAGTTGATCGATACGCAAATCTTGAAGGATATAACAATTCTCAACTGCTCGTTGAAACGGCTAAAAAAATTGACAAACTGACAAGTGAGATTTATGTTCAGTCCAAATCATTTGATCAGCTTTTTACGTTGGCGAAAAATAAGGAAAAGATGCTGGCCAGTATTCCTGCTATTCAACCCGTAAGAAATATTCAGATGAAAAGAATATCTTCTTATTTTGGTTATCGTATGGACCCATTTTATAAGGTCAGAAAAATGCATGACGGACTTGATTTTTCCGCACCAAGAGGAACTCCGGTCCATGTAACAGGTGATGGAACTGTGATCCAGGTAAACCGCTCCAGCAGAGGTTATGGTAATGAAATTGTTGTGGACCATGGTTATGGCTACAGAACACTTTATGCCCATCTTAGTGCATTTAAAGTAAAAAAAGGACAAAAAGTTAAACGCGGACAGATAATCGGACTGGTTGGAAATACAGGAAAGTCTACTGCACCCCATTTACATTACGAGGTAAGAAAAAATAATCTGCCTGTTGACCCCATTTACTTTTTCTTCAACGATCTGACACCGGACGAATATTCCAAGATGTTAGAGGTATCTAAAATCCCAACACAGTCGATGGACTAAAGATTTTGCAATGAGAGAAAAACTATATTTCAGGATAGGTGAAGTAGCAAAAAAATTTGATGTTAATCCATCCCTTATTCGTTATTGGGAAAGCGAATTTGATTTCATAACTCCACGTAAGACCGCCAAAGGAACCAGAATGTTCACCCGCGAAGACATGAAACACTTTGAAATTGTTTATTACCTGATAAAAGAAAAGGGATTAACTATTCAGGGGGCAAAAGATTATTTCAAAAAGAACTACGACAAAACATCGTTAAAGAAACTTGAGGCAATCAATACTATGAAACGTGTAAAGAATATGCTTGAAGAAATTAAAGTAATTCTGGAAGATACCAAACACTGATATCCTTAGTAATAACTCTCTTTCACTAAATATTCCCTTACATAATTCTGAACACCATCTTCAAGGCTCGTGAATGAACGCTGATAACCTACTTCTATCAGTTTATTCATATTGGCTTCAGTAAAATACTGATACTTATCTCTGATATCTGCCGGAGTATCTATAAACTCAATAACGGGTTCTATATCCAAAGCAGAAAAAGTAGCTCTTGTCAAATCCAAAAAAGTTCTGGCTTTACCGGTTCCCAGATTGTACAATCCTGAAGGTGCTGATTGCTCCATCAAAAACAAAATAACTTCAGCAACATCCTTCACATAAACAAAGTCTCTCAGTTGCTCCCCATCTCTATAGTCTGGGCGGTGAGACCGGAACAAACGCACTTTTCCGTTTTCCTGTATTTGTCTGAACGCATGCAAAATAACAGAAGCCATTCTGCCTTTATGGTATTCATTTGGGCCATAAACATTAAAAAACTTCAAACCTGCCCAAAACGGTGGCACTTTCGACTGTTTTAATGCCCAGATATCAAAATCATTTTTTGAATGACCGTAAGGATTTAGCGGTTGCAATTTCTCAATAATATCATGATTGTCATCATATCCCAACTCACCATCACCATAGGTAGCAGCAGATGAAGCATAAACCAAAGGGATTTGATAGTAGCTGCAAAGGTTCCATATTTCCTGAGTATATCCCAGGTTTAATTCATTGAAAATATTCACATCAAATTCTGTAGTATCAGTACGTGCTCCCAAATGGATAACGAAAGTAATTTCATCAGCGTGCTCGTCAAACCACGAAAAAAACCGGTCTCTTTGAACCAGAAACTTATACTGGATGCTACTAAAGTTTTTCTCTTTGTCAGGTCGGTTAAAATCATCAACCAAAACCAAATCCGATCTTCCTGCTTCATTAAGCCGCTTGGCAACAACACTTGCAATAAACCCTGCAGAACCTGTAACTACAATCATAACAATATTTTTACGCAAAAATAATCAATAGTACACAAAGAATACTCCCGTAATGTTTGATTTTCTGTTTCATGTTAATAAAGTTTCTTAAAATTCATTTTTATCATAAGATATTCTTACAACAATCGTTTACCTTTGAAAACACAAAAGAAAAATAAAGATCATTGAAATAAAGTTTTACGTGAAAAGAATCATACTCTCCTTTGTATTTATTGTATTTGCTTCCGCCGTTATGGCTCAAATAAGTGTTAGCGGAAGTCCTTTGAGTTCGCATGATAAAAAAATCATGCCGCCCCATGCTGTACAACTCGAGATACCAAAAATTTTACCAAAAATTCAAGTAAAAAATACAGGTGAGCCGATACCTCGTACTGCTGGATATACTTTAACTGTAAATGATTCTATTTTGAACCAGGGAATCTGGCAAAAAGCTGATAATGGTATATATGTATGGCAACTTGCTCTTAGTGTTCCAAATGCTCAGGCATTGAACCTGTATTTTGAAGATTTCCATTTAAATCCCGGTGACAGATTATTCATTTATAATGCTGACAAAAGCTCAATTCTCGGTGCGTTTACAAATAATAATAACGGAAAATATTTTGCTACCGGCCTCATTCAAAGCTCAGAAATCAGCATTGAGCTTGACAGCAGAACCAAATACAATACACTGCCTTTCAATCTTGTTCATGTTGGAAATATTTTTGGTTCAAACCTAAAATCAACTGCCGGTTTTGGCGATGCTGGAAGTTGCGAGGTTCCTGTCAATTGCTCTGAAGGAAATAACTATCAAAATCAGAAACGGGGAGTAGCGCGTATTTTACTTAAAGCCGGAAGTTATCTCTACTGGTGTACCGGATCATTAATCAACGATACAAAAAATGATGGATCTCCATACTTTTTAACTGCCAACCACTGCGGTTCTGATGCCTCCTCTTCAGACTACGCACAATGGCTGTTTTACTTTAATTTCGAATCACCCAATTGCAGCCGCCCTGCCACTGAACCGTCTTCACAAACCATGTCGGGAGCTACATTACTTGCATCAGCAGTAAACAGCACCTCCCTGGGATCAGACTTTAAATTACTCAAATTGAATAATGATGTACCCTACTCATACAACCCCTTTTATAATGGATGGAATGCAACCGGAACAGGAAGCTCCAGCGGTGTAACCATACACCATCCTGAAGGAGATATTAAAATGATTTCTACTTATACCACAGCTCTTGTTCCTGTTAATTACGCAACAAGCACCGTCAATAATAATGGATTGTTCTGGCAGGTTCACTGGGCACAAACCACAAATGGGCATGGAGTTACTGAACCAGGATCATCCGGCGCACCACTTTTCAACAGCCAGGGACAAATTATAGGAACTCTGACTGGCGGTGATGCGGCCTGTAATGCACTTACAGCCCCGGATTATTATGGCCGGTTTAGCAAGTCGTGGGATCAAAACGGAACCGATTCAACCAGACAGTTAAAATATTGGTTAGATCGGCTTGGAACCGGAGCCAACCAGTTAGCGGGTTACGACCCTAATAGCCAGGCCATATCAGCTTATTTTTCATCAAACATACAAACCGTCCCTATCGGAGGAACTGTTCAATTCATCAACCTTTCAACCGGACCAATAACTTCTTACCATTGGGTATTTGAAGGAGGAAACCCCTCTAGCTCAAACGAAAAAGACCCTCCATTAGTAACTTATGATCAATCTGGAACTTACTCAGTAAGCCTGACAGTAACCGGAGAGAATGACCAACAAACCAAAACTGAGAGTGCATACATCTCTGTGAAACCTACTTTATATCCCAATCCTGCTACTGACGGAAAGCTTAATATATTACTTGGCACCTACAATGAATCTGAAGTAAAGATAGAAGTGTACAATATGCTGGGGCAAAAGATTAATATTTTTACACCAGAGTTCTCAAATATTGGGGTTAATATTACCATTCCTGACAATCAGAACGGGTTGTACTTTGTAAGATTAACCAATAACAATAAAACTCACGTATACAAGGTAATGAACGTACACAAATAATCTTCAAAAGAAGATATTCTGTTTTCATCAATGCAAAAAGTAATTTTGCAACTACTATAATTTATTATGGCAAAAAAGTACAAACATCTGTTTTTTGATCTGGACAGAACCTTATGGGATTTTGAGAAGAGTGCAAAAGAAGCATTTCACGATCTCTTTTTTAAGTATAAACTCAATGATATCGGTATTCAGTCACCTGAAGAATTTCACATGAAGTTCTCAAAACACAACAATCGTTTGTGGGATTTGTATCGCGAAGGGAAAATTGAAAAAGAAATTCTGATCTGGAAAAGATTTTTCGACACTTTTCGTGAATACGGGACATATGACGAAGAGCTTTCAAAAAATGTTGGTCAGGATTATTTATTCATCAGTCCCAGAATCGTTAATCTTTATCCGAACGCCATTGAGATTCTTGAGTATCTTAAACCAAATTATCATTTACACATCATTACAAATGGATTTCTTGAGGTTCAGAAGATAAAAATCAGCACATCTAAAATTGAGCATTTTTTCAAAAACATGATCACTTCAGAAGAAGCGGGAGTTAAGAAACCTCATCCCGATATTTTTAGTTATGCTTTGCAACAATCGCGAGCTAAAGCCGAGGAGAGCCTGATGATTGGTGATGATTATGAAGTAGATATTCTTGGAGCAAGAAACGTTGGAATAGATCAGGTATTGTTTGATCCGGAAGCAGAATATCTTCTTAACGGCTGCACTTACAAAATATCAAACCTTATCGAATTAAAAGAAATTTTATAGACTATTGAGCGAAACGAGCCAAGACAGTCCTTTGAGCTCTTACTTTTTGTCCGATGGAAACCTGGGGAATAACATTCAGAGGTAAATAAAAATCCACCCTCGATCCAAAGCGGATCATACCGATTTCATCACCCTGCTTAACCTGATCGCCAGGCTTGGAATAATATACAATTCTTCGGGCCATGATTCCTGCAACCTGACGGATGAGAACATCTTTTCCGGGTTCTTTCTCAAGCACAATCGAACTACGCTCGTTCTTTACTGAAGATTTAGGATGACGCGCTAATAAATATTCACCTTCATGATACTTTGTATACTTTACTTCACCGTCAAAAGGATACCAGTTAACATGCACATCAAAAGCAGACATAAAAACGGAAAGTTGCAATCTCTTTTCTTTAAAATATTCAGGTTCAAAAACCTCTTCAATTGCCACAACAACACCATCTGCAGCTGCCAGCACATGATCGCCCTTGTTTACAATTCGCTCAGGATATCTGAAAAAATAAACGCTCCACAAAAATACTCCTAAGAAAAATAAATATCCTAAAACCTTAAAATCGCTGTGAAAAGGCAAAAAATATAGTGTCGCCGCAAATAAAATATTGATAAAAAACGACTGGGCAATAATCCTGTGACCTTCTTTATGTAATTTCATTAAAGCAAAAATAGATAATAAAAAACAAATGGCGTTGCAAAGATAATCGCATCAAAACGATCGAGCACACCACCATGGCCCGGAAGCAAGGTTCCGGAATCTTTTACACTGGCATTTCGTTTGAGCATCGACTCAATTAGGTCTCCGATAATTGCTGTAACAGAAACAATCAATCCAAACCCAAGCCACTCCAATAAATTCAGATTATCGGAAAGCATACTAAACAGCCAGGAAAAAAGCAATGTAAAAACAATACCCGATAAAGTTCCTTCCCAGGTTTTTTTTGGAGAAATCTCTTCAAATAATTTATGCTTACCAAATGTTGATCCTGCAAGATAAGCAAAGACATCATTAACCCAAACCAAAATAAACAATGCCAGTAAGACCCATGGGATAGCTATATCAGCACTTTTCAAAAAGAAAAAAGAGTTCATCATGCCAAAAGGAATTGACACATAAACTATTCCTACTATTACAGCACCTATCCTTTTCCACGAATGTTCTCCGGTTCGGAAAAGCTCAGCAGCCATAACCAAAAAAAAGCCCAAAACTATAAGCAGTACATTTGAAAAATCAATGTAGGAAACCAAAGAAAAGGCTACCACAACATAAGTTAACGCTCCCAAAACATAATAAAGCAATGTTCCTTTCTGACCCTTGGTAAAAATCGGATAAAATTCATGTAACCCTATCAGGGAAAATATGCCCATCAAAACAAAAAAAGCCCAGGGTGAAATCACTATTGAGCCCAAAACAAGCAGTGCAAAAACTACTCCGGTGAATGTTCTGATAAGAAAATTATTCAATATACTACTTTGTTAAGTGGAGGCAAATTTAATCAATATTTAAAATACGGGCCAGAAAATAAGATTAATGAACCTAAACCCGACGTTTACTCCTGGTCATCAACCAGAAAAACATATAACTCCCGGGGACCATGCGCACCCATAACGAGTGTTTTTTCAATATCGGCAGTACGGCTTGGACCTGTTACAAATGTCATTTGTGATGGCAATGCATCAGGATATTTCTTTCTCATCCCTATTAAAGCATCTTTAAGCTCCTTCACAACCTGAGAAGCATAAGCCACTACAACATGAACCTCAGGAAAGACAAACATCCTTCTTCCCGAACCCAAAGCAGAAGAAACCATTACACTTCCGAAACGGGCAACAAGAAACTCACAACGGGTCACACCAACATTCATCTCACTGAAATGATCTTCATTATCATCATAAACCAGACCTCCGGATTGAAACAATATTTTTAACTGATCATCCTGAACAAAATAAGATCCCCAGTCTTTTTCAACAGAAAGTTTGGATAAATTCTCAATCAGTTCATGTTCGTTCTCACAGTAAATGAAAGAACCACCCATTTCAATCAGTTTCCGGGCAAATTCTATCTCCTTGTCGTCTTTCAGATTATTCAAAACGGGTTGAGAAAAATTCACATCCTGAAACGGATTATCCTTTTTGCTAATAAGCGCATCTCTGACACTCTTAAGGATTTTTTCTTTTGTTGTGGTCTCTTTCATACTGAAGGAAGATTTATTCCTTTATTAATTCTGAATGATCATCAGGATCGGAAACATCATCAGAAAGATCATTTTCAAAATCGTCTGTTTCAACTAAACCATCTAATTCGGTAATTTCCTGTTCGGGCGATAATTTTTTGTGCTTCTTACCTTCATCCAGATGTTGTTTAACACTTAACGGATCGCCCCATTTACGGGGACCAAAAATCTCAACCAGATCATCATTAAAAATCACTTCTTTTTCAAGCAATTTCTTAGCCAAAGCTACCAAACCATCGCGATTCTCTCTAAGAATCTGCTTGGTTTTTTCGTATGCTTTCTCAACAATTGTGCTGATTTCCTGGTCAATTATTTCATTTGTTTTTTCACTAAACGGTTTACCAAATGAATATTCCTGTTGGCCGGTTGAATCATAATAACTCAGGTTGCCTACCTTTTCACTCAAACCGTAATAGGCTACCATTGCATAAGCCTGTTTGGTTACTTTTTCAAGATCATTAAGCGCTCCTGTAGAAACTTCACCGAAAATAACTTCCTCAGCTGCACGTCCGCCCAATGCAGCACACATTTCATCAAACATTTGGTTATAAGTTGTAATCTGACGTTCCTCAGGTAAATACCAGGCTGCTCCTAATGATTTACCACGTGGTACAATCGTAACCTTCACCAATGGATGAGCATATTCCAGCAACCAGCTAACCGTAGCATGGCCGGCTTCATGATGAGCTACCACTTCTTTTTCGCGAGGTGAAATAATCTTATTTTTTTTCTCAAGCCCGCCAATGATCCTGTCAATTGAATCCATAAAATCCTGACGATTGATACTCTTGTGCGCCTTACGTGCTGCTACCAGCGCGGCTTCATTACATACATTGGCAATATCAGCACCCGAGAATCCGGGAGTCTGCTTGGCTAAAAATTCAAGATCAACAGCCTTACTCAACTTCAACGGACGCATATGTACTTTAAAAATCTCTTTTCTTTCCTCAAGATCAGGCAACTCCACAAAAATTTGACGATCAAAACGACCGGCACGTAGCAATGCTTTATCGAGAATATCTGCACGGTTGGTAGCAGCAATTACAATAACTCCTGAGTTGGGAACAAAACCATCCATTTCTGTGAGCAACTGGTTCAAAGTATTTTCACGTTCATCGTTCGAACCTGTCATCGGGTTCTTACCACGGGCACGACCAATTGCATCAATTTCATCTATAAAAATGATAGACGGAGCTTTCTCCTTAGCTTTTTTAAACAGGTCGCGAACACGTGAAGCACCAACACCAACAAACATTTCTACAAAATCGGATCCCGAAAGAGAGAAAAACGGAACTCCGGCTTCACCGGCAACTGATTTAGCCAACAATGTTTTTCCGGTTCCCGGAGGGCCTACAAGCAAAATACCTTTCGGAATTTTACCTCCCAAACGGGTATATTTTTCAGGACTTTTAAGGAAATCAACAATTTCAACTACCTCAGTTTTTGCTTCTTCTAATCCAGCAACATCCTTAAAAGTAATATGAATGCTGGTATCTTTATCATAAACCTGTGCAGTTGACTTACCAATGTTAAAAATTTGCCCACCAGCACCGCCGCCGCCACGACTCATCATTCGCATAATGAAATACCAGACACCGATAAGTAAAATAATCGGAAGAATCCAGCCTAAAACCTCAGCACCCCAGTTGTGTCTGGTTTCACTTTGAACTGTTACCGGATTGTCTGATCCTTTTTGAGCTGCCTGAACCTGGTTCATAAAATAGTCAGGTGAAGCTACGTTATAGTAGTATTGAGCGTTCTCCTGACCAAATGAACTGGTTGATTTAGGCAGGTCCTTGTATTTATCTTCTTTGAGCTTATCTGCTTTCAAATAAATTTCCGCAACATCTTTATTGACCAGAATAATCTTTTTTACATCCTGATCTTTCAGCATTTTTTCCAGTTGGGTCCATTCAACTTTTTTCGACTGTTCTCCAAAGTTCATAAAGTTGATTCCAAGAAACACAAGAGCAAGTAAACCATAAATCCAGTAAAAATTAAACCTGGGTTTTTTCCCCTTACCCCCTGTCAGATTTCCTAATGGATTTTTCTTGGGTGTATTTTTTTCGTTTTCTGAAGCCATTCTTTAATTGTAATTATTTATAACTCACGCTTCACTTTCGTAACTTTCTTTTTTAGTGTCTGCCCACAATCCTTCCAAATTGTAAAAGTGACGCGTCTCCTCAATAAACACGTGGGCAACAACATCAACGTAATCTATCAAAAGCCATTCCGAATTTTCATACCCTTCACGGTGATATGGTGAAATTTCGCTGTTAAGCTTTACTTTTTCAACTACATAGTCGAAAATAGCCCTGGCTTGTGTTCTTGATGAAACATGACAGATCACAAAATATTTTGTCACTGCATCCGGTATTTTTCCAAAATCCAGACTGATGATATCTTTTCCTTTCTTTTCCTGCATAGCAGCCACAACCTGGCTCTTTATGCTTTTTGAATCGTTATTTGTCTTTTTCTTAGCCATAAACATTTTTGAAAACGCAAAATTAGCGATTTTTCACATTGCAAATCACTATCAATCAATGAAAATTGCTGTAAAACATAAGCGTTTTATTATATCCTTTTTGTGAAGAAATTGAAAACGAAACACTCCTGTCATTTTGGCGTACTTTCAGTCAGGCTTCTAAGTCGCTCTTTTTAAGAAACATTATGAAAACAAGGTCGCAGCAGTTTTATTAATTTTACAAAAAAGTTTTGCTGTGGAGTTTTCAATTCATCATTTTGATTCGCTAAAATCAACCAACGAAGTTGCCGTTAAATTAATAACTGAGGGCACTGCTGTTGAAGGAACCATAATTTCCACAACCAAACAAACACAGGGAAAAGGGCAGAGTAACAATAGTTGGGAAAGCGAGAAAGGAAAGAACCTGACCTTAAGCCTGATTTTAGAACCCGCTTTTTTAGAACCTTCACGACAATTTTTTCTTACTCAATTTATTTCGTTGGCTTTAGTTGATACGGTCAAAAAATACCTCCCCAAAAGTCCGATCCGGATTAAATGGCCGAATGATTTATATTGTGGCGATAAAAAAATGGCTGGTGTTCTGATTCAGAATTTCCTGAAAGGTAATTCTATTGAATTTTCTGTTATAGGAATAGGGTTAAACGTAAATCAGACGAAATTTTTATCCGATGCTCCCAACCCGGTTTCAATGGCTGATATTACAACCAATGAATTTGATTTAGAAATAATTCAAACCGATCTGCTCAATGCTGTCAATTACTATTACGAAGAAATTAAAAATGAAAAAGGCAGGACAAATGTTTTAACCCTGTACATGAATCACTTGTACCGCTATCAGATTACTTCAACATATCAGGATGAACAGGGTATTTTTACAGGAAGGATCAAAGAAGTGAATTCATACGGTCAACTCATCATTGAGGATCTGACAGGAAAAAACAGGATTTATAATTTTAAGGAAATTAGCTTTTTAACAGATTAGGTTCCCGTAATGAGAGTTTGTGTCGTCATAATTACAGCAACAAGAATAAACACATAACCTATGGCTTTTTTCACTTTATTTTCAGGCATCTTAATGGAAAAACGTGCCCCAACCTGACCTCCCAGAAATGCAGCTCCTGACAAGATCAGCGCCAGTTTCCAGTCCATGGTTTCATGAACAAGATGTCCGCCAAGGCCCACAAGTGCTGTTATACTTACCATAAACGAAGAGGTAGCCACGGCAATTTTTGCAGGTATGTTGAACCAAAGAATCATCAACGGAATTTTTATGGCACCACCTCCTATACCGAGCAAACCCGACAGGTATCCGGCAACAAAAACAAGTGGGATCATATACAATACAGGAACACTGTACCGAATATTATTAAAACTCCTTTGCCAATAACCAAATCCCTTTTTGGGTTCCTTTCCTCTTTTAGCTTCCAGTTTAACTTTCATGGTGAATACAGCCACAATAATTAAAATAACTGAAAATAAAATCTTCAAAACAACAGGATTAAAACTAACGGATGTAAAACCACCTGTAAAAGAACCCATATCGGTAAACAATTCCATAACCAGGGCAAGTTTCCAGTCAATAAGATTTTCTTTTCTGTAACGAAGCACGGCCGACAAACCGGTAACGGCAATCAAGAACAAACTGATTGATGTGGCTTCATGAAATGAATATTTTGCCAACAGCAGAACCGGAACAAACAATGTTCCGCCTCCAATTCCTGTCATTGAAGCTATGGCAGCAATAACAAAAAAAACAACGATGCCCAGGGCATAATTCATCTGAAAACAGTTTATGTAAGTTAAGGAAATACCTTATTCAGCTGGTCGGTAATCGTATTGGCCAGGTTTTCTAACGGTTTTTTTGCAAACATCGCCAGCATCGGGTTCAAATCAGCATCGACATTAGCCTGGACAAAAGAATTTTCTGAGTTTGAATGATCAGGCGCAAGCTTTACAGTTAAAGTAAACTGAACCGGTGATTTTCCTTTGGGAACAAGTTCAATAACTGCATCAGCTTCTTTTTTTCCAAATTCAAGGCTCAAATCAGCCATTCCTTTAATGGTAAAAGAACAGAAATCCTTTTCCGAAACCCAATTGACAATCTGATCGGGCATGAGTTGCTGATAATTGCCAAAGTCGGTTAAAAACTCAAACAGTTTTGCCTGAGTAGCATGAATGCTTACTTTTTTTCCTTCGATATTCATATTTTGATTTTATATTAGTGATTAATTTTTCTGATCGCTCCAGGCCTTTGGGTCTTTTCTCCACTGTTTCAACGAATTTAGTGCCTCCTGTGATACATACTCCTGCTGAACAGCTGCTTCAATCAGGTGATCATAATCTGAAAGCGAAACCAAACTACAGGCAGAACTTTCAAAATTTTTTCGCGCCACTTCAAGTCCGTAAGTAAACACCGAAACCATTCCTAATACTTCAACCCCTGCATCTAGCAAAGCATCAACTGCCAGCAAACTACTCTTTCCGGTAGAAACC
Organism: Bacteroidales bacterium; assembly: GCA_016936505.1. Classification (GTDB taxonomy): domain Bacteria; phylum Bacteroidota; class Bacteroidia; order Bacteroidales; family F082; genus Sulfidibacterium. The sequence continues at coordinate 11,964 of JAFGXS010000008.1, read as the reverse complement.
AGATCTTCTACAACAAGCGCTTTTTGGCCCTTTTCTATATGCCCCTCTATCTGGTTCGTCATTCCGTGATCCTTTTTCCCGGATCGCACATAAGCAAACGGAAGCCCCAGTTCTTCAGCTACCAACGCACCCTGCGGAATACCTGCAGTTGCCACGCCCACCACTACTTCAGCCCCAGCAAAAAACTGCTGAGCGGCTTCTGAGAGTTTCGTCCTGATGTAACTGCGAACGGTTGGATAGGATAATGAAATCCTGTTATCACAGTAAATAGGCGATCGTAATCCTGACGCCCAGGTAAACGGATCATCAGGTCTTAACTTAATTGCTTTTACTTGCAACAGGTATAAAGCTACCTTTATTGCTGTTTCTTCTGAAAAAATCATGTCCAAAGATAGAAAGTTTTATTTCGTCCATCTTACACCATTATTTCAAAAAAATTAAAAATCCATTTTTATGGATTATTCTAATCCTAAACAATTGCTTTTTAGAAGGTTTTTCTTTCTTTAATAATTTCTAAATGTCTTTAACATACATTAACAACACATAATAAATCAAGGCATTATATTTGCTTTTCAATTTAAAATTACATTAAAAATGGTAGAAACCGATATTCGCGAACTCAACGAAAAGATTCAGAATGAGAGACAATTCATCGACCTGATTAAAATGGAGATGAATAAAGTAATTGTTGGGCAACAACATATGACTGAACGATTGCTCATCGGCTTACTGGCCAATGGCCATATCTTACTTGAAGGAGTACCCGGACTGGCAAAAACACTGGCCATTAATACCTTGTCAAAAATTATTGATGCCAAATTCAGTCGTATTCAGTTTACTCCCGACCTTTTGCCTGCCGACTTGCTGGGGACAATGATCTACAGCATCAAGAAAGAAGAATTCCAGATCAGAAAAGGGCCCATTTTCGCCAATTTTATTTTGGCTGACGAAATCAACCGTTCTCCTGCTAAAGTTCAAAGTGCTTTACTGGAGGCAATGCAGGAACGTCAGGTTACTATTGGTGAAGAAACCTTTAAGCTTGACGAACCTTTTCTGGTTATGGCTACACAAAACCCCATCGAACAGGAAGGAACCTATCCTTTGCCTGAAGCTCAGGTGGACCGTTTTATGTTAAAAGTAGTGATCAACTACCCTAAGAAGGAAGAAGAAAAACAAATTCTTCGTCAAAACATCACCTCCGAATCAAATAAAGTAAAAACAGTTTTAAAGCCTGATGATGTAATAAAAGCACGCGATCTTGTTCGTCAGATTTATCTGGATGAAAAAATTGAAAACTATATTACCGACATTGTTTTTGCATCAAGATATCCGGAAAATTTTGACCTAAAACAATATGCAGGCCTTATTTCCTACGGTGCTTCACCACGTGCCAGCATTAACCTTGCTCTGGCCTCAAAAGCACTTGCCTTTATTAAAGGAAGAGGATATGTGATTCCTGAAGATGTTCGTGCTGTTGCTCACGATGTAATGCGTCATCGCATTGGGTTAACCTACGAAGCTGAAGCAGAAAACATCACCAGCGAAGACATCATTAACGAAATTCTGAACTCTGTTGAAGTGCCTTAAGGGGTTTTGAAACCGGGACCAGAAGTCGAAACTTAAAAATTAAAAATGGAAGCGCAGGAATTATTCAAAAAAGTCAGAAAAATTGAGATTAAAACACGTGGAATATCGCAACAGATTTTTTCCGGCGAATACCACAGTGTTTTCAAAGGCCGGGGAATGGCTTTCAGCGAGGTACGCGAATATCAGTTTGGAGACGACGTCCGTAACATCGATTGGAATGTTACGGCCCGGTTCAACCATCCCTTTATTAAGGTCTTTGAAGAGGAACGCGAATTAACAGTGATGCTACTGATTGATGTTTCCGGTTCTAATAATTTTGGAACCCATATGCAGTTGAAACAGGAGGTTATTACTGAGATTTCTGCCGTTCTTTCCTTCTCAGCCATCCAAAACAACGATAAAGTGGGTGTGATCTTCTTTTCTGATAAAATTGAAAAATTCATTCCGCCAAAAAAAGGAAGCAGTCATATTCTAAGGATCATCAGAGAACTTGTGGACTTTAAATCTGAAAATACGGGAACCAATGTTTCTGAGGCTTTAAGGTATCTGACCAATGTCATCAAAAAAAAGGCAACCGCTTTTGTGATTTCTGATTTCATGGACGAAAACATGGAAAAAGCTGTCCAAATTGCCAAACACAAGCACGATCTGATTGCCATCAGAATAACGGATCAAAGAGAAATGGAACTGCCTGATCTGGGACTTGTGTACATGACCGACGCAGAAACCGGAGAACAAACCTGGGTAAACACCGGCAGCAGCAGCGTTAGAAAACGCTATAACGAATGGGCTCTGAACAAAAGCCGTGAGCTGGATACGCTGTTCAACAAACTCGGGGTCGACGTGGTGAAAGTAAAAACAGGCGAAGACTACGTGAAACCGCTGATTAATCTTTTCAAAAAAAGAGAGGCACGCAGTTAATACAAATATGAACATGATCAAAAAGAAATATTTTCCGGCTCTTTTGAGCATTATTCTGTTGTTGGCAGGAACTGGACTTTATGCCCAGCAGGTTCCCAAAGTCACAGCCACGCTGGACACCAATGCCATTATGATCGGAGACCAGATCGGACTTAATATTAAAGTAAGTGTTCCCAAAGGATACCAGGTATACTGGCCTGTTCTTAGCGACACCCTTGCCCCTCATATTGAATTGATCAGGGCCGAAAAAACTGATTCCATCATTAAAAATGACCAAGACAGCTATCAAAGAAAGCTCGTTATTACCTCATTTGACTCGGGGGCCTTTACTGTTCCTTCTTTTGTTTTTCATCTGCGAAACAATACCACAGGGCAAGTCGATTCTCTTTCGTCACAAGAAATGGAACTTAAGGTTTTTACACCGATGGTCGATACAGCCAAAGCTTTTAAAGTAATTAACGCACCAGAATCGGTTCCTTATACATTTGCCGAAATCCTGCCCTGGATCTTAATCGTTCTGGGTATTGCACTGGGAATTTATACCATTGTCTGGTATGTAAGCAAAAGAAAAAAAGGAAAACCATTGTTTGCAAAAAAAACCAAACCCAAATTACCACCCTACGATCAGGCCATTAAACGGCTGGAAGAACTCCGCCTGAACAAGGTATGGCAGTCGGGTAAAATAAAGGAATATTATACAGGTATCACAGATATTATGCGTGAATACTTTACCGATCGTTATCAGTTTGAAGCATGGGAAATGACTTCTGATGAGATCCTCTACGAGCTCAAAGGCAAAAAAGTAAATGCTCAGGCTATGGAAAAAGTTAAAGCAACACTGGAACTTTCCGATCTGGTAAAATTTGCAAAAGCTCAGCCCACTGCACTTGAAAATGACACGGCACTGAATTATTGTGTTGACTTTGTTAACGAAACCAAGCCGGAAATCATCGTTCCGCAGCAAGACGTAACACAGCAGCCAATGAAACAAAACGATAAAGTAGAACCCGAAAAAAAGAAGGAGGACTAAAGAATGTTTGGAATTGACACATGGAGAAGTCCCGAGTTGCTGTACCTGCTTTTGCTTATCCCCTTGCTTATTATCTGGTACGTATTCAGGGAAAGAAAAAGTCATCCTGAGCTTCGTTTTTCAGGTTTAAAGGCTTTCAAAAGTCTGGGAAAAAGTTCAAAAGCAGCACTAAGGCACAGTTTGTTTGTTTTGCGCCTGCTGGCATTAACGTTATTAATTATTGCATTGGCAGGCCCACAAAGCGTTTCGTCTAAAAAGAATGTAAACATAGAAGGTATTGATATTGTGATTGCTCTCGACGTTTCGGGCAGTATGCTGGCCCGCGATTTTACTCCCGACCGTATCGGTGCAGCAAAGCAAATTGCCGGACAATTTATTTTGGAGCATCCCGACGACAGAATCGGACTCGTAATTTTTAGCGGGGAAGCATTCACCCAGGCTCCCATGACCACAGATCATGCCATGGTAATTCAGCTACTCGATCAGGTGAAAAGCGGCATGGTGGAAGACGGAACCGCTATTGGCGATGGTTTGGCAACTGCCGTAAGCAGATTACAAAATTCCAAAGCCAAGTCTAAGGTTATTATCCTGCTTACCGACGGGGTAAACAACATGGGCTCCATCGACCCGTTGTCGGCTGCTGAAATGGCCAAACTTTACGGCATCAGGGTATACACTATCGGTATCGGAACCGAAGGTTATGCCCCCTACCCGGTTCAAACCCCTTACGGTATTCAGATGCAGCAAATGAAGGTTCAGATTGATCAGGATCTGCTGAAAAAGATTGCCTCAGAAACAGGAGGAAAATACTACCGTGCCGAGAACAACAAGAAATTAAAGGATGTTTTCTCCGACATCAGCAAACTGGAAAAATCAAAAATTACAGTGCATAAGTTTGAACAGAAAAACGAGCTGTATTTTCCATTTGCCCTGATTGCGTTAATCCTTTTTGTTTTGGAAGTAACACTACGATACATTGTATTCCGTAAACTCCCATAATTCAATAAAAGAAAAGATATGATCCAGTTTGAACATAAAGAATTTTTTTGGGCTTACCTGCTGCTGATCCTTTTCCTGATCCTGTACGGGAGTTTCCGGGCTTGGAGAAGAAAAGCATGGAAACGATTCGGCGACAAAACCATCACATCAAGATTGATTATGCATCAATCCGGACTGCGTTCCGGGCTGCGCTTCCTTTTTTTAATGACCGCTCTCTTTTTCCTGGTTGGCGGACTCATTGATCCTAAAATCGGTTCACGGCTCGAAAAAGTAAAACGCAAAGGAATCGACCTCTTTATCGCGTTGGATGTTTCCAATTCTATGCTGGCACAGGATATTAAACCCGACCGTTTGGACCGCGCTAAAATGGCCATCTCCAACCTTATTGACAAGCTCAACGGCGACCGTGTAGGCTTGATCGTGTTTGCAGGGAAGGCCTATAAACTTCTGCCCCTTACGTCCGACTATTCCGCAGCCAAGCTCTTTCTGTCGGCTGTAGATACCAAAATAGTTCCCACACAGGGAACAGCCATCGGATCGGCCATCAATCTGGCTAACGAATCGTTTGATAACGACAAGCACAACAAAGCCATTATTGTGATCACCGATGGTGAGAACCATATGGGTGATGCCATTGGGGCAGCCAAAGCTGCCGCAGAAAAAGGAATCCGCGTGTTTACCATCGGAATGGGACTTCCCGACGGGGCTCCCATACCCATGAATAACGACAGTCAGAACCCCGACTTTTTGAAGGATCAAAACGGAAAGATTGTTATTACCAAGCTGAATGAAACCATGCTGCAACAGATTGCACAGGCAGGTAACGGAGCCTATGCCCGTGCCAACAACGCCAGTGTCGGTCTGGATGATATTTTGAGTAACCTGAACAAAATTCAGAAACAGGAACTCGATGAAAAACAATTCACCGATTATGTTCATCGCTTCCAGTATTTCCTGGCTGCTGCCCTTTTATTCCTGATTCTGGAATTACTTACTGTTGAACGCAAACCCAAATGGACCGACAAATTTGACTTTTTTGGAAAATGAAAATGAACCACAGAAATATAATATTTGGAGCTGTTACCCTGCTTACCGCGCTGATTGCTTTGCCTGCCGCGGGTCAGACTGTAAATAAGCTTGTAAGAAAAGGGAACAAAGAATTTGACAAAGGAAAATTTTCTGATGCCGAAGTTTTGTACCGCAAAGCACTGGCAAAAGATTCCACATTTCAAAAGGCCACTTTTAACCTTGGCGACGCCTTGTACAAAGAAAAAAACTACGAGGAAGCCGGAAAAGCTTTTGCGCATCTTGCCAAAAAATCAAAGTCGAATAACCTCAAAGCCAAATCGTGGTATAATCTGGGCAATACGCTCATGCAAAAAAAACAATATGAGCAAAGTATTCAGGCTTACATCAATTCTCTTAAACTTAATCCCAAAGATTACAATGCCAAGTACAACCTTGAATATGCCCGTAAAATGTTAAAAAACCAGCAAAATAAAAACAAAAACAAGGATCAGAACAAGAACAACAAAGACAACAAGGACAAAAACAAGCAGAACAAAAAGAACGACCAGAATAAGAAAAACGACAAGAAAGATCAGAACAAAAACAACCAGAATAAAAACGACCAGAATAAAAACAAAGATCAAAACAAGAACAACCAGAATAAAAATGATCAGAACAAGAATGACCAGAACAAACAAAACAATCAGCAGGGCGGAAATCAGCGGCCGCAAATGACCAAAGCCGAGGCCCAGCGGATGCTTGATGCTTTACGCAATAGCGAAAAAGGCACATTGAAGAAACTGGAAAAGAAAAAAGCAAAGGCTGTTAAAGGCAAACCTGACGTTATTAACTGGTAAAACACATCTACTTGTGTTTCATGTAATGAGAAATAAATTCTATTTTTGAACAAAAAATATATAGCCCTTCTATGAAAAAGAGCGGAGTGTACATCTTATTCCTTTTATTGTTTGGCTGGCAATGGGCACAGGCCGCCAACGATATTCACTTCACTGCAAGTGCGCCAGAGGAAGTAGCAGTAGGACAGCAGTTTCAGATTGTTTTTCAAATCAACGGTGACGGAAAAGGGTTTTCAGCTCCCGATTTTAAAGGACTAACGGTATTATCTGGCCCCAATACCTCCACCAGTTCCAGTCTGCAGTTTGTGAACGGAAGAATGAGCCAGTCGTACAATGTTACTTTCTCCTACATTGTAATGGCCGAAAAAACCGGAACATTTTATGTGGAACCGGCTGCCATTAACGTAAAAGGTCAGCAGTACAGATCGAACAAACTGCAAATTGATGTGATTAAAGGAACTCCACGAAACAGTAATGCGGGCAGCAATGCCTATCAGGGGGGCGAAAGCGAAACCAACAGCGCCAGCCAGCAAACAATTGGTTCCAAAGATGTATTTGTGAAAGCCACAGTCAACAACACCCACCCCTATCTCGGGCAGCAGATTGTGATCACCTACAAGCTTTACACACGTTTACCCGTTTCGAACCTGATGATCGACAAAATCTCTTCATTTAAAGGTTTCTGGTCGCAGGACCTACTGGGCGACAATTCAAACATACAGCAAAGCACCACTACCATCGACGGGCATCAGTACGTGGTAGCCACCATTCGCAAAATGGCGCTTATTCCGCAACAAAACGGAAAACTGACCATCGACCCTATGACATTAAAATGTGTGGTTCAGCTCAGGGTTCAGAAAAAAAGAAGCGGCGACCCGTTTGACGACTTCTTTAACGATCCGTTCTTTAATCAGAATGTTAAAAACGTAAACAAAACTCTAAAAGCCAATGCCATCAATATTGATGTGAAACCACTGCCCGAAGCCGGTAAACCCGCCTGTTTTGCAGGGGCTGTTGGCGATTTTAAATTTGAAACCGGAATAGATAAGCCGGATCTCACCACCAACGATGCGCTTACCTACACCATCAACATTACAGGCAGAGGCAACATTGAACTGATTGATACTCCTAAAGTAAACTTCCCGCCTGATTTTGAAACCTACGATGCCAAAATAACTACGAACCCCATTAAAACAGACATAGGAATATCAGGAAGCAAGAAATTCGAATACCTGGCCATTCCGCGTAATCCGGGCAACTTTACCATTCCCCCGGTTTCATTCTGCTACTTTAACCCGGTTGACGGAAAATACCACACCATTACTTCGCCTTCCTACAACATTCATGTAAAAAAAGGACAGGGTGGCAATACCGCCGTTTATACCGGCAATGCACAGGAAGATATCAGGTTCCTTGGAAAAGACATCCGGCACATCGAAAGTGGCCCCTATCATTTTGTAAAAGCCAACACCTACCTGTTTGGTTCGGTACTGTTTTTCGTGCTGCTGCTGATTCCTCTTCTCCTGCTTATTGTAGCCTTTATGCTGAGAAAAAGGATTGAAAACCGCAGAGCCAATGTTTCTGTTCTGAAAAACAGAAAAGCGCAGAAAGTAGCCCGCACCCGACTGATGAAGGCTCAGAAAGTAAAGAAAACTGGAAACGACAAAGCTTTCTACGATGAAATTGCTCTGGCACTCTGGGGTTATATTGCCGACAAATTCGACCTCAAACAGAGCGACCTTTCCATGGATTCGGTTCGCGAACGACTACAACAACAAAACGTTGCTGAAGAAACCATCAACGGGTTCATCAGCACGCTGAACAACATAGAATATGCACGATTTGCGCCTGGCAATACCAAGGATAAAATGGAAAACATTTATTCCGAAGCCATGAGCGCCATTATGCAAGCTGAAAAATCACTGAAGTAAGCCAAATAAAAAAGAAAACATGAAACGACAACTGAAATATTTCTTTTTGTTTTTTATCCTGATTTCGGGACCATCACTATGGGCTGCAAACCCCGATTCGTTGATGACACAGGCCAACAGTGCTTACGATCAGCAGAAATACGATACAGCCATCGATTTGTACAACCGCGTCATCGGCGAAGGCTGGGTATCGCCCAAACTCTATTACAACCTGGGAAACTCCTATTTCAGGAAGAAGAACCTGCCCGAAGCCATACTCTTTTATGAAAAAGCAAAGAAACTGGAACCCAACAACGAAAACATTCAGTACAACCTGAACATCGCCAACAGCATGATTGTGGACAAAATAGACCAGGTGCCGCACTTTTTCCTGAAACGCTGGTGGAACTATTTCTATAACCTGTTTACCGCCGACGCCTGGACTGTCTTTTTCCTGATCTCTTTTGCTGTTATGGTGCTCTTTATTGGCTTTTTCTTCTTTTCGCATACCCGAAGAACCAGGCAGCTTTCTTTCTTTGCGGTACTGTTGTTCCTCATCATCACCGTTGCCAGTTTCGGGCTGGCATCGCAACGCACCTATTACAACAAAAACCAGAAAGAAGCCATTGTGTTCACCCCGTCGGTTACAGCTAAAAGCTCTCCGTCGCCCAATTCGGTCGACCTGTTTGTGATCCACGATGGAACCAAAGTTCAATTGCTCGATCATGTGGACGGATGGGTGAAAATAAAGATCTCCAACGGAAGCATCGGCTGGCTGCCCAAAGATTCGGTAAAAACAATTTAACCACACAGGTTTTATAATCGATCGATAAGAACGTACAAACCTTTAACCTCGATTCGCAAAACAACCAGTCTGCCCGCCCCACTTATCCCAAAGCTATCTTTGAGTTTCTGTCGCAACAGGTAGCAAACAACGAAACAGCCTGGGACTGCGCCTGCGGAAATGGTCAAACCGCCCGCTCGCTGGCCGATTATTTTGCCCGTGTGTATGCTTCCGACATCAACGAAAACCAGGTTCAGAACCGGATAGAACATCAAAACATCATTTACCCGGTTCAGAATTCGGAACACATCGGTTATACCAATCATAGTTTCGACCTCATTTGTTTAGCCCAGGCACTGCAATTTAAATAATCTCCGAGTCGGGGTTCATTACCTGAGCCGCCTCTTCGCGTGTGAGTTTTAAATCTCTGATGAGTTTTTTTCGTGTTGGGGCAAGAGCAATTAAGAACGCCAGAAACACAGCGGCTGGTGCCAGGTAAATATTGTTATCAGTGAGCTGAAAACCCACAATAGCTATAAATGCAGGCATTTCAAGAATGGCATATTGTATTACCAGGGCACCGCGGTAGTCGTTCATCCTGTCGGATAGATATTTCTTTACCAATATTTCTTTCATCTTTTTTCTGAAAACAAACACACCACCTGCAAGCCAAACAACACTAATAGCAGGAAACGCTATCATGAGCAGAGGACCTGCTTCAGGAAGCAACGCTCCCATTCCTACTGTGTTTATGATTAGGGTAACAGCAGCATAAAATACCACCCCCACCACAATGGCAATGTGTACAATTTTCGTTGACCTGAAATAATTAGCCGGAGTCATTTTGTCGGATCTTTCCATCTCGGTTAAGAAGATTTGATGTTGATTTAGTTTTGAGCCCGCTAATTTACAAAGAATTGAAATAAAAACTTATGACCAGCCAATGCCGCTTTTCGTGAGTAGTGAGCGGTGAATAGCCAATGCCAATAGCTAACAGCCGTGAATCGTTATTCGTTAATAGCTAATCGATGGGTATGAGCCAAAAGCCTTTTTTCTTTTTTCTTTTTTCTTTTTTCATTTAAATAAATCTTTTGTATCTTTAACACAGTTCTTTACGAAGAACCAGAAACCCAAGCCAAAAACTTATACAGGCTTTTTCAGGAAGGAAAAAAGGATCACGCTGTGGTTGCAGCATTTTAACTCTGCACGTGTACCTGCATAACAGGACCGTTTATATTTTTTTATTAATTAAAACACACTATTATGACAAACTTTAAGTCAAAAACCGAGGCACAAATCCTCGAAAACTCCAGGGTAGCCCTGGAAAACCTGGTCAACCAGTCAGAAATTGCCACCATGATGGCTGAATTCGGTTACAGTGCCGAAACCATGAATACGGGAAATCAGTTGTATGCTGCCGCACGCGCAGCCTTCGACAAAAACAAAACCGAAGACGACGAAACCCGCGAAACCCGGGCTGTGTTCGACCAAAAGTATGAAGCCCTTCAAACCACCTATGCCCTGCACCGCAAAAAAGCCAAGGTAGTCTTTCGCAACAACGAAGTAACGCTGAAAAACCTCGGCTTAACCGGTCGCGTGCCCGAAGCCTATGTCAGCTTTATGGAAAAGGCAAGGAATTTTTACCGCTTGCTGGAAGGCAACAACGACCTGATGATGGCATTGGCCGGATTAAAATTTGCTCCTGAAGAAGTAACGGCAACTCTGGCAGCCATTGAACAAGTAGAAGCCGCCCGTGCCGAGTACCTCCGTGAAGTGGGAGAATCGCAGGACGCTACCAAAAGCAAAGATGCAGCATTAGCCACTTTGGATGACTGGATGCGCAACATGTACGATGTTGCCCGCATTGCCCTCGACGATCAGCCTCAGCTGCTCGAAGCCCTGGGACTGCTCGTGCGCAGTTAACTTTTACCTTATTAAACCGGTGCGCGCATATGGCGCGTGCCGGTTATTCTTTTCTACATAGAGTAAAAAGCACTAACCGGAGAGTTAAAATCCTCAACCAGATAGTTAAAAACATCAACCGGAGAGTAAAAAACACTGACCGAAGAGTAAACTACTTCCAATAGAGAGTAAATACAACCATTCTAAGAGTAAAAATCCTCAAACAGAGAGTTAAAACTACCATAAAGAGACTATTTATCTTTTTTAAGAGAGTAAATAGGTGGTTTGAGAGAGTGGTTTAAGATAAAAAGAGAGTTTTTTAGCAATTCTAAGACTGATAGAACCCAACCATAAAAAACAATATAAAGATGCTTCAATACAATTTTAACAGGGTTTTTAAAGCCCGGGGAATAGAAAAGCCCTACAGATTCCTGCACCATGCAGGTATCAGCAGCAATCTGGCAAGCAAGATTAGCAAAAACGAAGTACACCGCCTCGACTTAAACATAATGGAGCGCTTGTGCATCATATTAAACTGCACGTCCAACGACTTGCTGGAATGGATACCCGAAGAAAACACCAACATTCCCGCCGACCATGCACTGCGCCTGTTGGAAAAACCCGAAAAGGAAATAGATTTCACCCGAAAACTTAACGCCATTCCCCTGGGCAAAATGACAGACATCAGCAACCTGATTGATGAGTATCTGAAACGGACTGGACAGTAAAATTATTAGCGCATACTAGTGCGCGCATATTGCGCATGCTTTTAAACTATTTCTTTCACGCAAACCACATGAAACTCAAAAATACTGGCGCGCGCATATTGCGCGTGCCGCATAACACCATTACTAACGCGCGCATGTTGTGCGTGCTTAAAAACTATTTCTTTCACACGTGCCACACAACACTCAAAGCATTCATTTATGTCAGAAAAATATAAATTCAATAACCCGGACGGAATAT
>JAFGXS010000060.1 GCA_016936505.1 Bacteroidales bacterium | reverse complement strand
GTGCCCAGGACAAGAATCGAACTTGCACTCCAGAAATAGGAACATGGCCCTCAACCATGCGCGTCTACCAGTTCCGCCACCTGGGCTAAAGAGGGTGCAAAAATAGCATTATTTCTCAATCGACAAATGATTTTCATAAAAAATTTAAACTCTTTACTACAGGTTCCCATCAGATTCATTTATCAATTGATATTCCGTATTTTTTTAGCTTATCAATCAATAAGTCCCTTTTCAAAGGTTTTGAAATAAAATCATCACAACCGGCTTCTCGGGCCTCTTCAGATTCTTCGCTATTTGAATATGCTGTCACTGCAATAATTGGAATATCATTTTTTATTTCCTTAATTAGCTTTGCAGCCTGAAACCCGTCCATCACCGGCATCTTCAAATCCATAAGTATAATATCAATGTCAGGGGTATCTTTACAAATACTTAATGCTTCCAGGCCATTGTTCGCCCTGATAACGTTTACAGAGTCCGTTGTCAATAGAATTTCTAAATATGAATAGTTAAAATCATCATCATCAACGACCAAAATAACTGACTCTTTACTTTCAACTTTATCACTTTCTGATTCAGAATCATCATAAACCTTGCCTTCCTCTCCAATTGGAATATGGAGAATAAAACGGCTTCCCTCTCCTTTTTTAGATTTAAATTCCAACTTTCCTCCCAATAAGTCAACATAACCTGTAACAATTGAAAGTCCCAGACCGCTTCCTTCATACAGACGAGTATCTGAATCATCTTCCTGCATAAAGGATTTAAGTATATTTTTCTGAACATCATCTGCAATGCCAACTCCAGTATCCTCAATATAAAAATCTATCCAATCTTCCCTCTTCAACTCACAACCAAACTCAATATGGCCGGAAGGAGTGAATTTCAAAGCATTATCAAACAAATGATCCAGAATTTTATAAAGCATCCCACGATCAGTAAAAATATGAATTGATTTCTTAAGAAGAATGCGATGCATCATAATTCCCTTGCGCTCAAAACGGGTTTTATAATTTGACACTATTTCATCCATCAAATCGCAAAAGACAAATGATTTTTTTATCACTTTAACATTTCCAGAAGTTAGCAAAGCGATATCCATAAAACTGGTAACTGTTCTGATTAATCTTTCGCTGCTTGTTTCAATTATTGACAAATAATCCACACGTTCATTTTCAGGCAGGTTCTTATCGATAAGAAATTCGCTAAATCCCAGAATACCATTTAAAGGGGTTCTGATTTCATGTGAAATATTATTAATAAAAGCCGTTTTTAAACGATCACTGGCTTCTGCTTTTTCTTTGGCTTTTACCAACTCTTCATTTTGCTGAATTAGATCCAGTGTCCTTTCTTTTACCTTTTCTTCAAGAATAACATTCTGTTGCCGAAGCTGTTGCTGCAAATACCTTACAAATAGTAAATTTTTGATTCTCAGACCTACTTCAATCAGATCGAATGGTTTGGTAACAAAATCATTAGCCCCTGAAGCCAGAGCCTTTAATTTGGTTTCTTTTGTTACATCGGCAGTTAAAACCAAAACAGGCAACAGAACAGACTTTTTAATAGTTGAGTTGATTTGTTCCAACACTTCAAAACCATTCAAATACGGCATAGCTAGATCCAGCAAAATCAAATCAGGCTTGAAACTATCGAGCAATCCCATAACATCACGAGGATCTGTAGTTGCTTTTATGTTTTCATAACCTTCCATTTCAAGAAAACCTTCCAAAACCTCAATATTTGCTCTTTGATCATCCACAATGAGGATACGGGCATCTGTTATTATTTCTCCAATCATAATTGTTCAATTTGTGATAAAAAATCTATAAACTACTACTATTTTTAGGCTTAAGAATATGGTCAATCACATTTAAAAATGACTCCACTTCCAAAGGTTTTGTCAGGTAATGGGCTGCACCAGTTTGCATAAGCGCTTCAATTTGTTGGGGTAAGGCATCGGCACTAATCACTACTACGGGTATTGTTTCAGTATTTTTATTTTTTTTAAGCATTTCCAGTACATTTTTCCCATACACATCAGGCAAATTCAAGTCCAGTAAAATAATATCGGGCTTATATTCCAGGGCCAGTTTCAGGGTATTTTTCCCATAGGCATCGGTAACGAGATGCAGGTTGGGCCGCTGGCTGGAGAGTATCTGATCGACCAGTTCAATATTGGAAAAATTGTCTTCGATATACAACAGAGTCCCCGATATGGCTTGTTCTTCCTTTCCTTTGCTCGTTGCGGTTTGCTGTGCTACCTGCTTATGATGGCCCTTAGTCATGGAAAATTCAACCCAGAAAGTACTTCCTTTGTGCAAAACACTTTGGGCTCCGTATTCTCCACCCATGGCCTCCATCAGTCTTTTCACCACTGAAAGGCCCAGCCCGGTGCCTTCCACATTGGTTTTTTCTGCCCCGATGCGTTCGAAGGGATTAAACAACTTCGGTAAATCTTTTTTGGAAATTCCGATACCGGTATCGGTAATGGTAATACGCACATTGTTTTCCCCTTCAATATCTGATGGTTCAACAATTGTTGTTATACTGATATTTCCGCCTTCTTTATTATATTTCACTGCATTGTTCAACAGATTTAAAATTACCTGATGCAGGCGTTGTTTGTCGGCTTGTATAAAAACCGGTTCTTCATTAGTGTTCTGTACCACTTCGATGCTGATTTGTTTTTCTTCGGCTTGTTGCTTCACCACTTCCAGCATTTCTTCAATTGCTTCGCGCACCCTAACAGGTTCAAGCGATAATGAAATACGGCCGGCTTCAATTCTTGCGATATCCAACACTTCATTAATAAGTTCCAGCAAATGTTTACCGCTTTTCGCAATATGGTGCACTCCTTTTTTCTGCCGTTCATCCAGTTTGCTCATCTCGAGTAATTGTGCAAAACCGAGGATGGAATTCATCGGTGTTCTCAACTCATGGCTCATACGGGAAAGAAAATCACTCTTTGCTTTGTTGGCTTCTTCTGCTTCCAGCCGTGCTTTACGTATCTCATTCTCGGCTTTTTTACGCTCGGTGATGTCAGTGGTCACCGTCAGCAAACACCTTTCCTCCCCAAGGTAAATGGATTCGGCAGACAGCAATCCGTATTTCAGGCTTCCGTTTTTATCCCTGAATTCAACTTCTATATTATTCACCGGCATTTTGTTCTCTATCATCCTGACAATGGTATCTCTGAAATTTTCATCTTTGAATAAGTTAATGTCTTTTGAAGTTTTTCCGATGAGCTCATCGTTGGTATATCCCAAGGTTTCAAGAAATGCGCTGTTTACATCAATATAATTTGCATTTTCAAAAGAACAAATGGCCATCATGGTTGAAGTGGAATGAAACGCTTTTGAAAATTTTTCTTCTGAAAGTTTTATCATTGAGATGTCTTTACTCAAACAAAAAATAATGGGTTCTCCATCCCAGTTTCCCCTTTTGATACGGGTCTCCACCGGAATAAGCTCACCTGATTTTTTCACAAGCGGGATGGTGCAGGACTGTGTTTCTTCGGGAGGCAAATTATTTACAATATTCATAATTTCATTCCACCTGCTTTTGGGCTTCACTTTTAAAACCGACTCCCCGATAAGCTCTTCCATACTGTAATTCAGTCGTCTTTCCACGGCTGCATTTACATGAATAATAGTACCCTCTTCTCTGAAAACAAAAAGGAGGTCTTCCATTGTGTCGAACAATAATTTGTGATTTTTCCGCGATTGTTCGAGTTGGATTTCCGCCCGTTTGTGACTGATCAAACTGGAAACCATGCTGCCCCATATTTTTAAACTATTCAATTCGGCATCACTGAATTCTTTTTTCTTTTTAAGAGAAGCCAGCACAACAAAACCTACCAGTTTATCTTCCAACTGCAATGGAAAAATTGCCACGGACTCTATCTTCAGCATCCGCATCATCTTTTTTTCCGCGGACCAACTATCGGGTAATTCTGAAACGGAAGGAATAACAATGTTTTCATTATCATATAACAGCTGTATAAATTCAGAATATCCATTACAAGATATTCGCTGAATCAAATCCATTACACTCTCAATACCAGAAGCACACCATTCGTAAGTATTGCTCATGAATTGAATTTCAGGATCGAATTCAACAATACTGGAACGGTCTGAATCGAGTAGATAGCTAATTCTGTTTAAAGCATAATTCAGCGCATTATCTACTTCACTCAAACCCACGCCGGTTAATTTTGGTGACAATTGAAGCAGTTCTTTTTCAAACAATTCGGAACGTTTGCGTTCGGTAATATTCTGAAGTATGCCAAACATCCACATGGGTTTACCATCACTGGTCCAATCAATAACCTTTCCATGGTCCTGCACCCAAATCCATTGTCCCGATTTCTGCTTCATTCTGAATTCAATATCATAGAAATCAATCTGTCCGGAGAAATGCTTCTGAAGCAACTCATTACTCATTTTTAAATCGTCGGGATGTATTCTGTCATTCCATGTATTCACAGTGACTGGAGACAATTCGTCGAGTGTGTATCCCAACATCTGAACCAATTCTTTATTGAATTTCACTTCGCCCGTTTGCACATTCCATTCCCAGGTCCCCAGGCTGGCCCCTTCAATAATATAGCCGAGGCGTACACTTTGAGCCACAATTTTCTTTTCGGCCATTTTGCGCTCTTCTACTTCCGCTTTTAACATTTGATTTACGTCTTCCAGTTGCCGGGTTCGCTCAACAACTTTTTGTTCCAAACTCGAATTCAGTTCTTTAATTTCCTGCTCGGCTTGCTTTCTTTCCGTAATATCTGTGGAAAATATCAACACATGTTTTTCATCCAATGCTTTAACCCTTGCCTCAAAAAAGTTTTGTTTACCATTTATATTCATCTGATATTCATAAGTAACCAGGGTTTTTTTCTTAATAGCCTGGTTTATTTTTTGCAGATGAAAGGCTGCATCTTCTTTATTATAAATATCGGTTAGCTTAGAACCGATGATGTTTTCTTCAGACAAAGCGGTTTTCTTTCCTGCCACGCTGTAATACTCTCTGCATACGCCTTGTTTATCATAAACAAATACCAAATCAGGCGTGGCATTCATTATGGCGGATAACCGGACATTTTTTTCTATCAGTTCTTCCTCCTGTTGCTTCTTATTTGTGATATCAAGAGCAATACCCCGAAGTTTGATTAATTTTTTATTTTCATAAAATGGAGCGATGACATTGTGGACCCATTTTATCGTTTTATCTTTAAACAAAAATCGAAACTCAGAGTGCAATACCTCACCCGTTTTAAGAATTCTATCTACTATTTTTTTATGTTCAGGCAAATCATCGGGATGAATAAACTGATTAATGGTTTCTACTTTTATCTCCATTTCTCCTTGTTCTACGCCCAGCATCCGATACATGTTTTTTGACCATACTACCTGGTCCGTAGCAAAATCATACTCCCAACTTCCCATGTTAGCGATTTCCTGAGCCTGGTTCAGTGCATCTTCGCTTTCGCGCACCCTTTGTTCCGCATCTATCTGTTCGGTTACATCCCGATCACTGCCCTGATAGCCTAACAATTTTCCGTTACTATCTACCATAGGAACTCCGCTGGTCATCACCCAAATCTTATGCCCTTGCTTGGTTTCAACCGGATTTAACAGGTTTTCAAAAGGAATCTTCTTTTTAAAATATTTTTGGGTTGATTGAATAAATTCCTGACGATTTTCTTTGGGATGCAATTCATAATAGTACTTACCCAGAATTTCATCCTGATGGAAACCCCAAACATCCTCAGCAACAGAATTGACATAGGTATATATACCCTTGGAATCAACTTCCCAGACCACTGTTCGGCTCTGTTGCGCCACCTGACGAAAACGGTCCTCGCTTTTTGCAAGGGCTTCCTGCACACTTTTTTGTTCGGTAATATCTTCTTTTATTCCCAGATAGCTCATAACTTTCCCCTGAGCATCTAATACCGGTGTTATAAATGCCGATTCCCAGTATAGTGAACCATCTTTTCTTTTGTTGTGAAAAACACCCCGCCAGACATTGCCACCCACTATGCTCTTCCATAAATAATCATATTCACTTTCCGGCGTATCTCCCGATTTCAGCACCCTAGGATTCTGACCTACCAATTCAGAAAGGTCATAACCAGTAACCTCACACATCTTGGGATTGGCATATTCTATATTTCCATCCAGATCCGTCATTACAATACTTACAGGACTTTGCTCAACGGCCCGTTGAAGTTTGCGTAGCTTTTCTTCATACAAATAGCGTTCGGTTACATCCATGGCCGTTCCAATGGCACGAACCGGCTTTCCACGCTTATCATATTCAATACGGCAGCGCTCATTGATGTATTTTACCCGGCCTTTTTCAGGGACAGTCCTGTGCACAAAATCATACAGCGTTTTTTGCTCCAGCGACTTTTGGAATGCTTTGTTCAACATATCCCGGTCATCGGGATGAATAAATTCCAGAAACGCATCATAATTTTCGCCAAAGCGACCGGGTTTAACACCAAACAGCCGGTAGGTTTCATCGGCCCATTTTAACTTATTGTTCACGAGGTCCAGTTCCCAATGCCCCATCTTGGCCAGTTCCTGAGCTTCTTTATAATTACGTTCGCTTTCCTGTAAAGCAATTTCAGCCTTTTTCCTTTGGGTTATATCGACGAGAGAACCGGTACCGCCCAATAGAACCCCGTCCTGAAAAATCGGGGTTGCCGATGCCCTCACCCATCTCACCTCACCTTTTTTATCAAACAGCCGAAATTCGGGATATACGGTTTCGCGGGTACCGAAAGTGCTCAGCAGTTCTGCAATGTAAGCTTTGTCTTCCGGGAAGAGCAGTTCGACAATATTCAGGCTTATGAGTTCTTCCGGGCTATAACCAAATATATTTTCAACCGAAGGGCTTACATACATAACAGTTCCTGTCTCATCAACCTCGTACAAAACATCGTGAATATTTTCTACCAGATGGCGGAATTTTTCTTCACTTTTGGCCAGCTGTTCCGTGGCTTCTTTGTATTCAGAGATATCATAAACTACACCAACTCTACCCATCGGAACACCATCACGGAAAACCAGTTTTGAGTTAACACGAGTCCACATAATCCGATCCTTACTTACCTTAAACCGATATTCAAGGCTTCTGATAAAATCATTTGTTCTACTAAAGGTGCTGATAACTCGTTCTTTATCTTTGTCATCCACGAAATCGAGGAAATTCTTTCCAATTAAATCCTTCACTTTATAATCGGTTACTCTTTCCACCGAGGGGCTTAAATACAACAAGTTACCTTGAAGGTCAATTTCAAAGATGACATCATTAATGGTTTCCACAATATTGCGAATCGACTCTTCCTTTTCGTGCAGTTCCCGTAAAACAGCCTGACGTTCGGTGATATCTCTTGCAACAAAAATCAGATTTACCTG
>JAFGXS010000059.1 GCA_016936505.1 Bacteroidales bacterium | reverse complement strand
TTGAACGAATGTCTGACATAAGTATAAATTTTAAGTTTAACCGGGTGCAAAGTAATGCATTAAAAAAATAAAAACCAAAAAAAAGATTCATTTTGTTGGTTTATAGGATGTTAAAATATTGAAAATGAACAGTAACTATGGGTTATTTATAAAGAGTTTTTATTCTTTTTAAAATACAATAAAAGACTTACTTTTGATGTTAACATTCTGTTTATAGTTTAGTAGATTTACTTTATTTAGTTTATGTTTCAGGTTAAGAAAATTGCTTTGTTTGCTTCCGGTAGCGGAACAAATGTTGAGAATATTATTCAGTATTTTAAAAAAAAATCCCGGGTTCAAATTGTTTTGGTTCTGACCAACAACCCGAAGGCAGGCGTTATTGAAAGAGCAAAAAGGCTTGGGGTTCCGGTTCATATTTTTGATAAAACAACGTTAATGTCAACTAATAACATAAGTAGTGTTTTGCAGCAATTTTCGGTAAACCTCATTGTACTTTCGGGTTTTCTATTGAAAGTTCCTCAGTATTTGATCGATGATTTTCCTGAAGCTATTATCAATATTCATCCTGCATTGTTGCCCGGGTTTGGAGGAAAAGGTATGTATGGGATGAATGTTCATAAAGCAGTTATTGAATCCGGAGAATTAAAAAGTGGAATCACAATTCATCTTGTAAATGAACATTATGATAAGGGAAGAGTTCTTTTTCAACAAGCGATAGATATTGATAAAGAAGAAACTCCTGATTCTCTTGCCAAACGGATTCATGAACTGGAGTACAAATATTTCCCTCAAATAATAGAAAGCTTTTTATTTGAAAATCAACAATTTTATGATATTCAGGATGATGTTTTTTAATGGCTTTTATTTGAAGTAATTATTTTTACCTTTGCTTCGGAAAAAGTTTTTCTCCAAAAATCAAAGATTATAACAATACATGAAAAAATTCTTCATTGAAAAGTTTAGGTTCTTGTTGCTTGTAAGTGTTTTAGGCTTATTTATGGCTTCATGTGTTCCACAAAAGAAAATCCTTTACATGCAGGTTAAGAGTGCAGCCGACTCTTTAACGACATTTAAAAATCAAAGAGAATTAAATTATCGGGTTCAGCC
The DNA here is from genome assembly GCA_016936505.1 of Bacteroidales bacterium. Taxonomy (GTDB): domain Bacteria; phylum Bacteroidota; class Bacteroidia; order Bacteroidales; family F082; genus Sulfidibacterium. The sequence continues at coordinate 36,184 of JAFGXS010000059.1, read as the reverse complement.
AGGTGACAATCTTTATATCAGGGTTGTAAGCATGGATGATAAAACAAATATGCTGCTTAATTCTATGGGAGGAGGGCAGTATGCAAATAATGTTAGTTCAGATGCTTCAGTTTATTTGAATAGCTACATGGTTAACGATAAGGGGTATATTCAATATCCGTTGACAGGAGAGGTTTTTGTTAAAAACATGACCATCTCTGAAATTAAAAAAGAATTTCAAAGTAAGCTAAGTCTGTATTTGAAACAGTCCGTAGTTATCGTCAAACTTGTAAATTACAATATAACATTGCTGGGTGAGGTTCGCAGACCGGGTCAGTATAAAATTTATCAGAATAATATAAACATTTTTGAGGCAGTATCAATGGCTGGCGATTTGACTGATTTTGCCAACAGAGGTAAGGTTGCAATCATCAGACAATCTAAAGAAGGTTCGAAAGTAATTTATGTTGATATGACAAAAAGAGACGTTTTATCTTCTCCATATTACTATTTGAAACCTAATGACATTATCTACGTACCGCCAGTGAAAGGAAAGCAATTTGCATTCTCAAACTTCCCTTATGCGGTCGTGTTTAGTGCTCTGTCATCACTTATTTTGTTACTGAACTATTTTAAAATTAAATAAACTTAAGTTTCGTGGAAAATTTCGAAAATTTTAATCAACAGGAAGAAAGCCTTGATATAAAAGCGATTCTTTTTAAGTTCAGCAAGTATTGGTATTTGTTTGCTATTTCAGTTTTTGTGGCAGTTATTATTGCTTTTTTGTTCAATAAATACACCAGCCCTGAATATGAAGTAACCACAACTGTTTTGGTCAAGGATAAAGGAACCTCAAATTTAGATCCGGCTACTTTGCTTGGTCTTGGTTTTGCCAACACGCAACAAAACATTGAAAATGAAATAGGGAAATTAAATTCCTTTTCATTAGCTTACAAAACTGTGCAGGACCTCGATTTTCAGGTTTCATATTCATTATCAGAGGGGCTCATTACCAAAGAGTTGTATGAAAAGGTACCATTTGAGGTTGTTTTTGATACTACTATTCCCCAGGCTGTTGGATTGAAATATAATTTAAAGTTCATCAACAAAGATCAGTTCACATTGGAAGCAGAAGGCGAAATGGTGAAAAAATACAACTTTGCCAAACGCGGTTTTGTTTCCGGCAAATTTGAAAAGGTTGACTATAAAGGGACCTTTCATTTAGGGCAATTGGTTCAGAATAAATTTAATTCATTTAAAATTATTTTGAATAGCAATTTTGATCCGGAAGAAGATTTTAAAAATGAATACCATTTTGTTTTTACGGATTATGTAAGTCTTACAAAAAAATACATGGGTATTAAAATAGAACCCATAAACCGTCAGGCTTCTATTCTTAAGATTACTTTAAAGTCGGAAAATCTAGATAAATCTGTTGCCTATTTGAATATGCTGACCAAACAGTATTTGAATTCAAATCTGGAAATGAAAAATAAAATAGCTGAGAATACCATTAAATTTATTAACGGACAGCTGGGAATTATTTCCGATTCATTGCAGATAGCACAAAAAGATTTGCAGCAATACCGTTCCAATAAGGAAATTATGGACCTTTCTTTTCAGGCTCAACAGGTTTTTCAATACATGAGTGATCTTGAAAAGCAGAGAGCAGAGCTTGAAATTCAATCAAAGTATTATGATAACCTAAGGTCATATATTCAAAAAAACGAAGATAACCTGAATAATATGGTTGCACCATCGGCCATGGGTATTCAGGACCCGGCTTTGAATGCTCTGGTTGCTCAACTTATTCAACTGTATAATAAGAAAGCTGAATCATTATTATATTCTACTGAAAAGAGTCCAACGATCCTGACAATTAATAGTCAGATTATTACAACTAAACAGGCAATTATTGAGAATGTTACAAATATTATTGATAACTCAAAAGAAACGATTAAAGAACTCACCGGTCAAATCAATAAAATCAGTGATGAACTTAATAAGCTTCCTTTCACCCAGCTTCAATTGGTAAATTTCGAGCGTCGGTTCAAACTGGCTGATGATTTGTACACCTATTTGTTGCAAAAAAGAGGAGATGCTCAGATTACAAAGGCTTCTAATACGCCTGACAATGAGATTATTGATAAAGCAAGGGCAGATGCAAGTAATATCCCTGTCTTCCCAAAAAAGTCATTGAACTATCTAATTGCATTAATCCTTGGTCTGGCATTTCCAATTGCCTATGTTTTGGCTAAGGATTACTTTAACGATATGATTGTTGAACGTAAAGATGTTGAGACTGCTACAAAATTTCCTATTGTGGGTCAATTGCTACATAGCGACAAAGAAACCCAACTGGTTATTGCAGAATACCCTAAATCCAGTATTTCCGAGTCTTTCCGCTCAATGCGTACCAATATTCAATATGTTGCCAAAGGATTAAGTCCGGTAACAGTAATGGTTGCTGCAGATATGGCTTCGGCAGGTAAAACTTTTGTTTCAATTAACCTTGCCAGTGTTTATGCACAATATGGAAAGAAAACAGTGTTGCTGGGATTTGACCTTCGTAAGCCAAAGATTTACCAGGATTTTAAACTATCAAATGATAAAGGATTAACATCTTATCTGATTGGAAAAGATAGTTTGGATGATATTATTCAGAACTCCGGTGTAATTGACCATCTGGATATTATCATGGCAGGTTCGGTTCCACCCAATCCGGCTGAATTAATAGCCTCAGATAAAAATGCAGATCTTTTCGCGGAACTTAAAAAGCGTTACGATTATATTGTTATTGATACGCCACCTTTGGGCCTTGTTACTGATGCATTTCTTTTGATGCCTTATACAGATGTGAACCTGTTCATTGTTCGTCAGAATTATACACACAAGAAAGTATTTGCTTCCATTATTAAAGATATCGAATCACGTGGTCAGAAAATGAATATTGTAATTAACGATATTCTTTTGGAAGATGGTGGTTATGGCTACTATGGTTATGGCTACGGCTACGGTTATGGTTATCAGTATGGAGCTCAGGGAGGTGGTTATTATACTGATGATAAACCAAGGAAAAAAAGAACCTTCTTAAGGCGACTTATGAATAAAGATTAGATTAAAATCCCGGTATTTTACCGGGATTTTTTGTTTTATTGTTAACTAAAACCTCACGAAACGGTAAAATTCTCATCTTTGCAAAAAGCTAGTTATGTCAAAGAAATTTGCTCTTATCGGGGCTTCAGGCTATATAGCTCCCCGCCACATGAAAGCCATTAAGGAAACAGGAAATCAATTAGTTGCTTTGCTTGACCCTTTTGACAGTGTCGGAATTATTGATTCTTACTTTCCACAAGCCGATTTTTTTACAGAGTCTGAACGCTTTGACCGCCATTTGGATAAATTAAGAAGAAAAGGGGATCAAAAAGTAGATTTTGTTTCTATATGTTCTCCAAATTATCTCCATGATGCACATATCCGTTTGGCGTTGAGAAACGGGGCGCATGCTATTTGTGAAAAACCGTTGGTATTAAATCCCTGGAATCTGGATGGTCTGGAAGAAATTGAGCGGGAAACAGGAAATAAGATATATAATATTCTTCAATTACGCCTTCATCCTTCGATTATAGAATTGAAGCAAAAAATAGACTCAATGCCTAACGATAAAGTGTTCGATATTGATCTAACCTATATTACAAGCAGAGGAAAATGGTATTTTTATTCATGGAAAGGAGATGTGGTTAAATCCGGAGGGGTAGTAACCAATATTGGGATCCATTTTTTTGACATGCTTCAATGGATTTTTGGTGAGCCACAGGATAGTAAAGTGCATGTTTATTCTGAAGCTAAAGCTGCAGGCTTTTTAAAGCTCAGGAAAGCTAATGTTCGCTGGTTTTTAAGTATTGACAAGCATGATCTTCCGGGTAAGGCTGTTGAAAAAGGGTTGCCCACATTCAGATCCATTACTGTGGATGGACAGGAAATAGAATTTAGCGGCGGGTTCACCGATTTGCATACAGAAAGTTATAGGCATATATTGTCAGGAAAAGGATTTGGAATAAAAGAAGCCAGAAACAGTATTGAAGTGGTTCATAATATCAGAACCAGTGAAGTGATGGGCTTAACCGGAGAATATCATCCGTTTTTGAAAAATAATGAGTAGTTCTTAAATGATAGGCTGAATTCAGATAATTTTGCAATTACAATCGGTCATAGCTTAATTTGAATTAAATGAGAAACCAATCAAACACAAAACATATGTCTAACAGATTAATGGCTCCAATTGGACGCCTGATGGGTTTGCGTTATAAATCGCATCCATGGCACGGTGTAGAAATCGGTGATGAAGCACCAGAATTGATAACCTGCTACATTGAGATGGTTCCTACAGATACTGTAAAGTACGAGGTAGATAAAGAATCAGGTTACTTGCGAATTGACCGTCCGCAAAAATATTCAAATGTGGTTCCCGCACTATATGGTTTTATTCCACAAACGTATAGTTCGCAAAATGTTGCAGAATATTGTAATCAGAAAACGGGTCGTACCAATATTATTGGTGATAGTGATCCAATGGATATTTGCGTTTTAACGGAAAAAACAATATCGCACGGCGATATTTTGGTTCGTGCAAAACCAATCGGCGGGTTCAGGATGATAGACAGTAATGAAGCTGATGATAAGATTGTAGCAGTATTAAACAATGATGCTTTTTACAGTAAGTTTAATGATATTTCAGAGTTGCCGGAGATGGTTGTGAACCGGCTGAAGCATTATTTTCTTACCTATAAAGATCTGCCCGGCAAAAAAATAAATGTTGAAATAACCGATGTTTATGGAAAGGAAGAAGCTCATGAGGTAATTAATCGATCAATGAAAGATTATCAAAATAAGTTTGAAAACCTCGACCATTTATTATCAGGAGTATAGGCCGAACATTCGATTTATATTTTTTTAAAATTTAGTATTTTAAGATTTATAATAAACTTTATGTCAGCATTTTATTTGTTGATATAAAGTTTTTTTAGCAATTGAAAACCGTGTTTTTTCTTGCAGAAAGTTTTGTCTTTTTCGTATTTAAAATGTGTTTATACAAAAGTTATTACCTTTGCGCACCCCTTACTAAAATTGTTATAACTGAAAAATGATCAAGAACCTAGTCATCGTTGAGTCCCCGGCAAAAGCTAAAACAATTGAGAAATTTCTGGGTAAAGATTTTACAGTACGCTCCAGTTTTGGGCATATTGTTGATTTGAACTCAAAAAAACTGAGTGTTGATGTAGAGAATGATTTTGAACCGCAGTACGAAATCAGTCCCGATAAAAAAAAGTTGGTAACAGAATTAAAAAAACTGGCAAAGGAAGCCGAAATCGTATGGTTGGCTTCTGATGAGGACCGTGAAGGGGAAGCTATTTCTTGGCATCTTTACAATACTCTGGGTTTAAACCAGGATGCAAGCAAACGTATTGTATTTCATGAAATTACAAAGGGTGCAATTTTAAATGCTATCGAAAATCCACGCAGTATTGACAAAAATCTGGTCGATGCTCAGCAAGCCCGCCGTGTTTTGGATCGTTTGGTAGGTTATGAACTGTCTCCGCTGTTGTGGAAAAAAGTAAAGCCATCATTATCTGCCGGACGTGTGCAGTCGGTTGCTGTTCGTTTGATTGTTGAAAGAGAGGAAGAAATTAAAAATTTTGAATCTGTTTCATATTTCAGAACCTTGGCAGAGTTTCAGGTTAAGGGGAAAGAAACGCAAACATTTACAGCAGAATATGCTGAACGGTTTGAGCAGGCAGACCAGGCTGAACAGTTTCTGAATAATCAGATTAGTGGCAGGTTTACAGTTTATTCTGTGGAGAAAAAACCTGGAAAGAAATCACCCGCTGCACCTTTTACAACTTCAACGTTGCAACAGGAAGCCTCACGAAAGCTCGGCTTTTCAGTAGCAAACACCATGCGTATTGCTCAAAATCTTTACGAATCAGGTTTAATAACGTATATGAGAACTGATTCTGTAAACCTTTCTGACCTGGCTTTGAATGCGGCAAAAACCGAGATTGAGAAGTTATACGGTTCAGAATATGTAAAAACCAGAAAATACGCCACCAAAAATAAAAGTGCACAGGAAGCTCACGAAGCGATACGCCCTGCTTACATGGAACAATCTTCTATTGAAGGTACCCGTGATCAACAAAGGTTGTATGACTTGATTTGGAAAAGAACGGTGGCTTCGCAGATGAGCGATGCCCGACTTGAAAAAACCAATGTTGAGATACAGTCGACTGAAGCAGAGAAATTCTTCCAGGCACAAGGTGAGATCATAAAATTTGATGGATTCTTAAAGGTTTACAGCGAAGGAACCGACGATGAAAATGGAGAGCAGCCTGAAGGATTGCTTCCCGAAATTCATAAAGAGGATGAGTTGAATCTGATTCAGATGAATTCAACCGAGAAATTTAGTAAACATCCTCCAAGATATACTGAAGCAAGTTTGGTTCGCAAACTGGAAGAACTGGGTATAGGAAGACCTTCTACTTATGCTCCCACAATTTCTACAATCCTTAAACGAGAATATGTGGTTAAGGAGAATCGTGAAGGGATAAAAAGAAAGTTCCAGCAGTTCGTGTTGAAAAATGCAAAAGTTACTTCTAAAACAGGCACAGAGAATTCTGGAGCGGAGAAAGCAAAATTATTTCCTACAGATATCGGAGCATTGGTAAACAAATTTCTTATGCAGTATTTCGATGATATTCTGGATTATCATTTTACTGCTCATGTGGAAAAAGAATTTGATGCTATTGCTGATGGTAAGAAGGAATGGAATGAAATGATTAAGAATTTCTATAGTCCGTTTCATAATAAAGTAGAAGATACGCTTACTAATTCTGGAAAATTTAGCGGTGAAAGACTTTTGGGTACAGATCCCAAAACCGGCAAAAATGTTTATGTGAAGATTGGTCGTTATGGTGCTATGGCTCAGATCGGCGATACAGACTCGGAAGAAAAACCGGCCTTTGCAGGATTGCAAAAGGATCAGAGTGTGGAAACCATTTCTTTGGATGAAGCATTAAAACTATTTGCCTTTCCCCGTTCGCTGGGCGAATTTGAGGGTGCTGAGGTAACCGTTGCAATTGGCAGGTTTGGACCCTATGTGAAACACAATAAATTGTTCTACTCTATAAAAAAGGACAAAAGTCCTTCCGGGCTTTCACTGGAAGAAGCTATTGAAATTATCCATGAGAAACGTGAGGCTGAAAAAAATAAAATCATCAAATCATTTAAAGAAGACGAAAAAGTTCAGGTTCTTAATGGCCGTTACGGAGCTTATTTGGTGATTGATGGTCAGAATTACAAGATTCCTAAAGATAAAGAAGCTTCAGCTTTGTCTCTTGAAGAGTGTTATGAAATATCAAAGGACTCAAACAATCTTCCTAAAAAGAGAGGTTTTAAAAAGAAAAAGTAATTCTGGTACAAACCTGCGTTAGGATTATTCTTATTTTCGTTGTAGAAAGTAAGCGCAATTCATGGAACTTGAAATTTATTTTACCCCCGTCAAAGCTCCTGTCTTTGAATCTAAAACTGAGCAAAAACGTTTAGGCGAAATTGTTGACTTTTATAATGAAACAGGTTCGTTTCCCGATCTTGAAAATGTTAAAATAGCCTTGTTTGGTGTTGATGAGGACAGAAAAGCACTGGAGAATACGGGTTGTGCCGATGGTCCTGATCATATTCGAAAACATTTATACCGGCTATTTCCGCATTGGAACCAGATTACAATGGTAGATTTGGGCAATTTGAAACGCGGACATAATGTGGAAGATACCTATTTTGCTTTGAAAGAAGTCGTTGCTTATTTAACGCAAAACGGTGTTGTTCCTGTTTTATTGGGTGGCAGTCAGGATCTTACCTATGCAAGTTATCTGGCTTACGAAAACACGGGCAGGGTTATAAATATTGCTTCTATTGACCCAATTTTTGATCTGGGTCATGAGGCAGATGAGCTTAATTCGCGTTCATATGTCAGCAGGATAATTCTTCACCAGCCTAATTTTTTATTCAATTATACTAATATTGGTTATCAGTCTTATTTTGTGAACCAAGATGCATTATTATTGATGCGTAACTTGTACTTCGACATAAACAGGCTGGGAAATGTCCGAGCCGATGTGGAGGAAACAGAGCCTATGGTTCGGAATGCAGATATATTATCTGTTGATATTTCTGCCGTACGGGCGGCAGATGCTCCCGGAAGTTTTTATGCCGGTCCCAATGGTTTATCGGGTGAAGAGGCATGTCAGATTTGTCGTTATGCCGGAATGAGTGATCAGTTGAGCTGTGTCGGATTTTATGAATATAATCCCAGATTTGACATCCGTCAACAAACTGCCCAGTTGGTTGCCCAGATGGTTTGGTATTTTTTAGATGGCTTTGCCAACAGGAAACAAGATGTTCCTGATGCAAGCAAAAAGGATTTTGCGATTTTCCGTGTTTTAGTGGAGGATTATAATGAGGAGTTGGTTTTTTTGAAAAGTAAAAAAACAGATCGCTGGTGGTTGGAGTTACCAGTCAATACGGTTTCTGATAAAAAACTGACTCGTCCCCAGTATATACCGTGTTCATATGAAGACTATAAAACGGCACTTCAAAAAGAGATTCCTGACCGATGGCTAAAGAATCAGCAAAAGCTGATGTAAACTGACCAGATTCTGTTTCAGACATTTTTATGAGCATAAGTAGTATTTTCCTACTTTTGCACTCAATTTTTTTTGTCCCATGAGCCAGAACGTTTCCAAAGAAATAAAACGCCGTAGAACATTTGCTATTGTCAGTCACCCTGATGCCGGTAAAACCACTTTAACGGAAAAGCTGTTGTTGTTTGGTGGTGCCATTCAGGTAGCCGGTGCGGTTAAGTCTAATAAGATTAAAAAAACCGCCACTTCCGACTGGATGGAAATTGAGCGTCAACGTGGTATTTCGGTTGCTACTTCTGTAATGGGTTTCGATTATGAAGGGTACAAAATAAACATTCTGGATACGCCTGGACACCAGGATTTTGCAGAAGATACATTCCGTACACTAACAGCTGTAGACAGCGTAATTGTTGTTGTTGATGTAGCTAAGGGTGTTGAGCCGCAAACAGAAAAACTGGTTGAGGTTTGTCGTATGCGCAACACCCCGATTATGGTTTTTGTGAACAAAATGGATCGTCCGGGTAAGGAAACCTTTGAACTACTGGATGAAATTGAGCAAAAACTAAACCTTAAAATTACGCCATTGAGCTGGCCCATGGGAATGGGAAATGATTTTAAAGGAGTCTATAATATTTATTATAAAAATCTGCACCTTTTTAGTCCTTCAAGTCAAACCATTCAGGAAGGAATTCAGTTTGATGACTTGTCTGACCCTGAATTGGAAACTTATTTAGGTAATGCCGCTGAGAATTTGCGTGAGGAACTTGAACTGGTACATGGGGTGTACCCGGACTTCAAAAAGGAAGATTATTTGAATGGCAATATTGCTCCTGTTTTCTTTGGAAGTGCATTGAACAATTTTGGTGTTAAGGAACTGTTGGATGTTTTTGTTAATATTGCGCCGACTCCTTTGGGCCGGACCTGTGAAGAACGTTTTGTTGAATCAGGTGAAGATAAGTTTGTAGGCTTTGTTTTTAAAATCCATGCTAATATGGATCCCAATCACCGCGACAGGATTGCTTTTGTTCGTGTTGTATCGGGTGTGTTTAAGCGCAATACCAACTATTTTCATGTAAGACATAACCGTCAGCTTAAATTTGCCAGCCCCACAGCATTCATGGCTCAGAAAAAATCTATTGTGGACGAAGTGTACCCGGGTGATATTGTCGGGTTGCACGATACGGGTAATTTCAAGATTGGAGATACATTGACAGAAGGAGAAGTGCTCAATATTAAAGGTATTCCCAGTTTTTCTCCGGAGTTGTTCCGTTATGTAGTGAATGCCGATCCTATGCGTGCAAAGCAGTTGGCAAAAGGTATTGACCAGTTAATGGACGAAGGGGTTGCCCAGCTGTTTACAGGGAAACACAGTGGGCGTAAAATTATCGGAACTGTGGGGGCATTGCAGTTTGAAGTTATTCAATATCGGTTGGAACACGAATACAGTGCAAAATGTCGTTATGAATCTATTACATTGTATAAAACAGCCTGGTTCACCAGTAAGAATAAAGAACAACTTGAAGATTTCAGAGCCCGAAAAGCAGGTCAGATTGCATTAGATAAGGAAGGGCGTGAGGTATTTCTGGCCGACTCACCTTTTGCGTTACAAATGGCTCAGGATAAATACAAGGAAATACGTTTTTACTTTACTTCAGAGTTTGAAGTTGAAAAGTAATCGCAATAATTAATAAAAGTCCGAATTAGTTTCTAATCCGGACTTTAGTTTATGTTTATTCGGCAAAGGAGTAATCCGTATATCCTTTTTCATCCGGAGTATAAAAAGTATCACTTACAAAAGGAGTGAGGGGCAAATCATTTTCCATTCGGTAAACCAGATCGGGGTTAGAGATGAAAGGTTTTCCAAAAGCAACCAAATCCCCTTTTTCTGCCTGTAGATCAGCTTCGGCTCTTTCTTTATTATATCCGCCGCTTATAATTAATGTATTATTGAAAGCCTTTCTTATTTTAGCTTTCATTCTATCGGGTACCTCGGGTGCTCCCATGGATGAATGATCTACAATATGCACATAGGCCAAATCTGACTCGTTAAGTTTGGATGCCAGTTCTTCATATTGATCTTCGATTCCTTCAAAAATTGCCATTTCGTTTGAAATCCCGTAAGGAGAAATTCTGATGGCTGTTTTTTCCGAACCGATGGCGTTTGCTACTTTTTTTGCGACTTCCAGTGCAAAACGGTTTCGGTTCTCAGCAGTACCTCCGTATTGATCATTTCTTTGGTTGGAAGCGGTGTTCAGAAACTGGCAAATCAGATAACCGTTGGCCCCATGGAGTTCCACTCCATCAAAACCTGCTTCAATTGCATTTACAGATGCCTGAACATATTCCTGTTGTGCCTTTTCAATATCTTGCAATGACATTTCTTTAGGTATAGGAAAAGGCTGTAAACCACTCTGATCTGTAAATATTTTCCCGGTTAAACCAATGGCTGAAGGGCATAATATTTCTGTGTTATCAAGTAAGTTATCAGGATGAGAAACCCTTCCGGTGTGCATCAGCTGAATAAAAATTTTGCTTCCTTTTTTATGAACGGCATCTGTAATCTTTTTCCAGCCTTCAACCTGTTCTTTGTTAAATATTCCGGGTATTCGTGCATAACCCAGTCCGTTAGGTGAAGGAGATACTCCTTCAGTTATGATTAGACCTGCACCAGAACGTTGTTCATAGTATTTTACCATTAAATCGTTGGGTACATTTCCAATGGCTCTTGAGCGTGTCATGGGCGCCATAATAACCCGGTTCTTAAGTTCAATATTTTCTAATTTGTATTTTTTGAATAGTAACATGCTAAATATTATATAGTTGAAAAATTCTGATTAATTAATTGTGCAAAGTTACTATGCTTCTTTTCTTTGGGAAAAGCCTTTAACAAAATTTGTGAGAAGAAAATATTGGGTTAATCAATAGGTCTTAGTCATACTTTCGGGAACAGCTAAAATAAAATCGGCCCGGTTGCGGTATTGATTTTCCAGGCTGTCCACAGAAACTTGTTCTACAGAAGTGATGGTTACAATTTTGAGTTCAGGTTTGTATTTTTTCAAATACCACACAATTCCCTGGTAATTATCCGAATGATAGGAGCCGTTAAAATGAATAAACAGTTTTCCTTTTTGTGCGTTTTGAGCAATGAACCAGGCCATGGTGGCATCTTTTATTGCCTGAGCTTTAGGGAAATTGGCACTGCTGTGCCCCATTCCTTTCATTTCTCCGAGCATATCTTTGTAGCACTTCAAATCCGGATCGTAAGGGATGGGAAGTGGAGCTATGTACGATTTTGCTTCCTGAGAAAGGCTGTCTAATGCTTCGAACCCGTTTTTGAACACAACAGAAGCATACCGTCTTGGGATATTTGTGGCTATGAAAGGCAAATGATGTTTTTCAGCAAAAGAAAGCAGGGGATGATAATCTGTTTTGTAATTAGGCCAGAGCCGTGCTTGAGCATCGAAACTCTTTTTGGATATTTTTCCTGTCAGATATTCGTTCAAAAGTAGCTGGTTATCGTGTTCAAACATTTCTGCACCTAAAACCATTGGCTTTTTATCGGCATAAAGATCTTTGGTGATTTCGAGTTCAAACCAGTGACTTATCGGATTGTTGTGGAGTTCGCCAAAGAGAACCACGTCAGCATTTTCTGCCGTGTTCACAACCTTTTTATAATGGACAGGTTTTCCATCGGAATTAAAAAAACGATAGGCAGGCTTATCACTTCTGAAAGCAGAAAATACAAGCAATGCACTGAATAAAATCAGAGTTTTTTTCATGCCGGAAAATTATGATGTTGTTTGTTTTGCTGAACAAACAATAAGTTACAGTTTCTTCTTCAGCTTATCTTCATGAAAAGAAAAAGGCAGCAAAGCCTCAATTCCTTGTACCACATGAACCGGTCCCTTTTCTCCCTGCATTATAATTTTTATTTTCTCTTTTTGCCGTTGTTCTACCTCGACAATTACCTGACGACAAGAACCACAAGGAGTAATGGGGGCTTCGATATTAAAATGATCTGCTTTTGCCGAAACAGCCAGTGCTTTGACTTTTACTCCGGGATATTGCGATTGAGCATAAAACAACGCAACTCTTTCGGCACATAATCCTGAAGGGTAAGCTGCATTTTCCTGATTTGAACCAACCACAACGGTTCCGTCTTCTAGCAAAACAGCAGCACCAACATGAAATTCAGAATATGGGGCATAGGAATTGTCGGTGGCTTGTAATGCTTTTTCAAGCAAAACCTGTTCTTCCTGCGAAAGCTCTTTTTCGTTTTCGTATTCGTTAAACGTAATGCGAACTTCTTTTACTTTCATTCAACAAATTTTAGTGCTAAAGTATAAAAAATAAAGCAAAGACAAGTATTTCAGAAGTTTTTGCCTGACTAATAAATTCGATGTATTAAACGTGTGTTTGTGGTTTTTTCATTTCTTTGCCAAAAAGCAATAAAGTGCTGAAAAAGGCAAAAAGAAATACACCGTCAGGAGTCTCCAATGTGTTGTCTGAAAACATAGATAATAGCATGATAGCATAAAAAACTATGAAATAATAATCTTGATAAGCTTTAGTTGCTATAGGCGGATAAAAAAGTGCTATAAGTAAGATGATAAATCCAAAAATACCAAATGCAACAAATGCTTCTAGAAACTGATTATGGGCAAGGTGCATATATTTTTTTTGTAAGCCAGAATTCATTTGCTGGTATTCTTTGATAAAGGCCTTCTGAACATTTCCTGTTCCAACTCCAAACCAAAAATGCTTTTGAATAATTTTTAAAGATGCTTTTAAATATACAAATCGCTGCATAATGGAACTTCCATTGGCATTTCCTGTTCTACGATAAATCTCATAACCCACCAGTATTTTCATCAGGCGAGAATGAAATCCGGGGTGGTCGATATAATTGTGATTGGCCACACCTCTCTCAATTCTGAGAATATCGATATTTGTTAGGGCCGCTACTCCGGCAGAATCTTTTCTTAGGTTTTTTGAGGTAAGATATCGTATGAGAGTCTGGCTTAACTGTTGTCCGGATTTGTCTTTTCCAGAAAAAAGGATAATACTTCGCTTGTTCCACTCTTTTTTTAGTTCAGGAAGGCATAAATATAGGCCGTTATATTTTCCGTTTTCTATACCCCAGTTTATTGTATCAAAAGTGTAAGGATTGCCTTGAGCGGTATAGGCATTTAATTGGGTAGATTGAATTTTGGGTGCAGTTAAGTATTCTTTAATTTCTTTGGTTACCGAGAACCAAAGAAGAAATGGAATAGCTATAACCAATAATATTGAAGAAATTTTTACGAGAATATTTTTTGATAGGTAAGCCAAATAAACCATCAACCCCAATCCTATAATGACGACGATAATCATTGAGGTTAACGCTTCCAAGAGGTAAATAAATATCAGAAACCATAGGGCAAGAAGTATTGAAAATATTTTAATGGTTCGAGATAAATGATTCTTTTTAAATGCGAAAAATAATAAAATAAAAAAACCAAAGGTTAAGTTTAATCCGAAGCGAATATTATATATAAAACATGATATATCCCTTATATCCGTGTAGTTTCCTTGTAGCAACAAGTATGTGCTAATAGAGGATGCCACAAATAGAGCAGCCAAATAAAAATAAAGTATAAGGTGAAATTGTTTATCGCTTATCTTCGGAAGGCTGGAAAACATCAAAGTAAAAAACAATATAGGAAGAGTTATTCTTAAATCTTTGAGTGCATAATCGAAATCCGATGTATTAAAAAGCCAGATGAAATAAACAAAAAATAAAAAGGAAAAAATAAAAGCCGGCTTATTTTTATAAAAAGTAATCAGCCTTTTGCTTACACCTGAAATGGTTTGTTTAAATAAATATTTTATTGAACTAAAAAAACCAAAAACTCCCGGCTTCTCATTGAAAGAATTTTTTAGCTCACTGGCTTTCCAATCCCAGCCTAACCATAAGAAAACCATAATGAAAGTGGAGATGCTCAAGGTGAAAATAGAGAATAGCAGGCTGACTACCAGAAAGATCAGTGCTGAAAAATAAATTCTGAAAACAGAGGAGTTTCTGTCCATGTGCAGATAAGCTTAACCGATGCTTATTTATTTTCGAAAATACTAAATTTTTAAACAAACATTTCAGCTGTATTCATAAAGAACCCAGGTTTATTATTTATCTTTTATCTCCTCTTTTTTTGGTTTCAGAATTGATTCGTATTCTTTTTTATCGCTTAAAATCTGAATAGCTTTTTTAACTTCATTATCGTTTACCAACGAAGCTTTAGCTTTACCTTGTTGATAATAATACCTTCCAACAATTTCCAGGCGAAGCAGCTCTTCGATTTCACTTTTGTGTTTGTTCAGATCTTCTTTTTTCTCGGATTGGAGTTCCTGTCCTAAACTGTCAAGTTCTGGTTTCAGAGCTTGGTAATAGTTTTCTCTTTGGGCACTTTCCTTTAAACGTTTCAATAATGCTCCGGTTTCTGTTTCATAACTGAACCCTTTGCTTTTAACATAATCTTTAAAAGCATTAAATGTGCTGTCGCTAATAGAAAAAGAATCTGGCCCGCTGATGCTTTTGTGATTAAAAGCAAACATATTGGCAAAGTTGAAGATATAGTTTTGCGCATATAAATCGCCTGTTACCTGACTGAACATGAGAGGCTTCATTTTAACATCAGGAGTAATACCACCACCATCGTAAACCACTCTTCCATCTTTGGTTTTAAATGCCTTTCTTAACGAATCAGCTACGTGAAGTGGTTGACCCTGTTTGTTTTTGTGAGCATAATCAATGGCCTGAATACATCTGCCACTGGGAATATAGTATTTGGCAATTGTTACTTTTAACTCTCCGCCATATGGAAGCGGAACAATATTCTGAACCAAACCTTTTCCGAAAGTGCGTTGTCCGATAATTACTCCCCTGTCAAGGTCCTGCATTGAACCGGATACAATTTCAGAAGCAGAAGCGGTATTTTGGTTTACAAGAATTGCCAGAGGAATATCTGCGTCAACAACTTTTCCGGTGGTTCTGTAAGTGTAGTCGTTAGATTGTAATTTGCCAATGGTTTTAGCAATTTCGGTTCCTCTTTTTACAAAAATATTGGCAATATTAATGGCTTCGTTTACCAAACCGCCTCCGTTGTTTCTCAGGTCAAGAATAACACCCTTAATGTGATGATTATTCTTCAGATCTAAGAATGCATTACGAACATCATTGGCCGCATTGGGGTTAAACTGGTTCAGACTGATATAACCGATATCATCTTTTAGAACACCATAATAGGGAACATTTGGAATTTTAATTTTTTGCCGGGTCATGTCAATGGCAATATCTGTGCTGTCGCCAAAGTGCTGAACGGTAACCTGTATTTTTGAACCGGGTGTTCCCTTTAATAAATTACTTACCTCATCGGCACTCATGTTTTTGGCCGACTTTCCATCAATTTTTATGATTTTGTCTCCGGCTCGTAGTCCTGAATTTTGTGCAGGAAACCCTTCGTATGGATCAGTAACAACCACGTAATCGTCTTGTTTCTGAATCATAGCTCCGATGCCACCATATTCGCCACGGGTTAGAATCTGAAACTGTTCTTTCTCTTTTTCCGGAACGTAAATTGTATACGGATCAAGACTGGCAAGCATGTTTTTAATGGCCAAATCAGTTAAGTCGACCGGATGTATTGTATCTACATAGTTAAGGTTCAGTTGACGCATTACATTTGAATAAACTTCAATGCTTTTGCCAATCTTAAAATTGTTGTAATCCTGGGCCTGTAATTCAACAGCGGCCAAAAAAAACAGGACGATAATGATCCCTTTTTTCATATTCATTAATTTGGTTTTTATCTATGGAACCGGGTCGTAGCCACTACCTCCCCACGGGTTACACGACAAAATTCTTTTTATTGCTAACCATCCGCCCTTGAACGGACCGTATTTTTTTATGGCCTCAATACTATATACCGAACAGGTGGGTGTGTACCTACACGAACGCCCAATATAAGGCGATAAAGTGTATTGGTATATCCTGATCAGGAGGATAAAAAAACCGGAAAGTAACTTACTCATTTTGTAACTAGTTCCTGCAAAATTAGTATTATTTTTCGTTCTGTTTCCTGAAAATCAGGAAGCGTTTTGCCTGTATAAATGAAACCGATTAAAAGGCATTCGTTCTGTGGGGTAGCATATTCGGGTGATAATAAATGCTTGTTTAGCCTGTAGGCTTCCCTCATGAGTCTTTTAATCCGGTTCCGATCAACCGCCTTTTTAAAGTTACGTTTTGAAACACTTACCAGTACTTTGGCACGTGGGCTATTTTCACTTTTTACTGAAAGGAAGATAACCTTAAAAGGGTATTTGAAGAAAGACTGACCTTCGCTAAATAGCTGATGAATCAGTTTTTTTTCGTGTAACCTTTCTGTTTTTGTAAATGTTTGTTTCACTTTTAAGCGATAAAATTCAGGACTCTGCCTGCAAAAATAGTTGGATTTATCTGAACTTCACAAAGGGTTCAGATGGCAACTTTGTTTTTAAGCATCTTTAACAGTCTTATTCTATTCATTCAGATTTCTGATTAACTTTTCGAGTTCTGATGTGCAATCTTCCCAACGGTAATTTTTTTGTACAAACCGTTTTGCATTAGTAGTTAATTCTTTTTGCAGTTCAATATTTTCGAATAGTAACAAAATTTTTTCAGCTAAATCTGAAGCGTTTTTACCAATGAGCAGATCTTTCCTGTCTGTCGCATTCAGTGTTTTATTTACAATGGGGGTTGAAATTACAGGTAATTCCATTGTCATAGCTTCGAGTATTTTGTTTTGAAGTCCGGTTCCTAAACGCATGGGAGCAATAAAAATCTTGCTTGAATTATAAGCTGTTCTGATATCAGGCATCCAGCCTGAAACTATTACTTTCTTGCTTTTAAGTTTTTTGATGTTTTTGTGCGGACTTGCTCCGGCTATTAAAACAGTAGTTTGAGGTTTCTTTTTCCAAATTATGGGCATAATGTCATTTACGAGAAATCTTACGGCATCAACATTAGGAGGGTACTGCATATTTCCGGTAAAAACTATGTCATATTTTTTTTCTTCCGGTTCAGGAGAAAAGAATTCAAAATCAACCCCATTTCTGATCACATGAATCTGATCCTTGTCGGGATGATCAATCCACTTTTTATCTTCTTCGGAGATAATGGTTTTCAGATCGAAATAATCGAAAACCTTTTGTTCAAAATGTGACAGTCGTTTATATTCCAGTTTAAGCAGATTCCGTAACGGAAAATAACTGTGAATGATTCTCCGTTTTATTCCATAGGCAAAAGAATCCTGATAATCTATAGTTTTTTTTTCGGGTCTGTGCATTAAGTAAGGTGCCGTACGAACCAGCTGTCCGTAAAGATGATCCGGTTTATATTCTTCAATGAGGCTATTGATTTTTTTTTGTGCTCTTTTATTGAAAAAGAAACCAACCTGTAAAGGAAGCCCTTTAAAATAAGCCTTTACAATGTTGAATATCCTTCCTGTAAGGGGGAGATCAATAAAGTTGACCGATCGGCAATAGGGCTGCAAAGATTCAAAAGCTTTTTGTTTGTCAGATTTGGGTAGCGTGTTTAAAGCACAAAGTATAATTTCATGTTTCTGAGAAAGGATCTTTATTTGGTTGAATGCGCGAAGCTTATCTCCTTTTTCGAGAGGATAAGGAATACGTGACAACAAAATAAAAATCTTCATTTTAGGTTAATTTGATGGGCACAAAAGTCATAAAATTTGTCGGTAAAAGCCAATTAGCTTTTCGATAATTTCATCCGGATTGTGTTTTTCTCGGATAAATTCCTGGGCTCTGGTTCCCATTTCTTTGGTTTCATTCGGATGAGTATAAAGAAAAGAAATAGCATCAGCAAAGTCTTTTGCCGTTTCAGCAAGCATAATTTGTTCTTTGTTTTTAACCCCAATTCCTTCTGCCCCTATGGGAGTTGAAACCAAAGCCTTTCCCATAGCCATGCTTTCAATAATTTTTATCCTGATTCCGCTTCCCGAAAACAAAGGTGCAATTCCAATGCTTTTGTTTTCAATAAAAGCATTGGCATCTTCTACCTCTCCAACAACTTCTACATTAGCAATATTCAGTTTCTTCATCCATTGTGGCATTACTCTTCCTGCCAGGTACAATTTCATTTCGGGATGCTGTTGATGCAAAAGAGGCCATACACTATTTAAAAACCATTTAATCCCTTCAACATTTGGCATCCAGTTCATGGCTCCAATATGATAAACGGCATTTTCGCTCTTTCCGGTTCTGTGCTTTCCTTTTAAAACTTCAAATCCAAAAGGTATGGTTTGAACCGGAATATCTGTATGCCTTTTAAAAAATGAGGTGTCGTTGTCAGAAATAGGGGCTAGTCCGTGAACCTGTTTGATGATGTTAAGCTCATAATTTTTAAGTGTTTTGTATAGGTGACCCAGATAGAACTTTTTAAGGGGATTATTACTCTGCCGGTAAATTCTTTTCCATATTAAATGTTCAATGTTATGTGATCGCAATACGATTCTGGCAGTACAATTCTTTCTGATTAATTTAACATAAGGTGCCATGAAAATGGTTTCAAGCTGAACAATATCAAACGAACCTCGAGTCAGGATCTCAAAAAGACGATGCTTGAATTCTTCAGAGATAAAACGTTGAACATGGTAAGAATTGCCGGAAAATAGGTTTAAAAAAGCGGGAATTAATTTCACGGAGAGATCAACATCAACCCATTCTATATCGATTTTATGTTGATATTCTTCGGGAACCTGATTCGGACCCGATGAAAATTTTTTTGAATTAATGGCCAGAACCTTCACTGTGTTTCCCTGATGGGCCAATCCTTCAATTAGTTGACTCATCGCCATTGGGCCACCTTCTTTGGCTGGCCAGGGGGATTTGTTACACAGGAAAAGTATATTCACTGTTTGTTTTTTAGTTGAAGAATTTTTGTTTCACCCATTCAATGATCTTGAGTGTTTTCCTGAAAAACCAGTTTGTTTCGAAAAACTTTTTCCAGCTTTCGGTATCCATTAATGGAGCATCAGTTGTAGCCTTGTAAGTTAAAAAAAGTCCCAAAGGAAGTATAACCATCGTTGAAAGCCACATACCCAAAATAATGTTCATATCTTCAGTTCTGGCCGATTTTTCTCCAATGACTGAAACAACATGATAGATGACAAAGAAAATTACAGAAATAACTACAGGAAGTCCAAGGCCTCCTTTTCTTATTATAGCTCCCAACGGTGCTCCAATGAAGAAAAAGATGAGGCACGCAAGTGAAAGTTTAAACTTTTGATGCCAGACAATTTCGTGCTGAATGATCAGTTTTTCTCTTGGCTCAATGTATTTTGTTGTGTGGAACAGATAATTATCTTTATCGACTTTAACTTTATTTCTGGCCTGGTCAATCAGTACGTTTTGTTGTGTGTTGTCATATTGCTTCAACAAAGGATATAGGCTTTGGATTTTGGCGTCTTTTTCTGTTTGTTTAGGAATGGTTCTGTTGACCCTTCCGGTATCCATAATTGCCAGATAACCATATTTTCGAATGCTGTTTTTTCGGAAATCCTTTTCTCTTCTTACCAATTGTTCGCTGAGCGAATCGATGGCATGGTTGAGTTGCCTTACATTCAGCATGGTGTAGTTGCTTTTGAACAAATCCTCATTGGTTCTTTGCAATGCCAGTTGCGACAGGTCGATTGATAAGATCTCTTTGCCAAACTTCATATATTCAAAAGGTCGCTTTTGTTGATAACCTCTTTCATTTGTAATATCATGATAAGTATAGCCGTCGTAAAGAGTAAAAATGGCCTTTTTTTGGTTTGGGGTTAGTTCTATATTTGCTTTTTTTGCCACTGTAACCTGGTTATCTCCCTGATTCTTCGTGTGGTCGTAAATCATGATGTTATAGATCGTATTATTATCTTTTGATTTACTTCCTGCACGAATGACATAACCGTTCAGGTTGTTATCAAAAACACCTTCATCCAGGTTAAATGCCAGTTTTTTCTGTCTCACATCATAAAGTAAAGAACCAAATTTAAGGTTCGCTACAGGATAAACATAGTTGGCAAATAAAAATGCGCCGATACTGATCAAAAATGCCAGGATAGTTAGTGGTCGCATGGCTTTTTGAAGAGAAATACCCACACTTTTAATGGCTACTAGTTCGTAGTTTTCTCCTAAATTCCCAAAAGTCATTAATGAAGAAAGCAGAACAGCCAAAGGAAGTGCCAGCGGTACAAAGGTTGCAGAAGCATAAAACATCAAACGAAGAATAACATCCCATTCTAAGCCTTTTCCCACAAGGTCGTCAACATACTTCCATAGAAACTGCATTAAAAGGATAAATATAGTGATGAAGAAAGTAAGAACAAAAGGCCCAATGTTGGACTTAATCATGTATAAATGTAATTTCTTCATTCGTGTTTTTAAATTTATGCAAAGATATGTATTCTGATGAGTGTTTCTTACTTTCCGAAATAGTCCATTTATAGTATTTAAAGTGCTTCTTTTCTTTATGTCTGTCGTTTTGGCAGAGTTCTTTTCGGGCTCATTGATAATAATTTTTTGCTGATTTTTTTAATTTAATTACCTGTATAACAACAATATGAATGAATTTTACAAAAGGTCCGGAACCTTCTTAAACATAGAAAAAACAAAAATCAAATTAAAATATTTCTTTGGCATAATCCTTGAACTCTTGATGAAGCATTAAAAAATTGAAACTAAAAAATAAAGATAAAATTAAAGGAGGAAAATTAAATGGGAAAAATAATCGGAATTGACCTCGGAACTACAAACTCATGTGTTGCCGTAATGGAAGGTAACGAACCTGTTGTAATTCCTAACAGTGAAGGTCGTCGTACTACACCATCAATTGTAGCTTTTACAGAAAATGGTGAACGTAAGATTGGTGATCCTGCTAAACGTCAGGCCATAACCAATCCTCACAAAACTATTTTTTCAATTAAGCGCTTTATGGGTAATTCTTATGATGATGTAACAAAAGAGATCAACAGAATGCCCTATAAAGTAGCCAAGGGAGACAATAATACTCCCAGGGTTCAGATTGATGATCGTATGTACACTCCTCAGGAAATTTCAGCAATGATTTTGCAGAAGATGAAAAAAACTGCTGAGGATTATTTGGGTCAAACAGTAACAGAAGCTGTAATTACTGTTCCTGCATATTTTAACGATGCACAACGTCAGGCTACTAAAGAAGCTGGCGAGATTGCAGGGCTTAAAGTTCGTCGTATTATTAACGAGCCTACAGCTGCTTCACTGGCATACGGGCTCGATAAGAAAAAACAGGATGAAATTGTAGCTGTGTATGACCTTGGTGGTGGTACTTTTGATATTTCAATTCTGGAACTTGGTGATGGAGTTTTTGAGGTAAAATCAACCAATGGAAACACTCACCTGGGCGGTGATGATTTTGATGAAGTAATCATAAACTGGTTAGCCGAAGAATTTAAGAATGATGAAGGCCTTGACTTGAGAAAAGACGCTATGGCTCTACAGCGTTTGAAAGAAGCTGCTGAAAAAGCAAAGATCGAGCTTTCAAGTTCAAATGAAACTGAAATCAACCTGCCTTATATCATGCCGGTTGATGGTGTACCAAAACACTTGGTTCGTAAATTATCAAAAGCCAAATTCGAACAGTTGGTCGATCATTTGGTAAAAGCCACCATTGAACCTTGTAAAAAAGCATTGAACGATGCCGGGTTGCAGGCTTCAGATATTGATGAAGTTATTTTGGTTGGGGGTTCGACCCGTATTCCTGCTATTCAACAGGTGGTTAAGGAATTTTTCGGTAAAGAACCTTCAAAAGGTGTGAACCCGGATGAAGTAGTTGCAGTTGGAGCAGCTATTCAGGGGGGAGTTTTAACAGGTGAAGTTAAAGATGTGTTGTTACTTGATGTTACTCCGCTTTCATTAGGTATTGAAACCCTGGGTGGCGTAATGACCAAATTAATTGAGTCAAACACAACCATCCCAACCAAGAAATCAGAAACTTTTTCAACGGCTGCCGATAATCAACCTTCTGTAGAAATTCATGTGTTGCAGGGTGAACGTCCTATGGCTAATCAGAACAAAAGTATTGGCCGGTTCCACCTCGATGGCATTCCGCCTTCGCCACGTGGCGTTCCGCAAATTGAAGTTACTTTTGATATCGACAGCAACGGTATCCTGAATGTTTCAGCTAAAGATAAAGCTACAGGGAAATCACAGAGTATCCGTATTGAAGCTTCATCAGGATTATCCGATGAAGAAATCAAAAAGATGAAAGCTGAAGCGGAAGCCAATGCAGAAGCTGACAAAACAGCCCGTGAAAAAGTAGATAAACTGAATGCTGCCGACGGTTTGATTTTCCAGACCGAAAAACAGTTGAAAGAATATGGCGACAAACTGCCTGCTGATAAAAAATCAGAAATTGAAAGTGGCTTGGACGCTTTGAGAAATGCACATAAAGCTCAGGATATTGCTGCGATTGATTCAGCAATGGAAAAACTGAATGCTTCCTGGCAAAAAGCCAGCGAAGACATGTATAAAGGAGCTCAAAATTCAGGCCCTCAAACTCCTCCTGAAGATGGTGGTGCAGCCGGAAACCAAAAAAATGGCGGAGATGATGAAGTTACTGACGTGGACTTTGAAGAAGTTGACGAAAAATAAAAGTATTTCATACAGATAAGTCAAAAGGGATATCTATTAGATATCCCTTTTGTTTTTTTAAGGATGTTTTAAATAAATTATAAGGATAGTAAAAAGTAATGGTATTATTTTTGCACCAACATAGAAAAATGAAGATTCTTTTCCAGGAGAGGTAGATATTAATGAAAAATAATTTTGTTTTGCAGGTTAAAAGCCGTTTGGCTTACCAGACAAATTCCCGTAGCAGGTTTAAAGTTCATTCACCCTTTGTTTTCGATTTGATTGAAAAGGTGCTTAAAGATGATGCTGATTATCCACAATATGCAAAAATAGAAGGCTATAAAAAAAGCCTAAGTAAAAGTAGTGTGGTTATTGAAACTGTTGACTTTGGTGAAGATGCGGGGAACAGAGATTACATTTCGACATTTGAAAAATTAGGTCCTTTAGTAAAAGAGCGCTCACAAAGAAAAAAGCAGGGACGGTTGTTGTTCAGGCTGAACCGGTTTTTTAACCCTAAAACAATACTGGAGTTTGGAACTGCTGCCGGAATTGGAACAGCTTATCTAAAATCTGGAGCCCCCGAATCTAAACTGATAACGATGGAAGGCTGTGCCAGTTTGGCCGATGTTGCTTCAGGCACCTTCGAAACATTAAATTTGCAGGATATTGATATTCGTATTGGTCATTTTGAAGTAAACCTACCTAGTGTACTGGAAGAATTAAAAGTTCTTGATATGGTTTTTTTTGATGGCAACAGAAGGTATGAACCAATAGTGAAATACTTTAATATTTGTATTGAAAAAGCTGGCGAAAATTCATACTTTGTTTTCAATCGTATACATAGGTCAAGAGATATGGAAAGAGCCTGGAATAAAATCAAATCAGACAGCAGAGTCTCAATTTCTCTGGATCTCTATAATTTCGGAATAGTATTTTTCAGAACAGGAATTCCTAAGCAGGATTTTGTAATTCGTTACTGAGTCTAAGAAAGATATTTGGCTACTATCGGCATTCTTCTTCCCATACCAAATGCTTTGTCCGAGACCCTTAAAATAGGCGGTGTTTGATATCGTTTATATTCATTAATGTTGACTAATCTAAGAATTCTTCTCACCAGTTGCTCGTCAAAACCTTCGGCAATAATTTCAGCCGGTCCTTTTCTTTTCTCTATATACAAATAAAGAACCCTGTCCAGAATATCATACTCTGGCAATGAGTCAGAATCTTTTTGGTCGGGTCTGAGTTCTGCTGAAGGTGGTTTTATAATAATGTTTTCAGGAATGATTTCTCTTTCGCGGTTGATATAACGTGCCAGTTCAAATACATCGGTTTTATAAACATCGCCTAAAACAGATAAGCCTCCGTTCATATCTCCGTAAAGTGTTCCGTAGCCAACAGCAGCCTCACTTTTGTTGCTTGTATTTAACAAAATATGTCCGAATTTATTTGAAAGAGCCATTAATATGACCCCTCTGATTCTTGCCTGAAGGTTTTCTTCAGCTACATTAAAAGGAAGTCCCTTAAAAAAAGGATGTAAGGCTTCATTAAAGCTATCATATGCATGCGAGATAGAGATAATATCAAATGGCATATTCAGGTTCAGAGCCAGGTCTTTTGCATCTTTCAATGAGTGTTCAGTTGAGAAAGGTGAAGGCAGTAGTATATTATACACATTTTCAGGCCCTAAAGCTTCGGCAGCCAAAGCAGCCGTAACTGCAGAGTCAATTCCGCCGGAAAGACCTAAAATAGCTTTGGAAAACCCTAATTTCTGAAAGTAGTTT
The DNA here is from genome assembly GCA_016936505.1 of Bacteroidales bacterium. GTDB lineage: Bacteria > Bacteroidota > Bacteroidia > Bacteroidales > F082 > Sulfidibacterium. The sequence goes on along the minus strand of JAFGXS010000059.1, from coordinate 11,049 downwards.
TTAATTCCCATAACCAAAGCATCGTGAATTAGTGCTGCCTTGGTTTTAGTTTCGAGGGACGATTTGCCCTTAGTTATTTCAACATCATTCAGATCATAAAGTCGCAAGTCTTCTTTAAAGTAATTAAGAACATCAACAATTTCACTTTTACTGTTCATGATCATAGATCCACCGTCGAAAAGCAATTCTGTTTGTGCTCCAACATGGTTTACATAAAACAAAGGCATTTTGTATTTACGGGTATTGTGTTCCAGTACCCGAAACCTTCTTTGAGCTTGTTCAAAATTAAAGGGTGAGGCAGCAATATTGACCATGAAATCAGGGTTGAGAAGCGCCAGTTGTTCCATGGGATTAACTGTATAAAGCGGGTTAGCTTCCACATTCCAGATGTCTTCGCAAATGGTAAGTGCAATTTTTTTGCCTTTCAATTCGATGAGTTCAAAAACCGTATTGGGTTCAAAATATCGATATTCGTCAAAAATATCGTAATTCGGCAACAGTGTTTTGTGTATGATTTTTTGAATTTTTCCGTTACTTAAAAATGCGGCCGAATTATACAGCCGTTTTCCATTCGGATTAGGATTTACGGAAGGCATGCCCACAATGGCACTTATTTTTGTGCATGCACTTGCGATTTCTTCAACAGCTTTTTTTGATTGATTAATAAAATCTTCAAACTCAAGAAAATCACGAGGGGGATAACCGGTAATTGCCAGTTCAGAAAATACAACAAGATCGGCACCCGATTCTTCACTTTTGTGAATCGCCTCAAGTATTTTTGCTTTGTTTTGTTCAAAATTTCCGATATGGAAATTTATTTGTGCCAGTGCTATTTTCAATGAAATACAGTTTTATTATTTGCAAAAATAACTATTTGGCAATAATTATTTTTTTATTTTTACACTGAGCTTATACTTTAACTATGAATATAAAGTTATTATTAATAATAAAAATTTAAAGCTATGAAAAGAATTACATTGTTGTTGGCTGGCTTATTTATTTCAACAGTCATGTTAGGGCAGTTTCATTTTGGTCCTCAAATAGGTTATACCTCTTCAACATTGTCTTATAATGCCAATGATATTAGTTCTTCCTTGAAGAACAATATGGTTTTTGGTGTATTTGCACGCATTGGGAAGAAGGTTTATCTACAACCTGAGTTAAACTATTTGACCCAGGGAACAACATTTAAGTTTGAAAACGGAACAGAACAAAATGCAGATTTGAAATCAATTCAGGTTCCTTTAAGTTTGGGAGTTAATCTAGTAGATGCCAAACTGGTTAAAGTTCGTTTATTTGGTGGAGGAACAGCAAACTTTGTTGTGAATAAGGATATTACTTTTAAGAATCTGATAGGTGAAACAGGGGACTACCTGAATAAGGATAATTTTAAAAATGCCAACTTCCAGTATCAGGTAGGTGTGGGTGTTGATGTGTTAATGTTTGCTCTTGATGTAAAATATTATGGTCCCTTGGATAAATTGGTTGACGGTAGTGTGAACTACAACAATCAAACCCATACAGTTGATGCGGGTTCCAGTGTGTTTATGGTTACTTTGGGCTGGAAAATTTTCTAATTGCCCATATATTTATATTTAATGTCAGCATACTTTTGTGTGCTGACATTTTTTTTAATGAGTTGAGATTATGTGGAAAATATTTCTGTTGTCTTCGATGTTGCTGACTTTAATGCTTGGTTTATTTTCCTGCGGGAACACAAGTCTTAGAATTCCTGAATCCAAGCGGCCAAAAGTAGATTTGAAGATTCAAAGATACGGGGAAGCTTTATTTAAGATAGATACAGCTCATTTTAAACAAGATGCCGAAAAACTCAAGAAGCAGTTTCCTTTTTTCCTGGATGCTGATTTAAATAATGAGTCCAACTACAAACAGCTCTTTGGTTTTGTTTCTGATACTTCTATTATTCATATCTATAAAAAAACCGCTGAAGTTTTTCCAAATCTTCAGAACCTTGGGAAATCGTTATCATCAGAATTCTCATATGTTAAATATTATTTTCCAGGGTTTAAACTTCCGCAGGTTTTTACATATGTTTCAGATCTTTATTATGAGCAGCCGGTCATGAAAAAGGATTCTGTACTCGTTATTGCTTTAGATGATTATCTGGGCGAAAACTACCAGCCTTATAAAGATTTAAACATACCGTTTTATCACCGTAAACTTATGAAACCGGAATACATACCGGTAGATGTTGCTAAAACACTTTATTTTACTGATTTTAGGCAGCCGGTTCAAACACAAACATTGTTGGATCATATGATTGAAGCCGGTAAAATGTTATATTTTCTTGATGCTGTACTTCCTGGAACTGCGGATACATTGAAAATAGGATATTCTGAAAGTCAATGGAAGTGGATTGAAAAGCATAAAAAGGATGTTTGGTCGGTTATGGTTAATGATCAGATGTTATTTTCAGGCGATTACATGGTAATCAATAAAATGATGCAGCCGGGTCCTTTCACCGATGGATTCTCAAGAACAGCTCCGCCGGCTTTGGGTACATGGTTTGGATGGCAGATTGTACGAAAGTTCATGCAAAGAAATCCAAAAAATACCTTGTCGGGATTACTTAAAATAAAAGATTCGCAACAACTTTTGCACGAATCAGCCTATAAACCATAGAATTGTGTTTTCTTCTTCTTTTTTATTTAACTTTGGGAGGACCAACTCTGAAAGTTATGTTAGTGAAAACCTATGGAAGCGCCATTTTCGGTATCAATGCACAGATAATTACTATTGAAGTTAACGTGGGTAAGGGCTCAAAATTTTTTCTTGTGGGCCTGCCTGATAATGCAATTAAGGAAAGTCACGAACGAGTACTGGCTGCGCTGAATAATGTGGGAAGAAAATTTCCACGGCAGCGTGTCGTTATTAATATGGCTCCGGCCGACATGAAAAAAGAAGGTTCAGCTTATGATTTGCCTATTGCTATTGGATTATTGGCGGCTTCTCAGCAGATATCAGATGAGCGGTTGAAAGATTATGTTATTATGGGTGAGCTTTCTCTTGATGGAAGCATTAAATCAATAAAAGGGGCACTGCCTATTGCTTTGGTTGCCAAAGAAAATGGTTTTAAAGGGGTGATTGTTCCTCGTGAAAATGCAGAGGAAGCTGCAATTGTTGAAGGAATAGACGTTTATGGTGCGGAAAATATTCTGGAAGTTTGTGATTTTCTGGAAGGGGAATCTGTTTTAGAGCCTGTACATCTTGACAGAGAAAGTATATTTCTTGAAAAATTAAACTTTTTTGATGTTGACTTTTCTGATGTAAAAGGTCAGGAAAATATTAAAAGAGCTCTGGAAATATCAGCTTCCGGAGGTCATAACGTAATAATGATTGGGCCTCCGGGTTCGGGGAAAACCATGCTGGCCAGAAGAATATCTTCCATATTGCCTCCATTAACTTTGAATGAAGCTTTGGAAACCACAAAAATTCATTCAGTAGCCGGACTGCTTGGAACCGAAACCTCTTTGCTTACGAGCCGACCATTTCGTTCACCACATCATACTATTAGCGATGCCGGATTAGTGGGCGGAGGAACATATCCTCAGCCTGGTGAAATATCATTGGCTCAGAATGGCGTGTTGTTTCTGGACGAACTTCCCGAGTTCAAAAGAAGTGTACTTGAGGTAATGCGTCAACCCATGGAGGATAGAGTTGTTACAATCTCAAGAGCAAGAGTAACGGTGGAATATCCTGCCAGCTTTATGTTGGTAGCGGCAATGAACCCTTGTCCCTGCGGGTATTATAATCATCCCACGAAAAGCTGTGTTTGTGCTCCCGGTTCTGTAAAGAAATATTTAAATCGTATCTCGGGACCGTTGTTTGATCGTATTGATTTACATGTTGAAGTGGTTCCTGTTCCTTTTAAAGAACTGGCCGAAGCTCCTGCTTCAGAGAGAAGTGAAGAAATCCGTAACCGCGTAATGAAAGCCAGAAAGGTTCAGGAAAAGCGCTATAAGAATAACCCAAAAGTGTATAGCAATGCACAAATGACCCACGAGGATTTAAATAAGTATTGTCAGTTGGACGATGGAGGCAAGCAATTACTTAAAAATGCGATGGAAAAGCTGCACCTTTCTGCAAGAGCTTATGACCGTATCATAAAAGTTTCACGGACCATTGCTGATTTGGATGAAAGTGAAAATATTAAACCGATGCATCTGGCTGAAGCCATTCAGTACAGAAGCTTAGATCGCGAAAGTTGGGGTGATTGATTATTTCTTTGAGCTGTCTTCTTTTATATCGCTGAGCCATTTAGTCATAGACAGGGGTTTATATTGTTGCATTTTTGAGACCAGTTCCTTAATGTTGTGAGCTGTCATTAAGTTGCGTCTGTATTCGGGGCGGACAAAACCGGTTTCAACGGAGTGATCAATAAAATCCAATAGTTTATCATAATATCCGTTGGTATTTAAGATTCCCATAGGTTTATCACATATTCTCAGCTGGTTCAATGTCATGACTTCTGACATTTCATCCAGAGTTCCGAATCCTCCAGGCAAAGCAATGAAATAATCTGAAAGTTCAATCATCATTTTTTTGCGTTCAGCCATGCTGTCAACCACAATTAGTTCTGTAATATTATCATGAGCTACCTCTTTGTCTACGAGCGATTGTGGCATGATGCCAATTACTTCTTTGTGGTGTTCCATCATAATGTCAGCAAGAACCTTCATCAATCCAACATTGGCTCCGCCATACACAAGGCTAAAGTTTTCTTGCACAAAAAATTCGGCTACATCACGGGCGGCTTTTTTAAATACAGGATCGTTGCCCATGCTGGAGCCACAAAACAAACAGATTTTTGTCATGATTTTTTTGATTTGAAGGCAAAAGTACGAAAAAGAATTCCGAAACAACGGAGGTGATTAATAAGCCCTTTTGTTGTTTCCTTCAACGTAATTTATAAAAGATTGGTTCACAACTTTGTTTCCTCCCGGAGTTGGATAGTCGCCGGTAAAATACCAGTCGCCAGTATGATTGGGAATGGCTTCGTGAAGTTGTTCAATACTTTGATAAAGAACAGAAACCTTAGCCTTGATATCTTTGGTTGTGACCAACTCAGCAATTTTGTCAGAAATTTGCTTTACAGAAAAAGGTTTATAAATCTTTTTCACATAATTTACAATCTCTTCTTTTGGAAGTTTTTCCTGCGCTTTACATAAATTATAAACCTCGTTGATGATGTGATCCTGATGGGTGTCTTTTAGTAACTGAATAGTTGCTTTGAATGCAATAAAATCCCCCAAACGCGCCATGTCAATGCCATAGCAGTCAGGATAACGTATTTGCGGTGCTGAGGATACAATGACAATCTTTTTTGGGTGAAGCCGGTCCAGAATCCGAATAATACTTTGTTTTAAAGTAGTGCCCCTAACAATTGAGTCGTCAAGAACGACCAGTGTGTCAATATCGTTTCGTACAACCCCGTATGTAACATCATAAATATGGGCAACCAAATCGTCGCGCTGAGTATCGGCAGTGATAAAAGTTCTGAGCTTGGCATCTTTTACGGCAATAGTTTCGATCCGTGGCCTGGTTTCAAATATTACATCCAGTCTTTCCTTAGTTAATTTTCCCTGTTCTTTGAATACTTTTTCTTTGATCCGATCTGCTGTAAAATCATTCAGGCTCTCAACCAACCCCCTGAAGGCTACTGAAGCAGTATTGGGAATATAAGAGAAAACAGTATTTTTCAGGTCAAAGTCAATTTCTTCCAAAACGGGCCTACTGAGCAATCTTCCCAGTTTTTTTCTTTCCAGATAAATATCTTTGTCGGTTCCCCGTGAAAAATAGATGCGTTCGAATGAGCAGGCTTTTTTGGGAAGAGGATCAATAAAAGCTTCATTTAGAATAGTTCCGTTTTTTTTGATAATGAGGGCGTGGCCTGGTTCCAGTTCGTGGACCTTGTTTATTGAAACATTTAATGCTGTTTGAATAACGGGGCGCTCCGACGCGGCAACAACAATCTCGTCATCGGCATAATAAAATGCAGGTCTGATTCCTGCCGGATCACGCATAACAAAGGCATCGCCATGTCCTAAAAGTCCGCCAATCACATAACCACCATCCCAGCGTTTGGCCGAGTCTTTTAAAATGGGTAATAGATCAAGCTTTTCGATTAAATATTGTGTGGCATCTTTTTTAGAAACCCCCTGATCTTTTAACTCGTAATAAAGACGGTCGTTTTCCTCATCAAGAAAATGGCCTATTTTTTCCAAAACAGTAACGGTATCTGATGTTTCCTGAGGATACTGTCCTAACTCTACCAGGGTTTGGAACAGCTCATCAGTATTTGTCATGTTGAAGTTTCCGGCAACCAAAAGGCTTCTGGTTTTCCAATTACTGGCTCTTTTTAGAGGATGCAGGTTTTTTAATGTGTTACCGCCGTAGGTTCCATAACGCAGGTGTCCCAGAAATAACTCTCCTGTGAAATCCACATTGTTTTTCATCCAATGTGTGTCAATTAGCCTGTCGGGGTGATGTTCCTGAATTTCCTGGAGCTGGTCGTATACCCTGTTGAAAATAGACTGTAGTGGTGTGGATGAGTTGGAACGAACCCGGTTCATATATTTTTTACCGGGAGGCAGATCAAACTTAATGCATGTTATTCCGGCTCCGTCTTGTCCGCGGTTGTGTTGTTTTTGCATGAGCAGATGCAACTTCTGGAGTCCGTAAACTGATGTTCCGTATTTGGAAAGGTAATATTCAAGAGGTTTTAAAAGTCTGACGAGGGCGATGCCACATTCGTGCTTGATTTGTTCACTCATTTGTTGTTGAGATTATTTATATTTGCTCATCCCGTCAGGCCGGTTTTTTTAAACTCTTTCGGGGATGTGTTTAATTGAAACAAGCGGTCAAAAATATCAAAAATCATGATACAAATACGAACAGCAAACGAAGAAGACCATGAAGTTATTGCTAAATTTCAGGTTCTCATGGCCAAAGAAACTGAGGATCTGGAACTCAATCAGCATCAGGTTCAGACAGGGGTTTTAAGTGTAATGCGTGATCCGGAAAAAGGAAAATACTATGTTGCGGTTTCCGAAGGAAAAATTATTGCGTCATTACTGATTACCTACGAGTGGAGCGATTGGCGCAGTAAATGGGTTTGGTGGATGCAGTCTGTATATGTGTTGCCTGAAATGCGTCGTCAGGGCATTTTCCAAAAAATGTATCACCATATTAAAGAATGGGCTCAAAAAGAAGATGAAGTAGGTGGTTTGCGTTTGTATGTTGATAAAACCAATAGCCGTGCCATGCAGGTTTACAGCCGTTTGGGTATGGATGGAGATCATTATCGTGTTTTTGAATGGATGAAATCCTAAAGATGACAAAGCTGAATGATGCAGGAATCAGATGGAAAAAAGAGCTACAGCCTGTTGGAATTATCCACAGGACTCAGAAAAGTTGTTAGCAATGCTTTTCCTGATCACTATTGGATTACTGCTTAAATAGCTAAACTCAATTTTTATCCCAAAAGCGGACATTGCTACCCTGACTTGGTTGAAAAGCAACAGGGAAAAGTTGTGGCGCAAATGAGAGCCAATATTTGGTCAAGCCATTTTGTACAGATTAACAGAAAATTTATTTCTATAACTGGTGACCCGATAAAAGAAGGAATCAAGGTCTTGTTTCTGGCCCGGTTAACTTATCATGAGCAATACGGAATAGCCTTGAACATTGTAGATGTGGAACCTTCGTTTACCTTGGGAGAGATGGCCAGAGAAAAACTTGAAAACATTGAAAAGTTAAAAAAAGAAGGTGTTTTTGATTCGAACAGGAAACTTCACTTTACGCTTTTACCCAAAAGAATAGCTGTCATCTCGGTTGAAACCAGTAAGGGCTACAGCGATTTTGTAAATGTAATTAAAGGGAATAGCTGGAATTACAAATTTGAACTGAGTTTATTTCCTGCCTTGTTACAAGGTGATGGAGCAATAGAATCAATAGTTGCACAACTGGAAACTATTCAAAAGATAAAAGATAACTTCGATGTGGTAACTATAATTCGTGGCGGAGGAGGCGATGTGGGATTAAGTGCCTATGATCATTATCAGATGGCCCGGGCAGTAGCAGTTTTTCCGCTTCCGGTAATTGCCGGAATAGGACATTCTACTAATGAAACTATTGTGCAAATGGTGGCATATGCTAATAAAATTACTCCAACAGAGGCTGGGCATTTTTTAATACAGCAATTCCATAATTTTTCGGTTCGGACAGAAACAGCTCGGGAAAAGATAATAAGGCTCTCAAAACAAATTCTGGAGCGGAATGAACAAAATTTTAAACAACAGGTTAAAGCGTTTGATATAAATACCAGACTTAGGTTGCATAAGGCATCACATAGGCTTGAAAATCTGCAATCCTCGTTTCAGTTTGTTCCGGTTTCTTTGATTAAAAATAAAGAAGCAGACCTGTTGACACAGATAAAGCTCGTTAAAACATATGCGAAAAGGCATTTGACAGAGCAACAAAATAAAGTGGAAATGATAGAAAAACAAGTTGTTCTATTGAAACCAGAGAATGTATTGCGAAGAGGATATAGTATAACATATTATAATGGGAAACCTGTAACTGATGTTGGAGTATTGCCTCAGGGTGTGAGTTTAACAACCCAATTATATAATGGTGAGTTAAAAGTAAAAGTGGAAGAAATTACTAAAAATAGTTCTGAATCATGAAAGAAATGAGTTATCAGAAAGCAATAGACGAACTGGAACAAATTGTTGCAGCTATGGAAACCGGTGATATACCGGTTGACGATTTAGCCAAAAAAGTAAAAAGAGCTTCTGAATTAATAAAAGTGTGTAAAACAGTGTTGTACGAAACATCAGATGAAGTAAACCGGGTACTGAGTGAAATGGATGAGGTGCGTAACACAAACAATGAATAGAATCTGAATAAGCCTCTTTTTGTTAATTTTGTGCCATGAATTTTACGGATACACATACACATTTGTATGTAGAAGAATTTGATGAAGATCGGCAACAGATTGTTCAAAAAGCAATTGATGATGGCGTAACAAAAATGTTATTGCCTAATATCGATAGCGCAACGCTGACAAATATGATGACCCTTGTAAAGGGTAATCCAAAAAACTGTTTCCCAATGATGGGGTTGCACCCAACCTCGGTAAATGACAATTTTCAGGACGAACTGGCGTTAGTAAAAAAAGAACTGGCTACAAAAAATTATTTCGGAGTAGGAGAAATAGGTATCGATTTATACTGGGATGAGACTTTTAGAGAACAGCAGGTTGAAGCTTTTCGCCGTCAGCTGAAATGGGCTAAAGAATATAAACTTTCTGTTTCGATTCATACACGCAATAGTTTTGAGTTAACGCTGAACTTGGTGAAACAAGAACTGACCGACGATTTGAAAGGTGTTTTTCATTGTTTTACAGGTTCACCGGAAGATGCTAAAAAGGTGATGGATACGGGGTTTAAAATGGGAATAGGAGGAATACTCACCTTTAAAAATTCGGGTCTTGATAAAGTAGTAAATCAGATCCCGATGGAACATCTTGTTCTTGAAACAGATGCCCCATACCTTACTCCGGTTCCATTCAGGGGAAAGCGCAATCAAAGTGCATACCTTATATATATAGCAGAAAAATTAGCCGCAATTCAGACAATGAGAATTGAAGAGGTGGCAGAAATAACTACAAATACAGCAGATCAACTCTTTTTTAATCGTAATTGAACATTATGGAAGAAGAAATCAGAATACTGATTATTTATACCGGAGGGACAATCGGTATGATTCAGGATGCCAAAACCGGAACACTTAAGCCCTTTAATTTTGAGAAAATTAATGAGCAGATTCCTGAGCTGAGCCGATTCAATTACCAGTTGGACTTTCACAGCTTTGATCCTTTGATTGATTCCAGTAATACCAATCCGGAATATTGGGTAAGGTTGGCATCGTTGGTAGAAAAGCATTATGAAAGCTATGATGGTTTTGTGATTTTGCATGGATCTGATACTATGTCATACACAGCGTCTGCTTTGAGTTTTATGTTGGAAAATCTGAATAAGCCTGTAATTTTTACAGGTTCACAACTGCCGCTGGGTGTTTTGAGAACTGATGGTAGAGAGAATTTTATAACCGCTATTGAGCTGGCAGCAGCAAGGGAAAATGATTTGCCGGTTGTCCCGGAGGTTTGTATTTATTTTGAGAACCGTTTGATGCGGGCTAACCGTACATCAAAATATAATGCCGAGAACTTTAATGCATTTGTCTCCCCCAATTATCCTTTATTAGCTGAGATTGGAGTTTATGTGAAGTTTGAACGTCATAATATATTGAAACCGAATTTTAAAAAACTGAAAGTGTACAAAAATCTGAACAGCCGTGTTGGGATTTTGAAGCTTTTTCCCGGAATAACCGCCGAATTGGTTCACGCCATCTTATCGGTTCCTGATCAGCAGGCGGTTATTTTGGAGACCTTCGGAGCGGGTAATGCTATGACAGATGAGTGGTTTTTGAACGAGTTAAAGGAAGCCGTCGATAGGGGTGTGCTTTTGGTTAATGTAACCCAATGTATGGCCGGAGCAGTTGAACAGGGAAAATATGATACTTCTTTTTTATTAAAAGAAATGGGTGTAGTTAGTGGATATGACAGTACAACCGAGTCAGTTTTAGCGAAATTAATGTTTTTACTGGGGCAGAATTTGTCGTTAGAGAAGCTTAAAAATAAGATGAATTCATCATTAAGGGGAGAAATGAGTGTAGAATAGAAAATTTTTATACTTTTGGCATCCCATAAAGGAGAGGTGCTCGAGTGGTTGAAGAGGCACGCCTGGAAAGCGTGTATACCCCTAAAGGGTATCGCGGGTTCGAATCCCGCTCTCTCCGCCATCTTCAAAGGAACTTAAAGAAAAATGCCATGTCCTGTTACTATGGACTTAACGTAAATATATTTTGTTTGTAATGAAATTAATTTTTACTTTTGTGGCCTTTGAGGAATTGTAAATCGTTTTAATCAACTTTTAATTATCATGAAAAAATTAATTGCATTTA
>JAFGXS010000058.1 GCA_016936505.1 Bacteroidales bacterium | reverse complement strand
GTTTCTTAAGTCGTTTTGCTTTTTCACTCAAAAATCGGGGTGCAAAAATAGTAACTATTTTCCAACCAACCAAAGTTTTAAACATTTAATTGTTTATTTTTTTCTGGTCATCAGGATTTGTTTGTATCCGATAGCGCGGGAGATTACAAAATATCTAACAACTGTTTCACTTCAATGGTTTGGGCGCAATCGAAATGTTTTTTCGGACATGCTTTGTGCCCGTGCAATCCGCAGGGCTTACAACTGAGTTCTTTAGTGGTTTGAATAATGATGGCATCGTCGGCTTTTGGACCAAACCCGAACTCGGGAATCGTGGAGCAATACACCACGCAGGTCTTTGCATTTACTGCCGAGGCAAAATGCATGGGAGCCGAGTCGTTCATGTAGTTCATCTGGGCGTCTTTCATTAACGCCGCTGACTCCAGAAAACTCAATGCACCTGATAAATTAAGGCTGTTGGTGTGGCCTGATTTTTCGATAATCTCTTCACAGACTTCTTTTTCTTTAGGTGAACCCAGAAAATAAATCCTGATGTCTTTGTCCAGTTTGGCTGCAAACTCAATCCACTTTTCTGTGGGAAATTGTTTGGTAAACCACAACGATGCCGGTGCAATGGTGATGTATGCCGAAGTTTTGTATTGCGAAACCAGGGCATAGTCGTGGGGCTGCGGATAGAGTTTCATCCTGGCTTCTGAGCAATCGGAAATGCTTTTCACCAGTTTCAGGTTTCTTTCGGTTTCGTGCGGTAGGTTTTTCTTTGTCCCGATGTGATGCTTTACTCTTTTTGTGAAGAAGAGCGATAAAGGGTTTTTGTTGAAACCAATCCTGACTTTAGAACCTGAAAGCGCAGTCATTAAACCCGAAGCAGCAAACCGCTGAAGATTGATTACCGCATCGTACTTGTTCTCCCTGATAATTTTGATGAGCTCCCTGAGTTTTTCATACTTTTTCTCGGTTTTGTCCCAAACGATTACATGATGCAGCTTGGGATGATGCCTGAAAATGCTTTCATAGCCGTACTTCAGCAAAAAGTCGATTTTGGCTTTGGGATAGGTAGCGCTCAAACATTCGATAACGGGAGTGGCCAGCACTACATCGCCCAGACTGGCAGTTTGTATGATGAGGATTTTTTTCAAACGGTGTTTTTTACAAAAATAAAACTATAAATAAGGTGCAAAAATTTTATTTGTCATTTTCCAGCAAATGAAGCATAAAAGCATACTCCATAGCGGTTTCCTTGTACGGTTCAAACCTTCCCGAAGCACCTCCGTGCCCGTATTTCATTTGTGTATGAAGCAAAAGTAAGTTATTGTCTGTTTTCATTTCGCGCAGCTTTGCTGTCCACTTGGCCGGTTCCCAGTATTGTACCTGACTGTCGTGTAAACCCGTGGTGATGAGCAGGGCAGGGTAGTCCTGTTGTTTTACCTGGTCGTAAGGCGAGTACGACAATATGTAGTCGTAATATTCTTTGTCGTTGGGATTGCCCCATTCGTCGTATTCAAAGGTGGTGAGCGGAATGGTATCGTCCAGCATAGTGGTTACCACATCTACAAACGGAACAGCAGCAATAACACCTTTAAATAATTGCGGTGCCTGATTGATGACTGCCCCCATCAGCAAACCTCCGGCACTGCCTCCCATGGCAAAAATCCTGTCCCCGGAAGTGTATTTGTTATCAATGAGGTGTTGTGCTACATCAATGAAATCATTAAACGTGTTTTCCTTTTTCAACAGTTTCCCGTCTTCATACCAATGCCTTCCCAGTTCCTGTCCGCCGCGGATGTGCGCCACCGCAAAAACAAATCCACGGTTTAGCAGACTAATTCGCGGCGACCTGAAGGTAGATTCAATGTTAATTCCGTATGAACCGTAACCATAAAGCAACAGCGGGTGACTGCCTTCGGGTTGAAATCCTTTTTTATAGACCATACTCACAGGAACCTTCACCCCATCTCTTACCTTTACGTTAATTCGTTTGGTTTCATAATCTTCAGGATTATATGAACCGACAACTTCCTGTTGCTTCCTTTGTGTTTTTTCATCGGTTTCCGGGTTGTAATCGTAAATAGTTGCGGGTGTTTTCAGAGAAGTGTAGCCAAACCGAAGGAAATTACTTCCATAATCATAATTGTCATCAAAGAAGGTGTAGTAATCGTCTTCATCGAAGTGGATGTATTTCTCTCCGTCGTTGATTATCCTGATTTGTGTTAGTCCCTGATGTTTTTCCTGAACACAGAAAAAGCGGGCAAATACTTCCAGATCTTCCACAAAAATATCAGGATTGTAGGCTACAGCTTCTTTCCAGTGTTCGATGTTGGTTTCCGTGAGCGATGTTTCCATCACTCTGAAATTTTCTGCATCATAATTGGTTCGGATCAGAAATCGGTTACCCTGATGATTAATATGGTATTCAACATCATTTAAACGTTGTTGAAAGAGCGTGAAATCCTTTTCAGGAAAATCGGCATCCAGAATCCTATATTCGGTTGACAGGGTCGATTCGGAAGAAACAAAAATGTATTGGTTCGATTTGCTTTTGAAAATATTGATATCAAATGTTGGGTCTTCTTCAAAAATGATAAGCTTATCTTCAGAAAACGGGGTTCCCAGCACATGCATAAAAAGTTTACTTGCCCTGAGGGTGTCGTCTTTTTGCGCGTAAAAAATAGTTTTGTTGTCGTTAGCCCAGGCCATGTCTCCTGATGTGTCAGGAATTTCATCTTCAAAATATTCGCCGGTCGAAAGATTCTTAAATCGCAAGGTATATTTTCTGCGGCTCACAGTATCTACTGCAAATGCCACCAGATGATTGTCGGGGCTTATTTCCCAGTTTCCCAGGTCGAAGTACTCTAAATTTCCTGCCAGTTCATTTTCGTCAAGAACAACTTCTTCTGAACCGTTTTTCTTTCGGCAATGGAGTTCATATTCTTTTCCCTCATCAAAGCGGCTGTAGTATTCATAACCATGCATCAGATAAGGCACATCCACATCGGTTTTCGGAATGCGGCTTTTGATTTCCTTAAAAAGCTGTTTTTGCAGATTTCGGGTAGGCTCATTTAAAACCTCATCGGTGTATTTATTTTCAGCTTTTAAATAGTGGATTACCTCCTTGTTTTTCCTTTGGTTGAGCCAGAAATAAGGATCAATTCGTGTATGACCGTGAACCGTGATTAAATGTTCTTCTTTTTTAGCTTTTGGCGGTATGATATTCATCGTATGCTTCGAAATTCAATAAAATCTTCCTGAACAGGAAAAGTTTGAAAAAGTCTGCAAAGTAAAGGAATATTAAGGAATGAGGAATGAAAAATTAAGAATGAAAAGTGAAAAGTGAAAAATGATAAATTTTTGGTTGTCGTTTATTGACAATCTTAAATCATTAACTGGTTCCAGCGTTTGCTTGGACCGAAATAAAATAGATTCATCAGTGGACGATTTTGCTATTTACGGGAGGACATTAAGTATTATCCTCCGGTGTGCCTCTATACTAAGGCTATAATTTAAACATAATAATTACGAAGTTAAAACAAAGTTTATTCGGTTTTTTTCGAATAAAATACGAGTTAACTTCGAATTAACTACGAAGGAACTTCGAAGGAACCTATGACTTACCCCGGAGGCAGACAGGAGGAATACCGGATTTGGCATAAGTAATATTCTTAAAAAAGTACTGTCACTTAGAGGATTTTAAGAAATGAAAAATGGTTCTTAGCTTTTTGCTGTTGGTAGGCTTTTTATCAAAGGATAAATTATTTTATATTGTAATTTTGAGGTCTGGGACCAAAGGTTTGTACCAGATCATGTAACAACAAAAATACCGTCACTATCGCGAGGAGGAACGATGAAGCGATCTGTTATTGAAACAGGAATAATGTAAACAAATAGATTGCTTCTCCCGATAAATCGGACTCTCAAACATAGGATGACGACGGGTTCAGTTTTAATTTTTCATTCTTCATTTTTCATTAAAAAAGGCCACCAGCATTTAGCTGACAGCCTTTCATAACTAAGGAGAAGTATAGTATTAGTAACGAATGACGGTGAAGCTGGAAACAGCTGCGTCAACGTTCATTGATATTTTTTGTTTGGCAGTATCGTAGTTGTCGGTTTGATAATGACCACTACTGATTTTTCTGAAACCATTGATGTTTTTTCCTGAAAGTATGGCTGAAAGACGTAAGTCGCAGCCTGCTGTTTGTGGAATTTTAAGAGTAATTGACGAAGCTCCGGCATCCAGTTTTACATGGGTTTCAGGGTTCTTATCACCCAAAGTAATTTTAAAGGAACCGGCACCGCCATCGATATCCAGTTTTTCCACTTTAAAAGGTCTCAGGTCGAAGTCAACAGCACTGGCTCCTGCATCAAGGTAAATACTCCAAACAGGATTGGTATTGAGTTTGATGTCCACTTTTTTGTGCTTGTTGTCGCCATCAAAAAACACAACATCTTTATCTTCTTTAATTCTGATGTTGGTCTGGTCGTTGTTGGTGTCGACAGAATATTTGTATTTTGAATTGCTTTCGTTGTTCAGTTGTGAAAAGCTCAGCAAGTCATCGCTGGGTTCGTCAATTCTGAAACTACCGGCAGCAGCATCAAGGCTTACCATTGCGTTTTGAACGGCAGTGTCGTAAGGTACTGTGAACTTCTGACTGTTTTTGTATTGTGTTACGTCGGTATCGTTGTCGCTGAAAGTATATTCAAAGTTGTGGAAGAAGGAGCTTCTGGGACCGTCGATGACAAACCATGTTGAGCCTGTCAGAACAATAACCAGTAACACAACTTTGGCAATTTCCCTGATGGGCAATACAGAAATTCCCCAGAGGATAAAGATTACAGGCCATAGCCGTACAAAGTTGTACCAGTCGAAGTCGATAACACCGGTGTTCCGGCCAATTAATAAGGTTCCGATGATGATGAGGATCAGTCCCCAAAAAACGTTCTTGAATTTCATGATGTTTATTTTTTGGATTTAAGCAAATTGGGTTCGATAATAAATACACCGCCTATGATGAGTAAGAGGGGCCAGAAATCGTGGAATCTGAACCAGGGTACCATGCGGGTGGCGAGAAAGAATAAGCCGAAAAAGATCAGGATAATACCGGCGGTAAGCCCACCATTACCCGGATGTTTTTCGACTTCGGTAGAAGTTAGATTGTCGTCAGAACTTTTTTTTTCACTGGTATCGGCATTCTGTTGTGTTTGTTCCGAGGCTCCTGTGTTGGCATAATGATACTGATGCTGTTGGGGGTTGGAAGGAACCACAATCCATAAGATAATGTATCCTAAAACACCACCACCGCCAACCAGGGCCAGTAATACGAAGATTAGTCTGAAAATTACCACATCTACTTCAAAATAGTCAGCCAATCCTGAGGCTACACCCCCGATGACTTTATTGTTTTGATTGCGGTAGAGTTTTTTTGTTGTTCCCATCTCAATAGATTTTTAAAGATTATGAAGCAAAATTATGTGCAAATGTCTCCACGGGAAACAAATATTCGGTAACCGGCGGAGTTTTATCGGTAAATGGGGAAATTCTGTTGGAGAGAGAATTAAAAAGTATGGACGATCCATATCTATTCATTGAATCACCATAGTCATTAAAGTAGCAGAACCTATTCTATAAAATAATCATTGCCATCCGGTATCTTTAAAAGAACCAAATGGCAATGATCAGATGATAACGAGTGTAAGAAACTCTTACTATCGCTTAGGCAATAATATTGTCAATAATCTTGTTCAGTGTGGCGCTGGGGCGCATGGCTTTGTCAGCCATTACATCGTTGGGCAGATAATATCCGCCGATATCGGTTGGCTTTCCTTCTGATGCCATGATTTCATTAACAATTGTCTTTTCAAAGCCGGATAACTGATTTGATATTTCAGTAAACTGTGCTTTCAGTTCCTGATCATCATTTTGTTCAGCCAAAGCTGCTGCCCAATACATGGCCAGGTAAAAATGACTTCCCCGGTTGTCGATTTCTCCCACTTTTCTGGAAGGTGATTTTTCATTTTCAAGATAGGTTTCAACGCCCTTGTCCAGAGCTTTCGAAAGAACCAGCAGGCGACTGTCGTTAAATTTTTCACCCATGAACTCAAGTGAAACCATCAGGGCTAAAAACTCACCCAATGAATCCCATCTTAAATGGCCTTCTTCCAAAAACTGTTGTACGTGTTTGGGTGCAGATCCGCCTGCTCCGGTTTCAAACAAACCGCCTCCGGCAATTAACGGAACAATTGAAAGCATACGGGCACTGGTTCCCAGTTCAAGAATAGGGAACAGGTCGGTTAAATAATCTCTGATTACATTACCTGAAACGGAAATAACATTATTGCCTTTTCTTACTTCTTTTAAGGTTGCATACATGGCCTCTTCAGGAGCCATAATACTAATGTCCAAACCGCTTGTGTCGAGGTCTTTCAAATAAGTTTCTACCTTTTTAATAATTTGCGCGTCGTGAGCCCTGTTTTTGTCCAGCCAGAAAATGGTGGGGAATCCTGTTGATTTGGCCCTGTTTACTGCCAGTTTCACCCAATCTCTGATGGGAAGGTCTTTGGTTCTTGACATTCTCCAAACATCACCTTTCTCAACCTGATGTTCCATTAAAACGGTTCCATTGGCGTCAACTACTTTAACAATACCGTTGGCAGGAATTTCAAAAGTGGTGGGGTGTGAACCGTATTCTTCTGCTTTTTGAGCCATAAGCCCTACGTTTGAAACACTACCCATAGTAGAAGGATCAAACTGGCCGTTGGCTTTACAGTCGTCCATTACAACCTGGTAAAAGGTGGAATAGGATCTGTCGGGGATTACAGCTATTGTTTCGTGAAGCTTATCGTCGGCCCCCCACATTTTGCCACCGTCTCTAATGACTACCGGCATGGATGCATCAATAATAACCTTATTCGGGGCATGAAGGTTGGTGATTCCGTTTGCTGAATCAACCATGGCTACATCGGGACCTGATTCAAAAACTTCCAGTAATGCTTTTTTAATTTCTTCGCTTTTTTCGGCTGGTAATTTTTCCAGTTTTTTCTCCAGATCGCCTAATCCGAAATTGGGGTTAAAGCCAATCGTGTTCAGTTCTTCTGAATATTTTTCAAACACTTCACTGAAAAACACATCCACAGCATGACCAAACAAAACGGGATCAGAAACCTTCATCATGGTAGCTTTCAGGTGCAGCGAAAAGAGCAGGTTTTGTTCTTTGGTTTCTTTGATGGCTTTAGCGTAAAAAGCTCTTAAGGCTTTTGTGTTCATGAAGGTTCCGTCTAATACTTCCCCGTCTTTGGATGTTAAACCGTCTTTTAATACAATGATATTTCCATTGCTCTCAATCAGTTCAATTTTAAAGGCAACTCCTTTTTCGGTAACCACTGATTTTTCATTGCCGTAAAAATCATCGGCATCCATATGTGTCACATGAGATTTGCAGTCGCTGGCATAAGCTTTCATCAGTCGATGAGGATGCTTTTGGGCATTTTTCTTAACAGAATCGGCTGCTCTGCGGTCGGAGTTACCCTGGCGCAATACGGGGTTTACCGCGCTACCCAAAACTTTGGAATATCTGTCGGCAAGTTTCTTTTCTTCATCTGTTTTGGGTTCCTCAGGATAGTCAGGTACTGCATAGCCCTGGGATTGTAATTCTTTAATGGCTTCTTTGAGCTGGGGAACAGAAGCGCTGATGTTGGGTAGTTTAATGATATTGGCATGGGGTTCCAATACCATTTCACCTAACTGTGAAAGAGCATCTTCGGTTTTCTGTTTTTCCTTAAGGTAGTCGTTAAAATTGGCAAGGATTCTTCCGGCCAGCGAGATGTCGCTTGTAACAATGTTAACATTAGATGATTTTGTGAAAGCCTGGGCAATAGGTAAAAAAGAATAACTTGCCAAAGCAGGAGCTTCATCCACTTTGGTCCAGTTAATTATAAATGAATTTTCTTTCATGAGATTATGATATTATATTTTGTGTGGCATTAGAATACTATAATGATTCGGTAATTCAGAATCATAAGGTGTTTTATTTTGCAAAATTGCAGTAAAATATTGAAATAACAATATCGTTTTCGGATTCGCATGGCTTGAAATTATAGTTTAAAGGTTCTAATTTTGAGAACTATAGTGGCTTAGTTGATAATTTAGAACAGGTAAAAATTTGGATTTTACCTGTTGGGTTGAATAATAACAGACCGTTTTTTGTTATAATTTTGGGGCGTATCAGGAAATTTTTGATAATATGAAGTAAAAAATGAAGATTTTCTGACTGTTTGGACTGAAATACAGCTTAAAACTTTAAAATATTAAATCATGGCAACTTTAAAAGAAAAACTGGGTGAAAAAATTGAAGCTCATCGTTCTAGAACTACCCGCCTGCTTAAAGAATACGGAGATGTGAAGATTGGTGAAGTAACAGTAGAACAAGCTATTGGAGGTATGAGGGGCGTTAAGAGCCTGGTAACCGACATTTCTTATCTTGATCCCAACGAAGGTATCCGGTTTCGTGGAAAAACTATTCCCGAAGTAATGGAAGCTCTTCCTAAACCTGCAGGTAAGGATTATCCTTATGTAGAAGGGTTCTGGTATTTTTTGCTCACGGGTGATGTTCCAACAGAAAAACAAACGCTGGAAATTGTAGAGGATTTCAGGAAACGCCGTGGTGTTCCTCAGTATGTAATAGATGTGTTGAGAGCTATGCCCCGCGATACACATCCGATGACTATGTTTTCGGCTGCCGTGCTTTCTATGCAAAGGGAGTCTAAATTTGCAAAATTCTACGATGAAGGGTTCAATAAGATGAAAGCATGGTGTCCCATGTATGAAGATTCAACGGATCTGATTGCTAAACTGCCGGGTGTTGCTGCTTACATTTACAGAATGAAATATAAAGGTGATGTGCACATTGCTGCTGATGACAGCCTGGATTTGGGTGGTAACTTTGCTCATATGATGGGACTTCCCGAACCTTACGATGATGTGGCCCGTATGTATTTTATTATCCATTCAGATCACGAATCAGGTAATGTTTCTGCTCATGCAACTCATTTGGTAGCATCAGCTTTGTCCGATGCATACTATTCACTTTCAGCAGGCCTGAATGGTTTGGCTGGTCCTTTGCACGGTCTGGCTAACCAGGAAGTACTGAAATGGATTCAGGGAGTTATGGAACAGATGAATGGAAAATTACCCTCTGAAGAAGAAATGAAACAATTTGTTTGGGATACACTCAATAGTGGTCAGGTAATTCCCGGATACGGTCATGCTGTACTCCGTAAAACCGATCCCCGTTACATGTCGCAACGTGAGTTTTGTTTGAAACATCTGCCCAACGACCCTATGTTTGCTTTTGTTTCCCGTTTGTACGATGTGGTTCCCGATATTTTAAGAGAACAGGGTAAGGCTAAGAACCCCTGGCCTAATGTGGATGCTCAATCAGGTGTTATTCAGTGGTACTACGGTTTGAAAGAATACGATTTCTATACCGTATTATTTGGTGTTGGCCGTGCTTTGGGTGTTTTGGCAAATATTACCTGGGATCGCGGACTGGGTTACCCCATTGAAAGACCTAAATCTTTAACAACCGATATGCTTGAAGCAGCTGTTGGACTGAATAAGTAATAAGTTTTTCCGATAAGATTAAAGGGAGTCTGATTCAGACTCCCTTTTTTGTTGGGAAAAACACTGTATTCATCGTTGGTTTTTGGGTTTTTGTCGAAAAAAATACCAGTCATGGAATAATTTGCGTTCATATTTTGTCAAAGAAGAAAATAAATTCAAATCTGAAAAAAATGAAAAAATTAGCTATCGTAACCTTGGTTTTCTCGTTCGTGATGATGGGAACCATTAATGCCCAATCTAAAAAGACAGACAATAAACCTGTTGCCCAATACATTAAAAACAATATTGCGCCCGCAGTTAAACAGGCACAGCAAAATTTTATTAACACATTAACTCCTGCCGAAAAAGTACAGTTGGAAAAAGTGAAAGGTGAACTCAAAGCTTTTCGTGAAGAAGCCAAAATAAATCAGGATAAAAAAGCTGGTCAGTTTAACCAGCAAAAGTGGGTGGAACGCCAGCAGGCAATGAAAAACATTATGGATAAAGCTGAACAGATTGCTGCTGCACATCCTGATGCTGCCAAAAATTATTCAGCCTTTATCGACGAAAACGCACCTAAATGGGAAGCCGAAATTGCTAAATTACGACAGAATAAAACCGGTAATGGTGTAAACAGACCTATGAATAACAGAAGTGAATTTTTGTTCAACAAGTTAAGTAATCCTGCTTTTGGGTTGATTCTTGATGCCGATAATCTGGGTAGTTTTAACAGAACCATGATGAGAAATCGTCCCGGTATGATGCAACCACAAAATGGACGTGGCTATGGAAACCCTCAGGGAAACCGGGGTGAAAAAAGAGGTAACTGGGAAGGTCGTAACGGAATGTGTGACCAGGGTCAGGGTATGCAGGGCCGCCGTGGTATGAACCGTGATAACAGAGGTTTTGGTCAGAGAGGCGATCGTTTTATGGCCATGCAGAATCCTGAAGTAAAAGCAAAAATGCTTGCTTATGCCAAAGAAAATATCTTTCCGGTAATCAATAAAGAAAGAAGTGAATTTGATAAAAATCTTTCCGGTTCAGAAAAAAGAATTATTGAAAAAGCTCGTGTTCAGATTGGTGATCTGAAAAAACAGATGGAAGGTCAGTTCAAACAGGGGCGTCGTGGTTTTCGTGCACAAAATGATTCAGCACGTTTGGCTATGCGCCTGAAAATGGATGAAGCAATGCTGCCTGTAAAACAAATAGCCTTGAAACATTATGGTGAACTGGAAGCTGTGGTTGGTAAACTCAAACAAGACTTTATGGGCTGGGGAAATGGCATGAGAATGGCTGTAGCCAAGGATATGAATAAACCAGGTGCCAGAGGTCAGTTCCGTGTTAATAAAAACGGGATGGGACAAGGAAAACAAGGGATGAATCCCCGTCAGGGCAAACCCGGATTTAATCAGAAATCCGGAATGAAAAAAAGCGGATTTATTGGTCCTGTAAAGTTCTTACTCTATGATCCGGCCAATCCTGAAGCTTCAATGCCGCTTATGGCTCAGCCGGAATCAGCTCAGGGACCGGCTCCGATGAAATAAATCGGAAGAATTGAATAAGCAGGTTGATTTTTTGCTAGTGTAAAAAGGTCGGGATAATTATCCCGGCCTTTTTATTTTTGGAATAGTTGATTTATAACGAATTTAAATTAAATCCCTGCAAACGATTGAATTATGATTTTTTTTAAAAGGCGATTTTTTAATCCGAACGCAAACGTTTGGTGGTTTCGTTGAATTGGTGTACTTTCGGGCATTCAAAAAAATTATCATGACTAAAAAACCGAGACTGAGCCTCTGGCAGATATGGAATATGAGTGTTGGGTTCTTTGGAATCCAGTTTGGTTTTGCATTGCAGAATGCTAATATGAGCCGCATTTTTCAAACTTTGGGGGCCGATATAGGAACGCTTTCTATTCTGTGGGTGGCTGCTCCTGTTACCGGACTTCTTGTACAGCCAATTATCGGGCATTATAGTGATAAAACATGGTGTAAACTGGGCAGAAGAAGACCCTATTTTTTGGTAGGAGCACTGCTTGCTTCTTTGGCTCTGGTTATTATGCCGTATTCTCATGTTTTGTGGATGGCTGCAGGTATGTTGTGGATTCTGGATGCATCTATCAATATTTCGATGGAACCTTTTAGAGCTTTTGTTGGCGACATGTTGCCTGATGAGCAGCGTACCCAGGGCTTCGCCATGCAGAGTTTCTTTATTGGAACCGGTGCCGTTATTGCCAGTGTGTTGCCATGGGTAATGACCAACTGGTTGAATATTCAGAATACTGCTCCTGATGGTGTGATTCCTCCTTCGGTTCGCTGGTCGTTTTATATTGGAGGTGCCGTTTATTTTATTGCTGTTTTGTGGACTATTCTTACAACAAAGGAATATTCTCCAAAAGAGCTGGAGGAATACAATAAGCATGAAGTTCATGAAGCTGATAAGTGCGTTACTGTTGCTGAGAATTCTCCGGAAAGAGGAAAGGTTCAGTCGCGAAATGGCCTAATATGGATTGTTTTGGGTGCGCTGTTAACCTGGTGGTTCTATTCAGCTCATCTAAATAAAGATTTATATATATTATCGTTGGGCCTGATGGTTTTTGGTTTGTTGATGATCATTTCAGGTTTACTACAACAAAAACCGGGAAAACAAAAAGCTTTGGTTGAAATAATGAACGACATGTTTACCATGCCTAAAACTATGCTTCAACTGGCACTGGTTCAGTTTTTCAGCTGGTTTGCCCTGTTTGCCATGTGGATTTACACCACACCAGCAGTAACAGAACATGTTTTTCATTCAGTGGATACAAGTTCTGTTGCCTACAATAACGGGGCCACATGGGTCTCAATATTATTTGCTGTTTATAATGGTTTTGCTGCCGTTATTGCGTGGCTGCTTACCCCTATGGCAAGAGTGACGAACAGAAAAATTACTCACTCGATAGCTCTTATACTGGGTGGTCTTGGATTGCTTTCCATATACTTTATAAAAGATCAGAATATGTTAATTGTTTCCATGTTAGGAGTGGGTGTTGCCTGGGCTAGTATCTTATCTATTCCTTATGCTATTTTGACTAATGCCCTGCCTCATGATAAAATGGGAATTTACATGGGAATCTTTAATTATTTTATTGTAATACCTCAAATTGTTGCTGCAGCCATTCTTGGTTTCTTCCTTGAACAATTCTTCCATAGTGAAGCTATTTATGCCATGGTTATTGGTGGCTTGTCAATGTTCCTGGCTGCCATATTAATTCTGTTTGTGAAAGACAAAGCCTGATTTTGACAACGACTTTGATTAAAAAGAAATGCTTATAAAAAAAGCAGCTATCATATGATAGCTGCTTTTTTTATGGTTTCCAGGAAAAGAACTAAGCCTTTACCAATTGATATTCCATGTTGATGAAAAGATCGGCTTTGGAACGTAAAGACTGAACTGCTTTATGCTCGGCTTCCAGAGTTTGCATGCGTTGGTCGTCGGTTGCTTCTTTACCGCGCGAAACCTGTGCTTTTTTGGTTTCGTGATAGGTCAGTTCGATGAAAACGTGCAAATCGATACCCGGTGTGTTCACAGCATATAAACCGTCTAAAACCAGCATATCAATACCATTGAAATCTGTAGTAAGGCTGTCCACGTGTTCAGTAACCAGATCTACGCAAGGCATGGTAGATTTACGACTGTTTTTGAAATCATCTACTGTTTTATGAACTGCTTCCCAGTCGATTTCATTCAGTCCAACCACGTTGGCTATTCCGTTTTTAAAACGCCATTCCCTTCGTTCGAGGGGAAGGGTTTTGAAAAAGTTATCCAGATGAATAGGTTTGGCAAAAATGCCGTGTTTTCTCATTTCCTTTGCTACCACATGACTGATTTCAGATTTTCCTGAACCTGATTCTCCAGAAATAGCCACAATGAACTTGTCTTTTTTGTTTTTTAGAACTTCTTCAACGATACCAGCCGCAACTTTGCGGTGTTTGTCTTCAATCAATAATACATCTTCCAGCATGATCTTATATTTTACAGTTTGGATATTTAGGTTTAATAATCGATACTAACACTTTTGTTTTTGGTTACTGATACTTCATTGCCTTTTACAACAACTGTTGTGTCGGTGTCAGCAGTTATGCACACTTTACCCGCAGAAATCTCAAACTGGAAATGAATCCCCTGGAACAAGAGCTTTCCTTTTAGTTTTTCCCAGGCTTCAGGTAAGTTGGGATTGATGTGCAATTGTTCTTTTTTCAAATCAATACCGCCATAAGTGTTCAGGGCAATCATAACTGTTCCTGCCATAACTCCTGCGTGGATTCCTTCTCCTGTTGTTCCTCCCTGAATATCATTGTAATCACTTGAAAGGGCTCCTGAATAGAGTTCCCAGCTCAACTCTTTATCGTCAACCATTTCAGCCAATTGAGCATGAACAACGCGGCTTAAGGTTGATCCGTGTGAAGTACGCTGTAAGTAATATTCAAGGTTTTTGCGCAGATAATCGGAGGGGAGTTCATAACTCATTTCTTTCAGCAGAGCATTCACTTCCTCAGTATCCAGATTGTAGAATGTCATGAGCATATCTGCCTGTTTGGCTACCTTGTATTCGTCTGCCGATTCGCCTTCTGCTTTCAGCAAACGGTCCATACGATACACGTTTCCGTATTTGGTACGATAGTAGTCCCAGTCGAGTTCTTTCAGTTCAAAATAACCATCATATTGTGCAATGATGCCTTCTTTGGAAATAACCAGTCGCAGGTTTTTACGGATTTCATTCCACCGTGCCAGTTCCTGTTTCTGGAACTTAAGTTTATCAAAAACTTTCTTTTTGGATTCTTCGCTGATTAAGTCAAGCAAATGGTTAGTGGTTTTAAACAACCATGCCACCATAATATTGGTATAAGCATTGTCTTTAAGGCCACCTTTTTCTGAGTCGGTATATTTTTCGTGGAATTCATCAGGCCCCATAACTTCTTCAATGCTGAAGCGCTGATTCTTCTGGTTCCACTTTGATTTGCTTTCCCAGAAGCGGGCAATTTCCATCATCATTTCCATTCCGTATTTTTCCAGAAATTCCACATCGTTGGTTATATGAACATATTCCCAGACATCATAAGCCACAGCCAGTGAAACATGGCGTTGCAATGAGGAATGATCAGGACCCCATTCGCCTGAAACAGGATTCAGATGAACAACCTGTGTTTCTTCACTTCCGTCGCTTCCGCTTTGCCACGGGAACATGGCTCCTTTGTACCCGTATTCTTTGGCATATTCGCGGGCTTTTTCCAATCGGTTGTAACGATACATCAACAACGATTTGGCCGTTTTTGGCATGTGAATATCGTAGAAAGGTAAAATGAACAACTCATCCCAAAAGATGTGACCACGGTAAGCTTCACCGTGCAAGCCGCGGGCTGTAACGCTGGCATCCAGTTTTTCGTTGTGTTGCGAAGCCGAAATCAGCAAATGATACAAATGCATGCGCAGTAATTTCTGTGATATGCGATCACCTGACAGTTTGATGTCGATTTCTTCCCAGGTTTTTTCACGAACGATGTTTGAGGCTTTCAGCAATTCATCGTAGCTGGCTGCCGATTGTATCAACGATTCGCCTTTGGCAAACGGATCGGTTGTTTCCAGCGAAGTATGAATAGCTACAACTTTTTCCAGCTGCAGGGTTTCACCTGCAGCTAACTCATATTCAGTGAAAGAATACACTTTGCCGGGCTCAGTGAAGTGTTTCAACTCAGTTTCAACTTTATTACCGTTTTTATTGACAGCTATACGTGCACTTTCAGTAATTTCAATTTGTGACTGATTTGTTCTTACTTTGAGCGAAACGATGCTTCCGTTTGACCCTTCTTCAACAGGCTCCAGATGTTTTGAGCTTAAAGCTTTGTAACGTTCCACTCCTTCATTTTGTAGTGCACCGTCAAGGGCAGTCCAGAAAGTAATAACTCCGGAATAATTAACCGGTGTTACACTGTAACGAAGGGCTGCAAGATGAGGTTGGTCCATGCTGGCAAAACGCTCTGAAATTACTTTGCTGATGTTTCCATCATCATCTTTAACCAGCATTTCTCTATGAAGTACTCCTGTTTTAAAGTTAACTGTACGATTAATCTCGAGTATTTCATTCTTATTGGGATCGAACCAACTGCCTTCTTCCACTTTAAAGCGGATAGGCAACCAGTTGGGGCAATTTACAAAATCTTCATTGGAAACATCTTTCCCTGCAATGGGGGTAATAAGTCTGTTGTATGCACCGGCAATGTAAGTCCCCGGATAATTTACTGCATTGGCATCAGTTTCTTCCATGGCTCCACGGGTTCCGAAAAATCCGTTACCTACAGCCAGCAATGCTTCACGTGAACGTTCTTTTTTTGTGTCGTAATCGTTGTATTCCAGTTTCCAGCCTTCTTCATCCATTCCCTGCAAAAACCATTCATTAACTTTTTTCATGCTGGTTTGTTCCATATCTTCAACAACGACATCGGCACCATTGATACGAAGATCAGCGGTGTTGTCTTCGCGTGCAATACCTAAAACCATTCCGAAATTTCCATTCTTTCCGGCTGCAACACCCGATGTGGCATCTTCAACTACAACAGAACGATGAGGATTGACTCCTAAGTTTTTAGCAGCAGTGAGGAAAATATCGGGTGCAGGTTTTCCTTTTAATCCCAATTCAGCAGAAACAACACCATCCACGCGGGTTTCTACGAGCGAGGTAAGTCCGGCTGCTTCCAAAACAGACTCGCAGTTTTTGCTGGACGAAGCCACGCCAACACGAATTCCGGCAGCTTTCAGTTCTTTCATGAAAGCCACAGTGGAGGGGTAAGTTTGAACCCCGTCCTGTTTTAACACTTCGTTAAAAGCTTCGTTTTTCTTGTTTCCTAGTCCGCATACAGTTTCCATATCCGGGGTGTCTTCAGGGCTTCCAAACGGTAGCTCAATGTTTCTTGATTCCAGAAAACTTTTTACGCCATCGTAACGGGGTTTACCGTCAACATATTCAAGGTAATTTTCACGGGTGAATTCCTGAAAGGTTGTACCGTTTTCTTCGGCATGTTTTTTCAGAAATTCGTCAAACATTTTTTTCCAGGCATGGCTGTGAACCAGAGCTGTTTGAGTGATTACACCGTCCAAATCAAAAATGACGGCATCAAATGCGTATTGCGACATTTTTATTTTATTTTTTTGCGTGCAAAGGTGGAAATAAATATTGTTTTCAATTGCAATCCCCGATTCATTTCAGCTCAAAAAAAAACTCAGTCGTTGGTTTGAACCGAAAAAGCTGTAATGCAATCGTGTGAAAATATTTTCCACCTGATTTTGATATGTTTATTATTATCGGATCTCTATAAAACTCCCAGCCAAACAAAACCATTTGGTTCCAGTGTCATGGTTTCATTTTCTCCATCGTAAATAAATCCATTCAAATTTAATACGAAAACTGATCGGTCGGGCATGGGGTTCTGAATTTCAATACTTTCGCTGGAAAGATTGTTGATAACCAAAATATGTTCTTCCTGAGTAATGCGCTGGTAAGCCAGGATTTCTTCTCTTGTGTTCCCTTTTAAATCTTTCACGTCCATAAATTTGGTAGTGCCTCTTCCAAAGGCTTTATGATCGCGGCGGGTATTCAATAGCGATTTGATAACAGCATACACTTTTGAATGGAAATTTTCCGGATCTTTCAAATCTTCATTCAACTGTTTCCAGTCGATACGTCCACGTACGAGAAAACGGGTGTCGTCCTTACCGGTCAGTTGAATTTGTTCGTGATAGTATTTTTCATCATTCAGTTTTCCAAACTCATCACCGTAATAAACAACAGGGCTTCCGGTCATGGTTAGCATGAGCGAATAGGAAAGCGCTATTTTATTTACATCTTTTTGGAATAATTCTGCTAAACGGGCGGAAATACCTTCACCCACACGAAAATCCCATTCAGGTTTATGGCAGTAACTTTCGTGGATATATTTACGATCTTCTTCACTTACATAAACCAGTTCCAGGCTTAATTCATCATGAACCCTGAGGAAAGTCATCCATTGACCCGAAGACGGAATGGTTGGTGTAACCTGTGGGCTAAGTGTATGGCGAATGGGCTGATTGTTTCCCATTGCAATGGCTTTGTACATCATCGGCATGAGCGGGAAATGGTAGGCTGCATGACATTCATCACCATCACCCATGTATTTTACAACTTCATAGGGTTTCTGGCAGGCTTCAGCCAGAAGGAATGAACCTGAGTTGACATAATCCAGCACAGCGCGGAAAAATTTCACTACTGTGTGGGTTTTGGGACGATTTTCACAGTCGGTACCTTCTTCTTTCCAGATGTAAGGAATGGCATCAGCACGGAAACCATCCACACCCATACTTTGCCAATAGAGCAAATTGCGGGTCATTTCGAGCAGAACTTTTGGATTTCTGTAATTCAAATCCGGCTGAAAACTAAAAAAGCGATGGAAATAATACCAGTTTGTATTCTCCAACGCTTCCCAGTTGCTGTCTTCAATGCCTTTGAAAAGTAGCCTTGCATCTCCGTACAGGCTTGTGTCTTTACTCCAGATGTAAAAATCGCGGTACGGATTGTCTTCAGATTTTTTTGCTTCAAGGAACCAGGGATGTTGATCCGATGTGTGGTTCATGGCAATATCAAAAATCACATGAATATTTCTGTTGTGTGCTTCTTTTAAAAAATTACCAAACAGGGCTTCCTGTTCTTCCTTTTGAAATCCTTCGGGCAACCCAAGCAAATCTGCACGAACCCGGTCGTAATTACGTATATCGAACCCGGCATCTCTCATGGGAGAGTCCAGTATGGGTAACAGCCACAAACAACTTACGCCCAAATCCTGTAAATAATCCAGCTTGTCAATCAAGCCTGAAAAATCGTTGTTGAACAGGTTTACATACAACGAATAAACAATGGCATCTTTATACCATTCACTGTCTTCCGACAGGGTGGACGATTTGTATTGTTGTGCTTCCTGAAGGAAATTATCCAGTATTTCAGAATCTTTTCCCGGATATAATTCGTTCCAGTAATCTTTTAAAAGTGTATTATAATTCATGATTATTTTTTGTCTTTATATGCAAAGGTACTGAATAAGTCAAAGTTAAAGGTTTCTTAACACATCACTGTACATTATATCATAAAGTGTGTGTTTTACACGAATATTTTATTACAGATATCAAACGTTTGCAATGGGCTTAAAACACAATTATTTTTACTCGGTACAGATTTTTCTGTTTCCCGATTTTTGGGTTTTAAGACAGGGTTCGAAATTATATTATCTTTGAAAAATGCAGGTTCTCTGCCTAAAGTTTTTAAATCATGATATTTAACCTAAAAATTTAAGATAGATGAAGAAAATTACTCAGTATTTATTGATTCTTTTTTTACTTACCGGTAGCGTTCAGCTATTTGCACAGAAATATGCAATTAAGCGTGTGGATCCTCCATCGTGGTGGGTCGGAATGAAAAATCCCAAATTACAGTTGATGGTTTACGGAAAAAATATTTCAGACACCAGACCTGAAATTGATTATCCCGGTGTGATTCTTCATGATGTGATTCATGTGGAAAGCCCGAACTATTTGTTTCTTGATTTGGTTATAGAACCGGAAGCTCAGGCCGGAATGGTTCAGATTAAATTTATGAAAGGTAAAAAAGTTGCAACAACTTACAGCTATTCGTTAAATAAAAGAGATATGAATCCGAAACTTCATAATGGTTACGATGGTTCAGATGTTGTATATCTGCTGATGCCTGACCGGTTCGCTAATGGTGATCCCAATAATGACAGTAGTCCCCAAACAATTGAAAAGGCTAACCGTAAAGATCCCAATGGTCGCCACGGTGGAGACATTCAGGGAATTATTGACCATCTGGATTATTTGAAAAGTTTGGGAGTTACCGCCATTTGGAGTACTCCTTTGCGTGAAGACAATATGCCAACTTATTCTTACCATGGTTATGCTATGACCGATTATTATAAAATCGATCCCCGTTATGGTACCAATGAATTGTATAAAACTATGGTAGAAGATGCTCATAAAAAGGGGATTAAAATTATTATGGATATGGTGTTTAACCATTGCGGAACCAATTATTTCTGGAAAGGAGATTTGCCCACACACGACTGGTATAATCAATGGCCGAAGTTTACCCGTTCCAATTATCACGGCGGTGCTGTTTCTGACCCGCATGCTTCTCAATACGATTACAAACACATGGTTGCCGGTTGGTTCGATACTTCGATGGCCGATTTGAACCAGGATAATCCTTTGGTTGCCAATTATCTGATTCAGAACAGTATTTGGTGGGTTGAATATGCCGGACTTGACGGTATTCGTCAGGATACTTATCCTTATCCCTATAAAGATATGATGGCGAAATGGATGCAGCGTTTGCTTGCAGAGTATCCTCATATTAACGTTATTGGTGAAAGCTGGTTCGACTATCCTGCAAGTGTGGCGTATTGGTTGCAGAACAAAACCAATAAAGACGGATATCAGTCGCATTTGACCAATGTATTCGATTTTCCTCTCACCTTTGCAATCCATAAGGCATTCAATGAAAAACCGGGCTGGAATACTGGAACAGCACAGTTGTATAATGTGCTTTCTCAGGATTTTGTTTACAGCGACCCGATGAAACTGGGCGTATTTGCCGATAACCACGATATGAGCCGTATATTTTCTATTTTGAACGGTAATGTAAAAAGCTGGAAAATGGCGATGGCATTTATAATGACCACACGTGGAATTCCTTTTATTTATTATGGTGATGAAATATTGCTGAAAGGGGAGAAGAGCCAGGGCGATGGTGTGATGCGTAATGATTTTCCCGGAGGCTGGCCGGGCGATCCTAAAGATGCTTTTACAGCAGCCGGACGTACACCTGAACAAAATGATGCGTTTAATTTCCTGAGTAAGCTGCTCAACTGGCGTAAAACAGACTCTGTTGTCCAGTATGGCGATTTGGTTCATTACATTCCTGAAAATGGTGTTTATGTTTATTTCCGTTCGTATCACGGTAAAAAGGTTATGGTGATGTTAAACAATAACAATGACAAGGATGTGACTGTTGATTTGAACCGTTTTGCTCATGATATGCAAGGCTTTAAACAAGCTACTGAGGTCATGACAGGAAAGAAATATGAACTGAAAGATACGTTCACTATTCCGGCAAAATCACCGGTAATTCTGGAACTGGAAAAATAATTTTTTTACCGGGCTTTCTTAAACAGGGAAGCCCGGTTATTTTTGGCATGATTGCCGGGTTTTCCGGCGGTAAATTTTAATTGATAGAGTATGCAGCGTTTGAATTTTTTTGCTAAGCCTGCAAACAGCCGGATTTCAGGGCTGATATTGTGGGCGTTTTTTGTTTTGTTGACTACAAACCTTTTTGCACAGGTGGCGGAACTTGTTCCTGCAAATCCCAGGCCCGGTGAGCAAGTAACTTTGTTGTTTCATGCAGACAGGGGCAACAAGGCCCTGATGGATTACAAAGGAACTGTTTATCTTCACACGGGACTAATTACTTCCGGCAGCGGTAGTACTTCCGACTGGAAGAATGTAGTAGGCAACTGGGGAAAGGCAGATACTCAGGTTGAAATGACAAAAAAGGGCAAAAACCTGTATGCTTTTCAGTTCACGATTAAAGATTTTTATGGCGTAGGGGCTGATCAGAAAGTTCAGCAATTGGCTTTTGTTTTTCGTAATACCGAAGGAACCAAAGTAGGGAAAACCAAGGACAATAAAGATGTTTTGATCCCTGTTTTTGGTTATCAACCTAAGTCTAAAGTAGCAGAAACTGATTTGTTTTCTGAAAGGAAGTTGCTTTCATGGAAGCTGCAAGAGGGTAGGTTGAGTTTGCAAACCAATCACGGACTGGTGCAGGCTTTCTTTTATAACAACAAGGTAGCTCAGGTAAATGATTATATGGGAAATAAACCGGCCAAGGATTCTTCTGTGGCTATTATCATGAAACCTGATCTTAAGTTGGGTAAAGTTTCTGAAACCTCAAAATATCTCGTTTACAGTACGGATAGTTTGAAAGTATTGTTCGCAAAGAATCCTTTCCGTGCTTTATTTGTTTATCATGGTGATACCTTGCTCAAGGAAAAGAACGGTTTTTTTGAAGGAAAAGAAAATGATGGTCTTCGCTTTGAAATGCAAAAAGGAGAGCACTTTTATGGTTTGGGTGAAAGAGCGGTGAAAAACCTGATTGGTGAACGTTATGAACTCGTGAACCATGCGCATTATGCTTATGAGATGGGTGCCTATGACTTAAACTTTACCATCCCTATTGTGATGTCATCGAAGAAGTATTTGTTGTTTTTCGATAACCATGAAAAAGGCTATGCCGATGTAGGAAAAACTGACAAGAATATTCTGGAATTTGGCGCTGTGGGTGGGGTAATGCGTTATGTTTTTATTGCCGGAAATTCGTTTCCTGATATTGCTCATGATTATGGTAAACTTACAGGAACACAACCTTTGCCTCCTCGCTGGGCTTTGGGAAATTTGCAGTCGCGAATGGCTTACCGTACTCAGTGGGAAGTTGATTCCATTGTAACAGCTATGCAAAAAGCCAACTTCCCAATGGATGGCATTATCCTGGATTTTTACTGGTTTGGTGACAGTATTAAAGGTTATCTGGGCAAACTCGACTGGTATAAACCACACTGGCCTACACCAAAGGAGATGATTGCCAAATTCAGGAAAAAAGGAGTAAAAACAATTTTAATCACTGAACCTTATATTATAGATAGTTTAAAGAATTTCCAGATTGCCAATAAGCTGAAATTATTTGCCACCGATAGTGTGGGAAAGACTTTTATTAATACGCATTTTTACTTTGGTCCTGCCGGATTGCTTGATATGTTTAAACCGGCCACACAAAATTGGTTTTGGGGAAAATACAATGACCAGATTAAAATTGGTGTTGTCGGATGGTGGGGCGACCTGGGTGAACCCGAAACCGTTTCTCCCGATCAGTATTTTGTAAGCGGAAGAGCCAATCAGGTTCGGAATATTTATGCTTTTTACTGGGAGAAAATGTTGTTTGACAAGTATCGCAAACATTACCCGAATACAAGGGTTTTTGACTTGAACAGGGCAGGATATGCCGGTTCGCAAAGGTTCTCCATTTTTCCATGGTCGGGTGATGTATCGCGCAGTTGGGGCGGATTGCAGGCTCAGCTTCCTGTGATGCAAAACATGAGTGTTTGCGGTATTCCGTTTATCCATGCCGATGCAGGTGGATTTGCTCTGGGAGTGAAAGACAATGAATTGTATACCCGTTGGTTGCAGTTTGCCTGCTTTACACCGATTTTGCGTCCTCACGGTTCAGGAATTCCTTCTGAACCTATTTTCTTTGACGATACGACCCAACGCATTGTACGCGATTTTATGAATCTGCGTTATGAATTGTTGCCTTACATCTATACCACAGCCTGGGAAGCTCATAGTAAAGGAATGCCTATTGTTCGTCCTTTGTTTTATGCTTTTCCCGAGGATTCTACAGCCTATCATACCGTAGATGAGTATATGTTCGGTGACGACTTCCTTGTGGCTCCTGTGCTGGAACCTGGAATAAAGACCATGAAGGTATATTTACCGAAAGGCTTGTGGTACGGTTGGTTTAACCATAAAAAATACGAAGGAGGAAAATGGATTAATGTGCCGGTGGTACTGGATAATATCCCCATTTTTGTTCGGGCAGGTGCTTTTATTCCTATGGTGAAAGCCGTACATTCCACGGACTATTATTCTTCCAAAGAACTCACCGTATTGTATTTTCCTTCAGCAAAAGCTTCCGAAGGAATGATGTACGAAGATGACGGCAAAACCTTTGGTGCCTATGAAAAGGGTGAATATGAAATGTTGCGCTTTTGGACTAAAGACGGACAGAAGTTTAAATTTTCAGTGAATGGCAGCTATCGGGGAGCGCCCAAAGAAAGAAAGGTACATTTTGTAGTTGTAGGTTCTGATAAACCAAAAGATTTTGTTTTGAAACAAGGGAAGATTGAGATTGTAAAATAATAAAAAGGCTGCCCAAGGGCAGCCTTTTTATTATTTTTAAAACTGAAAGATGTAACCAACAGAAATAAAACCTCCTATTTTAAGCCTTGATACTGTTATATTTCCTGGTTTCTCCAAATATGTTTTAGTAAGATCAATGGTATTGCTAAGGCGATCGACATACCCAAATATTCCTCCAATGTCTACTGCAAGCATATGCTTTTTGCCAATAGACAACCCTCCTCCAAATAAGACCCGGGGCTTTATTTTATTTGACATTGAAATTCCAGCACCTATGCTAATATGACCACCAAAATTATTTTTACTAGTCCACTTTCTTCCATATCGCAACAATGCAGCTATACCAATTTCCTTTGTACCAGAGATCTCCTTAATAAAATTGTACTGGTACGTTGAATCGTTAATCTTGGTTTTTATTGTGGAATAAGCTTCATCATGTAATGTGCTGCCGTAAAATGAAATACCAACTACAGTATACTTTTTTATTGGCAAGGGGAAGATAATTTGAGAATGGAACTCTGGAGCAGTAGGTGTTTCTTTTCGTGGTATTAGACTTAAGTTAAGCTTTACTTGTTCACCCATAAATTGTATAGGGAAGAAAGTAAATTTATTATTATTATTTATGTAAACAACTGAAGAAAGTAAATCATTTGCCTTGTCTGCAGAAACAGATGTAAATACACCTGACAAAGTTGTCAATAACTTTGCATAACTGTCTTTAATGGTCATATCATTTGATGACCATATGCTATCCTTTTTTATTACTGGTTTATATGCTGTAGAAAAGTCTTTGTATGATGTTTTACTGGTGGTCATACTGGATGTTAAATCAGCTATATTTTTTCTGATATTTTCAATAGTAACAAGAGCTTGATCAAAACTAAATTTTTGACTGGTATAATTTTCCTTTTGAGAATCAAGCCTTAATTTATCAACTTTAAATTTTAAACTATCAATGTTAAATGTTATTTGTTTGATTTTATGTACATATAGAGATAATGTCTCTTTCTCCTGTTTCTGTACTGAATCAACAGTATGTCGTATGGATTGAGAGCGGTCGGTTTCTTGTTGTGTACTTGTTGTACCTCCTGTTGTCTTAATTGACATTATTTTTGTAGGTTTTTGTTTAAGATAATCCCATGGCAATGAAAGTGGATTCGGATTTTCTTGAGTAATTTCAGTGCTTGAGGGACTTATGCCTGCGATTAATTTTGACAGGGCATCTAAGTTAAAATTTCCACCAAAAGTTGGAGTTTGCTGTTTCTTGCTTAGTGTGGTATCAATGTGAGTTAGTGATACCTTGTATAAATTTAAATTTATACTGTCAACTATTACCTGGTACCAATCCCCTTCTTTAATATCTTTTACCTTCTTTAAGCAAATTGTTTTGTGCTTGTAATCAAAAGTGATTTTATAAGGTTTATTTTGGGTTTGGGCTATTAAATTACCCGTTAATGTAAAAATCAATAAAATCAGAAATGATGATTTAGTAAATGTTTTCATAGGTTTTGAGATTTATTATTTGTGAAGAAAGATGGATTAGATTTTCATAATCCGGTCATTAAAAGTTTCCAATTAGTTCTACATCAAAAGTATCTTTATGAAACTCAAAAGTCAATCCCTGAAAACCACCAAATTTTTTAACTAGTGGTTTTCAGCTATATTGGAATTAGAGTATGAAAAGGCTTCCGACTTCGGTCTTCCGTCTTCTATCCTGGTTTTTTACACTTCTTATAAATTTAACACCTGAACTATGTGGGTGGTAAAAGAAATTTTCTACTTTTACCTGAAATAAATTTACAATGGCTCATCCATTCAACCTTTCAGCTTCTTTTGGCACCACTTCCTGTGGCAATGGGTGGATTATGGGCATGACTACCTCCATTACTACTACCCCCTAGGGGGTCTAGTTATATTTATCCCGAAAAGGGACCAGTTACTTTTATTTTAGGGACAAATTACATTCTTATCGCATTGTTTTTATCATCAAAAAATAAGAACTGATGAAAGTTTTAAAGTTTGGAGGGAGTTCGGTAGCTCATGCCGAGAATATCAGAAAGGTTGTTGAAATCATAAAAAAGGAAAGTCAAAATCACCGACTTGCAGTTGTGGCTTCTGCTTTTGGTGAGGTAACTGATGTATTGCAAACTTGTGGTCAGCTGGCTGCCAAAGGAGATCTTTCCTATCAGAAATTATTGAAGGATTTGGAAGCTCAGCATTTTGAGTTGGCCCGGAGTCTTTTCTCTCTGCAGCAACAAAGTATTGTTGTTTCAGAAATCAAAATATTACTGAACGAACTGGATGATACCTGCCACGGGATTTATTTACTGAAGGAATTGTTTCCTTCTTCGCATGATCACTTGCTAAGTTTTGGTGAGCGGTTGTCTTCTTTAGTTTTATCATCGTTTTTGAATGAATCAGGGGTTTATAACATATTATTGGACTCCAGAGAACTGATAGTTACCGATGCGAATTTTGGCCATGCCCAGGTTCAGTTTGAAATTACATATGAACGAATCCGTCAGCAGGTAGAGAAAACTGAGAGTAATGTTTTTATCCCCGGTTTCATTGCAGCTACATCTGATGGAAAGCCCACTACACTGGGACGGGGAGGTTCAGATTACACTGCAGCGCTTGTTGCTGCTGCTCTGGATGCAGATTCGTTGGAAATCTGGACCGATGTGGATGGGGTTATGACAGCCGATCCACGCAGGGTATCTTCGGCTATGCCGTTGGAAAAACTTTCCTATGAAGAAATTATGGAGTTGTCACATTTCGGTGCAAAAGTTATTTTTCCTCCAACTATTCAACCGGTAATGTTGAAGAACATTTCATTATACATAAAAAATACATTTCGTCCGGAACAACCCGGAACATTGATTTGTAAAAATGGAAACGGGACAACCTTGCCAGTTAAGGGCCTTTCCAATATTGATAATATTTCGTTGCTTACGCTTACGGGAGGTGGTATGGTAGGCATGAGCGGAGTAGCCGGACGGTTGTTCTCTGCATTGTCTGATCGAAAGGTAAATGTTATTTTTATTACACAGGCTTCTTCGGAACATTCTATTACCCTTGCTGTAACTGAAGATCAGGTTGCCGTTGCCCGTCAGGCAATTGTTGCAGAATTCAGAGACGAAAAAGCACTTTCAAAAGTAGATGAGGTTTTAGTTGAATCGGGACTTTCCGTGGTGGCATTGGTTGGCGATCATATGAAATCATCGGTGGGTTTGAGCGGAAAGGCTTTTGATGCCTTGGGAAAAAACGGTATCAATATCCGGGCGATAGCCCAGGGTTCCACCGAAAGAAATATCTCAATTGTAATCTCACAAAATGATGTTTCCAAAGCGCTGAACGTGTTGCATGAGACCTTTTTTCTGTCCAAATACAAAAAGCTTCACCTGTTTTTGGTGGGAGTGGGTAATGTAGGCGGAGCCTTGATTCGTCAGATTCGAGAACAGTCAGAATATTTGAAAGCTGAACACGGCCTGGAATTAAGGGTTGTGGCTATGGCTAACAGCAGAAAGATGTGGTTTGGCGAAAAGGACCTGAATCTTGCTGAGTGGAAAAAAGACTTATCAGAAGCGGGAGAAACTATGGATATGGATCTTTTTGTGGAGAAAATGAAGGATAAAAACCTGCGGAATGCGGTATTTGTTGATAATACTGCCAGTAGGGATGTGGCAGGATATTATGCGGAAATATTGCAGAAAAGTATTTCTGTGGTGGCTTCCAATAAAATTGCTGCTTCAAATTCTTATATCCAGTTTCGCGGACTTTTGAAAGGTGCTTTGGAAAATAATGTGAAGTTTTTGTATGAAACTAATGTCGGAGCAGGATTGCCTGTGCTGAAGACTATTCAGGATATGCTGAAAAGTGGTGATGAAATACATCAGATACAGGCTGTTCTGTCCGGAAGTCTGAATTTTATTTTTAATCACTTTGTGGGAGGAACCGATTTCTCTGATGTGGTAAAAGAAGCCATGAAACAGGGCTATACCGAACCTGACCCACGCATTGATTTGAGCGGTGAAGACGTGATGCGTAAGATTCTGATTTTGTCCCGGGAATGTGGATTGCCACTGGAATTTGATCAAATACAAAATAAAGGGTTCATGCCTGAAGCATTGATGAAAATAGAGAAAACGGAGGATTTTCTGGCACAACTTCCTGAATACAATAAGTATTTTGAAGAACTGAGAAAAGAAGCTGAACAACAACAGAAGAAACTGCGTTTTGTGGCTGAATTGAACAATGGAAAAGCAAGCGTTGGACTTCAACAGGTATCATCAGATCAGCCGTATTATCAGTTGGATGGTAAGGATAATATTGTGCTGATTTATTCGAGGAGATACAATGAGCAGCCACTCGTGATTAAAGGTGCTGGTGCCGGAGCTTCAGTAACGGCATCCGGTGTGTTTGCAGATATTATTTCGCTGGCTAATCAGTAATCTATAAACAGAAAAAAGATGAAAGAAATAAAAGTTTTTGCTCCGGCTAGTGTAGCCAATGTTTCCTGCGCATTTGATATCTTAGGTTTTGCTCTTAATGATATTGGTGATGTGTTGACTTTCAGGAAAACAAAAGAGCCTGGTGTGAAGATTATCATGAAAAATGAACAGCAGTTGTCAGAGGATCCTGAAAAAAATGTTGCCGGTGTGGTAGCGTTAGCTATGCTTACAATGGCAGGCGTTGACTTTGGTGTGGAAATGGAAATTGAAAAGGGGGTAAGTCCGGGAAGTGGAATGGGATCCAGTGCTTCCAGTGCTGCCGGTGCTGCATTTGGTATGAATCATTTGCTTGGAGGTGTTTTTTCCATGCAGCAGTTGGTGAAATTCTCTATGATTGGTGAATCGCTGGCCTCTGGAGTAGAGCATGCTGATAACGCAGCACCGTCATTAATGGGCGGTATTATTCTGGTCAGAAGTTTGAATCCTCTGGACGTCATTTCTCTTCCTGTTCCTGAAAACCTGTATGTAACGTTGATACATCCCGATGTAGAGGTGCAGACCAAAAAAGCCCGGTTATTATTGAAACAAACGGTTCCGTTATCTGATGCGGTGATTCAATGGGGGAATATAGCCGGTTTAATAAGTGGATTCTACTCAAATGATTATTCGTTGATTGGCCGTTCGCTGGAAGATGTTATTATAGAACCTGCCCGAGCTCTTCTAATTCCGTTATTTGAGGCGTTGAAAGCAGCAGCATTATCAGCCGGAGCTTTGGGCTCTGGTATTTCTGGTTCCGGACCTTCAGTTTTTGCTTTGTCTGAAGGAAAAGAAACAGCAGAAAAGGTTGCCAAAGCTTTCAGGGAAATATACGAACCTTCGGGAATTGAATTTAAAATCCATGTTTCAACAGTGAATAAAAACGGGACTCACCTTATTTAATTTAGTTTTATGCAATTTTACAGTACCAATCATCAATCGAAAAAGGTAGGCTTCCGTGAAGCTGTTCTGAAAGGTTTGGCCGATGACAAAGGGTTGTATTTCCCTGAAGGGATTCCATTGTTGCCGGAAAAGTTTTTTAAAGATTTAAACCAGCTTTCCTTACCGGAAATCGGTTATCATTTTCTGAAACCTTATGTAGGTGATGAATTAACAGCTATTGAACTAAAATACCTGCTGGAAGATGCATTGAATTTTGATATTCCACTGTTCGAAATTGATTCCGGGTTGTCAGTTTTGGAGCTTTTCCATGGACCTACACTGGCATTTAAGGATGTGGGAGCACGAACTATGGCAAGATTTCTATCACGGTTCGCAGCCAACCAAAAAACTACCATATTGGTGGCTACTTCCGGAGATACGGGAAGTGCAGTAGCACATGGTTTTTACGGAGTTGATAATGTTGAGGTGGTTATTCTTTACCCTAAAGGCAAGGTGAGCTTACTTCAGGAAAAGCAGTTTACAACTTTGGGTGGAAACATTACGGCATTGGAAGTAGACGGCAATTTTGATGATTGTCAGCGTATGGTGAAAGAAGCTTTTGCTGACAAAGAATTGAAGGAAAAGCTCACATTGTCTTCTGCTAACTCAATTAATATTGCACGTTTGTTGCCTCAGGCTATATATTATTTTTATGCTTATGGTCAGTTGAAGGATAAGTCCAAACCTTTGGTGTTTTCTGTTCCCAGTGGGAATTATGGGAATCTGACAGCAGGATTAATAGCCAAAAGGTCCGGCCTTCCGGTAGCACGGTTCATTGCTTCTTCCAATAGGAATGATGTGGTTCCTGAATATTTTCAAACAGGTTACTTCCGCCCCCGACCTTCAATTTCTACCATTTCAAATGCAATGGACGTGGGTAACCCCAGCAATTTTGCGCGTATGCTGGAGCTTTATAACAATGATTTGAGGAAAATGATGTCAGAGATCAGTGCATATAGTTTTTCTGATGAGCAAACAAGAAATGTAATATCTGAATTCTATCGTCAGAATCAATACATTTTGGATCCCCATGGAGCAGTAGCATATTTAGGATTGGATGCTTTTAAAAGTGATCATATCGAGATGTATGGTATTTTTCTGGAAACAGCACATCCTGCCAAATTTAAGTTTATTGTGGAAGAACAAATTACCGTTCCTGTAACTATGCCTGAATCCTTAAGTGAAAGTTTGCAAAAAAAAATGCATAAACTTCAGATTTCTGCTACATTTTATCACTTAAAAGGCTTTCTTTTAAGGTGAGAAAATTCTCCTCAAACGTTTGCAACAGCAAGCTTTACGAATTTTCTTATCTATAACGTTATAAATAAGCATCTCTGACGTATATATACCATCAGTAATATATATTTCAATTATTTTTGTCATATAGAAATCGTTTGAAGATTGGTGTTCTGACATTTTCATGCGACGGTTACGATAATAATCTAAAAATGCACAAATGATAAGAAAATTTACCCTTCTTGTATTGATAGCTTTGGCTTCTTTTTCAATAAACGCTCAGGTCATAACAACTACTCCTGCGTTCCCTACTGCCGATGATTCGGTTACTATTGTATTTAATGCTGCTGAAGGAGATCAGGGTTTAATGGGTTATACCGGTGATGTTTATGCTCATACTGGAGTTATCACTAATCTTAGTACTTCTTCTTCAGATTGGAAGTATGTTAAAGCAGCTTGGAGTGTAAATATTCCTGCCTGTAAGATGACTAATATCGGAACTAATCTCTGGCAATTAAAAATTGGGCCGTCAATCCGGTCTTATTATGGTGTTCCAGATGGTGAAAAGATATTGAAAATGGCTTTTGTTTTTCGGAGTTCTACAGGCAATCCTCAAGGTAAAGACGTTGGTGGAGCTGATATCTTTTATCAAGTTTATGAAGCCGGTTTAAATATACAGATAACGAGTCCGGTAGCTACGGCAACTAATATTGTAAAAAAGGATAGTGTTTTTGATATTGATTTTAGCAGTGTTTCAGCAGATTCTACATTTCTTTATATTGATAATCAAAAGGTGGTAGCAGATACCGGAAGTAGTTTTGCATATAGTGAAACTGCTTCTGCTTATGGAAAACATACTATTGTTGCTGAAGCAAAAAGGGGAACAGAGATAGTGTATGACTCATCCTATTATTATGTATTGTCTCCAAATACAGTAGAAGCATTACCATCAGGGATTCGCGATGGAATTAATTATGTTAACAGTACAACTGTTACCTTGTGTTTGTATGCACCGGAAAAAGACTATGTATTTGCCATTGGTGATTTTAACAACTGGCAAGTGGATCAGCAATATCAAATGAAGGAAACTCCTGATGGAAATCGGTATTGGGTTACGATTAGCGGGTTAACTCCCAAGAAACAGTATGTTTTCCAATATTTGATTAATGGTGGAATTCGTATAGGTGATCCGTACGCTGAACAGGTAAGTGACCCTTGGAATGATCAATACATTTCATCAACAACATATCCTAACCTGATTGCTTATCCTACCGGAAAAACTACTGGAATTGCAACTGTATTGGAAACAGATCAGACCCCTTATCAGTGGAAAGTTACTAATTTCCAACCTCCTAAAAGAGAAGATCTGGTGATCTATGAATTATGGGTTCATGACTTTACTGAACAAGGAGATTTTCAAGCTTTAATAGATACTTTAGGTTACTTGAAACGTTTGGGGGTAAATGCCATAGAATTAATGCCTGTAAATGAGTTTGAGGGAAACATTAGTTGGGGATATAACCCGAACTATTATTTTGCAGTTGATAAATCTTACGGACCACGTAATACATATAAGGCATTTATTGATTCCTGTCATGCCAATGGTATTGCCGTAATTATGGATATTGTTTTGAATCATGCCTACGGTACTTGTCCTCTGGCTATGATGTACTGGAATTCAGCTCTAAACCAACCGGCGGCCAACAATCCCTGGTTTAATCAGACCTCTCCAAATCCATCATATAGCTGGGGCAATGATTTTAATTATGACAGTCCCCAGACAGTTGCATTTGTTGATAGTGTTACAAATTACTGGCTTACTGAGTATAAGATTGATGGATACAGATTTGACTTTGCAAAAGGGTTTACCAATACTCCGGGTGATGGTTATGCATATGATCAGTCAAGAATCAATCATTTAGAGCATATTTATGACCATATTAAAGCTTTCCATCCCAATGCTTATGATATCCTTGAGCTCTTTACTGCAACTAGCGAAGAACAAGTCTTGACGAGTTATGGCATGTCTGTTTGGAACAATATGAATAACAATTATAACCAAAACACCATGGGATGGAATTCCAGTACTGACCTTTCAGGAATCTCCTACAAGACCTATGGATTTTCTAATTCAGCCTCTATGGTTAGTTATATGGAAA
This sequence comes from Bacteroidales bacterium, assembly GCA_016936505.1. GTDB lineage: Bacteria > Bacteroidota > Bacteroidia > Bacteroidales > F082 > Sulfidibacterium. Next base: position 1,002 of record JAFGXS010000058.1, on the reverse strand, counting down.
GCCACGATGAAGAACGGTTGATGTATAAAAATGAGACTTATGGTAATTCATCTGGAAATTACAATGTGAAAGATATTCCTACAGGTTTGGAACGGATGGAAGCAGCCGGAGCCTTTTTCTTCACTGTTCCGGGGCCTAAAATGATATGGATGTTTGGAGAATTGGGTTATGATTATTCTATTAATTATTGTCAAAACGGCACCTTAAGCAGTAGTTGCAGGGTTGACCCCAAACCTATTCGCTGGGATTACTGGTACGATCAAAACAGGCAGCATTTATACTATGTCTGGTCTTCATTAATTAAATTGAGAAAAGAATATCCTGATGTATTTGGTACTACCAACTTTAATATTAATGTTGGAGGTTTGTACAAAACCATTAATCTGAATAGTTCAACTATGGATGTAACCATCTTGGGAAATTTTGATGTGGTTGCTGGTAATGTTACCCCTAATTTCCAAAAAACGGGCTGGTGGTACAACTATTTTAATCCTCAGGATTCAATTAATGTAACCAATACAGCTTCTCCCATTACTTTACAGCCAGGTGAGTACAGATTATACACCAGCGTAAAGATCAATACTCCTGACTTTGTACTGGGAACCGGAGATCAGACAGCAGAGATTCCGGACCAAAATATTAAGCTATTTCCAAATCCTGTTGGATACTCCAGGTCGGTTGATCTATCACTTACATTACCATCCTCTTCAGACGGTAGTGTTGAGTTGTATGATTTAGCCGGAAGAAAAGTAAAGAGTCTTTATCAGGGAGTCTTTCAGCAAGCTTCAAAGTATCATTTTAACTTAAGTGGCGTGGAAGCAGGTCTTTACCTGATGGTGGTGAGAACTGAAACGCAACAAAAAGTGATGAAGCTAATAGTTAATTAGAAAGCAACTTTGTACTAATATTTAATTGATAAAAACAAAAAACCCTGATGAATTTCATCAGGGTTTTTTGAATGGACAATTACAGCTTATCTCTCCACAAACCGTTACAGAACTT
>JAFGXS010000007.1 GCA_016936505.1 Bacteroidales bacterium | reverse complement strand
TCACCTCAATATTTCCAAAAATAAATTGTTGCTTCCGGTTCTGGCCGCGATTTGGCTGATTGTGGGGTTGTTATCCGGGATTGCGCCTGCACTGTACTGGTCGAGGTTGAACCCGATGGAAAGTTTGCGTGGAAAGATTTTTAAAGCTGGTAAAACCGGAATAACACGCTATTCGCTTGTGGTAGTTCAGTTTGCTATTGCCATTGTTCTAATTTCCGGCACATTTCTGGTTCGCAAACAAATTCAGTTTATGATAAACCAAGACCCGAAGTTCGACAAGGAAAATGTTGTAGTAGCCGAATTAACCAGTTGGGAATATTCCGATTTGGAAGCTGCTTCGTTGAAATTCAAACGTATTGCCAGCGAATTAAAGGCAAGCCCGTATGTTGAATCGGTTAGTTTTTCGCAATGTACACCAGGCAATTACGATCAAAATTACAATATGTTTTATCCTGATGGTGAAAGTAATGTGGAAAACATACACCTTCGAAAAGCATACGTAGGAAGGGACTATTTTAAAACGTATGGGATTAGAATCATCAACGGGGAAGGGTTTGAGGACGAAACACGTAATTACGAAAACAACATTATTCTCAACAAAAAGGCCATGCAGGTTTTGGGTTACAACCAGGTGGAAGACCAGATCCTCCGTGAAAGCTCCCCTTCAGGCACACCTAATAAAATAATTGGAGAGGTTGAAGACTTTGCATACCAGGGAGCACAACACGAAATGCAACCCATTGTCCACATTTTTACCGATCAGGAAAGTTATACCAATTGGAGTTATCTTTCTGTAAGAGCCAGGCCGGAAGCAAGTTTACAGGTTCTCGAAATACTTCAAGACAAGTGGAAAAATACACAGCCCGAATCAACAGTTAATTGCTTTTTCGCCGACGATAAACTCAACGAACAATACAAAGAATACACAAAAATAAACCAGATTATTGCATGGTTTTCGGTGGTTGCCATTGTGCTTTCCTGTATTGGTCTGTTTGCGCTTTCGTCGTATGCAATTTCACGAAGAATAAAAGAAATTGGTGTACGAAAAGTAAATGGTGCCAAAGTGCTGGAAGTTGTATCGCTGCTAAACCGCGACTTTTTGCGTTGGGTAGCTCTCTCATTTGTAATTGCTGTTCCGCTTTCGTGGTTTGCACTGCACCGGTGGCTCAAAGGATTTGCGTTAAAAACCGACCTCAACTGGTGGGTATTTGCATTGGCAGGAATGCTGGCACTGGGAATTGCAGTGTTGACAGTGAGCTGGCAAAGCTGGAGGGCGGCAACAAGGAATCCTGTTGAAGCACTTCGGTACGAGTAACGGGAGATCAAGAGATCCCAAAAACGAAGTGACTTGAAATAGAGACACTCAGATATGAATAAATATTGAAATTAAAGACATGTTAAAACATAATTTACTTATTATCCTACGTAATATCAGGCACAACAAAAGTTCGTTTTTTATCAACCTGGTGGGTTTGTCCACAGGACTTATCTGTGCATTGCTGATTTTTCTCTGGGTGAACGATGAGTTATCGGTCGACAAATTTTCTGAAAACGAAAGGCAACTTTTTCAGATAATGCAAAACACACAAAATGAGAATGGCATCGAAACCATGGAAGCAACTCCGGGACACCTGGCTGAAGCACTCGCTGAAGCTATGCCCGAAGTAAAATATGCAACTACAGTGATTCCGACTACATTCAACATCAGCAAAGGCATTATTTCGATTTCTGATAAAAATATCAGGTCGCAGGCGCAATATGTCACAAAAGACTTTTTTAATGTTTTCCCCTATAAAATGCTTTCGGGAAATCCTGATGACGTTCTTTCAGCTAAGAACAAGGTGGTTATATCGGATGAACTGGCGCAGAAACTTTTTGTCAATCCGGAAAACGCACTTGGAAAAACCATAAACTGGAATGCAGGCGACATTTCAGGCTCTTATACCGTAAGCGGTATTTTTGAAACTCCGGCTTCCAACATGACCAATCATTTTGATATTCTGCTGAACTACGGTTTGTTTGAAGATGTCAACCCCTGGCGGGGCTGGGGCGACAGCAGCGCACGCACTTATGTACTTTTAAACAAAAAAATATCTCCGTCCGTCTTTAATCAAAAGATACGGGATTTTATGAAATCGAAGGATGACAACCTGAATAATACTTTACTCGCTCAGCGTTATTCCGACCGTTACCTGCATGGCTATTATGAAAATGGGAAACCTGCAGGAGGAAGAATAGAGTATGTTCGGCTATTTTCATTGGTCGCCTTCTTTATATTGATTATTGCCTGTATCAACTTTATGAATCTCTCGACGGCCAAAGCAATGGGAAGAATAAAAGAGGTTGGAATAAAAAAGACAATCGGGGCGGCAAAAAAGAATCTGGTTGCACAATATATGACCGAATCGATGGTAATGACTTTTGTTTCGCTCGGATTGGCGCTTCTGGCTGTGCGTTTCCTGGTTGTTCCATTTAATGGTTTAACAGGAAAGCATCTTAGTCTTTCATTCGATTTGAATCAAATAATTATCATTTTAGGAACCACTGTTTTAACCGGCTTTTTGGCAGGAAGTTATCCGGCGCTGTATCTCTCGCGCTTTGTCCCAATCGATATATTAAAGGGAAAACTTAAAGCTTCAGCCGGAGAAGGCCGGGCAAGAAAGGGACTGGTAGTTTTTCAGTTTGCGGCGTCCGTAATACTGATTATTTCAGTTTGGGTGATTTTTGAGCAACTTTCTTTTATTCAATCCAGAAACCTTGGATTTAACCGGGAACACGTTATTTACTTCAGTACCGATAAAATGTCAGAGGAAAAATTATCGGAAATCCGAAATATCCCGGGTGTTGTAAATGCCGCCGGAGGTAATCTGAAAGCAGGCTCTCCTTTGGGAGGAACTTCAGGTATAAACTGGGAAGGAAAAAACCCTGACGACAACATTTTCTTTTCGGTAAAATGGGTTGGTTATAATCTGATTGAGACACTCGATATGCAAATAGCGGATGGGAAACCGTTTTCGGAAGATTTTAATTCGCCTGACCAGATTATTTTTAACGAAGCCGCAATTAAACAGATGGGATTAAAAAATCCGGTTGGGCAGAGAGTCACCGTTGAGGGAGAAGAAAGAACAATTGTCGGCGTTGTAAAGGATTTCAATTTCGAATCGTTATACGAGAAAGTAAAGCCTTGTGCACTTTTTGTTGCTCCGGTGCAGTATGCGCCAACCATTTCAGTAAGAATTAAAGCCGGTGCTGAAAAAGCTACGCTTAAAAATCTCGAAAAAGTGTATGCGGAACTTTATCCGGGTCAGACGTTCGAATACCGGTACATGGACGACGATTACCAGCAATTGTATTCTGCCGAACAGCGTGTTTCGGTTATTTCGAAATATTTTGCTGCCATTGCCATACTTATCTCCTGCCTGGGACTATTGGGAATGTCTTTTTACACGGCTGAACGAAAAACAAAAGAAATAGGTATTCGAAAAGTGATGGGATCAAGTGAGATAGGGATTGCCAAACTTTTATCAGGTGAATTTACAAAACTGGTAATTATTGCAATTGTGGTTGCAACTCCG
>JAFGXS010000057.1 GCA_016936505.1 Bacteroidales bacterium | reverse complement strand
GCCCGAATTAAAAAACTAATTTCAAATACATTAAAAAGTTAGAATCATGACAAAAGCAGAGATTGTAGCCGACATTGCCAATAAAACAGGAATTGAAAAAGTGGCTGTTCAGGCTGTAGTAGAGTCTTTCATGGAAAGTGTTAAAGATACCATGATTAACGGTGAAAATGTTTACCTGAGAGGGTTTGGAAGTTTCATCATTAAAAGAAGAGCTGAAAAAACAGGTCGTAACATTTCAAAAAATACCACAATTGTGATCCCGGAACACAAAATTCCGGCCTTTAAACCTGCCAAGTCTTTTGTAAGCGAAGTAAAAGATAGCGTAAAATAATTTGAATATTTAAAAGAAAAGAAAATGCCAAACGGAAAAAAGAGGAAGAGACATAAGATGGCAACCCACAAACGCAAAAAACGTTTGAGGAAGAACAGGCATAAGAAGAAATAAAAATTTCTGAGTTATGTAAAGCCGGTGCTGTGCGTGGCATGGCGCCGGCTTTGTTTTTATTCCGATATTCTGTCGGGGTAATACAAGTATATACCACCCAAAAAGTTCAAACCTTTTAGTGCAATTTATAACATAAAAAACGAGTAGAGTGAACAAAGAATTAGTAATCGATTCGAATGGTTCGGAGGTTAATATTGCGCTACTTGAGGACAAAATTCTGGTTGAACTTCATAAAGAACAAAACAACAACGACTTCACAGTAGGCGATGTGTTTCTGGGCAAAGTACGCAAGATTATGCCCGGACTGAATGCTGCATTTGTTGATGTTGGTTACAAAAAGGATGCTTTTCTGCATTATCTCGACCTGGGTCCCCAGGTTCGTACCCTGAATAACTACACCCGCCTGTTGCAACAGGGTAAAAGCGACAAGTTTTCCTATGAGAAGTTCAAGTATGAACCGGATATTGAGAAAACAGGAAAAATTACCAAAGTATTAACACCAGGACAGGAAATTCTTGTTCAGGTAGCTAAAGAACCCATTTCTACCAAAGGGCCTCGTATCTCAACGGAAATATCTTTTCCCGGAAGATTTTTGGTGCTGCTCCCGTTTTCTGACAAGATTTCCATTTCACAAAAAATAAGAAGCAAGGAAGAACGAGGCAGGCTCAAGCGGCTCCTTACCAGTATTAAGCCACAAAACTACGGCGTAATCGTTCGTACGGTGGCTGAAAACAAAAAAGTTGCAGAGCTGGATACCGACCTGCGTAACCTGGTTTCCAAATGGGAAAAAATATCCAATAAATTACCGCACCTCAAGGCACCGCAAAAAGTATTAAGCGAATTGGATCGTACCTCCGCTATTTTAAGGGATCTCCTTAACGAATCATTTAATAACATCCACATTAACGATCAGGCTTTATACGAAGAAATTAAGGAGTTTATCGAGAGAATCGCACCAGAAAAAAAAGACATTGTTAGTCTTTACAAAGGAAAGTTGCCGATTTTCGAGCAGTTCAATATTGAACGGCAAATAAGAAATTCATTTGGTAAAAATGTTACCATTAAAAGCGGGGTATACCTCATTATTGAGCATACCGAAGCCCTGCATGTAATTGATGTAAACTCTGGTCATCGTGTAAACAAAGACAATTCGCAGGAACAAAATGCATTGGTAACCAATACCGAAGCAGCCACAGAAATTGCCCGTCAACTCAGACTGAGAGATATGGGCGGTATTATAGTGGTTGATTTTATTGATATGCATGATGCCAGGAACCGCAGGACTTTATACGAACACCTGAAAACAGAAATGGATAAGGACCGTGCCAAACATTCAGTTTTGCCGCCGTCGAAGTTCGGACTGATTCAGATTACCCGTCAGCGGGTTCGCCCTGAAATGAACGTGGAAGTGATGGAGAAATGCCCGGTGTGCAACGGGACCGGACAAATCAAATCCAGTATCACTATTATTGACGACATCGAAAATAATCTGGAGTATTTGCTTCGCGACCAAAACCTGAGCCGCCTGACTTTAGGCGTTCATCCGTTTATTTACGCTTATCTGACCAAAGGTAAGATCTCGAAACAATGGAAATGGTTCTGGGAATATAAAAAGTGGGTAAAAATTAAAGAAATGAAACATCATAACATGCTGGAGTATCATTTTTTTGACCAGAACCAGGAAGAAATCAAACAGTAAAACAAAAGCCGGTGAAAGCCGGCTTTTTTGTTAATAGTTACTGGTGAATGGGTTTTGTCTGCGACCGGGATTTTGGGGTTACAAAAATTTGATTAATACCATACAAACCAAGGCAATAGCCATAAATCCAGCGTACAACTGCTCCGATAAAATTATAGATGTATCCTCCCCATCCCATTACCTGATGTTTTTTTAATAATATTTTATGTTTCAATAATTTGGCTATTCCCTTAGAAACACTGGTTTCCCGTCCTGACAGACAATGCCTGCAGGTTGGGGAACGATGGAGCAATCACTATACTTTCCCCATTTTTCATTGAACTGTTTTTGCAAAACCCCGAACGTTTCAACCTTTTTCAAAAACAGGGCAACATCAATTTGGGTTGAATAGGCAATATATCCGGCAGGTCCGCCGCAGGGTTTACTTCCAATGGCGGTAATATTCCATTCCCCGGCATCTTCGCAGCTTACACTTGATGCCATCTGCTGAATTTCGGTATACAATTCTTTCAGGACTTGCGCATCCTGTTCTTCAGTGGTTGCGTTGTTTTTATGGCAGGCACCAACCAGTATAAACAGTGTTAATAAACCAAAAAAATTAAGTGTTTTCATATTTTATTCTTTTTTATTGTTAGACTCATGTTCAAAGTAATACTCTATTTTTTAAAAAACATAGATATCTTCTGTTATCATAGTAAAAACTTCAACATTTCACCTACGTCTGGGTTCGATAAATAATTCAATCCCTCTCCACATTCAATTTTTCCAGCTCTTTTTCTAATAGTTCCAGTGAATGAGGTTCAATTATCCTTGTGTTGATGCTCATTTCGCGGTTTTCTGTTTTCAGTATGAGGGTGAATCCACCGCTTTTTCTGATGCTTTTAACCTCTTTGAGAGGAATGGAATCTTTGACCAGCAAATTTCTTGTAAGCATTCCGTATTCCAACGTTAGATATTGATGAGATAACTCAAAGATATAAATGGCAAAATAGAATACGGCAACAGCTATAAATAGATAACTTGTTAATCCGGTAAAGTTGTTTTCTATTAGAAAAAAAGTGCCGAAGGCCAGCCAAAGGAGACCCATTATGAGGTTTGTCATTAATTTTCTTTTGGAATACCGCACTTTCATTGTAAAAAGGGTTTTATTATTAGAATGGATAAATGTAGTAAAAAAGAGTATTGGCCTAATTAAACAGTTAATATCTTATGATGGTATTTTAAACCAGAAAGTTGAGCCGTTACCAAACTGACTTTCAACACCGATTTCTCCATGGTGTTTTTTAATGAACTCTTTACACAGAATTAGTCCTAATCCGCTTCCGGCTTCATTGTTTGTTCCCTTTGTACTGTATATTTCTTCAATTCTGAAGATTTTTTCTTTTTCTTCTGGTCTTAATCCAACCCCATTGTCTGTGATGAAAACAACCACATGGTTTTTCAGAATTTTTGCGGTGATTAAAATTCTATTGTTAGAATGACTGTATTTAATAGCGTTAGAAGTCAGGTTCATCAGTACGGTTTTTAACATGTTTTTGTCGCCAATTATATTTATGTTTCCTGGAATCTTATGTTGAACAACGATATTTTTACTTTCAGACTGTGCATTAAGCATATCCGCTGTTTCCTCAATCAAAAGCTTTAGGTTTAAAGTTTCGGGTTTAAATTCTATTTTATCTAATTGTAACCTCGACCATTCCAACAGGTTATTTAAGTATTCATAAGATTTTAATAACGTTTTGTTGATCATGGATGAGTAATGTTTAATATTATCGTTTTTATTGTCAATTACTTCATTTTCTAACAACTCGCTAAACCCGATTAAGGCATTAAAAGGGTTCCTCATGTCGTGTGCTACAATGGAAAAAAACCTGTCTTTGGCAGCATTACTCTCTTTAAGTTGTTGTGTTTTCTTTTCCAGTTCCCGTTCTGCCATTTTTCTTTCTGTTATTACCCTCGTGCTGCCGATAACTTCTATGGGCAGCCCCATTTTGTTAAATAAAACTTTCCCTGCTATTTCAACATCAATGGGAGTTCCGTTTTTATGGATCACGACGGCTTCAAAAACTTCTACATCATTTTCTGAATAACCTTTGATGATGGAAAAAGCGATTCGGGCCATTTTCATAAATTCCCTGAAAGAGGCATGGGACGAGAGTTTGGAACCGACCCACTCTTGAGGAGTAAATCCTGTGGCACTGTATACGGATGGAGTAACATAGGTAAACCTAAGCCGTAAATCCATTTTCCAGATTACATCAATAGACTTTTCCAGAAGCTCCTGATTTACCTGTAGCCTTTGCTCAAGTTCTTTTATTTTGTTTTCCAATTCTTTGTACGTTAGTGTTTCATCCATAAAATGACATTTTTATGTCACGAGTTAAGGATAAATAGTTCTCCTGAGCCTTCCGATGATTGACAATCCTTATTTTTGAGCTCTTTAAAGGTAATAAAAAGTTTTGTGTAACCAATTATAATCCACCTTTCGGGTGTTGAAATGGAAACAAAAACAATTAGAAGTAAAAACAGATAGAATAAAGCAGGAAGTTTAACTTCCATTACGTTACTTTTTCTCCTGTTGTTCTATTTGCTTATAAAACTTCTGAAGAATATAGAAAGCTTTCTTTTTCGTTCCGTTTTGCCCGATCAGTCCTTTTCGGTTCCAACCGTCCTGAATAAAGGGAAGCAACCGCTTTGGCGATCGGAAATCGCAGAGAATCCAGGGGGATACCCCGCGCCACTGTGGGATTCTTGAAAGCATGGACAGGTTGTGTTTGTACAGGCTTGCCTGGAACTCTTCTGTCCAGCGAGTAAGTGTATCACCGTGCATGCCTTGTACTGCGCCGCCGCCGAATTCACTGACGATAACAGGTTTGTTATAGGGGATATCCCATGTAATGCTGTCGCATTTGTCAGGAAGTCCGTCGTACCAGCCGACATATTCATTAAAACTTACCACGTCCACGTGTTTTGCAAAGGGATCGTCCACTATTAAATGATGAGGAATAGTGTCGCCATGAAATTGTAATGCAGCAGAAATTAGTCGTGTGCTGTCCAGTGAACGGGCATGATCAGCCAGTTTGCGAAGGAAATTATTGCGTGCTTTTCCGATTGGGGTTTCGTTGCCCATGGACCAGATAATCACACTGGCGCGGTTCTTGTCGCGATTAATCTCATCGGTCAGTTGTTGTTCGGCATTGGTATAAGTTTCCGGGTTGTTAAACAAAATAGTCCAGTACACTGGGTTTTCTTCCCAAACCATAATCCCCATTTTATCTGCCAAACGAACCATGTTTTCGTTGTGCGGATAATGGGCCAGCCGAACATAGTTACAATTTAATTCTTTGGCCCATCCCAACAGTAATTGTGCGTCTTCTTTTGAATAAGCGCGTCTGCCACGGATGGGAATTTCTTCATGGATACTGATTCCGCGCAGGAAGATCGGTTTTCCGTTCAGTAAAATATCTGTTCCTCTGGCCCTGATGGTTCGGAACCCGATAGGTTCGGAAACAGAGTCGGTGGCAGCAGAGACTGTCACATTATACAATTTAGGGTTTTCGGGCGACCACAAAACAAGTTTTTTTACAGGAAACGTGAAATGAGCTACACCGTGAGCATTGGTTATAACCGTATGTGAAAGCCTGATTTCGGGAATGGAAATGGTTACTTTCTGACTTTTCTTCGGCCCGTTCAGCCGGACCATGCCCTCAATTTCGTTCAAATGTCCTTTTTTGAGTTGAATTGTATAATCGGCAATAAAAGTTTCAGGAACCTCCACCACATCAACATTGCGGGTAATGCCACCGTAATTCCACCAGTCGGTGTTGAGTGTGGGCACACCGTCTCGTTTGCGCTGATTGTTCACCATCACCACCAGCGAATTTCCTTTATCTTTCAGCAGTGAAGTAATTTCATAATCAAACGGGGTAAATCCACCAATGTGTTTGCCCAGTTTTTGGCCGTTGAGGTAAACATCGGCTTCGTAATTGGCGGCACCGAAATGCACAAAAACACGATGCTTCGGATTTGATTTTTTGTAGTCAAACAGTTTTCGGTACCAGATACTGCCTTCGTAATACAGCAATTTATTATCCTGAGAATTCCAGTCTCCGGGCACGATCAATCCAGGACTGGTATTAAAATTATATTCTATTAATTCCGATTTACTGGTTTGGTGTTTGTCGAGGAAAAAACCGCCGGAAGGGTGCTTACTTTCGTCATACGGTTTATACCGGTAATCGTAATAACCGGTTTCATAAGGATCAATAATGTAATGCCATTTCCCGTTGAGTGTAAACAGATGTCTCCCGGGAATGTTGGTGATGACCTGTTGTGCATTGGCTGTCAGAAGTGAAAATATCAAAAGAAATGTAGAGAAATGTTTCATAATAAAGAGGTTGAAGAATAAAATCTTTCTAACAAAGGTAGAATTTTATGTTTTGACAGAATAAAAGTCAAAAAATAAGTACAGTTCATTTTGATAGGAATGACTGAACCGGGAAAATCATTAAATAAATAGACTTCATTTTTGCTTTTCGGACTGTCCACATTTTTGTATAAATACTAAGTGCTATAGCTTTGGAAAGGCTGCTTTGAGTGTTGTTAAGGGATTTGCTGACAATAGAATGTGGCCCGTCGCTGCCAATAACCATAGTGCAGGTAATTGAAAAACCCTGGTTTGTGCCGATTCGAATCGTATTTTCCTGACGGTTGATAGTTGTTACTGTAACTTACACATAAATAGAAGTTTCAGAATGTTTTTTTACCTGATCTGGTAAAAAATTATCAAAATGGATGCGTTTGCTGTTGAACGCCTCTGACCGTCAGTTAAATTCAAGTGATTTGCCGTTAGCCAGATAAACAATGCCTGATTCAACCTTTTGTTTATGCTTGAATTTTCGGAACTCATCATACGATTCGGTACTTATTTCTTTGAGATATTTCAGTGTTGCTCCGGGAACCGCGTCTCCACAGGTTTTGTTCCTGGGAAACCTGCTTTTGTCAATTAAGGCAACTTTTAACCCGGAATTTCTCAGTGCCAACGCACAACTTGTTCCGGCAGACCCTGCCCCTATGATAGCAACATCAAAATCTTTATTCATTATTTCATTAAACGTATTTTGTTCATAATTGAACGACGGTTTATTCGCTCAACCGATGCCGAATTTTTTAAAATGCAGGGTCAAAAGTAGGAAAAGAATAAAACAAAGGTGTTCTTCTTCTAAAAGAATGCCTGTGTGGTGTTCTTATTCTGTTTAGTAACTAACAGTAATTCGTTTATTAATTTCTTTCCGGGTGAATGCTTAGAACAGGTATGGCCGAATGGTTTACCATTTGCGTAGCGTAAGGGCCTAACCAAAGATTAGCCGTTGTGGTTTCCTGCTCTGTCATGATGGAGATGAGCTGGGCGTCAACTTTGTTTGCATATTCAATTACAGCATCTGAAATATTGTGTGTATCAAGGAAAACAGATTTATAGCGAACGCCATTTTCTTTCAGATAGGTTTGTGTTTGTGAAACGTAATTCTGAATACGATAACGGATATCGTCCAGTGAGGAGGTGTGAACTCCAACAATATGAACTTCAGCATCAAAATATTTCGCCATTAATGCTGTAAAAGGCACTTTTTGTCGGGTGATAACCGTGCTGTCCAAAGGCATAACAATAGTTTTCAGCTTGACATCGGATGTGAACCCGGCACGGATAGTGATAATGGGCAATTTGCTTGAGCTTACAATACGATTGGCATTACTTCCGATCCAGAATTCTTCAAAGCCGGAAGACCCATGAGTTCCCACAACAATAAGAAAAGCATCTGTTTTGTGCGCAACGTCGCAGATTACTTTGTACACTTTGCCCTTACCAATTTCGTAATCAATATTCCCGTTTAGTTCGGGTCCGAACCGGGCTATAATTTTATCAAATCGTTTTACAACCTCGCTGTTGAGGTTTTCGGGTTCCATTGAAAAGATTTCTTTAGAATAGTCCAAATGATTAGCCCAGGCCATAGTGATGCCTGCGTTGGCTTTTTTTGCAATACTTACAGCATGTTCAAGTGCGTTTAGCGAACAAGCTGAAAAGTCGATACTTACTACTATTTTTTTCATTGTTTTATGGTTTAATGTGAGTAGATTTAATGCTGATGATAAGCCTTTTATCAATCTATTTTGAAAACCGGATCTGATCTTTAATTTCCCAGGCCAGCGGATAACGATTTTTAATCCGGTTCAAAAATCGAATAGCATCCAGCCGCGAACGAAAATCCCCAACCCTTACTCTGTAATAAGGTTCGTTAAAAGTAACGTATGCCTTAATCTTATAACGTTGCTCAAATTTATTCTGAACATCAAGTGCTTTGTTTAATGCATTATTACCGGTTCCCTTATAAATTTGTATGCGATAACCCGAAATGGTTGGATACTTTGTGTTTTGCATGTAGTTTAACCGCAACACCGAATCAATACGTGCATCACCGTGGTATATAGAACTGTAATCAGGCACGGCAGGAATGCTATCCTGTTGCTGTGCAAACAACCCAAAACCTCCCAACATCAGCCCTGTTAATACTATGATGATTTTCTTATGCATAATTTTCTCTTGTTTTTTGTTCAATATTAATCTTCGTCTTGTTCATAATAAGTTGCTCTCAGACTCATGACCGGCATAGCCGCGCTGTTGATCAGTTGCTGGGCATAAGGACCTAGAAACCTGCTGGCAGTTGTAGTTTCCTGTTCTGTCATAATGGTAATCAGGTCAATTTTGTTTTCGTCTGAATAATTTAAAATGGCAGTTGCCACATTGTTTGCTTCTTTGGTAGAAAGTATATACGGAACGTCAGAATCGTCCATATATTTCTTTGCCTCTTCGCCAAACTGGTCAATTCGTTTACGAATTACGCCCAAAGGTGAGTTGTAAAGTTTTAATAAGTGAATCCGTGCGCCAAATATTTCAGCCATTTTTACAGCAAAAGGTAGTTTTTTTCTGGTTTCCAGTGAGCTGTCCAACGGAAGCAATATGTTGGTCAGTTTTTCAGGTACTTCGTAGTTACAGCGAACGGTAACTACCGGACATGGAGCGGATGTTGTAATGCGGTAGGCGTTACTTCCAATCCAGTATTGCTCATAGCCGCTTATTCCATGCGTTCCCGTGAATAGCAGGTCGGCTTTAAGCCGTGTGGCTGTTTTGGACACTTCCTGATAAATTTTTCCTTTTCCCAGGTGATATTTTATAGTAACCGCCGGGAGTTTTTCTGCCCAATCCGTAATAAGGCCTTTCAGGTAGTTCTTTTTTTCGATCCGTAATTCTTCTTCAATGGTATCCAGCATTTCGTTGGTTGTGGAGTTGTCTATCCAAACCAAATGAATGGTTGCGGACAAATGTTGTGCAAAAAACATGGCGTATTCCAGAGCATGTTCGGCGTTTTTAGAGAAATCATAAGCAACAACGAGCGTTTTCATGATAGTACTGTTTTGTCCATACGACAAAGTTAAGCAATCTCTTTACTTCGGTTCCGATCCGTAGGCTAATTTAAGAAAAATAAATAGTAATTCAAAAGAATTGTTTAGCAATCGGTTTTCAATATTTACTCAAGATTAAATATGTGTTTATATCGATATTTGTTTCTGAATTTAGATTGATCAAGAACATTTTTTACTTTATTTGTGTCATAAGTTATTTTTTCACAATAAAAAGTTAATCCATGGCATATTATTTTTCAAAAACGATTTCTTCAGATACATTGGATGAAGCCGTAGACAAGGTGTCTGCAGCATTAAAAACACAAGGTTTTGGCATACTGGCTGAAATTGATTTTCAGAAAGTGTTAAAAGCTAAATTGGATGTGGATTACAGACCATATAAAGTATTGTTCGCCTGCAATCCACCCGCTGCATTAAAGGCAATAAATGCGGAACAATACATGGGCACCCTTTTACCCTGCAATGTTGTTGTTCAAAAAGCAGACGACGGTTTTGATGTGGCTTTTATAGATCCTGTATCCGCGGTGAAAGAGGTTCCCAATGAGGTGGTTCAAGAGCTTTCTGCAGAGATCAAGAATAAATTGCAACAGGCGTTATCAGAAATGTAGCCCCGGTTGTTTATTATGCAAGCAGGTTGTTTAGAAACCTGTTGTACTCCGATTGTACCTGATAAATGTGGAGAATCTTATCAACCAGATTATTTTCAAACCACCATTCGTTAGGAATGGTGTGCAACACAGCATAATGTTTGTGTTTTAGAAGTTCAATATCGAGAAAGTCTTTTGGAAATCCCTTGGGTGCCGTTTTGAGTTTTTCCCCGTGGATGTTAGGAAAGAGTTGTTTAAATTCCGGTTTATTGATAATGGTTTTGAATTCTTCTGTGTTGTTGTATATGCCTTCTCTCAGTGCTTTTAAAGTGGCGCTGTCGGGCTCATAAATACCACCTCCAAGGAAAGATCCGTCGGGCTGAAAGTGAATATAATATCCCGCAAAAGGACTTTTTCTTCCGCCACTACCCATTAAGGCTCCGAAATTTATTTTGTAGGGTTCTTTATTTTTTGAGAAACGTACATCTCTGTATATTCTGAAAACACAGTCTTTAGAAGAGTTTACGCCAACAATAGGATCAATCTGTTTGAGCCTTGGAATAAGCGTATCAATCAGTGTGTCAAATTCAGTTTTAGCCTGTAGATAACGGTTTTTATTTTCTGTGAACCAGTTTCTGTTGTTGTTGAATTTCAGATCGATCAGAAACTCAAAAGTGGCTTTTAAGTCCATATTTCACATGTTGAAAGTTAAATATCTTCCAAATGTAAGTTTTTTCCGTACAAAATTAATTGTCGGTTACTTTTTCTCTCAACGATTTAAACCCTTCTCCCAGAATTTCATTTGAGTTCATTACAGTTACGAATGCTCGCGGATCAATGCTGTGGATATATTCCTGAAGAATAGTTACCTCACGTCGGTTCACAACAGAAAAAATAATTTGTCTTTCCTGTTGGTTGTACATTCCTTTTCCATCTAGTAAGGTAGCACCACGATTCAGATCCCTCATAATTTTGTCGCCAATTTCCTTATGCTTATCGGAAATAATGAAAAGTACTTTATCATAGTTCATACCCTCCAGAATGGTATCAACCACTTTTCCGGTGATGAAAATAACAATAAGTGAGTACAAAGGAATTTCCCATTCGCGAAAAACAGCCAATCCCAGCAATACAATGGTCGAATCCACCATAATCATAACCTGTCCAACGGGAAGCCTGGTGTATTTGCTGATAATCATACCGATGATGTCGGTTCCGCCTGAAGTAGCTTTCGATTTGAAAATGAGGCCGAGGCCAACGCCAAGAAACAATCCACCGAAAATAGAAGAAAGTAAAGCGTCGTTCTTTACCAGTGGTTCGTAGCCGTATAGGTAGGTTAAACCATCGTTAAAAAAGGCGGTTAGCACAAAACCAACAACAGTTTTCATTCCAAACCGGGGACCTAACACCTTTATGCCGATTATAGTCAGGGGAATGTCGAAAGCCAGAGCGACCAATCCTACGGGGGTTCCGAAAATGTAATGCAGTACAATGGAAATACCATATACCCCACCGGGAACGATTTTGTAAGGAGTGATGAACAATACAAATCCGGCAGCCAGGATGAATGAACCCACAACAATCAGGGTATAATTAATCCACCATTTTTTACTGAACACTTTTTCTTTGCTGATGAATGCCATAACTCAATTGTTTTAATGTGAACACTGGATATAAATAACACGATATCTATTATTTACCACAAAATGATACGATAAATAAATCGCGGCAAAGATAGTTGTTCCGCTAATAGAGAACAGGCTAAAATGGAATTATTTCAGTAAGGAATTTACTGAGTTTTGAGCCATATTTCCTTGGCCATGGCGATGATTTCTTTGTGATCGAAGGCTGTTTCGGGCAGGTTGTATAAGGAAAACCATTGTGCATTTCTGGCATCGTCTCCGGCTTGCAATTCCTGTGGCTCGATCAGTTCGCCCCAATGGGCAATGGAAATGGTGCGGTGTCTGGGATCGCGACCGGGATTTCCAAAAGTATGAAATTGTTGTAAGTCAATATTTTTGAGTCCTGTTTCCTCTTTCAGTTCCCTTGCTGCTGCTGTTTCCAGGTTCTCATCCATATCCACAAAACCGCCGGGTAATGCCCATTGATTTTCAAATGGCGGATGTCCCCGCTGGATGAGTAATACTTCTTTTTGCCCTTCATTGATGCGAAAAACAACAGCATCCACAGTTACAGCCGGTCGGGGATAGGGATAAGTGTAAGGCATATTAAATTTCACTTTGTTTAAAGTACTCGTCCAGCAACTCTACTGAAGCTTCGTATGGAGAGATCTCTTTGTTCAGAATTTTCTCTCGAAGGGCTTTTAGTTTTTCTTCAATGTTCGGATTTCTGTAAAAATGGTCCGAAATTCCCTGGTGGATAGAATCTTCAAAAAGCTGCAAAGACTGATGATTTCTGTTTTGGTCAAATGAACCGTTGGTTCTGGTGAGCTTTTGAAAGTTTTCCATCTTTTCCCAAACCTGATCCAGTCCATTGTGTTGCAATGCCGATGCTGTCAGTACATCAGGTATCCAGCCGTTGGGCAGGGGAGGAAAGAAGTGCAGTGCATTTTTGAACTCAGCCTGGGCTTTTTGAGTGGGTTTGAGATTATCTCCGTCCGCTTTATTAATTACAATAAGGTCGGCCATTTCCATAATACCTCGTTTCATACCCTGGAGTTCATCACCACTTCCTGCCAGCATAAGCAAAAGAAAAAAATCCACAATTTCGGCTACAGCCGTTTCTGATTGTCCGACCCCGACAGTTTCAATAAAAATCATATCAAAACCGGCGGCTTCGCACAAAATCATGGTTTCACGTGTTTTTCGTGCAACTCCTCCTAACGTTCCCCCACTGGCAGAAGGACGGATAAAAGCATTGGAATTTGTGCTGAGTTGTTCCATTCGGGTTTTGTCGCCTAAAATGCTTCCTTTGTTGCGTGCGCTGCTGGGATCGATGGCCAGCACGGCAATGCGGTGTTTTTTTTCAATCAGGTGTAAACCAAAGGCCTCAATGAAAGTACTTTTTCCCACACCCGGTACGCCGGTAATGCCCAGCCGGAATGAATTTCCTGAGAAAGGAAGACATTGCTGAATAAGTTGTTGGGCCATTTGCTGATCGCCTGGCAATGTGCTTTCCACCAAAGTTATAGCCTGACTCAGTGCTGTGCGATTGCCTTCATGGATGCCATTGAAAAGGGTTTCTACGCTGGGTTTTCCCTTTCTGAATTTCTCCGGATTTTTTTCCAAAGCAGGATTAACGGATGCCGGTTTGTCAACGCCTGCATTCACATGTAAAGCCGATTTGTTTTTTTCTTTATCCAACCAAGTGGTGTTTTGTCAAACAAAAATAGCTAAAAGGGAAACGAAATAAAACTTTTAGAAATACTGCACTTGTAAAAAATAAAAAAAACGTACTTTTGCACTCCTGATTCTCTCCGTAGCTCAGTTGGTAGAGCAGCTGACTCTTAATCAGCGGGCCGTAGGTTCGAGCCCTACCGGGGAGACGAAAGCCACATACGAAAGTGTGTGGCTTTTTTGTTATTAAATAATATCTAAAATAGTAAACGAATTCCCGTTCACGGTAAATTTATCGCCGACTTTTTTGCCTTCCATTGCTTTGTAAACAGGTACCAGGGGTGAAATAGCGAAAAACTCCTCACTCTGGCATTTCACTTTTCCAATTGCAGCCGATATAAACAGTTTTTGTTTATCGGTAATGATCAGCGCTCCGAATTCTACGGTATCAAAATCTTTTTCAATGGGAACCTTATTCAGAACGTCCAGCATTTGTTCGGCTTTAAACAGTTGTTCGGCATACATGTCGCGTTGCCGCATGAGCTTGGTACGGTAAGGATCGTAGCGGTCTTTCGGAGCTCCGTATTCGTTGGAAAGGCGCTGTGCTTCATCAATTTCAAATTTTAGCCGCGCAATATTTTCTTCTTCTGTGCGGATACACTTTTCCCACAGTTCTTTTTTTAAAGCTTTCTTGTCCATTCGAAAATCTTTATCCAAAGGTAAAATTTTCCGGGGAATGTTGTTTATTATGGTAATAAACAAAAAAGGAACCGCTGTTGACGATTCCTTTTCAGTAGCCTCACCAGGACTCGAACCTGGATCTAGAGTTTAGGAAACTCCTATTCTATCCCTTGAACTATGAGGCCGTATTCCGGGCTGCAAAAGTAATATATTTCGAGATATATTGGCTCAAAAAATCAGTATAACAGGCTTAAAGCTTCTGTTTTATCATTTTTTCCAGTTCACGGATATCATTGCTGAATTTGCGGATTCCTTCGGCAAGTTTTTCACTGGCCATAGGATTCTCATTAAGGTTCCAACGGAATTGCATTTCATCCAGATCGGTTTTTTCTATGGAGAGTTTTTGTGCTTTTGCGGGCGATAGTTTTTTAGTCAGTTCAATGTCTGATTCTTCAAGTTCTTTCAATAGTGATGGAGCAATGGTTAGCAAGTCGCATCCGGCCAGTTCTATGATTTCCTCTTTGTTACGGAAGCTGGCCCCCATGATTTCTGTCTGATAATTGTATTTCTTATAGTAATAGAAAATCTCACGAACCGATTGTACACCGGGATCTTCTTTGGCAGGGATGTGATCTACACCCTGGTCATTTTTATACCAGTCGAGGATGCGCCCTACAAAAGGAGAAATAAGTTGAACACCGGCCTGCGCACAGGCGATGGCCTGGGTAAGGCTGAACAACAGTGTCAGGTTGGTATGAATACCTTCTTTCTCTAAGATTTCGGCAGCCTTAACGCCTTCCCACGTGGCAGCAACTTTAATCAAAATACGTTCGCGATCAATACCTTCTTTTTCATATAAGCTAATCAGCTTCTTGGCATATGAAATAGTATCGTAAATACGGAAAGATAAGCGGGCATCCACTTCTGTTGAAACACGGCCAGGAACAATCTTTAGGATTTCCAGTCCGAAATTCACAAAAAGCTTTTGAATAGCACTGCGCAATTGTTTTTCCTGATCTCCACCGGTTGATTTCGCATACGAAACAGCATCATCAAAAAGATGCTGATATTCCGGTTTTTTTGCTGCCTGAAGAATCAGCGATGGGTTGGTGGTGGCATCCTGAGGCTTATATTGTCTCATGGATTCAAAATCGCCGGTATCGGCCACAACAACGGTAAACTGTTTTAATTGTTCCAGTGTATTCATGCTATTTCTTGTTTTTCGAGTTTTTAATTCTGATTTGCTTTACTGATTGCGGCAAATCATTATATTTCAAAACTACAAAAAGAGATGATAAAAAGAATGTGAGTTTCTTATTTTTTCGTGCTCAAAATAAGAGTCAGAAAAGATGAGTTTATAACCGTTTCAACAGGTTTAGTTCCTGAGGTGTTAGCATTCTCCATTTACCGCGAGGAAGATCCTTTTTTGTGATCCCTGCCAGAAAAACCCGGTCCAGTTTGAGAACTTTGTAGCCCATGTGTTCAAAAATACGACGTACAATACGGTTTTTCCCTGAATGTAACTCTATTCCTACCTGTTTTTTGTCTTCGCCACCTTCTACGTAGGCAATTTTATCGGGCATAATCAGGCCGTCTTCCAGTTCAATTCCCCCGGCAATTTGCAACATATCGTTTTTTGTCAGGTTCTTATCCAGAAAAACATGGTAAATTTTCTTTACGTTGAATTTAGGGTGCATCATTTTTTTTGCCAGTTCACCATCGTTGGTAAACAGCAGTAAACCGGTTGTGTTGCGGTCAAGGCGGCCAACAGGGTAAATACGTTCGTGGCAGGCATTTTCAACCAGCGACATCACCGTTTTTCTGTTGAAAGGATCGTCAGAAGTAGTCAGGTAGCCTTTGGGCTTGTTGAGTAATACATAGCGAAGTGCTTCACGCGAAAGAGTTTCTCCGCCGTACTGAACTTTATCTGTGGGTTGAACACGGGTTCCCAGTTGACTTACCACTTTTCCGTTGATGGAAACAGCGCCGCTCTCAATGAGTTTGTCGGCCTCACGTCTGGAACAAATTCCGGAGTCGGCCAGATATTTGTTGAGCCTTATTGAACCGTCTCCTTCTTTTTGAGGAACAGTTTTTTTCTTTACAAATTTACCACCTTTTGGGGTAAATGATTTCTTTTCTTTAATTGGAGGACGCGATGGTTTTTTCCTGTTTTCCATGAGATTATAAATGAGTCGGCAAAATTAACAATAAGAACCGTTCTCTTGCTTTAAAGCTTAAATTTAATTATATTTACCTAGTAAATTAAATGTCAGGCAATGAACAATCAATTCCGGACTCTGGCTACTCTTACCCAAATGCGGGCGCAATTATTGAGTGCGATGCTTGAAGAACAAGGTATGGAAAGTTTTATGACCCATCAAAACGCCATTAAAGAAGCTGCGGGAGGGGTTGATGTGATGGTTCGTACTGAAGATTTTCTAACTGCTTCTCTGATTTATGAGGACTTTAAATCGGCTTATGGAAAAGAAAAGCAGCAGGCGGTGGACTATATGCGCATAGCCCGCCGCATTTTGGTTCCTGTTGATTTTACAGAACACGCAGAAAATGCAGCCTGTTATGCGCTGCATCTGGCATCGGTAATGAAAGCCGACGTGCAGTTGTTTCATGTTTACATGGATCCCAATCAAAGTCCGTTTGTGCACATGGAAACGTTTACTTTTGCTGTAAACCTGGAGGAGATTACCCGTGAAATGGAAGAACAGGTAGAGAAAAACCTGAAAGCATTGCAGCAAAAGCTCAGAGATAAATTAAGAGAGAATAAAATTAAGGGAGTCAATATATTTTATGATTTGGTCAGGGGAAGTGTGATCAACTCCATACTGGAATATGCAGAGGCATATAATCCCGGTTTAATTGTAATGGGAACCAGAGGAGGAAAACGGGAAGGAATATGGTCTTTCGGCAGTGTTACAGCTAAAGTGATCGATAAAACATCGCGCCCGATTATTGCGGTTCCGAAAGATTTTAATTCAGAAAGTTGTACATTACCTCAGCGTATTGCCTATGCTACCGATTTTGACGAAACAGATTATTGGTCGCTGAGCAAGCTGGCTTCGTTTGCCAAACCTTTTAAGGCTTCAATAAACTGCCTACATGTTTCCGAAATGATTGAAAATAAACAGGAGGTGCAAATGCACCAAATGAAGAAGTTTATAACTGAAAAACTGGGGGTTCAACAACTGGAATGCGGATTGTTAGAGTGCATTGATTTACAGCTTTGCCTGGAAGATTTTGTAAAGGAAAATAAGATTGATATTATTGCCATGACTACTCACCACAGAAATCTGTTTATGAAGTTGTATAAGCCAAGTATTACACAGGAGGTTTTGTATCATTCTGAGATTCCTCTGATGGTTTTTCATGCGTTGTCGAGTCGGAAATAATACTCCAGGCCACAACAATACCCCCAAAGATTACGCATAACCAAATACTGCACCAGCCCAATACCCATTTCAGCAGGGCTAATGCTACCAGCATAAGCAGTACAATAATGCCAATAATGTTTTGAGTTTTTTTGTTTTGAAGATTCATCTGGGGTAAAATGCGTCGGGGATGTGGGTGATCTCATATTGCCTGTTTTTCAGAATGATGGCTACCACATCATAACGAACTTCTGTGTTCAGGTTGTGTTCTTCCAAATAAGCTTCTGCTGCCTGAATTAAGTGTTCTTCTTTTGCTTCACTCACTGCTTCTTCGGGGTTACCAAAATAGTCTGTGCTGCGTGTTTTTACTTCAACAATAATCAGCTCATCACCCTCTCTGAAAATTAAATCTACTTCCTTGTGTTCAAAACGCCAGTTTTCTTCAAGCAATTGCCATCCTTTTTGCAAAAGATATTCTTTTGCCAGTTGTTCTCCTTTTTTTCCCAGATGGTTGTGCCTGGCCATTTTTTAAAGATTATAGGAAAGTTTTGATATGGCTTCAACCTGCAATGTGACCGAATGTCCCAGAACCAAAGCGCGATTGTCATTAATATGGCCTGCCGGTAAATTAAAAGCTACCGGGTAGTTGTATTCTGTTGTGATTTCATTAATAATTTCCATTGCATTCTTCCCAAAAGGAACGGTATTGTCATGCATGTCAGTAAGCCCACCGATGATCAGACCATTTAGTTTGTTTAGCTTTCCCGCTCTTTTAAACGCTTGCATCATGCGGTCGATATGATACAGGTACTCGTCCAGATCTTCAAGAAAAAGGATTTTATTTTCCGTATCGGGAAAGGTGCCGGAACCGAGCAAGCTATATAAAACGGAGATATTTCCTCCCGTAAGGATTCCGGAAGCGTTTCCTTTTCTATTCAGTGGATGAAAATCCCATTCGTAGGCCGGAAGATTACCTTCTAGAATTCCAAAAAGACTACTCAAAGCTTCATTGGTATTTTCAGAAAAATTAATCGGCATAGAGGCGTGAAGGCTTTGCAGTCCAATCTGGTGTAGTTTGCTGTGAAGAACGGTCATATCGCTGTAACCGATAAACCATTTGGGATGATTTTGAATGAATTCTTCGGTAATGCTGTCAACAACCCGAACACAACCGTATCCGCCCCTGACAGCCATTACGGCTTTTACTTCCGGATTAAGAAACATATCGGTAAGATCCTGACTTCGTTCTTTGTCGGTTCCTGAAAAAGAGCCATAAGTACCAAACAGGTTTTTACCATAAAGGACCTTATAGCCTTTGTCTTGGATAATTCTTACTGCTTCAGTAATTTCCTGTTCCGAGATCCTTCGGGCTGGTGCTACCAGACCAATGGCATTTCCTTCTTTTAGAAACTCCGGTTGTTTATTTGATTTAAACATAATTTGTGTTCAGAAAGAAACAAAAGTACAATATAATTTGTGTTTTAAAATGATGATAACGGATGTATAAGTTGTTGCATCTTTTCTCTTTGTGAAATTCTAAAGCTTGCATTCTATTCCGTACCTTTGCGGAAATTTTGAAATGTATGAGCAAAGCATTTAAGAGATATACGATTACCTCTGCCCTTCCTTATGCCAATGGGCCTATTCATATCGGACACCTTGCAGGAGTTTATGTTCCGGCAGACATTTATGCCCGTTATTTGCGTTCCAAAGGAAGAGATGTTTTATTTATCGGTGGTTCCGACGAACATGGTGTTCCGATTACCATTAAAGCACGCAAAGAAGGGGTGAAACCACAGGATATAGTGGACCGTTACCACAATCAAATTAAAGAATCGTTTGAAACGTTTGGTGTTTCTTTTGATGTGTATTCCAGAACATCGGCTCCGGTGCACCATGAAACTGCGGCCGCTTTTTTCAGGAAATTGTACGACGAAGGGAAGTTCATTGAAAAAAGCAGCGAACAGTATTACGATGAGGAAAATCATACGTTTCTTGCCGACCGTTATATTACAGGCACCTGTCCTCATTGCGGTTTCGAAAAAGCTTACGGCGATCAGTGTGAAAGCTGTGGTACTTCACTGAGTCCGATGGATCTCATCAATCCCAAATCTGCTTTAAGCGGAAACATTCCGGTATTGAAAGAAACCAAACACTGGTATTTGCCTTTGGATCAGTATGAAGACTGGTTGAAAGAATGGATTCTTGAAGGTCATAAAGAGGATTGGAAAGCTAATGTGTATGGCCAGGTGAAATCATGGATTGATCAGGGACTGCAGCCACGTGCTGTAACCCGTGATTTGGACTGGGGTGTGAAAGTTCCTGTTGAAGGTGTCGAAGGAAAAGTACTTTACGTTTGGTTTGATGCTCCGATCGGCTACATTTCTGCCAGCAAAGAGTGGAGTGAAACTTCAGGCAAAGACTGGGAACCCTATTGGAAATCGGACGACAGTAAACTGGTGCATTTTATTGGGAAAGATAATATTGTATTCCACTGCATTATTTTCCCGGTGATGTTGCATGCCGAAGGTTCATATATTGTTCCTGATAATGTTCCGGCTAACGAGTTTCTAAACCTGGAAAATGATAAAATTTCCACTTCCCGTAATTGGGCCGTTTGGTTGCATGAATACCTGGAAGATTTCCCGGGAAAACAGGATGTGCTACGCTATGTGCTCACAGCTAATGCCCCGGAAACCAAAGACAATGATTTTACCTGGAAGGATTTTCAGGCACGCAATAACAATGAGTTGTTGGCAATCTTCGGTAACTTTGTGAACCGTACATTAGTGCTCACACAGAAGTATTTCAACGGAAAGGTTCCTGCAAGGCATGAGTTGAATGATTTGGACAAAGAAACGCTGGAAAGCATCAAACAATTCCCTGGAAAGGTTGGCAGCAGCCTGGAATTGTACCGTTTCCGTGAAGCTTTGGCAGAAATGATGAATCTGGCACGATTGGGAAATAAATACCTCACAGAAAATGAACCCTGGAAAATTTTCAAAACAGATCCTCAGCGCGTGGAAACCATTTTGAATATTTCTCTTCAAATTGCTGCTAATCTGGCTGTGCTTTCAGAACCCTTTTTGCCCTTCTCTTCTGAGAAATTATACAGCATGTTGCAAATTGAAAAGCTGACCTGGGACGAAGCCGGAAATACAGAATTACTCTCCGAAGGTCACCAACTTGGTGCTCCCGAATTTCTTTTTGAAAAGATTGAAGATGCCGATGTTGAAAAACAGGTAGAAAAACTCCTGGCAACTAAAAAAGAAAATCAGTTGGCAACACCGGCAAAACCACAAAAGGAGGAAGTGGATTACGATACTTTCGCAACAATGGATATCCGCGTGGGAACCATACTGGAAGCGGTAAAGGTTCCCAAAACAAAAAAACTTTTGCAACTGAAAATAGACACCGGAATAGATCAGAGAATAGTGGTTTCGGGTATTGCCGAACATTACGAGCCAGAAGATATTATCGGAAAACAGGTAGCTGTTCTGGTTAATCTGGCACCTCGTCAGCTAAAAGGCATAACATCACAGGGTATGATTCTGATGGCAGAAGACAAAGAAGGGAACCTGCGTTTTGTGTCGCCTGAATCAGTTGTGAATAATGGCAGTGAGATAAAATAAGATTTGAATATCGAACAGGGATTAACGAATAATGATTTTTGAAGTTGTTTTTAATTCTGAAATCAAAAAGTGATATCCCTGGTTTAAAAATCAAAAAATTCTTATTTCCCCAAACAAACACCCAGTCCCCGGGCTTTTTCCAATAAATGATGGTCGGGAGGGACCAGTCTTAGTTTTCCTCCTACTTCCGAAAGGGGAATAGCTCCAATGGTATCGCCTTCGCGCATAACCATTTGCCCAAACTTTTCCTGAGCTATCAGATCTACTGCATAGGCCCCGTAACTCGAAGCCAGTAAACGGTCGAGAGGAGTGGGGCTTCCGCCACGCTGAATATATCCTAAAATTGTGTTTCTTGTTTCAATGCCAACACCTTTTTCAATTTCCTGGGCAATATAAGTTGCTGCAGAAATATCTTTGGGTTTGTTGATTCCTTCGGCAACCACAACAATGGAATAGGGCTTGCCTGATTTGGCTCTCTTTTTTAGGTATTTATTTACTGCCTGAATATCATATTCCAGTTCGGGAATCAAAATCACGTCTCCACCACCGGCCATGCCCGAATAAAGTGCCAGCCATCCGGCATGATGCCCCATCACCTCAATAACCATGATGCGTTTGTGAGAGTTAGCTGTAGAATGCAACCGGTCTATGGCATCGGTAGCAATGTGTAAGGCCGAATCGAAACCAAAAGTCTGGTTGGTTCCCCAAACATCATTATCAATGGTTTTGGGAAGACCGATAACGTTTAACCCCTTTTCGGCAAGCTGTTCTGCTGTTTTCATGGTTCCGTTTCCCCCAATGCAAACTACGCAGTCGAAACCGGCAGTTTTATAATTTTCTTTAATGAGATCCGGCTTCTTATTCACCAGATTGTGTGTTTTCTTAAACGGCTTCTCACGTGAGGTTCCTAAAATGGTTCCTCCCAAAGTAAGAATCCCCGAAAGAGAGCTTTCTGTCAGGGGCATGTAATCATTTTCCAGTAATCCGAGGTATCCCGATGAGATCCCCACTACTTCCATTCCGTATTTAACAATGGCTGTTTTGCCTACTCCGCGGATGGCTGCATTCAGCCCGGGACAGTCGCCCCCGGCAGTCAGAATGCCTATTCTTTTTGGTTTGGCCATAACGATGACGCTTTAATGATTTGTACAAATTTACTACTTTTGAAAAAAGGGAAGTTTTCTCTCCCCTTAATTTTTGTTTTATTAATATTTCTTTGTCCATATGAAGAAAGGAAAAATTGCTTTTCACTGGAAAATTTTGATTGGAATGGGACTGGGGGTTCTGTGGGGATTGATGGCTGTGCATTGGCAGTGGATTCAGTTTACCGATTTTTATATCAAACCCTGGGGAACCATTTTCATTAACCTGCTGAAACTGATTGCTGTTCCGTTGATCATTGTTTCTTTGATTAATGGAGTCAGTAACCTTACTGATATTTCGAAACTTTCGCGTATAGGCTGGAAAACGCTTGCGCTTTATATTTTAACCACGGTAATAGCAATAACTGTGGGATTAATTATTGTGAATATTACCAATCCGGGAAAAGTATTTCCACCTGAAAAAGCACAGGAGTTCAAACAAAAGTTTGCCAAAAATGTACAGGATAAAGAAGTACAGGCTGTAAAAATGAAGGAAACCTCTCCGCTGCAACCCATTGTAGATGTGGTTCCTTCCAACCTTTTCCGTTCCATGTCCGATAATACCAAAATGCTTCAGGTAATCTTTTTTTCCATTTTGTTCGGCGTGGCTATGATCTTTCTTCCCGAAGAAAAAGTCAAACCGGTGAAAAGTTTTTTCAACAGCCTGAACGATATAGTTTTGAAAATGATAGACCTGATCATGATGGCTGCGCCTTATGGTGTTTTTGCCTTGATTGCAGCATTGATTGTGGATGTAGCGGGTTCGCACCCCAAAGACACACTTTCGCTATTTGCGGCTTTGGGTTTGTACAGTATTACAGTTGTGTTGGGTCTCATCGTAATGATTTTTGTTGTGTATCCCATTTTTATACGTTTCTTTACCAAGGTTCGTTACCGCAGATTTCTGAAAGTTATTGCCCCGGTGCAGTTGCTGGCGTTTTCTACCAGTTCCAGTGCGGCCACTTTACCCTTTACAATGGAGACGGCAGAAGAAAAGCTGGGAATATCCAACGAAACAGCCAGTTTTGTTTTGCCTTTGGGCGCAACGGTAAATATGGACGGAACCAGTTTGTATCAGGCGGTGGCTGCTGTTTTTCTGGCACAGGTGTATGGCATGCATCTCGATCTGGCGCAACAGCTTACCATCATTGTTACGGCAACACTGGCCTCTATCGGATCGGCTGCCGTTCCCGGAGCGGGTATTGTGATGCTTGTAATTGTGCTCACTGCGGTGGGCATTCCCACCGAAGGTATTGCCCTTATCTTTGCTGTGGACCGGCCGCTGGATATGCTCAGAACAGCAGTAAACGTTACAGGTGACATGACCATTTCCAGTATTATTGCATCTTCTGAAAATCAGATTGATGTGAACCTGGCCAATTCATCAGGTTCTTAGAATCCGTATTGTTATTTTTGTACGACAGACTGGAAATTTCATTAATTTAGTGCAGGTTTCGTTCAAGATTTTATAACACCCAAAAATTCAAGTTATGGTAAAAAGGACGTTTGATTTTTTATCCTATGCAGAACAACACTTTCCTTCGGATCGTGCATTGTCTGTGAAAAGAAATGGACAATGGGAACATTTCAGTACTGCCGATTACCGCGAAAAAGTGGAACTGTTTAGTTTAGGCTTGTTAAAAATGGGCTTCAAAAAGGGCGATAAAATAGCTACAGTAAGCAACAACCGGCCCGAATGGAACTTTATGGATTTTGGCTTGTCGCAGATTGGCTGTGTGCATGTGAGTATTTATCCCACCATCAGCCGTACGGAATATGAACATATTCTGAGTCATTCGGATGCCCGCATTTTGATTGTGGCTAATGCTGAACTACTGGAAAAGCTGGAACATTTTGTTAAGGAAATTAAATCGCTGGAAGCTGTTTATACCTTGGACGAAATCAGCGGGGTGAAAAACTGGAATGAAATTCTTGAACTGGGTCGCAAAAACAGGGAAAGCCTGAACGAAACCCTGGTGGCCAGGCGCGACGAAGTGCAGGAAGATGATTTGCTGACTTTAATTTATACCTCAGGAACAACAGGTCTTTCAAAAGGCGTAATGTTAACTCATAAAAATGTGGTAAGCAATGTATATATGGCTCAGGATTGTCTTACTGATTTGAAACCGGGCGACAGGGCCCTGAGTTTTTTGCCTTTATGCCATATTCTGGAGCGAACCGGAAACTACCTCTGGCAATCGGTAGGGCTCGAAATCCATTATGCCGAAAGCATAGAAACTCTTTTCAACGATCTTCAGGATGTTAAAGCCCATGCCTTTATTACTGTGCCCAGGGTTTTTGAGAAAGTATATGACAAGATTATTCTGAAAGGCCGCGATATGACCGGGTTCAAAAAGAATATCTTTTTCTGGGCTATTCAGATCGGCGACCGTTTTGATCCGGATCCCAAAAAACAAAGCCTGTATTACAGACTTCAACTGGCTTTGGCCCGAAAACTGGTGCTCGACAAATGGAAAGCTGCTCTGGGTGGTGAGTTGAAAAACGTTATCTCCGGTGGAGCAGCCTTACAGCCTCGTTTAGCCCGCATTTTCTGGGCGGCCCGCATCATTGTGCAGGAGGGATACGGATTAACAGAAACTTCTCCGGTTGTGTCGGCCAATATGCCGTACTTTCCTTATGTTCGTTTTGGTTCTGTTGGCCTGGTAGCTAAGGGAGTACAGGTGAAAATAGCCGAAGATGGTGAAGTGTTGGTGAAAGGCGAAAATGTGATGAAAGGTTATTACAAGGACGAGGAAAAAACCAAGGAGGCCATTGATGAGGAAGGCTGGTTCCATACCGGCGACATTGGCGAACTGGACGACATGAATATTTTGAAAATTACGGATCGGAAAAAAGAAATATTTAAACTGTCAGGTGGAAAATATGTAGCACCGCAAATGGTGGAGAATGTGATGAAAGAATCCATGTTTATTGAACAGATTATGGTGCTGGGCGAAAACAGAAAGTTTACTTCCGCTTTGGTAGTTCCCGATTTCGAATACCTGCACAAATGGGCTTATCTGCATCATGTGAAATACCGCGACAATGACGAACTGGTTTCTAAACCAAAGGTTATTGAACGCTATCAGCAGGAGGTGGATCTATACAACAAACAACTCGATCATGTACAACAAATTAAGGAGTTCAGACTGGTTCCGGATACCTGGAGTGGCGACACGGGTGAACTTTCCCCAACTCTGAAACTCAAGAGAAAAGTAATTAAGAGCCGTTATCCCAAGTTAATAGAGGATATTTATGGCGGAGAATAATCTCAGGGGTTCATACAATAATAAAGAACATAGATTAAAAACACAAAGTTAAAAGGAAATTAATTCCTCATCCTGATTTTACTTTATTTTAGCCGGGTAAAAAGTAAGTTAATCATCTGTTTTGTCGTATGAACATCCTTTTGGTCTATCCGAAAATGCCCGATACTTTTTATGCCATGAAGCATTTTATACATGTTATTGGTAAAAAAGCTGCATATCCCCCCTTAGGGTTGTTAACCATTGCTTCACTTTTGCCTGAATCGTGGTCGAAAAAACTTGCAGATTTAAACCTTGAGGAGTTGAACCCAAAAGATTTGTCTTGGGCAGATTTTGTGTTTCTGTCGGCAATGAATGTGCAGGAAGAATCTGTAAAAGAAGTTGTTGGACAGTGTAAAAGAGCGGGAGTTCCGGTTGTGGCAGGCGGTTCTTTGTTTACGCATGAATATGAGCGCTTTTCTGATATCGATCATTTTGTGCTTAATGAGGCCGAAATAACACTTCCGTTATTTTTAGATGACCTCGAGAAAGGAAAACCACAACATGTTTACAAGACAGACGAACATGCAGACATAACCCTTTCCCCTTTGCCTGCTTTTGAATTAGCCCGATTTGACCAGTATGTTTATTCAATCGTACAGTATTCAAGAGGTTGCCCATTTATGTGTGATTTTTGTGATGTGACCGCGCTTTTTGGCAGGCGCCCACGAGTTAAAACCAGCGATCAGATAATCAGGGAACTGGAAATTCTGGACAAGCAAAGCGATGTTAAAATGGTGTTGTTTGCAGATGATAACCTTATCGGGAACAAAAGGATACTGAAAAGAGACCTGCTTCCTGCATTAATAAACTGGAGAAAAAAGAAAAAACCGGGTTTCTTTTTTGCAACCCAACTCAGTATAAACCTTGCTGACGATGACGAGTTGATGCAACTGTTGATTGACGCAGGCTTTCGCGATATATTTATAGGAATTGAAACTCCTGATGAAGCTGGTTTAAAAGGGGCTGCCAAAAATCAAAATCTGAAACGCAATCAGATGGAAAGCATTCAGAAAATCCATTCGGCCGGGTTTATCATTGCAGGTGGTTTTATAGTGGGTTTCGACACAGACACACCTTCCATTTTTCAGCAACAAGCAGATTTTATTCAACAAAGCGGTATTCCGCTTCCAATAGTCAACATCTTAAAAGCGCCTCCAAACACAGAGCTGTTCGAACGGATGAAGAAAGAAAACCGGCTGGTTAAAAAATTTGCTTTCCTTGAGGGAGAAACAAATATTCGCCCCGTTATGGACGAGAAGGTGCTGTACGAGGGGTTTATTGATTTAACATCTAATATTTATCGTCCTGAGAATTCTTATGACAGACTGATTCGGTTTCTTACTTCCTATAAGTTTCCAAAGACAGCTGTAAAAATCCCTGTTCGGTACCAATTTGATGATATTGTTTTGGTTTTTAGGGTGTTGTATTTTTTGGGAATAAAAGCTCCTGAGCGAAAATATTTTTGGAAACTGATCTTTTGGTCAGTAAAAAATAACATCAAATTTGTTGACAAGGCTTTATTCTATGGTATTATGGTTTATCAAATGCATCAGACCTATCTGTATATTCGTAAAACAGTTGAAGGTCAAATTAGGGAAATACAATAATCATGTCTAACTCAAAATACTCTTCCGTGAGCTGTAAAGTAGTAGATAATACAGAGAAAGAATCCTTCCACAACAATACCTGCAATCATTATGGGTAACGCTTTTTTTTCGTGGTGGTAATATTTGCGTAAAAGAAAAGCACCAACGGGAAGAGAGAGTAAAACAGGGGTCATTAAAATAATGCCCCACATGCCATAATTTTTTCGAAGTTTAACAACCATTCTGTTTCTTTTGATGAAAATCCGGTTACGGGGCTTCTTTCTTTTGATGCGGATTTTTGGTCTTTTCCAATCTGTAACTTCGGCAAGCCAGTGGAAAAAGGCCACTACTTTTCCGGCAAAATAATAATAAACAGTAAAGGCAATAGATCCACCAATAGCTGCTGCGACAAAGTTTTCCCAAAAATCAAGTCCAATGGCAACACCATAAATGGGGGCATAAAAGTACTTGATCATAGCCAGAAAAAAGACCTGTATGATTTTAAGGAAAGCTGTCATTTAAATCAATAACGTATTATTCTGTAAAACAGCAAAAATAATTGTTTTGTGTAAAGCAGCCCCGTTGTTGTTTAATTTCCTGCTTTTGATCCGTTTTTTTTTCTGATAATCTGAGCCGCTATGCTGACCGCAATTTCCTCAGGTGTTTCGCTGCTGATAGGAATACCAATAGGAGCTTGTACTTTTAAAAATAAATCAGGGTTTACTCCTTCTTTCTTTAGATTTTCATAAATAGTGCTGATTTTCTTTTCGCTGCCCATCATTCCCAAATACCTGATATTTTTATACAACATTTCTTTCAGTATCTGTTCGTCGCTTTTGTGTGCGAAAGTGACGACAATTACATAGACATTAAATCCATCAGGTACGTATTTTCCTGCATCAGGGTAATGAATAATTTGTTTTTCGTGTGCAAAATGGTTTTCTTCAAAAGTGTTGAGGTTATGCCGGTTGTCGAAAACATGTACTTTAAAATCCAGCATCTTAAAGAGCTTGCTTACCGCGAGTCCTACATGACCACCCCCGAAGATGTATACTGAATCAGGCATGCCCATCTGTTCCTGATATTTCCAGTCTTTTTCTGAAATAATTTCTGTTTGGACTTGTTGTTTTAATTGTTTTCCTTCCTCAAAGACAAGTTCTTCAGGGCTTATAGCAAAAACACCTTTTTGTTCGTTTTCTATTGAGTCAAGGAGTTGTTCAATAACAGGAATATAATCTGTATTTAAAGGATAATGAAGAATGGTTTGGTTCCCTGAACAAATGAGTCCCGAACGATTTTCTTCTGCATCAGGTTCGTGATTCTGGAAAAGAAGATAGGGTTTAAGATGTTGTTCTTGTTTAAGCTCTTTCTTTGCTTTTTCTACTAATCTGTGTTCCATAGCTCCACCACCAATAGAACCGGTTAGTTGTCCGTCTGTAGAAACAGCCAGTTTGAACCCTGTTTTTCCCGGACTGCTCCCGTGCCAGCCCATAACAATCATGAGCATGATCTGTTGTTCTTCTTTAAGTTTGTTATGAATAAATGAAAAAAGTGTATTCATCTTTGAAAACTATTTTGAAGCGTTGGCTTTGGCTGTTTTGGGTGATGGTTGAACCGTTTTTTCTTTTTTCTGATATAAACCCATCAATACTTTTTCAGGGGTAATGGGCGCATCAAACTTCCTAAAATCAGAATTAAAAGCACGAACAGCATTCTGAATAGCAAAATAGGCTCCCAAACCATACATCAACGGGGGTTCTCCTACGGCTTTGGACTTAAAAATAGCCAAAGAATGTCCCCCGGTTTTCAGAGGTTTAACCCTGATTACGGCAGGAACGGCATAAATATCGGGAACCTTGTAGGTGGAAAGACTGTTGGATAACAATCGGCCCTCGTTATCATAAGCCAGTTCTTCCATGGTGGTATAACCAATACCTTGAACCAGAGCGCCTTCAACCTGTCCCAGGTCGATAATGGGGTTCATGCTTTTTCCAAAATCGTGGATTACATCAACTTCGTCAATTTCATAGGTTCCGCGGATTACATCAACGGTAACTTCATAAAATGCCAGTCCGTAAACATGATAAGCGAAAGGATGCCCCTTTCCGGCTTCTTTATCAAAATGAATAATTGGTGTGGCATAATGGCCGCTTTCCGTCAAGTTTATTCTTTGCATGAAGGCCTCATACACCAGTTTTTCCCAGTTCCAGCCTGTTTTTTTTCCATTGGCAAAAACCAACTCATCTTTAATTTGAATTTTAGATGCAGGAACCTTGAAAAGGTCAGAAGCCAGTGATTTCAACCTTCGTAAAATTGCTGTACAGGCGACTTGTAATGCTTTTCCATTGAGGTCGGCACCGGAACTGGCAGCAGTTGGAGAAGTGTTGGAAACTCTTGTTGTATTTGTGGATTCCAGCTTGATTCGGTCAGGACTAATGCCAAAAGTTTGTTCTGCCACCTGGAGCATTTTGGTGTTCACCCCTTGTCCCATTTCAATGGCTCCGGTGCTTACACCCACACTACCGTCGCTGTATATGTGAACCAACGCCCGAGCCTGGTTCATGGAAGTGTTGGTAAATGAGATCCCAAAAGCAATAGGCATAAAAGCCCATCCCTTTTTGTGTAAAGTGTTTTTTTGGTTGAACTGCTCAATGGCCTTTTGCTTTTTGGTAAAGCCATATTCTTTGTGGGCAGCATTCCATACTTTTTGCACATTCACATTTTTAGCAACCTGTCCGTAATAGAAAACATCATTTTCTTTGATGAAATTCTTTTCCTGGATTACAGATGAAGGGACGCCCAATTCCATGGCCGCCTGGGCTATGGCCGATTCAATGACAAACATGCCTTGTGGGCCACCAAATCCGCGAAATGCTGTATTGGGCGGTAAATTGGTTTTGCAGCTGTGAACCGTTGCCTTTACATGGGGAATGTAATAAGCATTGGTGGTATGGAACAAGGTTCTTTCGGTAATGGCCGGGCTCAAATCGTTAGCAGCACCACCGTTTTGGAAATATTCCACTTCATAGGCCAGAATTTTCAAATCTTTGGAAAAACCAATCTTAAAGTCTGAAGAATAAGGATGGCGTTTACCCGTCATGCGCAAATCGTCGTGGCGCGAAAGCACAACTTTTACCGGCTTATTCAAAAGATAAGCCCCCAGTGATGACATCACCGCCCACGCTGTAGCCTGATCTTCTTTTCCTCCAAACCCACCACCGAGCCGAACCACGTCCACCTGAATACGGTGCATGGGAAGTCCCAGCACCTTGGCAATCGTACGCTGAGCAGCTGTGGGGCTTTGTGTGGACGAATGAACCATCAGGTTTTCTGTTTCCAGCGGATAGCTGTATGCTCCCTGTGTTTCCAGATATAAATGCTCCTGTCCGGCTTGTTCTGTACTTCCCGTGAAAATATACTCGCATTTATCCCATTGTTTCTCGGGATTCCCGGAAGCAAAAGTTTTGGGTGGCAGTAAATACTCGCCTTTTGCAGCGGCTTCACGGGGTTCTGTTATGGCCCTGAGTTTTTTGTATTCGATTTTGACTTTTTGTCTGGCTTCACGAGCAGCCCGTTCACTTGTTGCTAGAATCAGTGCAATGGGTTGTCCGATAAAATGCACTGAATCTTCAGCAAATAATCCTTCGTCGGCTATAATGCCGCCAATCTGATTTTCACCGGGAATATCTTTGGCTGTTAAAATACGAACCACACCCGGATAATTTTTGGCTTCCGATGCATCGAAACTCAAGATATGGCCGTGGGCAATTTCAGAATCGACTACAACGCCGAATAAAGTATCTTGTCTGAGCGGCAAATCATCCAGGTAAAGCGATTTACCGGTTACATGTCCTGTTGAATCTATGTTTTTCATGAGTTTTCCGTTTGTTCGATGAGTTCAGAAAAATGAATTTCTTTCGGGAATAGTTTTACGAAATGAGCAAAAAACAATTGTCGCAACAACAGGCTTTTGTATTCTTTCGTACCACGAATGTCGCTGATGGGTGCAATTTCTTTCAGTAATACCTCAGCTGCTTCACTAATGGTACTGTGTGATAAGGTTTTTCCGACAAGTAGAGCGACAGTTTTGTATGCATAAAACGGATAAGCAAAAACCCCACCGGCAGATAAATGAGCCAGAGTAATTGTGCCGTTTTTAACTTGCAGTTGAATTGCAGTGTTCACACTGGCAATGTCTAGATGAGTACGCTTGCTGACTTTCTCGAAGTTGAAAACGTTTTCTTTTTCAGGAATTTTGAACGAAACCTTTTCTATCAGTTCATTTTGATTGAGGTCTAATTGTTTGTAACCTTTATAGAGTTCACGTAAAGGAATTTCGCGTTCAGTATTTCCCTTCTTCAGGTGAACAGTAGCATCCAAAGCAAGGAAAAAGGCAACCAGATCGGCAATGGGGGAGGCGTTCACAATGTTTCCTGCTAAGGTTCCCATGTTGCGAACCGGTTCTGATGAAATCAGTTTAAAATATTGCTTTAAACCAGGGAAGTGTTGCTGTAACATTTTGTTTTCCATCATTTCGGTGGCGTTAACAGCTGCTCCTACAAAGCAACGCCCGTTGGAAAATTCAATTTGTTTCATTTGCGGGTTTTCCTGTGTCAGGTTCAGATCAGAATAATATAAATTATCAGCTTTCTGAACAAATAAATCCGTACCTCCACCTACCGGAATTCCTGATTTATTATTGTTCATCGGCGCCTTAATTTGCTTAAGTTTTTCAGCAATGGTTAAAAAGTATTCCGGCACAAAACCGTGTTTAACCAACCATTCAGTAGTGTTATTCTTTTCCTTGTTTTTCAGTTCACTGTTCACATCTTCTGCTGCCAGTTCAATGGATTTGTATCCCGTGCACCGGCAAATATTTCCACTTACAGACGCGATGGTTTTTTCTTTATCGGAAGCTTCTTTTTTCAGGCTGTGTGCTGTGAGCGACATAATGAAACCTGGTGTACAGAAACCACATTGAGTTGCTGCTCTGTCTGACATGGCCTGTTGTACCGGTGACAGGTTTTCCTGTTCCAGCCCTTCAATGGTAACAATATGTTTTCCGTGCACATTTCCCAAAGGAGCCAAACACGATAAAATACTTTTGTATTCCACGGTTCCTTCCCGTAAGGTACCTTCCAAAACGGTACAGGCGCCACAGTCTCCTTCGCGGCAACCGATTTTCGTTCCCATCATATGGTGTTCATAGCGAATGAAATCGACCAGAACCATTCCTTCGGGTTTGTCTGTAGTGATGAGCTGATTATTAAGAATAAATGAAATCATAACTGTAACATAAGGTAACAAATTTACATAAAAATGGGGTTTTCCTTTGTGGAGGCCTTAAAATGGAATTTTTGTCTTGTTTAAATGCAGAAAGGATATTGTTTTAGAAAAAAATACAGATGCGAGGCCTTATATACCTATTGTATTCTGTTCTCAGTTCAAAATTTCGTTACATTTGATTTCTAAAATTATTTACCATGAAAATCTTTAAAAGAATTGTACTGGCCATTATTATTCTCATCATTGTTGTGGCTGGAGGTGTTTATTTGTGGATTAAAAGCACAGCTCCTGATTATTCCGGAAAACTACATTTGAAAGGTCTTGAACAGGAAACTTCTGTTGTGTATGATAAATTTGGGGTGCCTCATGTTTATGCACAAAATGCACATGACGCCTATTTTGCCTTTGGGTATGCTCATGCTCAGGACCGTTTATTCCAGATGGTTATGATGCGCAGATTGATGCAGGGTAGATTGTCTGAAATTCTGGGGAAAGAGTTGCTGAAAACTGACGAGTACATGCGTACGTTGTCCATCAATAAAATGGCCAAGACAAGTGCCGAACGGTTTATGAAGGAAGCAGATTTGCCCGTTAAAAAAGAGGTTGAGGCCTATGTTGCCGGCATCAATAGTTTCATTCAAAACGGCACATTACCCATTGAATTTACGATGTTGCATTTTAAACCTGAAAAATTCACTGTTCAGGATGTATTCGGAATTATTGGTTATATGTCGTTGACTTTTACTTCAGCCCTTTCAGAAGATCCAATGGTAACCAAGATGTATGATAAGTTGGGGCCAAAGTACATGAAAGATTTGGGAATTGATACAGCCAATTATAAAGCTTTTCCTGAACAGGCTATGCTATCAAAAGTATTTCAGGATATCCGCTCAACTCAACAACGTATTCCTGTTCCAGTATGGGAAGGGTCGAACAACTGGGTGGTTAACGGCAGTCATTCAAAATCGGGCAAGGTTTTGTTAGCCAATGATACACATATTCAGTATTCTCAACCTTCAGTATGGTACGAGGCCTACATTCAGTATCCGGGATATGATATGTATGGCTATTATCTTGCCGGAGTGCCCTTTGCTTTGGTGGGGCATAATGACTTTTATGCCTGGGGTTTAACTATCTTTCCCTTTGATAATATGAACCTGTATGCAGAAACTACGGATTCAGCTCATTCTAATCAATACTTTTATAAAGGACAGTGGGTAAACGATAGTATTGATCATCAGATGATTCCTGTGAAAGGTCAGGATTCGGTTCCTTTTGATGTACGATATACCGTGCATGGTCCTATTATGAACCCTGTTTATAAAGAGGTTACTGATAAACCCAATACTCCGGTAAGTTTGTGGTGGGCTCCTTTGCATTTAAAAACCACATCGTTAGAAGCCCTTTATTATCTGAATAATGCTACAGGGCTGGAAAGTTTTGAAAAAGCCATGTCGCTGATTGATGTTGTGGGACTGAATGTGGTTTATGGAGATAAAGATGGAAATATAGGATGGTGGGCAACCGGGAAGATTCCACAATTACCACCTTATGTCCACACTCATATGATATTGGACGGGGCTAGTGGTAAAGATGATGTTTTGGGATTTTATCCTTTTGATAAGAATCCTCAGGCGGTTAATCCTCCTTCGGGAATTCTGAACACTTCCAATAATGCTCCTCCTCCTGTAGATGGTATTGTTTATCCGGGTTATTATTTTGAAGGGTATCGTGCCCGTCGGGTAAGATCAATGCTGGATTCACAGCCCAAATGGACGATTGATGAAATGAAAAGAATACAGCTCGATACCCATTCGAACCGTGATATGCGCCTGGTTCAGCTTATTTTAAATAACATAGGCCAGTTCGATGCTCAGTCAAAATTTGTTCAGGCATTACAAAATTGGGATGGAAATTATGACACTGCCAGTGTGGGTGGTACAATCTATACACAACTCTTGTATTTTGTTTTGCGTGATGCTATGGAAGACGAAGTGGGTGATCAAATGTTTCAGAAGTTGTGCGGTTCTATGCTTTTGAAAAATAATATTGAAAAATTGATGGACGATAAGGATTCGCCGTGGTGGGATAATGTAAATACCAAAGCTGTGGAAACTAGGTCTGATATTTTCAGGCAGGCTTTTGCTGAAACACAAACCGCACTTAAGAATCAATTGGGCGATGATGTTGCAACATGGAAATGGGGAAAAGTTCATAAAGTGGTTTATGTAAATCCGTTGGGAAGAAAGCCTCCTTTGGATAAAATTTTTAATGTCGGGCCTTTCCCGATTCAGGGTAGCAATGAGGTTGTGGATAAAGAGGCTTTTGCATATAATGCCCGTGGTACTTATGCTGTTACCTCTGGTCCTGCACTTCGTTTTTTGATAGACTTGTCTGATATGGACCATGCATTAACCATAATACCGACCGGACAGTCTGGAAATGTAATGAGCCCTCATTATGCAGATCAGGCATTGATGTATGTACAGGGAAAATACAGAACACAAATTATCCAGAAGAGTGAGTTGAAAAACGGAACAGTATTGAAAATGTTCCCGGAAAAATAGCTTTATGACAGAAAGAAGCCGGACATCGGATTTTATTAAAGGGGTTGCCATTTTTGCCATGGTGCAGGTTATTTTGCTTGAAGCATTTGCAAAGCAATATATTGCCGATGGCATAACGGGTAAGATTTCCATGTTTCTGGGAGGCGCCCCTGCCGCCCCTGTTTTCCTGACAGTGATGGGATATTATATTGCTCATAATAAGCATAATTTCAGATATTATGTGGATAGAGGGTTTAGGTTAATACTGATAGGTATCTTACTGAATATCGGAGAAAGCATAACATTATGGTTACAGCCGGGACATTCTCTTGTTCTGCCCGATTTTTTCCATTTTCTTCTGGGTGTGGATATTCTGATCATGGCTGGAATAAGTTTGATTATAATGGCAGCTTTGATTTCTTTGTTTAGAGGAATTGTGCCCGTGTATTTATTTTTGATTTTTGTGGTTTTACTCATTCCATACGTTCTTCCACATGTAGCACAAACACACCCAGATTCGTTACTTTTACCATTTTTATATGGGAAATATCCGAATAGTTATTTTCCCATTTTGCCCTGGTTTGCTTATGTTTTGGCCGGATATTCGTTTTTTCAGTTTAAACGCTATTTTATTTCCGATGAATTTAAACACAATCAAACGGTTAAAATAATATTACTGATTGCTTCTGGTGTTGTTCTTTTAACTACAGCTCCGTTTGGATTCAATGTTTCCATCAAACGGATTCTGTTTTCACATCATGGTGTTTTATTTTTCCTGTTTTGTGTCAATTTTGTATTTTGGTGGTTGTTGAGTGCCCGTGCCATTGTTTATTTGTTCAATAACCGCATTACCCGATACGTGGAATGGTTAGGAAAAAATGTTACAGCATTTTATGTGTTTTTTATGCTTCTGGTGGGGAACCTTTCGCTATTCTTTCACAAAACACAAGGTTATTTTGAACTGATTTTGTGGTTTGTCGCCTTCATTACAATCAGTAGCTTGTTGGTTCTAGGCTGGAGGCGTTTAAACAGTCCGAGAAAGATTCTGTAGAACGGTTCAAAACTAACGTTTCTTAATTTTGTTCTTGTTCGTAAAATTACGTATAAATCAGGCATTTGTTTTATCTTTGCGACAGCAATCAGAAGATAAAAATGATGCAGAATAAAAAGTTGTTTTCCGATTTTGTGCCTGTTACCAAAGCGCAATGGAAAGAAAAAATAATCGCAGACCTGAAAGGTGCCGATTTCGATAAAAAACTGGTTTGGCATACTGATTCAGGTTTTGCATTACAGCCGATTTATACCGGTGAAGATTTACAAGATCTGAATTACCTGAATAAAATCCCATTAAAGACTGCTGAGGACAAGTCTCTTGCCAACGATTGGAAAGTCAATGAATTTTTTTTTGTTAGCAATGTGCAAAAAACTAATCGGATGGCTCTTCATGTGATGGAAAATGGAGTAAACTCACTGGCTTTTGTCTTTAATGAGCAACCGGGGCTGACCGAATTAGGAGTCCTTCTGAAGGATATAGATGTTGAAAAAACAGAGTTAAATTTCAAATCTCCCGACTCACTGGAATTATTAACCTTGTTGAGTCAATTAGCAGATGAACGGGGTTGGAATAAGTCCAATTTGAAAGGTTCTGTTTATTGTGATCCGTTAGTCGCTGAAGAAACAGATTTTTCTCATGTCAAAAGCCTCATTGAAGCGGCTGCTGTTTTCCCGAAATTTCATTTTCTTACTTTAGATGTTTCCGG
Organism: Bacteroidales bacterium; assembly: GCA_016936505.1. Taxonomy (GTDB): domain Bacteria; phylum Bacteroidota; class Bacteroidia; order Bacteroidales; family F082; genus Sulfidibacterium. The sequence continues at coordinate 42,789 of JAFGXS010000057.1, read as the reverse complement.
TTTTCAGAATCGGGGCGGTTCAACGGTGACTGAACTGGGATCAGCTTTAGCTTATGGAACAGAAACCATTCAAAAGTTGGGAGAGCAGGGTTTTCAACCAAAGGATATTGTTTCCTGGATGCGTTTCAATTTTGCTGTAGGTTCACAGTATTTTTTTGAACTGGCAAAATTCAGGGCTTTCCGCTATTTATGGGCTCAGGTTTTGGAAGCATACGGAGTGAAAGAGGCTTCGGTTTATATTCATGGTACAAACGCCATGCAGAATAAAACCATTTATGATCCTTATGTAAATATGTTGCGTACAACAACCGAAACTATGTCGGCAGTGCTTGGCGGAGTGGATGCTTTTACAGTGATGCCTTTTGATGCAATGTATGAAGTTCCTACTAGAAGAGCAATTCGGGTTGCACGAAACCAACAAAGTATTCTAAAAGAGGAATCATTTTTCCATATGGTTGCCGACCCGGCAGCGGGTTCATACTATATTGAAAACCTGACGGATCAACTTATTGATGAAAGCTGGAAGCTTTTCCTTGAGGTAGATAATAAAGGGGGCTATCTGGCTGCGAAAGAACAGGGTTTTATTGATAAAAGACTTGGGAATGAAGCAAAAAATAAGGTTCAGAAAGTTAATCAACGCAAGCAATCAGTACTAGGTGTGAATTTGTTCCCCAACCTTAATGAAAAGCTGGAGCCCGGATTACCGGAAAATATCTTTTCACATCATTTTCGCGTATCAGCAGAAGTGGAAAAACTCCGTTATCAAACTGATATTTATGCTACTAAAAACAAACGGCCTGTTGTCTGGTTACTTACTTATGGCGACCTTACAATGCGCCGAGCTCGTGCCCAGTTTGCATCGGGTTTCTTTGGTTGTGCAGGATATGAAATTGTGGATCATCCCGGATTTGAAAATTTGGAAACGGCTGTTCAGCAGGTAAAAAATGAAAAGCCTGAAATTGTTGTGCTTTGTGCCTCAGATGAGGATTACAAATCAATTGCAATTCCGGCTTTCGAAGCATTGAAAGAACAAACACAAGTTGTTCTGGCGGGCTATCCTGTAGATCAATTAGATGAAATCAAAGCTGTAGGAATGGAGCATTTTATTCATGTTCGAAGCAATTTAATGGAAGAGTTGCAAAAATTTCAACAATTACTCGGCATTTAAAAGTTGAATCATGAAAAAACCTGATTTTAAAAATATATTACCGGTTCGCGAAAGCAATGCGAAAAAAAATATCAATGTAGATTCCTGGGTTTCTGCTGAACAGATTCAGATCAAAGGAATGTACACCGCTTCTGATTTGGAAGGAATGGAACATTTGGATTTTGCTGCCGGAATTCCGCCATTTTTACGCGGGCCTTATTCATCAATGTATGCGAGCCGACCCTGGACTATTCGCCAGTATGCAGGGTTTTCCACTGCTGAAGAATCCAATGCGTTTTATCGTAAGAACCTTGCTGCCGGACAAAAGGGTTTGTCTGTCGCTTTCGATTTGGCTACGCACCGGGGTTACGATTCTGATCATGAACGTGTAACCGGTGATGTGGGAAAAGCCGGTGTGGCCATCGATTCCATACTGGATATGAAAATCCTGTTTGATGAAATCCCATTGAAAGACATTTCGGTTTCCATGACTATGAATGGTGCTGTTTTGCCGGTGATGGCCTTTTATATTGTAACTGCCTTGGAACAAGGAGCCCGTTTGGATCAGCTTTCGGGAACTATTCAAAATGATATTCTTAAGGAGTTCATGGTGCGTAACACCTATATTTATCCACCTGAATTTTCCATGCGCATTATTTCCGATATCTTTAAATATACTTCTGAAAAAATGCCGCGCTTCAATTCTATTTCTATTTCAGGATATCACATGCAGGAGGCTGGAGCAACGGCAGATATTGAACTGGCCTATACTTTGGCCGATGGGCTTGATTATATCCGAACAGGCTTAAAAGCAGGACTGAAAATCGATGATTTTGCCCCGCGTTTATCCTTTTTCTGGGCTTTGGGTATGAACCATTTTATGGAAATAGCCAAGTTGCGTGCAGGCCGAATGCTTTGGGCTAAAATTGTGAAACAGTTCAATCCGAAGAATCTAAAATCAATGGCTTTAAGAACACATACCCAAACTTCAGGATGGAGTTTAACGGAGCAGGATCCATTTAATAATGTTGCCCGTACCTGTGTGGAAGCCATGGGTGCTGCTTTGGGGCATACCCAGTCGCTGCACACCAATGCGTTGGATGAGGCGATTGCTTTGCCTACTGATTTCTCGGCACGAATTGCACGAAATACACAGATTTATTTACAGGAAGAAACAGAAATTAATCGCGTTGTCGATCCCTGGGCTGGTTCCTATTATGTTGAGAGTCTGACCCATGAACTGGCACAAAAAGCCTGGAGTCTGATTGAGGAAGTAGAAGAAATGGGTGGAATGGCTAAGGCTATCGAAACAGGCTTGCCCAAAATGCGCATCGAAGAAGCATCAGCTCGCAGGCAGGCTCGTATTGATTCCAAAAAGGATATTATTGTCGGTGTTAATGCCTACAAACCAGATGAAGACGAAGCTATTGATATTTTAGAAGTAGACAATACAGCGGTTCGGGAAGCACAGATTGCCCGCTTGAAAAAACTTAGGGAGGAACGCAATGAAGCAGAGGTTCAAAAAAGCCTGGATGCGCTAACCGAAGCTTGTCGAACCGGAGAAGGTAATTTAATGGCTTTGGCAGTGGATGCCGCACAAAAACGTGCATCATTGGGAGAAATTTCGTATGCTTGCGAAAAAGTTTTCGGGAGGTACAAAGCTGTGATTAATTCAATATCGGGAGTATATTCATCTGAAGCCGGTTCTGATCCTTTGTTTGAAAAGGCAAGAGCAATGGCTGATGAATTTGCTGAACTGGAAGGTAGAAGGCCCCGAATTATGGTTGCCAAGATGGGACAGGATGGTCACGATCGTGGTGCCAAGGTTGTGGCTACAGGTTATGCTGATATGGGCTTTGATGTGGATATCGGACCGTTGTTCCAGACTCCGGCAGAAGCCGCACGCCAGGCCGTGGAAAATGATGTACATATTTTAGGTGTATCCAGTCTGGCAGCAGGGCACAAAACTTTGGTTCCACAGGTAATTGAAGAATTGAAGAAACTTGGTCGGGAAGATATTATGGTCATTGTCGGGGGGGTGATTCCTCATCAGGATTATCAGTTTTTGTACGATTCAGGAGTAGCTGCTATTTTTGGCCCAGGAACTGTTATTGCAGAAGCCGGAATTAATATGCTTGAATTGTTGATGTCTGCCAGAAAATAGTGTTGTATTTTTGCACCACTAATTTTAAACGATCACAAACAATGCAGACAGATATTTTAAGCCTTTTTGGTTATTTAGCTTCTATTATTATTGCCATCTCCATGACCATGAGTTCCATTGTGAAGTTCCGGTGGATTAATATGGCAGGAGCATTTTCTTTTGCCGTTTACGGATTGTTGATTCATGCTATTCCGGTTACCTTTCTGAATGGTTTTATTGTGTTGGTGGATATTTATTATCTGACTAAAATATATTCGGCAAAAGAAGTTTTTCAGATTCTGGAAGTGCGTCACGACAATAAATATCTATTGGAATTTATGCGTTTTCATGAAAAGGAAATTCATAAGTTTTTTCCTGAGTTTGAATTCAAACCCGAAATGAATACAGTGAGTTTCTTTGTGCTCAGAAATATGAATGTAGCAGGCGTTTTTCTGGCTCACAGAGAAGAAAATAACGTATTACATGTGGGATTGGATTATGTGGTTCCGGCGTACCGTGATTTTAAAAATGGTAAGTTTATCTACAGTAGGTTGCGCGATTGGTTTTTGGTCAATGGATTTAGGAAAGTGGTAGCTCCTTCAGACAATAAGAAATATGGCTTATATTTGAAAAAGTTGGGCTTTGAGGAAACAGCCGGAGGCACATTTACCAAAGATTTGACAGAATAATGTCAACCATTTTAATTAAAAACGGGGAAATTTTTACAGGCGTGGAACACTTCCGCGGAAGCATCCTTGTAAAAGATGGAAAAATAGAGTTTGTTTCAAAAGAAACATTGTCTGAAGATTTGGCTGAAGAAATAATTGATGCCAAAGGCTTTCCTGTTTTTCCTGGCGGTATCGATCCACATGTGCATATGCACTTACCAACAGCAGCCGGATATTCTGCAGATGACTTTTATTCAGCAAGTAAAGCAGCGCTTTCCGGTGGAACAACTACTCTGATTGATTTTGTTACACCACAAAAAGGACAGTCTTTGCAGGAAGCTCTCTCAGAGAGGAAAAAAGAAGCGGAAAATGCATTGACGGATTTCTCTTTTCATATGAGCCTGGTGGAATGGCGCGATAGTTTGCCTGATGAAATTAAAGCCATTAAAGAGGAGGAAGGAATCTCTTCTTTTAAAGTATATATGGCTTACAAGGATACCGTTGGATTGGGAGATGAAGATTTACGTAAGGTGTTGAAAGCTGTTGCTGACGCCGGAGGAATGGTAACGGTGCATGCTGAAATTGGAGATGAAATTACGGCTTTGCGAAAGAAATTTCTGGCTGAAGGCAAAACAGCTCCTGAATTTCATCCTTTATCCCGGCCCGATTGGGTAGAAGCCCAGGCTGTGGAAAAGATTATTGATTTTGCCCGTGAAGCTGAGTGTCCGTTGTACATTGTGCATGTTTCGACAGAAGCATCTCTGAAATATATTATTCAAGCACAAAAACAAAATCAGAAACTTTATGCTGAAACCTGTCCGCAATATTTGTTGCTGGACGATGACAAGTATCAGGGCCGTTTTGAAGAAACAGCTCCTTTTGTGCTGAGTCCTCCTTTGCGGAAAAAAAGTAATAATAAGGCATTATGGCTGGCGTTAAATGAAGAAACAATTGTTTCGCTGGGAACCGACCATTGTCCGTTTAACAGGATTCAAAAGGAGGCTGGGAAAAACGATTTTACTAAAATAGCCAATGGGATTGGTGGTGTGGAACACAGGCTAACCTTGCTTTATACTTATGGTGTATTGGAAGGAAAACTAACCATGAATGAATTTGTAAATCTGGTTTCTACTAATCCTGCAAAAATATTTGGCTTATATCCTCAAAAAGGATCGATTGCTGTAGGTTCAGATGCTGACTTAGTGATTTGGAATCCCGATAAGGAAAACACTATTAGCGTAAATAATCATGTTTCCAACAGTAATCTGGAAGCCTATGAAGGTTTTGAAACCAGGGGGGCTCCGAAATATGTATTTCTTCGGGGACAAATAACTGTTGAAAACGGAAAGCTGACGAACCATAAGTTGAAAGGTGAGTTTCTGAAACGTTCCTGACATTTTATTTTGAATTAAATGGTGCCAGCGGACGTTGGTGACTCTATTTATTGGTCCAAGCTGAGCTTTTATTATTTATTCCATAACTCTAAACTTCCAATTTTCAAACCTCAAACTCCATACTTTTTCACTAATTTTGCGCGCATTGAAACAACTTAAAAACAAAATATCATGGGATTTAACCTCAGAAACAGAAATTTCCTGAAACTGTTGGATTTCACACCCAAAGAAATCAATTTTCTGTTGGAACTTTCAGCCGATTTGAAAAAGGCCAAATACACCGGAACCGAACAACCCCGAATGAAAGGCAAAAACATTGCGTTGATCTTTGAAAAAGCCTCTACCCGTACCCGTTGTGCTTTTGAAACCGCCGCTTACGACCAAGGCGCCCGCGTTACTTATTTAGGACCTACCGGTTCGCAGATTGGTAAAAAAGAATCCATGAAAGACACCGCCCGTGTGCTGGGCCGCATGTACGACGGTATTGAATATCGTGGTTTTGGACAAACAGTAGTGGAAGAACTGGGAAAATATGCCGGTGTTCCGGTATGGAACGGTTTAACTAACGAGTTTCATCCCACCCAGATTCTTGCCGACTTCCTTACCATGATGGAACATTCCGATAAGCCATTGCACCAGGTTTCGTTTGCTTACTGTGGCGATGCCCGCAACAATATGGGGAACTCGCTGATGGTTGGCGCCGCCAAAATGGGTATGGACTTTCGCGCTGTGGCACCCAAAGCCATGTGGCCGGAAGAAGAACTGGTAAAAACCTGTCAGGAAATTGCCAAAGAAACGGGAGCTACCATCACACTCACCGAAAGTGTTGACAAAGGAGTGAAGGGCGTGGACTTTCTTTACACCGATGTTTGGGTATCGATGGGCGAACCCGACGAAGTTTGGGAAGAACGCATCAAACTGATGCTTCCGTACCAGGTGAATAAAGAAATGCTGGAAAAAACCGGAAATACAAAAGTTAAATTCCTGCATTGTCTGCCCGCTTTCCATAATCGTGAAACCACCATCGGAGAAGAAATATACCGGAAATTCGGTGTGGAAGCTATGGAAGTCACTGACGATGTGTTCGAATCGGAACATTCCGTTGTTTTTGACGAAGCAGAAAACCGACTGCATACTATCAAAGCTGTGATGGTTGCCACTTTGGGAGACTAAAGACTGTAGAGAAAACATAGTCAGGTAGTTGTGTAACCAAGTCTCACAACTGCCTGACTATTGTTTGACAATTGTACAACAACGGTCTGATAACCTCATTTCCCCTGTTAATACTTGTTAATACTTGACATCTGCTATAAATTATTCGTAATTTTGACCCACTATGGATATGGAAAAATTCAAACAGGATTTGGATGAGCTGTTTCGTCTGTTTAATAAACTGATGGACAAGCAGGAAAATGAGATGATGGAAATACCTGGTCTCAGTAAGGCCATGCTGGAACAATTCAAGTTTTTTTTCAGTAATTACGAAAACATGAAAGATCAGATTGCCTATCAGTTGCAGGGGCAATTTGGGGAACCTGTTCAGGAAATGGTTGAAGGACTTATCAAACAGTTACGTGAGGAATTGGGAGAAGAAGAGTGGATGACTGAAATTGAAGAACCGGAACAAATACAGTTGCCTCCGGAAGAGGAAAAAAGCATTACCGATGTGAATGCTGAAATTGCCAAAATTGATAAATTGTTGCAGAACCCTAATCTGACACACGAACAGGTAGACGAATTACTTGATCGCCGTTCCAAACTGAAATAGCCTATGCTGACAATAAAACAATGGGTTCAAAACTACTTTTCCAGAAAGAAACCCTTTGCTATTATTTCCGATTTTATTTTCATTATACTGGTTGTATTACTATTGATTCCGACCACCAGAAAGGAAGTTTCGGCTTTCTTTATCCGAATGGTTTCATTTCCTCCCTCCGAACTAAATGTTCAGGAGCAATATAACCTTAGCCCGGAAGTCGGCACATGGCCTATACAAGCCCTTAACGGATACACAATGCCCTTTGGAGGACTTGAAGGTAAACCCGTAGTTGTAAATTTCTGGGCTACCTGGTGTCCCCCTTGCAGAGCGGAACTTCCCGGGCTTCAGGAACTTTATGAAGAGTATAAGGGCAGGGTAAATTTTGCTTTTCTGAGTGATGAACCGGCAGCCACAATTAAGAAATTTAGTGTTGAACATCAATACCAGGACTTGCCTTTTTTCCGTTATACAACAGTTCCTAAGGATTTTGAAACCAGAAGTATTCCTGCCACTTTTATTATTTCGCCAACAGGTAAGGTTGTTCTGGAAAAAAAAGGAGCTGCCCGATGGGATTCGGGAAAAGTAAAATCCATTTTGGATAAGCTTTTAAATTCTCAGAAACAATAGCAATATTTATATCTTTGTAGCACATTTTATTTGATTTAGAGATGAAAAAATTTATTTCCGTTACTTTACTCCTTATCTTTTTTGCAGCTGCCCATACTCAGGCTCAGGAATCTGCAACTTATTTCAAGAAAAAATTCACTGTTGGCATTGACCTGTTTACCGATGTTTGGACAGGAGTACCGGCTATTGTAAGTTCCAGAACCATCAACCAGGGAGCAAACTTTTACAGTATGTATAATTTTCCGTTGGGTCAGAAAAAAACAGGTAAAGCTATACTGGCTGTAGGTTTGGGTATTGGAACCCACAATTTTTACAGTACTAACGGATATATCGAAAATATTAAGGCCGATACTATCAATTTTGTAAATTCAGCTGTAACCGGATTAAACTTCACCAAAAGCAAACTGAACGTTACCACACTGGATATTCCTCTTGAATTAAAGGTTAAACTTAAAAAAGGCTGGCATTTTGGTGTCGGACTCAAAATCAATTACCTTATCGACAGCAAAGAGACCTACATAGGAGCAACTGAATTAAACGGACCTTCTATGAAGATAAAATACAAAAAAGTAAACTATCTGAACAGTACCGGTTACACACCAACTTTGAGATTTGGCCATAACAGCTTTAATATTTATGCCGCTTATCAGCTTATTCCGCTGTTCCAAACAGGACATGGTCCGGCAATGCATCCTATCTCTTTGGGAATTACCATTACTCCGTTTTAAGAGAAAAATTAACATCATAAAAAGGCTGTTTCATTGAAACGGCCTTTTTATTTTAAACAAACATAAAAAGAAATAACATTATTACAAACCCGGTAAGATAACCGAGATAAATCTGAAAAGGGCTGTGTGCATTATTTTCCAGACGCGTATAGGCTGTGACTCCTGAAAGGAGAAGAACCAGAAAAATCCAAAAGAAAAGATTCAAAGAAAATAAAAAAGACAGGCCGATTAGCGCTCCTGTAAATCCTCCCCAGGCTGTCAAATGCAAACTTACTTTTGTAAAATAATTCAAACTAAACGCTGCCAGTAAAAGTACAGAAGAACCCAGCATAAAAAGAGAAAAAACCCGAAATCCCTGAATCTCTGGTTTGTTCAATACATAAAAAGTGATGAAATATATGAACGTGGTCATCAAAATGGGGATCATTCGTTCATTTCTTTCTACCAATTGCAGCGATCTTACCAAACCTGTTAATCTCAGAACCAGCATAATTATTACAGGCAAAATAAAAGTAAGCACAAAAATAAACCCACCAAAAATGAGCTGATAATGCATAGTAAACAAAGAATATTTCAACTCCGGAATGGTAGAAAGTACCACCAGAAACCAGGTAGGAACCAACAACGGATGTAAGAGTACAGATAAAATACGAGATAATTTGTTTTCCATAAACCCTAATAATCAGGATGCCAGCTCTTTTCTGAGGCGAGCCACTGCAATTCCCATCTGCTCCCTATACTTGGCGATTGTACGGCGTGCTATTGGATATCCTTTGTCTTTTAACATAATCATTAGCTGTTCGTCAGTAAGAGGAATTTTTTTATCCTCAGCATCTATAAGGTCTTTAAGTATGGTTTTTACTTCACGGGTTGAAACTTCCTCACCATCTTCCTTTTGCATTGACTCGCTGAAAAAACTCTTCAACAGAAAGGTTCCAAAAGGGGTTTGCACATACTTACTGTTGGCTACTCTGGAAATGGTAGAAATATCCATTCCTACAACATCGGCTATGTTTTTCAGAATCATGGGGCGCAGACGGGTTTCATCGCCAGTAAGGAAATATTCTTTCTGATATTCTATAATGGCCTGCATTGTTGTATACAACGTGTTTTGCCGTTGCTGAACCGCATCAATAAACCACCGGGCAGAGTCCACTTTATTTTTCACAAACATCAGCGCCTCGTGGTTTGACTTTCCATTCTTTCGGGCCGCCAGTTCTTTCATCATATCCAGATAGGTATGACTTACCTTCAGGTCGGGCATATTCCAGTTATTTAATGAAAGGTCGAGTTCTCCATTATTGTTTACGATGCTAAAATCCGGAATTACATATTGATTGCTTTTTGAGGTTTCAGAAAGCGAATTCCCCGGTTTGGGATTCAGCTTCACAATTTCATCAATAACTTCTTTCAACTGCTCTTCAGTAATTCCTGAACGCTTGATGATTTTTTGATAATGCTTCTTTGTAAACTCAGTAAAATAACGCTTTACAACCTTGATGGCGAGCTCAAGTGACTGAGAATTTTGCTCCTTTTGCTTATTCTTCAACTGTATTAACAAACACTCTTGAAGATTTCTGGCACCAACCCCCGGAGGATCAAAATCCTGAATTACCTGCAAAACCTCTTCAACTTCTTCTTCAGTTGTTGATACATTTTGCATAAAAGCAAGATCATCAACCATTGATTCTGTTGAACGCTGTAAATAACCCGAGTCATCAATGTTTCCGATAATATACATTCCGATATCATATTGACGATCGTTCAAATGCCTCAAGCCCAATTGCTGGATCAATAACTCGTGAAAAGTTACCCCAACAGAAAATGGAATATCCCGTTGTTCATCGTCACGGCTTCTGTTGTTGGTTTGAAGCTTGTACTCCGGAATTTCGTCTTCGCTTTTATAATAATCATCTATATCGAAATTATCATCTGTATCAAAGCTTTCATCATTATCTGAATCAAAATTCTCATCAGCTGGCTCCTTTTCCTGATCGGCCATTTCACCACTATCCAAACTATCTGATTCCAGTGCCGGATTGTCTTCAATCTCCTGTTTAATCCGTTGTTCCAGTTCCATTGCCGGCACCTGTAACAACTTCATCAGCAGGATCTGCTGCGGTGAAAGCTTTTGAAGTAATTTCTGTTGTAATCTTTGTTTGAGCATGTGGTTATTGACTGTACACAAATTTATAAATATTCTTTATTTGGCACGATTTTAGCTGCCAATATTGTCAACTCGCTGTTTAACAGACGTCCGTAACCGGATAACCGCCGTAAAGCCTTGATGTTATTCACTGAATTAATTGAAAAAACTTCGATTTTCCACATGCTTATTGCTTTAAATTTAGTTCTTTTGCAAATTCATTCAAAAAAGTTTACAAGGTGAAAAGAACGGAAATTAGAAGTCTGTTGGAAAGGACTGATTACGGAACGGCAGTTAATGTAAAAGGTTGGGTCAGAACCAAGCGCTCCAGTAAAAATGTTGCTTTTATCGCACTCAATGATGGAAGCACCATTAAAAATGTACAGATCGTTGTTGAAATGAATGAAGAAAACGATAAGTTGCTGGAACGTATTCATACAGGTGCGGCTCTTTCCATTGACGGTGTTCTGACCGAATCAATGGGTAGCGGTCAGTCTGTTGAGGTACAATCAAAATCCATCGAAATACTGGGCGAAGCCAATCCTGATGAGTATCCTTTACAACCTAAAAAACACAGTCTTGAGTTTCTGCGCGAAAAAGCACACCTGCGTTTCAGAACCAATACCTTCAGTGCTATTGCCCGTATCCGTCATGCCATGATTTTTGCTGTGCATAACTTTTTTAACGACCGTAATTTTTACAACATACATACGCCCATCATCACCGGTTCTGATGCCGAAGGTGCAGGAGAAATGTTTCAGGTAACCACGATGAATCTGGAGAACCTACCCAAAAAAGAAGACGGCAGCATCGACTTTGAGAAGGATTTTTTCGGAAAAGCAGCGAACCTAACCGTTTCAGGACAGCTGGAAGGCGAACTGGCAGCGTTGGCCATGTCGAACATTTATACGTTTGGACCAACTTTTCGGGCCGAAAATTCCAATACATCACGCCATTTGGCAGAATTCTGGATGATTGAACCCGAAATGGCCTTTTACGATCTGAACGACAACATGGATCTGGCTGAAGATCTGCTGAAATATGTCATTCAATATGCTTTGGATCATTGCCGCGAAGACTTGGAGTTCCTAAGTAAAAGGCAACAGGATGAAGAAAAGACCAAAAAAGAAGACGAGCGTTCCATGGAACTTATCAAAAAACTGAACTTTGTTTTGGCTGAACCTTTTGTTCGATTAACCTATACAGAAGCTATTGATGTATTGATGAATTCTAAGCTTAACAAGAAAAAGAAATTCCAGTACATTATTGAAGGATGGGGTGCTGATTTACAGTCGGAACACGAACGATACCTGGTGGAAAAGCACTTTAAACGCCCGGTAATTCTGACCGACTATCCTGCTTCCATCAAGGCTTTCTATATGAAGCAAAACGAAGATGGAAAAACCGTCCGCGCGATGGATATTCTGTTCCCTCAGATTGGTGAAATTGTTGGGGGTTCACAAAGAGAAGAAAGTTACAACAAACTGTTGATTAAGATTAAAGAACTGGATATTCCCATGGAATCCATGTGGTGGTATCTGGAAACCAGGAAATTTGGAAGTGTACCCCATTCCGGTTTCGGGTTAGGCTTTGAGCGCCTGATTTTATTCCTTACAGGAATGAGCAACATCCGCGATGTAATTCCTTTCCCAAGAACACCACTTAACCTGGAATTTTAAACGATTTTTATGTAGTTAAATACAAAATTTAAAAAGAATTTTATAATTTTGCCGCCTCTTTGCCCGATGGTGTAACTGGCAACACGTCTGACTCTGGATCAGAAGAGTCTAGGTTCGAGCCCTAGTCGGGCAACTAAAGCCTCTGCATTTGCAGAGGCTTTTATTTTTTAATCCTTTCCTAAGAACTTTGATTTCTGTTTTCAGATTAAACTTACCTATATTTGTCCGCCTTAAAGTTTATGGAACTATCACCAAAAATATCACGTAGGAATTTCTACTCCCTGCTCTGGCATGCGGGTTTTTTGTCTCTTTCCAAACCCTTTATGGATGTAGATACCGTTGTTCCGTCCATGTTGGTAGACGCAGGGGGAACCGCCGTTCAGGTAGGTGTATTAACAGCTATTATGGTAGGTGGAGCCAACTTTACCCAGCTGATTTTTGCCCCGTTTATCAGTAATTTTCATTACAAGAAAAAGTTTTTACTGATAGGAATAAACTCCAGGATTTTTTCTTTGCTCGGCATGGGACTGATGTTGTTATACTCGTCTTTTCTTTCCCATTCACTTATCATTTGGTTTATTTTTCTGTTGATTAGTGTTTTTTCTTTCAGCGGGGCTTTTGCAAATGTGAGCTACACAGATATTTTAGGGAAATCGGTACTGACAGAATCCAGAAAACCTTTCTTTTCCATGCGACAGGTTATTAATGGAATTATATTATTTGGCTCCGCATTAGCAGCAAAATACATTCTTGGCCTTACCGGATACCCCGATAATTACGGCTATATGTTTATTATTGCCTTTATTGCTTTGTTTATCGCTTCGCTCGGATTTTGGAATATTGATGAAGTAATCCCATCAAAGCTTCCTGTTAAAACTGCCAAACATTTTTTCACTCTTATCAAAGAAGAATGGAAGCAAAACCCGAGATTAAAATATTTTCTTGGGTTCATTAACACAATGGGAATTAGTATTTCTCTGCTGCCTTTTATTATCCTTTTCGGAAAAGAAATGTATCAAACAGGAGCAGGTTCAACCGGTTGGTTTCTACTGATCAAGATCGGGGGCAGCGTACTTACAGGTTTTCTTTTGTTTTTTTTGGCGGGTAAATACAAATACCGTTATTTGTTGCTTGGTAGTGCCCTGCTATCGCTTGCCAGTCCCCTATTTTTACTGCTGCCTTTTCAGATTCCTTCACTGATCGTTGTGTTTTTCTTTGGAGGAATTATTTATACAGCCTACACAGTATCCATGAATGGTGTTTTGCTTGAAATTTCAGGAACCACAAACCGTTCGCTCTACACAGGAATTGCAGGAGCCGGTAATATTTTACCTGCTTTATTTCCTTTGGTTGGCGGTTGGATTATCAAACACCTTGGATTCGAAATATTTTTTGGGCTGTTTATGATTGTTGTTTTTTCTTCGTTGTTTTTCATTTATAAAATGAAATGTAAGAAGTAAAGAACAATGACCCGACGGTTTCCGTAACTTTGTATGCCTTTATTTAGGTGTAAAAACAAAGTCATGGAAAAACAAATCACCTGGAACGGAAAACATATCCAATATAATATTGATGGTACAGGCCCGGCAATTGTATTACTTCACCCTTACCTTGCAGATCACCATGTATGGGATGAGTTGACCGAAACATTCAAAGATAAATTCACCATTATTTCAACCGACCTTCCCGGATTCGGACAATCTGATGTTTTCGGAGAAATTCATTCCATGTCTTTTATGGCTGATGCCGTTAAAGCCGTGTTGGATGAAGAAAACATTACAAAAGCTATTATTGTGGGCCATTCAATGGGAGGTTATGTTACTATGGCTTTTGCAGAGCAATTTCCGGATATTTTAAACGGTTTAGTACTTTTTCATTCCCATGCAGGTTCCGATAGTCCAGAAGCGCAGCAAAATAGGTTACGCTCTATTGAGGTGGTAAAAAACGGACATAAGAATTACATCAACAAGTTTATTCCTGATCTTTTTGCTGAAGAAAATCGGGAAATACTCGCTCCGACAATTAATGCTTTATGCAAAAAAGCCGAGCAGATCACTCCTGAAGGTATTGCAGCTGCTTTAAAAGGAATGGCTGAGCGTAAAGATTACCGTCAATTATTAAAAGAAATCAATATTCCTGTTTTATTTGTGGTTGGCAAAAAAGATTCACGAATTCCCTTAGAGTTCATCACAAAACAAATGCAACTTCCTAAGGACTCAGAAGCTGTTATTATTGATAATACAGGGCACATGGGGCAATTTGAAAGCCCGGATAAGATTTTTCCTGTGTTGGAAAGTTTTTGCGAAAGAGCATATAATTCAAATATGGAGCAATGAAAAATAGTCAGCTTCCTAATTTAGAAGACACCAATCCCAACAACTGGAGGGGTATTTTTTATGTTAACAAAAAAGACAAAAGATTGATAGTACCCAAAAAGGCACCAACCTTCGGGTGGACACTAAATTTTGGTAATCCCTACTCTTATGTATTGATTGTAGTTTTTCTGGGCACACTTGTTGCGTATGCTCTTTTTTCCTGATTACAGTTCCAGCACGCGCTCCAACATCTGATAGATGAGGTTTTTCATGCTTTCCTTGTAATTGGGATTGAACTCATTATTTACACGGTTTGCAATAATATCACAAACAGTCATCGCATTATGTCCCAACATGGCTGAAAGTGAATACAACGCTGAAGTCTCCATTTCAAAATTGGTGATCGGGAAACCATTGTATTTGTATTTATGAGCCCTGTCGATAATGGTTTTATCCTGTACTTCCAAGCGAAGCTCTCGTCCTTGTGGAGCATAAAATCCGGGAGCTGTCAGGGTAATTCCTTTAATCCAGCCCTTTCCCAGTTTTTCCAGCAAATATTCAGAACCCTTAATACCATAAGGACGAGGAAGATTTGAATCCCAGTTCATGTAACTGATAAATTCATCGGTCATTTCCTTTTCAATCACATAAGGACCGTCCTTATAGAAATAAGCCAACCCGTCCAGACCGATGCTGTACTCTGAAACCACATAAGATTCTACCACGCCTATATCGCCCTGTAAAGCGCCAGAAGTTCCAATACGGATCAGGTTCAAAATCGTTTTATCTTCTTTGGGCATTTTGGTTTCAAAATCAATATTGAACAGTGCATCCAGTTCGTTCACTACAATTTCAATATTGTCGGTTCCCATACCTGTTGACATTACTGTCAACCTTTTTTCTTTATAATAACCTGTAAATGTGTTTATTTCACGGTTCTGCGTTTCAAATTCAATTTCATCAAAATAAGTTGAAATCAAATGGGCACGACCAGGATCACCAACCAAAAAAATGGTTTCGGCCACATCACCGGGGTTCAAATTCAAATGATAAATACTTCCTTCAGTATTCAGTACCAATTCAGCATCTTTCGTCTTCATGTTGCATTTTTAATCTATACCTTTGCAAAGGTAAAAAATTAAGGAAATGACAGCAGAAATCATCAACATTGGCGACGAATTATTAATTGGGCAGGTTGTGAACACCAATGCTTCGTGGATGGGAGCCGAATTAAACAAAGCCGGAATTCAGGTAAAGCAGATTACCAGCATTGCCGATGAGGCTTCTGACATCCGAAAAGCTTTAGATCAGGCAAAAGAAAGAGTTGATATAATTTTGTTTTCAGGGGGATTGGGTCCCACCAAAGATGACATCACAAAAAAAACCCTGGCTGAATATTTTAATTCTGAAATGGTTTTTCACGAACCCAGTCTGGAAAATGTGAAAAGAATTTTTTCTGTTCTTAATTTTGAAGTTACAGAAGTGAACCGATTACAGGCTATGGTTCCTGAAAAATGCTCTCCGCTTTTGAACAGAACCGGTACAGCACCCGGCATGTGGTTTGAACAGAGTGGAAAGGTAATTGTTTCTATGCCGGGCGTGCCGCTGGAGATGAAAACGCTAATGTCTGAAGAAGTAATCCCAAGACTTCAAAAGCATTTTCGGCTGGAGGCTATTGTCCACAAAACAGTAATGACAACAGGCATGGGAGAATCATTTCTTGCTGAAAAAATCAAAGACTGGGAAGATAATCTGCCTTCTCATGTGAAACTGGCCTATTTACCTCAACCCGGAATTGTACGCCTACGGCTTTCTGCCAAAGGTTCAGATAAAGAAGCGCTGGAAAATGAGCTGGATCAATTGCTGCGCAGACTGGAACAATACATTCCTAAAGCCATTTTCGGTTATTGCGACTGTACACTGGAAGAAGTAGTTGGAAAACTGTTGAAAGAACAGGGGAAAACAGTTTCCACTGCAGAAAGCTGTACTGGAGGCTATATAGCTCACCTGATTACAAGTATCGCTGGTAGTTCAGCATATTTTAAAGGTTCTGTGGTTTCCTATGCCAATGAAGTGAAAATAGAACAACTTGGGGTTCTACAGGAAACACTGGAGAATCATGGAGCAGTGAGTGAAGAAGTAGTAAAGCAAATGGCTGCAGGAGTGCGAGAAAGATTACATACTGATTTCTCTGTGGCGGTTTCTGGTATTGCAGGACCTGATGGTGGTACAGAAGAAAAACCTGTTGGCACAACGTGGATTGCCATAGCTTACGAAGGTGGTATTAAAGCCAAAAAATTTCACTTCGGGCCTCAACGCGACCGCAACATTCGTCGTGCGGCACTGGCAGCTTTAAATATGATCAGACAGGAATTAATCCAGGAAAACTATTTTGCGTTGTAATTGTTAATCACATCCATAAACTGGAAAATCTCTTCCGGATTATTTTCAAAATGATTTCCAACAACTATGGTGTCAGCACCTGCATTGAGTACATTTTGTGCAATTTCCGGAGTGCGGATGCCTCCGCCAATGATTAGAGGAACTTCAATACTACCTTTAACAAAACGAATCATTTCCTCTGATATGGTTATCTGAGCCCCGCTTCCGGCATCCATAAAAATTAGTCGCAATCCTAACATTTCTCCAGCCATAGCAGTACAGGCTGCAATATCTTTTTTATCGTGAGGAATGGGAAACGAATGACTCATGTACGTTACGGATGTAGGCTGTCCGCTATCGATAAGCATATATCCTGTTGGAACAGTTTCGACTCCGCTTAATTTAACATAAGGAGCTGCAATAACATGCATTCCGATCAACATATCAGGATTACGGCCCGAAATCAGGGATAAAAACAGCATGGCGTCGGCATCACGACTTACCTGGTATGTGCTTCCCGGGAAAAGCACAACAGGAATATTGCTGTTTTCTTTAAGAACCTTAATACAACGGTGTAATGTATCACTTGTCATTAAACTGCCACCAACAAACAAAAAATTCACTCCTGATTTTTGTGCATTCTTTGCAACAATCTCAACCTGCTCATCATTTAATTTATCCGGATCGATAAGAACCGCCAGTTGTTTTTGTGGTTTTAGGAATTGGTCAATTACTTTCATGAATCTTTATTAAGTGCATGTTTATTTTGACAGTGGACAAAAATAGAAAAAAAGGCATCATGAAAATAAAAATCCCGGAAGTCTGAAATGAATAGGCTTCCGGGAATAAACGAACACATAAAATCTTTATCTGATATCTTTACTTACATAAAACAAACGGGATTTAAACTGATCCACATTATTATGTAAGGCTAAAAATTCGCTTTGAGTATTTTTTCCTTCCTGAATTTCCTGAACAATATTTCTGATTTGCTTTGAAAGCAAAACATATTCTTTATCAAAATTTCCGTAACCCATAGCTTCTGCTAACTGAAGCTGATAATCAGCATTCTTTAGCAGATTTACAGAGGTTGCCTTGTTTGTAGCAAATGAAACTGCTGACTGGGCAATCATGGCTTCAGCTCTTAAAACAGGAATAGGCAGTATGGTCTGTTTTATTTGCAGGGAGTTCAATAAACCGTAAAGTACATTTTCTGCATCATTAATTTTATTGTTATCAAGCAAAGCTTCTACCTCTTCAAGCTTTTCAGGATATGAACCAAACAACATATTCACTGTTGTGATATCAATTTCGCTTTTCATCTGATTCAATAATTCAGAAGCCTGCTGATAGTATCCTTTTTTCATAGCCAGTCTCGATTCTGTTAATAGTTTGTCCACTTGTTGCATGGTGCTAACAAAATCACTACTACTAACGGAAATATTTACAGGAACATAATTAATATCAGGAAAGTCTTTCTCAACCTTTTGTGCGTCAGAAATAGCCTGTAGAACTTGTTCTTTTGCTGCTTTCAGGTTACCTGATGCAAGTGCCTTGAGGGTTTCGTTGGTTTCGGTAATACAATTTAATGCGTCCTTTTTAAAATAGGCCTGCTGTTTTTTTATTTCAACCTGAGCCTGCTCCTGAACCCTATCCGCAAGCAGTTGACGAGACATATATAATGAATCCGGCCTTTTCAAAAAAATCTCTGATGTCGAATGTGAGGATTTGGCATTTCCCTCATTACATGAAGTAAGACCTGCTATACTAAAGACTGTTATTAATATTAATAATAGATGTAATGGTTTCCTTTCCATTGAGTTCTCCTTCTCAGTATTACTTTTTCGGGAGAACAAAGGAAATCAAAAAACAAGGGACGGAATACAGATTAACAGTTTTTAACAGTCTGTTTTTAAGTTTTTTAACAGATTTTCTAAAATACTGCTTTTGCGATTTTTCTGATATTATCAGCTTTGTCCATGGTATAAAAATGAAGCACAGGAACGCCAAATTTCAATAATTCACGAGACTGCTGAATGGACCATTCCACACCCACCTGTTTAATTTCGTCGTTGGTTTTACACTTGAGCATTTCTTTCACCAGACCTTCAGGCAAGTCCACATTAAATGTTTTAGGAATAGATACCAGTTGTTTGTTCGATGTAATTGGCTTTAAACCTGGAATAATGGGTACATCAATACCTTTTGCACGACAGGTTTTAACAAAATCGAAAAATTTCTGATTATCGAAAAACATTTGGGTAACAATGTAAGAAGCTCCGGCATCCACTTTCTTTTTTAAAAAATGAAGGTCGCTTTCCAGGTTGGGCGACTCCATGTGTTTCTCCGGGTAACCGGCAACACCAATACAAAAATCAGTAGTTGTAGTATTTTGCAAACTTTGATCCATATACTGGCCATTATTAAGACGCGCGACCTGTTCGACTAAATCAAGCGAATGACTATTGCCTTCTTTTTCAGGAACGAAATTCTTCTGGCCGGGTTGAGGGTCTCCGCGCACAAGCAACAGGTTTTTTACCCCAAGAAAGTTTAAATCAATGAGCGCATTTTCTGTATCTTCTTTTGTAAACCCACCACAAATCATGTGAGGAACAACGGGTATTCCATAACGGAATTTAATGGCTGCAGAAATTCCTACCGTTCCAGGCCTTTTTCGAACCGTTTTCTTTTTCATCAAACCATTCGAAAGATTTTCGTACACCACCTCTTCCTGGTGATAAGTTATGTTGATGAATGCCGGATCAAACTCCAGCAAAGGATCAATGGTTCGCTGAACAGACTCAAAATTTTGTCCTTTCAACGGAGGAAGCAGCTCAAAAGAAAACAGTGTTTTATCTGCTTTGTTAATATGTTCGGTTACTTTAATATCGCTCATTTTTATTGCATTAGCCGGAAGTCGGGAGACCGAAGACCGGGTTCTTTATTATATAATCAAATCTTGTCCTGGATAAGAGAAGAAAAAATCTATTCCAGTAGTGGAACGAGATATCTCGCTTCGCTCAATATGAAAATAGCTTCAACGCAAGTTTGTCATTCTGAACGCAGTGAAGAATCTAATTCCTGCAACAGATACTTCTCGATAATAGGACATTATTTTTATTCTTCATTATTAATTTTTCAATCATCAGCCAGGCTCCTGTTCAACAATTGTTTTACTTTTTCCTCGGTCAGCTTTTTACGCAAAGCATAATCCGCCACCTGATCGGGTAAAATATTACCTACGTTAAAATATTGTGCATCGGGATGGGCAAAAACATAGGCACTCACCGAAGCAGCAGGATACATGGCATAACTTTCCGTAAGGCTGATATCCGCTTTTTCTGTAGCCTGCAATAAATCAAACATTTTTTCTTTTTCAGAGTGTTCGGGACATGCCGGATATCCTCCAGCCGGACGAATACCTCTGTATTTTTCTCTCAATAGTTCCGATATGGAAAGTTGTTCATCCGGAGCATAAGCCCAAAATTCCTTACGGATACGCTCATGCAAATGTTCGGCAAAAGCTTCTGCCAGGCGATCAGCTAAAACTTTCAACATGATGGCTGAATAATCATCATGGTCTTGTTCAAACGCTTTGATGCGTTCTTCTATTCCCAAACCAGCCGTTACAGCAAAAAATCCCATATAATCTGTAATGCCGGTTTCTTTAGGGGCAACAAAATCGGACAAACATAGGTTTGGATAATCCCCTTCTTTTTCTTCCTGATTGCGTAAAAAATGATAGGTATCGATTGGCTTTCCCTTTTCGGAATAAATCTCCACACTGTCGTCCAAAGCATTAGCCGGATAGATTCCTAATACCCCTTTTGCTTTCAACCACTTCTCAGAGATAATTTTATCCAGCATGCTTTGTGCGTCCTGGAACAATTTTTGGGCTTCTTCACCTTTCACAGGATCGTCAAATATCGCCGGATATTTACCATTCAGTTTCCATGCATGGAAGAAAAAAGTCCAGTCGATATATTCGCGAAGTTTTTCCAATGGATAATCATCAAATGATTGATTTCCAATAAAGGCAGGCTTCGCAATGAAAGCTTCATTCCAGTTTACCTGAAATTTATTTTTTCTGGCCTTTTCCAGACTAATGTATTTCTTAGCTTTCTGACGTCCGGCATGTTCGGTTCTCAACTTCTCATAAGAAGCTTCAATTTCTTTCAAATAATAAGCTTTCTGGTTTGCAGAAAGAAGTTTTGCTAAAACGCCTGTTACTTTGGAAGCATCACGCACATGAATAACCGGCTGGTCATAAACCGGGGCAATTTTCACAGCGGTATGGATAGAAGAAGTCGTTGCACCTCCAATAAGTAGCGGCGTTTTCATGTTTCTCCTTTTCATCTCAGAAGCCACATGTACCATTTCTTCCAGTGAAGGTGTAATCAGGCCGCTGAGGCCAATGACATCTGCTTTTTCCTTTTCCGCTGTTTCCAGGATTTTTTCAGCCGGAACCATAACCCCAAGATCAATAATTTCATAATTATTGCATGAAAGTACTACGCCGACAATGTTTTTACCAATATCGTGTACATCTCCTTTCACTGTAGCCAAAACTATTTTACCGGCATTACTCATACCTTCAACTTTCTCCAATTCGATATAAGGTAACAAATAAGCCACAGCTTTTTTCATTACACGAGCACTTTTCACCACCTGTGGCAAAAACATCTTTCCATCGCCAAACAAATCGCCGACAATATTCATTCCGTCCATCAGCGGTTGTTCAATAACATCCAGTGCACGGGGATATTGCTTGCGGGCTTCTTCCACATCCTTTTCTATGAAATCTGTGATCCCTTTAACCAATGCATGACTCAATCTTTTTGACACAGGTTCTTTACGCCAGGCATCTTCCTTTTCTGTTTTTCTGACTTCTTTATCTTTTATTTTATCGGCAAACAACAAAAGTCTTTCCGTAGCATCTTTTCTTCGGTTCAACACCACATCTTCCACCAATTGTCTCAAGTCTGACGGAATTTCATCATAAATTTGCAACATACCAGGATTCACAATACCCATATCCATACCTGCCTTGATGGCATAATACAGAAAGACGGAATTCATGGCTTCACGAACAGCATTATTGCCACGAAAGGCAAAAGAAAGATTACTTACTCCACCACTTATTTTCGCATGAGGCAAATTCTCCTTAATCCATTTTGTAGCCTTGATGTAATCTACCGCATAGTTATTGTGCTCTTCCATTCCGGTTCCAATAGCCAATACATTGGGATCGAAAATAATGTCCTCAGGAGGAAAATTAATTTGAGTGGTCAATAAATCGTAGGCTCTTTTGCAAATCTCAATACGACGCTCAAAAGAACTGGCCTGACCTTCTTCATCAAAGGCCATAACCACAACCGCAGCACCATATGCCATTATTTTTCGGGCCTGACCCAGAAATTCTTTTTCACCGTTTTTCAGACTGATGGAATTCACAATTCCCTTTCCCTGAATACATTTCAGGCCAGCTTCAATAACATCCCATTTGGATGAATCAATCATAATCGGTAAGCGGGCAATATCAGGATCAGATGCCAAAAGGTTCAGAAAAGTAACCATTTCCTTTTGTGCATCCAACATCCCATCATCCATGCTTACGTCCAGCACCTGAGCTCCATTTTCCACCTGGTCACGGGCTACAGACAAAGCTTCTTCATACTTTGTTTCACGAATCAAACGTGCAAAACGTTTGGATCCACTCACATTGGTTCGCTCACCAATGTTGACAAAGTTCTTTTCTTTGGAAACAATTACGGGTTCCAGACCGCTTAATTCAGTGACGTGATTTTTTTCAGGGACATCTCTTTTTTGTGATTGTTCAGCCAATCGCGCAATCTCCCGGATGTGATCAGGAGTGGTTCCACAACAACCGCCAACAATATTAGCAAAACGGTTATCCAAAAAGTCCTTGATATGACCCGCCATTTTATGCGGACTTTCATCGTATTCACCAAACTGGTTGGGCAAACCGGCATTGGGGTAAACACTCACCGGATAAGGTGCAATGTGGGACAATTCCTCAAGATACGGCCTCATTTGCTGAGCACCCAGAGAACAGTTCAGTCCTACACTGAGCAAGTCAATATGTTTGATAGAAGTAAAAAATGCTTCCAACGTTTGTCCCGACAAGGTTCTGCCGCTGGCATCGGTAATGGTTCCCGACACCATAACGGGAATATTGGTATCGGTAATTCCTTTTTGATTTCTTTCTTCAGCTATCTTGTCAATGGCAAACAAAGCCGCTTTAGCATTCAGTGTATCAAATATGGTTTCCACCAGCAAAATATCAGCGCCGCCTTCCAGCAAAGCGGAAGCCTGCTCATAATAATTCTCAGCCAGCTGGTCAAAAGTCACATTACGGTATCCCGGATCGTTGACTTCGGGAGACATGGAGGCTGTTTTGTTGGTCGGCCCCATAGCTCCTGCCACAAATCTGGGTTTCTCAGGATTCATCGCGGTATATTCATCAGCTACTGTACGGGCAATCTGAGCTGCAGATTTGTTAATCTCATAAACATATTCTTCCAGCCCGTAATCGCTTTGCGAAATGCGCGTTCCATTGAAAGTATTGGTCTCTAGAATATCGGCACCAGCTTCCAAATATTCTTTATGGATGGAACGAATAATTTCAGGTTGTGTCAGGTTGAGCAAATCATTGTTTCCCTGCAACAGCCGGGATGATGATTTAAACCGCTCACCCCGATAATCTTCCTCTTTGAGTTTGTATCGCTGAATCATGGTTCCCATGGCTCCGTCCAGCACCAACACCCGTTTTTTTATTTCATCTTTTATATTTGGCCTCATCATTTTTCTAGTTTATACACATATTATTCCTTTTCCCGGAGTAAAACCTTCGGAATACAATTTGAAAATTGTACATTAATTACAGAAAAATAAGCTGAAATGTTTCATTTATTTTGCATTTTAATTTATTATTTCCCACTCAATGTAAGCAGGTTAGGTATTGGCACCTTTCCTTTATCCGGAGGTTGCCAGGGCTTCTCAGAGCCTAATCTCTCCACCCTTCTTTATAAATCAAAAAGCCTGCCCAAAGGAAGGATTTGAAATACAGGACAAAAGTAGAAAAAAATTACTTGTAATTCGCTAGTCTTTAATTTCTTAATCTTTTTAAGAATTGTCTGATGCTATTTTTTGTACTTTTGCACCTCTTTTTAAAGTATAAATATCATGTCAGAAACTCAGGTTATGAATCAATTGCAATATAAGGTTGCCGATATGCACCTAGCCGACTGGGGTCGGAAAGAAATTGAAATCGCGGAAAAAGAAATGCCCGGTTTGATGGCGTTGCGTGTCAAATATGGAGAATCAAAACCTTTGAAAGGTTCCCGTATTACCGGTTCTTTACACATGACCATCCAGACAGCTGTCTTGATTGAAACACTGGTTGAACTGGGTGCCGATGTACGTTGGGCCAGTTGTAATATTTTTTCCACACAAGATCATGCCGCCGCCGCAGTAGTTGCCGGTAAAAACGGAACTCCTGATAATCCGCAGGGCGTACCTGTTTTTGCCTGGAAAGGCGAAACACTGAAAGAATACTGGTGGTGTACCGAACAGGCATTATCCTTCCCGGAAGGGAAAGGACCTAATCTTATTGTTGATGATGGTGGAGATGCTACCCTATTGGTTCATAAAGGATACGACGCAGAAAACGATGCTTCTACACTGAACGTAGAAGCTGAAAGCGAAGAAGAAAAAGAAATTCTTGCTCTTTTGAAAAACACTTTGGCTGAAGATCCTGAGAAATGGCATCGTCTGGTGAAAGAATGGAAAGGTGTTTCTGAAGAAACCACCACTGGCGTTCACCGTTTGTATCAAATGAAAGAAGAAGGCAAACTGCTCGTTCCAGCCATTAATGTAAACGACTCAGTTACTAAATCAAAATTCGATAATCTGTATGGATGTCGTGAATCTTTGGCTGATGGAATCAAACGTGCTACCGATGTTATGATTGCCGGAAAAGTTGTTGTTGTTGCCGGTTACGGTGATGTAGGAAAAGGTTCTGCAAAATCTATGCGTTCCTACGGTGCCCGTGTGATTGTTACTGAAATTGACCCTATTTGTGCTTTGCAGGCATCTATGGAAGGTTTTGAAGTAACCACTATGGAAGAAGCGGTGAAAGAAGGAAACATCTTTGTAACCACAACCGGAAACAAAGACATTATCACTATTGACCATATGGCCACTATGAAAGACGAAGCCATTGTATGTAATATTGGTCACTTTGATAATGAAATCCAGGTTTCCAAGCTGGAAAAATTCCCTGGAATTGAAAAAATCAATGTGAAGCCACAGGTTGACAAATATGTTTTCCCTGATGGTCATGCTATGTATTTGTTGGCTGAAGGACGTTTAGTTAACCTGGGTTGTGCTACTGGTCACCCATCTTTTGTGATGAGTAATTCATTTACAAACCAGACTTTGGCTCAGATGGATTTGTGGGACAAAAAAGACGAATATGAAGTTGATGTTTACCGTTTGCCCAAATACCTTGATGAAGAAGTAGCCCGTTTACATTTGGATCAACTGGGTGTAAAACTCACCAAGCTAAGTGAAGAACAAGCCAAGTATATTGGTGTTAAAAAAGACGGTCCTTTTAAACCAGAACACTATCGTTACTAACAGTAATTGTAAATTATAGAAAAAGACACTTCAGCAATGGGGTGTCTTTTTTGTTTTCATTAGTTTTGATTAATCTAAATTTCAGAACGATGTCCTGGCAAAAAGCTATCGAACAAATCCTGAGTGAAAAAACAGGTAAGCTAGTTCAAATTAAGAACAAGGTTTCAGTCGGTGGTGGATCTATCAACGATGCCTATCGTTTGGAAACAACAGCGGGGTTGTTTTTTGCAAAGGTGAACTCTGCTTCTAGATACCCTCAGATGTTTAAGAAAGAGGCTTTGGGATTGCGATTACTTGTCCAGGCCAACGAAATTTCCGTTTCTGAGGTTATTGGCTTTGGTGAAACCGGAGCAGATGCTTTCCTTGTGCTGAATTACATTGAGTCAGCCAAAACAACTAAAAATTTCTGGGAAGACTTCGGCACAAGATTGGCTAAGCTTCACAAAGACACAAACAAACTATTTGGTCTGGAATACGACAACTACATCGGTTCATTACATCAGAACAACAAACAACACGAAACCTGGAATGAGTTTTTTATACAGGAAAGGCTGGAGCCGTTGGCAAAAATGGCCTATGACGATCGTTTGCTTGAAAGCAAAGATTTAAAAATACTTCAAAACTTTGAAAAGAGAATCAATGACATTTTTCCTGTAGAACCTCCAGCACTAATTCACGGTGATTTGTGGAGTGGCAATTTTATGACCAATTCCGAAGGTTCTGCTGTAATTATTGATCCGGCTGTTTACTACGGTCATCGAGAAATGGATTTGGGAATGACACAACTGTTTGGTGGTTTTCATTCCTTATTTTATGAAGCTTATCATGAAGAATTCCCTCTGGAAAACGGATGGAAACAAAGAACAGATTTCTGCAATTTATACCCTTTATTGGTCCATATCAATTTATTTGGAGGCAGCTACGTTGGTTCTTTCCGGTCAGCACTACGTTCATTTTAAGTTTTTCTGAAATTTATGCCCGTTTCATTTGCAATCAAATCAATCTGTATATTTGTATCAGATAATTGCATTTATGCCAGAACAGAAACACATCATCATTAACGACCGCATTTTCAGGCTGGTTCTTTTTACAGCAGCTGTCGTGGTCATTATTTCAGGTGTGATTTTCTCCAGCACATTTATCACCATAATGATGATGGCATTTTTTATCAGTATTGTAGCTGCCCACCCGGTAGCCTGGCTCGACAAGAAAAAGGTCCCACATGTGCTATCTGTTATTCTGGTATTATTAGGAATTTTATTGATTATTTCCGGGTTAAGCAGCCTTATTGGAACCTCAGTTTCAGGCTTTACTTCTCATTTAGGCAAATACGAAACCCGGCTACAGTCTATCCTGATTTCCAGCGCAGAAGAAATGCATAAGTTGGGCATCAGCCTTTCAAAAGAAAGACTGACTCAGTTGTTTGATCCGGGTAAGATTCTTGGTTTCACAGCTTCCACTTTGGGTCAGTTGGGTAACCTGATGAGTAATGCCACATTGATTTTCTTCATTGTACTTTTTGCTTTACTTGAAATGAACAGCATTGCATTAAAATGGAAAGTGTTTGGTGCTTCTTCAACAGGAAAAACCATCAAAAATCTTGGCCGAATTGAATCAAGCGTTCGCAACTACCTGGTAATAAAAACATTCACCAGTTTGCTCACCGGAGTTCTGGTTAGTATTTTTTTAGGAATTCTAGGTGTTGAATATGCTATCCTGTGGGGGCTAATCGCTTTCCTGCTCAATTACATTCCCAATATTGGTTCCATTGTTGCAGCAATACCGGCCGTATTATTTGCATGGATTCAACTGGGCTTTATGTCTATGATCTGGGCTCTGGTCATTTTTATTTTTGTAAACCTGCTGATTGGTTACCTTATTGAACCCCGAGTAATGGGAAGGGGTTTAGGATTATCCAATCTGGTAGTTTTACTTTCGTTAATTGTATGGGGTTACATGTTGGGCGTCGTTGGAATGTTTTTCTCCGTACCGCTCACTATGACTTTAAAGATCATCTTGGAACAAAACGAAACCACCATGCCTTTGGCAGCTTTATTGGGAACCGATGATGATGCCCGAAAACTTATAGAAAAGAAAAAAGTGAACATTCAGGAATAGAGCACCTCTTTATCCCTTTTTCTTTTCTAACAAACACTCTTTTCTCCTTAAAAATAAGGGTTTGTATCTCTATTCTGATTAATTTTGCCGTTTCATTTTTAAATAAAAGCTGGTATGGAATCGACTGAAAACAAAGAGAAGTCGTTAAACTTTATTGAAACCATTATTGAAGAAGACCTGAAGGAAAAGAAGCATGAGGGAAAACTACATTTTCGTTTTCCACCCGAGCCTAATGGTTTCCTGCATATCGGTCATGCTAAATCCATTTGCCTGAATTTTGGCCTGGCAGAAAAGTACAACGGTTTGTGCAACCTAAGGTTTGACGATACCAATCCCACCAAAGAAGAAACCAAGTATGTAGAATCCATTATGGAAGACATTCAATGGCTGGGATTTCAATGGAATGACAAACCCTATTATGCATCTGACTATTTTGATCAGTTATATCAATGGGCTGTTCAGTTGATTGAGGAAGGGAAAGCTTATGTTGATGAACAATCACAGGAAGAAATCAGTAAACAACGAGGTGTTCCTACCCGTCCGGGTGTGGAGAGCCCTTTCAGAAACCGTTCTGTGAAAGAAAACCTCGAATTGTTCGAAAAAATGAAATCCGGCGAAATTCCTGATGGAGCCATGGTGCTTCGTGCCAAAGTAAATATGGCATCTCCCAATATGCACATGCGCGACCCTATTTTGTATCGCGTGTTGCATGCAGAACACCACCGCACTGGAAACAAGTGGAATATTTACCCCATGTATGATTTTGCCCACGGGCAATCAGATTATATTGAAGGAATAACTCATTCTCTTTGTACTCTTGAATTTGAAATTCATCGTCCGCTATACGATTGGTTTCTTGATCAGATAGCTACAGGTCCCAGACCCCGACAGATTGAATTTGCCCGTCTGAACCTCAACTATACAGTAATGAGTAAACGGAAATTACTTGAACTGGTGAACAAAAATTATGTCTCAGGATGGGATGATCCCCGTATGCCTACAATTTCCGGATTGCGTCGCAGAGGCTATACCCCTGAATCCATTCGTAATTTTGCTGATCGTGTTGGCATCGCTAAACGCGACAATGTTATCGATGTAGGATTACTTGAATTTAGTGTACGCGAACACTTGAATGAAATTACACCTCGTGTTTTTGGCGTTTTAGATCCCGTAAAACTGATCATCACCAATTATCCAGAAGGACAAACTGAAGAACTTGAACTCATCAACAACCCTGAAAAGCCGGAAGACGGTAGTAGAAAAATTCCGTTTAGCCGCGAAATTTATATAGAACGCGATGATTTCATGGAGGATCCTCCAAAAAAATTCTTCCGTTTAGCTCCGGGCAAAGAAGTCAGGTTAAAAGGTGCTTATGTTGTTGAATGTACCGATTTCAAAAAAGACGAAAACGGTAATATAACAGAAATTTATTGCACCTATGACCCGGAAACCAGAAGCGGATCAAATTCTGATAAAAAAGTAAAAGGAACTTTACACTGGGTTTCTGTTGAGCATGCTTTTGATGCTGAGATTCGATTGTATGACAGATTATTTTTGGATGAAGATCCTGCAGGCCATGAAGATTATAAGGAACTGCTGAATCCTGATTCGCTGAAAATATTGCAAAACTGCAAACTGGAACCTTCACTGAAAGAAGCTGCTGTCGGAGACAAATTCCAGTTCCAGCGTCTGGGTTACTTCTGTGTTGACCCGGATTTCACACCAGAACATCCGGTATTCAACCGTACCGTTCCCCTGCGCGACAGCTGGGCAAAAAAATAAACGCAATAAAAAAAGCCGGAAATCTTCAACCCGGCTTTTTTCTTTTTCTGCGCATTTGTCTGTAATACTCTTTATCGGCAATATACAACAGCTTATCAACTATAGCATAAACTTTGCCATCTTTGTCTTCAAACTGTGCGGGTAACCATAACTGCATTTTCTTTTCTTTAGCCACTGTTTCTCTGATTTCTTCGAGTAACGCATCTTCAATTAAGAAACGGGCAAACACTTTTTTTGAGACCGGGCGTATAAAATCCACTTTGGCTTTGCTGTCCCAAACAACATATTCGTTTCCCAGCAACTTAATCAATTGAATCATGTACAGCGGATCCAATGCCCCGAAAATACTGCCACCGAATACGGTTCCCACATAATTTCTGGTACGCCAGTACAATCTGAGGGCCACATGAATCTCCTTATAATCCGATGAAATAAATTTTATACGCGCGCCTGTACTACGGTAAGCCGGAAAAAAGTTAAAGTACAATCGCTGCAAGCGTGTTCTGCCTGATTCTTTTTTTTGGGTATCAAAGAGTTTCATAACAATAATTTATTTGGCCAGATAAACTTCCAGCAGCTTAGCTGTACCTTCAGATTTTAGCGTAATATCTTCTATTATGTTAGGAACCAGAATGGCTTCTCCGGGTTTTATTTCCAGGTTACCCTCTTCCCATGTGAGCTCACTTTTTCCTTCCACGCCCATATAAATGACAAACGAATCCAGTTCATCGAAACTTTTATGGATTGGCTCATCAAACTCCAACAAATTGGTTGTAAACTGAGGGCACTGAACCAGTGTAGCCGTACGGTTTTTCTTAGCCGCATAACGGGTCTTATAATGCGGGGCCACTTCAAAATTAATGGCATCCATAGCTTCTTCAATATGAAGTTCACGGGTCATACCGGCAGCGTCAATTCGATCCCAATCGTAAATGCGATAAGTGGTATCTGATGATTGTTGAATTTCAGCCAGCAACACACCGGGACCCGTAGCATGAATTCTTCCGGCAGGCATAAAAAACACATCTCCTGCTTCTACTTTCTCATAATTCAATACTTCCGGAAGCTTTTTTTCTTCAAGCAGTTTTTGGTATTCTTCGGGGGTAATTTCCTTTTTAAATCCGGAAATCAATTGAGCATCCTCGTCAGCCTGTAGAATATACCACATTTCTGTTTTGCCGCGACCTGTATTGCGTTCTGCAGCCAATTCATCGTCGGGGTGCACCTGAATAGACAGCCAGTCTTTGGCATCAATATATTTAATCAGCAACGGAAATTCATCGCCAAAGCTTTCATAAACAGAATCTCCGACCAAATCACCCATGTAAACACTAATCAGATCATTTAGGTCGTTTCCTTCCAGAAAGCCATTTTGCACCAATGAAACATTATCCTTATAACCTGAAATTACCCAGACTTCTCCACAGTTGGGCAAGTTACCGTAATCCATTCCCAAAACAGTTTTTATCTTTTGTCCACCCCAAATTTTGTCTTTAAAAATCGGTGTAAATTTTAAAGGATATAATGTGTTCATTTTATTAATCATTTGTGCAAAAATAAAGATTATAGGTGCATAAATTCTTTTTAATTTTAAGCCATCTTAATTCATGATTGGAATTGGTTCAGCAAAGCCCCCTTTCTTATACAACAATTGATTCGTCTCGTTCATAGATCATGTTTATTGAAAAAATAAAACCATGTCTAATTTACCGTTAAATAAAAAAGAAAAAATAAAATTAGCTTTTGATTTTCAGCAACGCACGATGGTTCATTATGCACTCTGGTATCAGGAAGTAAAAGAAGAGTTTGGATCAGAACGTGCTGCCGAAATAATGGAAGAAGCGTGGCAAAAAAGTTTTGCTATCCAAATGAAACGACTGTCAAAAATTTTAGAATTCGAACTGGAAGATGGTTTACCCAAATTTCTGTTGAATCTTAATGAAGAAAAAACCGATGCATTGCTCGAGGCTGTTGCTGTGAACTGGTTGGCCAATGACGGAGTTTGGTTCCAGGCTGTGGAATTTTCGGAAAACATGAAACAAGCTAAAAAATGTAACGATCAGGCCTGGGGTAAATTTTCTCCTTACGAAGCACTCCGAATTAAAAAAATTCTGGGGCTTCCCGAAAAGGCAGGCATCAAAGGATTAAAATTAGCCATGGATTATCGGTTATACGGAACTGTGAACATTCAGTCATTCGCCAATGAAACCGGAAACAGCATAGAGTTTTATATGAATGAATGTCGCGTACAAAGTGCCCGTAAACGCAAAGGGCTGGATGATTATCCATGTAAATCCGGTGGTTTCATAGAATACAGTACTTTTGCACAAACTATTGATCCGAGAATCAAAACAGGAATCATTGGTTGTCCTCCCGATAAACATCCCGAAGAATGGTATTGCGGTTGGCGTTTTTATATTGATGAATAAACCAAACTCACACTATTAATACATGAATTTCAGCGAACTCAGGCTTTCAGAAACTTTACTTGACGCACTGTATTACATGGGCTTTGACCAGGCTACCCCTATTCAGGAAAAAGCTATCCCGGCTATAATTGACCACAAAGACCTTTTGGCTTGTGCCCAAACGGGAACCGGAAAAACAGCCGCTTTCATTTTACCTGTTTTAGACGCTCTTCATAAATCAAGTTCTCAACACAAAACCAAAGTACTGGTTGTGGTTCCAACCCGAGAACTGGCGATGCAGATTGACCGTCAGATTCAGGGATTTTCCTATTTCACCCATGCAGAATCTATTGCCATTTACGGTGGTGGAAGTGGTTCAGAATGGGATATTCAAAAGAAAGCGTTAACCAGCGGAACCGATATTATTGTTGCCACACCAGGCAAATTAATTTCACACCTGAACATGGGGTATGTTAATTTTAAAGATGTTGAATATTTAATTCTGGACGAAGCCGATCGAATGCTGGATATGGGCTTTTATGAAGACATTCAAAAGATCATTACATATTTGCCTAAAAAAAGACAGAACTTGCTATTTAGTGCAACTATGCCTCCTAAAATAAAACAGCTGGCGTCAAAAATTCTGAACAACCCCGAAGAAATTATCATCGGTTTAGCCAAACCCGCAGAAGGAGTTCTGCAAGGTGCTTATCTGGTGTACGAAAATCAAAAAATTGCACTGCTTAACAGTTTAATTTCTGACAAACCAGAGGTAAAAAGTATTCTGATTTTCAGTTCCACAAAGAAAAAAGTTCATGATATTGTTCGTGGACTTAAAGGACAAAGTGTAGATTGGATCAGCTCAGATTTGGAACAAAACCTTCGTGAAGAAGTACTACGTAATTTCCAGTCGAAGAAAACACGCGTTTTGGTTGCCACCGATGTTTTAAGTCGCGGAATCGACATCAAAGATATTGATATTGTTATTAATTATGATGTACCCGGCGATGCAGAGGACTATGTTCATCGTGTGGGACGTACAGCTCGAGCCGCCACTACAGGTGTGGCTATCACTTTTATCAATGAAGATGATATGGATAAATTCCACCGGATTGAAACACTTATTGGAAAAGAAGTTCCCAAATTAAAGCTTCCTGAAAATTTTGAAAGCGGACCGGAATGGAAAAATCGCACAAAAGGAAAACCAAGAAATAAGAAGCCTTACAAAAAGAATAAAAATCATTTCCGAAAAAAATAATTACGGACCTTCTTTCTTATCTCTTTTGTAATGAATATTTACATCCATTCATTTTTATTCTAACAAAAATTCTTTTTTATACTTATGTTAAAAATTCGTAACTTATTAATTAATAAGTTAAATAAGTTTAATATAACATAACACCACCTAATTACCAATATAGTTATCTGTAACTTTGTGCTAAATAAATTTTCAACTATTTAAAACAGATAACATGAAACTCGGTTTTATTGGTCTCGGAAAAATGGGATACAACATGGTAACCCGATTAATGAAAGACAACCACGAAGTTGTTGTGTGGGACCCACAAAAAGAAACGGTAAATAAAATAGCTTCTGAAGGAGCTATAGCCAGTAATTCTCCACAAGATATGATCAGCAAGCTGCCCGAAAAAAAGGTAATCTGGCTGATGGTTCCTAACGGAAAACCTGTTGACGAAAATCTGGAAGCTGTATTACCTCATCTTTCTAAAGAAGATATTGTAATTGATGGTGGTAATTCGTACTGGAGAGACAGTCAGGCAAGAGGTGAAAAAGCCGCAGAAAAGGGCGTTCGGTTTATTGATTGCGGTACCAGTGGAGGTGTTTGGGGGCTTGAAAACGGATATTGCTTAATGTATGGAGGTTCAAAAGAAGCAACAGACTATGTTGAACCCGTTTTTAAAACATTAGCTCCACAAGACGGATATGTATATTGTGGGCCTACGGGTACAGGTCACATGGTAAAGGAAGTGCACAACGGCATTGAGTATGGTTTAATGCAAGCGTATGCCGAAGGATTCGAAATTCTAAAAAATTCACCGTACGATCTGAACCTTGAAAAAATTGCCGGGGCATGGCGTTATGGGAGTGTAATAAGATCGTGGCTTCTGGAACTTGCTTATGATGCGTTGGGTAAAGATCCAAACTTAGATAAATTAGAACCCTTTGTGCAAGACAGTGGTGAAGGCCGTTGGACACTGCTTACTGCCATGGACTTCAATACTCCGGTTCCGGTTATTGCCACTTCTCTTTTTGCCCGTTTCCAATCGCGCGATAAAGAATCGTTTGGCATGAAACTACTGGCAGCCTTAAGAAATGAATTTGGCGGACACGCCGTAAAATCTAAAGAGTAATACTATGAAAAAGCAAGAAAGTCACCTGTTTGTAATTTTTGGAGCTTCAGGCGATTTAACCAAAAGAAAAATCATTTCTGCACTGTTTTCATTGTATACCCAGAACCTATTAGCTAAGAATTTTGCAATTCTTGGAGCTTCAATGGATGGGTTTTCTGATGAATCTTTTCGCGTAAGCATGAAAAATGCATTAAAAGAATTTGGAGACGAAACAACATATAAAGAAGACAAAGTAAATCAATTTATTAGTTTGCTTTATTACCATACAATGAAATTCGATAATGATGGAGACTTCAAAAAGCTTAACAATAAGATTAACAAACTGCAAGCTGATTTAAATATTATACCCAACCTGTTGTTTTACATGGCTACTCCCCCTTCACTTATTGGAGTGATCCCTGAAAAACTGGCAACTATTGGGTTAAATAACGAAAATAAAGGCTGGAAAAGAATTATCATTGAAAAGCCCTTTGGTTTTGACCTGCAATCAGCGCTTGAAATTCATAAAAAGCTTACAGTCTCATGGCAAGAACATCAAATCTATCGTATCGACCATTATGTTGGCAAAGAAACGGTACAGAACATACTGGTTACACGTTTCTCAAATGGAATTTTTGAACCTTTATGGAACCGAAATTATATTCAACGTGTAGAAATCACATCCGGCGAAAGCATTGGTGTTGAAAACCGTGGTGGCTATTACGATCATTCCGGAGCATTGAGCGATATGGTTCAGAATCACTTGCTCCACCTAACAGCCATTACAGCGATGGAACCTCCTTCGTCGATGAACCCCGATGCCATCAGAAATGAAATGCTCAAGGTATTACAATCACTAAAGCCGTACAAGAAATCTGAAGTTGCATCCCATGTAATCAGAGGGCAATATATGGGTGCCACAATTGGTAACGAAAAACTAAATGGCTACCGCGATGAAAAAGGAGTTGCCCAGGATTCAAAAACCGAAACCTTTGTTGCCATGAAGTTTTTTATTGATAACTGGCGCTGGGGTGGAGTGCCATTTTATATAAGAACCGGAAAAAGATTGCCTATGAGAGTTACCGAAGTAGTTATTCATTTCAAACCTACTCCCCACTTCTTGTTTCACAACTCATCCAGAGAAAACCTATGTAACAAGCTGGTTTTAAGAATACAACCTGATGAGGGAATATTAATGAAATTTGATATAAAAACACCCGGCGACGGATTTGATGTTAAAGAAGCCGCTCTGGATTTTCATTATTCATCACTCAGCGACCAACGAATACCACCCGCATATGAAAGATTGATTTATGACGCACAAAATGGCGATTCTACCTTATTTTCACGAGCAGAAGAAATGATTGAAGCCTGGAGATTTCTGGACCCAATACTCAAAGAATGGAAACAAAATCCGAAAACCCCTCTTTATGGCTATCCTGCCGGTACATGGGGGCCTCCCGAATCTGACCAGCTTTTCAGAGGAGAAACCTGCGGCACGTGGCGACAACCCTGTAAAAATTTATCGGATGATGGAATTTTTTGTCAATTATAATTTTTAAATATGAACCTGCGAATCTTCCCAACTATCGATAAAATGAGCGATTTTCTCGCAGAAGAAATAATCAGCGGAATTAGTTCAAAGGCAGAGGATGAATTTTTTACACTTTCTCTTTCTGGTGGGAACACTCCAAAATCTGTTTTCCAACACATCAGTAAGCATTATTCCTGTAAAATAATCTGGGACAAGGTTAAAATATTTTGGGGCGATGAGCGCTGTGTAGCACCTGAAAATAAAGAAAGTAACTATGGAATGGCCAAAAAGTTCCTTTTGGATAATATTAGTATTCCTGAAAAAAATATTTTCAGAATTTGTGGTGAATGTGACCCCCATAAAGCTGTAGAAAATTATCATGACATTGTCAAAAACAATGTTGTCATAAAAGACAGTTTCCCTTCATTCGATTTATTTATGCTAGGTATTGGCCCCGAAGGACACACTGCATCTATTTTCCCTGACCGGCTTTCTTTATTTGAATCCAAAAAATGGTTCGATGTGGCATTACACCCTGAAACAGGCCAAAAAAGGATTACTGCAACAGGTAAGGTTATCAATAATTCTCATCAAATATTCTTTATTGTAGCAGGAGATGAAAAAAAAGACATTCTGAACCATATCATAACCAAAGAACCCGGTTGGGAAAATCTTCCTGCTGCTAAGGTAAAGGCTGTTAACGGCTCACTTTATTGGTTGGTTGATGAAGCTGCAGCCAACACTATTTCATAGCAATGTATATATTACTGACAACAACTAAATTAAAACTAATAAAATGAATGCAAAAACAAAAATATTACGTGATCTAGGACAAAGTATCTGGGTCGACAATATTACCCGAAGCATGTTAGACAAGGGTATTTTAAACAAATACATAAACGAACTCTCAGTTACCGGATTAACTTCAAACCCTTCAATTTTTGACCATGCCATTTCTGGTACAGAAGATTATGATGTTTCCATTAAGGAAAAAGATAAAAACAACATATCAAATGAGGACTTGTTTTTTGAGCTGGCAATTGAAGATATTCAAAGAGCCGCCGATATTTTCAAACCCGTTTTTAACAGAACTAACGGAATAGACGGGTTTGTTTCCATAGAGGTTTCTCCTGATTTGGCTTTTGACACCCAAAAAACACTTGAAGCAGCCAGAAAAATTTTTAAAAAAGTAGATCGTAAGAATGTACTCGTAAAAATTCCGGGAACAAAAGAAGGAATTCCTGCTATAGAACAGGCCATTGCCGAGGGTATTTCCATAAATGTTACTTTATTGTTTTCTGCCGCTCAATACAAAGCTGCAGCTGAAGCCTGGGCAAGAGGAATAGAAAAAAGAATTGCCGAAGGCAAAAGTGCAGATGTTCGCTCAGTGGCTTCTGTATTTGTTAGCCGATGGGATAAGGCAGTAGCGGGTCAGCTTCCGGAAAAGCTACAAAACCAGTTGGGCATCACGGTTATGCAGGAAACCTATCTGATATACAAAGAAATGTTACTTTCCGATAGATTTCAGAAAATCATGAATTTTGGCGGTTCACCCCAAAGGTTGCTTTGGGCAAGTACCAGTACCAAAGACCCCAGTGCATCGGATATACTTTATGTAAAAAGTCTGGCTGCTCCTTTTACTGTGAACACTATTCCCGAAAAAACATTACAGGCTTTTGCTGAACATGGTAAAATTGACAGCGTTTTAAATATTGAACCCTCTTCCATCGAAAAGAGGTTAAAAGTATTTGAAAATGAAAATATTGACATCAATAAATTGGCGCAGCAATTACAACAACAAGGGGCGGAATCTTTTGTAAACGACTGGAGAGAGTTAATGAGCAGCATTGAGAAAAAAAGAAAATAGAGTGTAAACCTAAAACCAGATAAAATGAACAACGAATTAAAAAAATCCAGCGCATGGAAAAAACTGGAAAAGCATTATAAAGAAATTGAAAACAAGCATTTAAGTGAACTTTTCAAAGAAGACCCTCAGCGCATAAATAAGTTTACAATGAATGTTGGAGAAGACATCTATTTTGATTTCTCAAAACACAGAATAACAGAAGAAACATTTGAGTTACTTATCAATCTGGCAGTAGAAAGAAACCTTACTGCCAAACGAGAAGCTATGTTTGAAGGTAATAAAATTAACACCACCGAAAACAGAGCTGTTTTACATACGGCATTACGGACCCCGGCCGATAGTAAAGTAATGGTAGATAACGTAAATGTTGTAGAACAGGTTCATGTTGTATTAGATAAAATGAGTTGGTTCGCCAATCGGGTAAGAAGCGGACAATGGAAAGGATACACCGGTAAAAGAATAAAGAATATAGTTAACATTGGTATTGGTGGTTCGGATTTAGGTCCTGTAATGGCCTATGAAGCCCTTAAATTTTATAGTCAGAGAGATCTGAATTTTCGCTTTGTCTCCAATATTGATGGTAATGATTTTGCTGAAGCGGTAAGAGAATTTGAAGCAGACGAAACGCTGTTTATCGTATCCTCAAAAACATTTACCACGCTGGAAACCATGACCAATGCTCGTACAGCCCGAAAATGGTTGCTTGACAGCCTGCAAAATGAAAATGCAGTAGCCGATCATTTTGTAGCCGTTTCTACAAACGTAGAGCAGGTTACTAAATTCGGAATCAACCCACAAAACATGTTTGAATTCTGGGACTGGGTAGGGGGCCGTTATTCCATGGATTCTGCAATTGGCTTGTCAACCATGCTGGCAATTGGTCCCGAAAATTTTAATCAGCTTTTAAAGGGTTTTCATGAAATGGATGAACACTTCAGAAGCGCCCCCTTGAAACAAAATATTCCGGTTATTATGGGGTTGCTAAATATTTGGTATGGTAATTTTTTCGGTGTTCAAACACAGGCTGTATTGCCATATAATAAATATCTACATCGTTTCCCTGCCTATTTGCAGCAACTAACTATGGAAAGTAATGGAAAACATGTACGCCTTGATGGGGCAAAGGTAGATTATCAAACCGGTGCAATTTATTGGGGTGAACCGGGAACAAACGGTCAACATTCATTTTATCAGCTTATTCATCAGGGAACTATTATTATACCCTGCGACTTTATTGGCTTTAAAAAAGCATTAAACAACCTGCCACCTCATCAGGATTATTTAATGGCCAATGTTATTGCGCAAGGTGAAGCCCTTGCCTTCGGAAAAACACAAGCCGAGGTTTCCAAACAAGGAGTTCCTGAAGAACTGGTTCCTCACAAAACATTTGAAGGAAACCGCCCTTCTTCTACGTTTATTCTCGACAACCTTACACCCGAATCTTTAGGTAAACTAATCGCCATGTACGAACACAGTGTCTTTGTACAGGGTGCAATCTGGGGAATTAACTCTTTTGACCAGATGGGTGTGGAACTTGGAAAAGTGCTGGCTAAAAAGATAATCGATGAAATGCAAAATAAGGGTATTCCTTTAAACCACGATGACAGTACCAATGCTTTAATCGAACACTATAGAAAATAAATTATCAGGTTCCTGAAGGAATTTTCCTTGAGGACTTTAAAACAGAATCAACAATGATACAGGCATTTATTTTCGATTTGGATGGAACCATAATTAATACCGAAAAGCTGAAAGCTGAATCGTACGGTCATGCTATTGATGAGCTAACATCGGGAACCGTTTCTTTTCAACAGGTACAAAAGGATTTCTTTAAGTATGTAGGAAGTCCAAGAAAGACAGTTGTAAGCAATCTGGTTCAGGACTATTACGAGCAGTTAAAATCTAATACTTCTGAAGATGATAAGCTAATTCTTATTAAAATGGTTTTGGAAAAAAGACTAAAGATTTATAATCGTTTAATAGTTGACCCAGTAGTGATCAGACAAAATATTTTCATGGATGTTTTTGAAACCATTCATAAACTCAACAATCTAGGAAAGCCTCTGGCACTGGCAACAATGTCTGAAAATTATCACACACATAAGATTCTTCAGGTAACTCACTTAAAAGATCTTTTTAAGTTTGTTCTTACTTCAAATGATGTGCTAAACGGAAAACCTAATCCGGAAATTTATCTGAAAGCAGCCAATATGTTAAATACAGACCCGGTAAACTGCCTTGTTTTTGAGGATTCGCTCAATGGAATTGAAGCCGCACTAAATGCAGGAATGCAAGTGATTGCTATTCCTAATGAATTAACTCAGAAACAGGTTATCGAATCTGGCATAGTTTCAAAAAATCAGCTCATAACAGAACATGCCGGACTTTGGAATAAGGTTTCTGAACTCTCAAACCTTAAAAAACAATATTATGGAAAAACAAAGACTACAACCCGAAGAAATTGACCAATGGCGCGAATGGGGCCCCTACCTGTCAGATCGCCAATGGGGAACTGTAAGAGAAGATTACAGTGAAGACGGAAACGTTTGGGAATTTACCACTTACGATAAATCGCGAAGTTATACTTACCGTTGGGGTGAAGACGGAATTGGAGGAATTTCAGACAAACACCAGATTTTATGTTTCGCACCAGCTTTTTGGAATGGCAAAGATCCTTTCTTAAAAGAACGATTGTTTGGATTATCAGGAAACCAGGGAATACATGGCGAAGATGTTAAGGAAGTTTACTATTATGCTGAAAACCTGCCTTCACATGCTTACATGAAAATGCTTTATCAATATCCTCAAAATGAATTTCCGTATGAAGATTTGATTACAGAAAACAATAAGCAATCAAAAAAAGATTCCGAATTTGAGATTGTCGATACAGGGGTGTTTAGCAACAACAACTTTTTTGACATCTTTATTGAATATGCCAAGGCCGGAACTGAAGATATTTTGATCAAAATCACTGCTATAAATCGCAGCAAAGAAAAAAAACAACTTCATCTTTTACCTCAGCTTTGGTTTCGTAACACATGGAGCTGGGATCATGGAAAAGAAATACCTAAAATAGATAAGATATCGGACCAATGTTTGGTTGCAACTCATCATAAACAAGGCAACTATTTTTTGTATGCCGAAACTCCTGCCGATTCTTTCTTTTGTAACAATGAAACCAATGTAAACCGGCTTTATAATTCAAATGTTTACGGGCACTTTTTTAAAGATGGAATTAATGATTTTATTGTAAATGGGAACGAACAAGCCATCAACCCTGATAACAACGGAACAAAAAGTGCTTTTCATTACTTGATGGATATTGAAGGCGAAGGGAAAGCCACCATTTGCTTAAGACTCACAAACCAGGAAGAAACAAATCCTTTTGAAGACTTTGATACAATTTTTATGCAAAGAATTCAGGAATCGGATGAGTTTTATAAAGAGGTTTTCAGTCAGAATCTTTGTGAAGATGAAAAATCAATTGTAAAACAAGCATTTTCAGGCCTGTTGTGGAACAAACAATATTACTATTACAACGTAGAACAATGGCTAAATGGAGACCCTAATATGCCCAAACCCCCCGCCTCCAGATTAAATGCCCGAAACAACCGATGGACACATATGAATGCCGAAGATATTTTATCGGTTCCTGATAAATGGGAATTTCCCTGGTTTGCCATGTGGGATAGCGCTTTTCAATGTGTAGCATTAGCTTCTGTCGATCCCGATTTTTCGAAGAAGATGCTTCGCTTACTGGTGAAGGAATGGTACATTCATCCCAATGGGCAATTTCCGGCTTTTGAGTTTGATTTCAACCAGTTAAATCCTCCAATACACTCATGGGCCACCTGGAAAGTATTTAAAATGGATCAGAAATTAAATCACCATGAAGGTGATTACGATTTTCTTGAAGAGGTTTTCCATAAACTACTGATCAACTTTACATGGTGGGTGAACCGTGAAGATGTACAAAGTAAGAACCTTTTTGAAGGAGGATTCCTGGGGCTCGATAACATTGGTGTATTCGATAGAAGCGGTGATGTTCCGGGAGGAGGAATCATAGAGCAATCAGATGCAACAGCATGGATGGCTATGTATGCACTTAATATGGTCAGAATATCTTTGGAGCTTACAAAAAAGAATAAAGTGTACGAAGACATGGCCGTAAAATTCATTGAACATTTTCTCATTATTTCCAAAGCTATGAACCAAATGGGAGAAAATGGAATTGACCTCTGGAATGAAGACGATCAGTTTTACTACGATATCATTCGCTCTGATGATAATGGGCCCGAATGGTTAAAGGTTAGGTCAGTTGTCGGACTGGTTCCTTTATTTGCAGTAGAAGTTATTGAATCGGAAATATTGGAACAAAATCCTGATTTTGCAGAAAGACTAAACTGGTTTTTATCCAACAGAGAAGATTTAACAAATCTTGTTTCCAGATGGAATGACCTTGGAGAAGGCAAAAGAAGATTATTTTCTTTGCTCAGAGGACATAGGCTCACTAAAATTCTGACCCGAATGTTAGATGAAACCGAATTCATGTCCTCCTATGGTATTCGCTCGCTATCAAAATACCACCAGAAACATCCATTTAATTTTACAAAAGGCGGAAAGGAGTTTTTTATTCGCTATCAACCTGGAGAATCCGAAGACCTGATGTTTGGAGGAAACTCAAACTGGCGTGGTCCCATTTGGTTTCCTATAAATTACATGATTCTGGAATCTCTTGAGGAATTTTACAAATATTACGGCGATAGTTTTAAAGTTGAATATCCTACAGGTTCTCAGAATTACCTCACATTGAAAGATATAACACAGCAACTTTCATCCAGGCTTCAGCATATTTTTTTAAAAAACGAAAAGGGCGAACGTCCATGTTGGGGTGGTGAAAAATTTTACAATAATCCATATAATCTTGTGCAGTTTCATGAATATTACCATGGAGAATCAGGAAAGGGTCTTGGAGCAGCACATCAAACGGGATGGACGGCACTTGCAGGAAACATTTTTCAAAGATTTTCCAAAACAAAGAAATAAAGAAGATAACTTATAACAAAAAAGCCCCTAAATC
>JAFGXS010000006.1 GCA_016936505.1 Bacteroidales bacterium | reverse complement strand
AACGGGTTATGGTGCTATATATACCTTGCGAGAAGCTTTAAAGAAAATGGAAATAGCTCCGGAAAGCACAACGGCCAGTATCCAAGGATTTGGAAACGTTGGTCAATATGCCATTGAATTGTATCAACAATTGGGAGGTGTAGTACTTAGTGTTTCTGCATGGGATCAAAAAGATCAAACCTCTTATGCTTTTGTAAAAAAAGACGGTGTGGATCTGGCTGAGTTGCGTTCGATTTCTAATGCCTTTGGAGGAATTAGTAAAGTGAAAGCAATGGATTTAGGTTATTCTGTTTTGGAGGGACAGAAATGGCTGGAACAGGATGTGGATATACTAATTCCTGCAGCTTTGGAAAATCAAATCAATGAGTTTAATGTAGATAAAGTTAATCAAAAGGTAAAAATCATTGTAGAAGGTGCTAATGGTCCGACAACTCCAAAAGCTTCAAAGATTTTAGAAGAAAGAGGTGTTTATTTTATTCCTGATTTTCTAGCCAATGCTGGTGGAGTAACCTGTAGCTATTTTGAGCAGGTTCAAAGCAATATGAATTATTTTTGGTCAAAATCAGAGGTGTTGGAGAAACTGGACAATCAAATGACACGTGCCTTTTTATCGGTGAGTAAATTTTCAGAGGCCAATAATTTGTCAATGAGAAACTCTGCCTATGTTATTTCTGTTGATAGAGTAGCTGCAGCCTGTCGTGACAGAGGTTGGGTTTGATTGTGATGAGGGGAATTCAAATTGAATTTTTTTAATTGAAACCGAAACTGATGAAACAAGATAAATTAGTAGAACAAATATTTGACGAGTTAAAAGAACGTGCCAAAGAATTGAGTTGCCTTTATAATGTTCAGGAAATCTTACATGATCAGGATAATTTATCGGGAGAGGTGATTCAAAAAATTGCAGATGCTATTCCTCCTGGTTTTCAATATCCTGAAATTACGGTGGCTCGAATAGTCAGCCCGATGGGTATATATACTTCTCAGAATTTTCAGGAAACGCCCTGGTCCATACATGTTGATGTTGAAATTAAAAATTCGGTTATAGGGACAATCAGCGTTTATTATACAAAAGAAATGCCCGAATTTGATGAAGGACCATTTTTAAAGGAAGAACGAAGGCTTTTAAAAAGTATTGCAGAAAGAATTGGTTTGCAAATTTATCATGAACAGCTGCAGTCAGCTTCTAACCCCCAAAAGGAGTCGAGTTATAAAGCCGAATGGCAAATTATTTTGGATATGCTTTCGCAAACAAATCCAAAACTTTTGGTGAAACTTTCCAGAAAAATGATCAACCATTTATGTTGGATTGGAATTCCTGAAGCTGAAAAGTTAATGGAGCAATTTAGCCCCATTTTTGAAGGAGATATTCAGTTTTCATCCGAATTGAACAAACCATTTCAGAAACATGAAGATGGCGATATGATTAAGCTGGCCTATGAAATTTTTGATTTGGCAGGAAAGAATATTTCAGAAAATGAAGTCTTAGAAGATATTCAGAAATGGACCCGTGAGGATCGCTCCGGGTTTTTATCTGAAATATTGGAAAATAATGGTTCTTCATTAGCGAAAATCGGAATGTCTTTAGAAAGATATTACCATATGGATCAAGAGATGGCTGAACTTTCCCCGCCACGAAAAAAAAGCTTCATTATTGCTCTTGTTAAAAGAATTTTAACGGGACAGCAAAGTCTTGTCAATGTTGCCAAACAGGCTTTAACTT
This sequence comes from Bacteroidales bacterium, assembly GCA_016936505.1. Lineage (GTDB taxonomy): Bacteria > Bacteroidota > Bacteroidia > Bacteroidales > F082 > Sulfidibacterium. The sequence continues at coordinate 73,756 of JAFGXS010000006.1, read as the reverse complement.
TAAATGACTTCCATAAGTTGATGGATAATATTATTTCACCCCACGAAAGTTATGGTAAAATTGGAGGTAAAGGAGCGGGCTTATTTATTGCCAAAGCATTGCTGAATAAAGAGTCCAATCAAAATGAATTAATATCTCATATAAAAATTCCTAAAACTTGGCATATTATTTCGGATGGGTTACTTAATTTTATGAAATATAACGATATAGATGAAGTTATTGAGCAAAAATATAAAGAGCTGGGACAGGTTCGTCAGGAGTATCCTTATGTTATTCAGTTGTTTAAAAACTCTCTTCATTCACCTGAAATCATTAAAGGTTTAATGGTGACTCTTGATGATTTGGGTGAGGTTCCCCTGATCGTTCGCAGTTCAAGTTTGCTTGAAGATAGTGTAGGTACGGCTTTTGCCGGGAAATATAAAAGTTTATTCATTGCAAATCAAGGTTCCAAAGAAAAAAGACTAAATGAATTAACCGATGCTATATCAGAAGTATATGCATCAACTTTTGGTCCTGACCCAATAGAATATCGTTCAAATTATGATTTGCTCGATTTTCATGAGGAAATGGGGATTTTAATACAGGAAGTTGTTGGAACCCGTGTGGGAAATTATTATTTGCCGGCATTTTCAGGTGTTGCATTCAGTCGAAATGAATTCAGGTGGTCGAGCAGAATTAAGTCCGATGATGGACTTGTAAGGCTTGTGCCCGGATTGGGTACACGTGCTGTGGATCGTGTAAGTGACGATTATCCGGTACTTCTTTCTCCAGGTCAGCCTGAATTAAGAGTAAATGTTTCTGTTGATGAAGTAATTCGATATTCTCCTCAAAATATTGATGTAATAAACCTTGAGACTGAAACTTTTGAAACAGTTTCTATGGAGGATATTCTTCGAAAATATGGAAAAGAATATCCTATGCTGGAAAATGTGGTTTCTGTTGTAAACCAGAAGTTTTTGCGGCCTGCTCATGTTTTACGTACAGATTTTAATAAAGATTATTTTGTCGTCAATTTTGATGGGTTGATAAAGCACACTGATTTTGTGCAAAGACTGCGTGAAACCATGCTCGTTTTAGAGAAATCTTATGGATACCCTGTTGATATAGAGTTCGCACATAATGGAACTGATTTTTATTTGTTGCAATGTCGTTATCAGAGTCATGATCCATGGAGTAAACCTGCCAAAATGCCTGATCTAATTGATAAACAAAAGGTAGTTTTTACCGCTGATAAGTATATCTCGAATGGTTTTATATCAGGAATTAAATATATTGTTTATGTGAATCCTGAAGCGTATTCAAAAATGAAAGATTACCAGGAGTTAATGTTGGTGGGCAAGGCCATCGGTATTTTAAATCAGATGTTACCCAAACGCCAATTTATTTTGATGGGGCCTGGTCGTTGGGGCAGCAGAGGAGATGTTAAGCTTGGGGTTCGGGTATCGTATTCTGATATTAATAATACGGCTATGCTCATTGAAATTGCCAGGAAGAAAAACGAATACTTGCCCGAAGTATCTTTTGGAACCCATTTTTTTCAGGATTTGGTCGAAGCCAATATTAAGTATTTGCCTCTTTATCCCGATGAATGGGATATCATTTTCAATGAAGATATTCTAGAGGCTTCTAATATTTTTTCAAAACTCATTCCCGATTTAAAAAGTATTGAGAATGTAGTTCGTGTTATCGATATGCAGGAAATATATGAAGGATGTGAGTTAAATGTTTTTATGAATTCTGACCTGGAAAAAGCTTTGGGTTATATTGTAAAGCAGAAAGAGTGGGATGAGAAAACTACAATTTTACCAGGAAATGTAATGCATGAAACCAATAATGATGTTCATTGGCAATGGCGCCTGAGAAATGCAGAAAGGATTGCTGCAAAACTTGATCCGGAACGCTTTGGCGTGGTGGGGTTTTATCTTTTTGGAAGTACTGAAAATGCAACAGCCAGAGAAGAAAGCGACATAGATTTGATTATACATTTTCGGGGAACACAAAAACAGCGTGAAGATCTTTTGCTGTGGTTGGAAGGCTGGAGTCTGAGTTTATCACAAATGAATTTAGAACGGACTGGCCACCGAACTTCAGGATTATTGGATGTTCACCTTGTAACCGATGAAGACATAAAAGCACGAACCAGTTATGCTTTTAAAATAGGTGCTATTACGGATGCAGCAAGGCCTTTGCGAATGGGAACGGATATCGATAAATAATGCTGTCTTATAAAGGAATCAGCTCACGGGTGGCGTTGGTAGGATCCTGTAATTGAAAACGTATTAATGAAAGTTCGGGTTTGTCGTGGGCCGCATTTACGGCAATTGTTTTGCCTATCTGTTGTTTCCAATATCCTGTTATGGAAGCCGATTCGTGAACATGACCGTGGAGAGTAAGCATGGGTTGATGCTCCTCAATAAAACGTTTGATGGCAATACTTCCAATATGAACATCAAGAGGGACATGATCTATTTTTTTGTCGTCTAGTGCTGCTCTGTCTAAATAAGTTTTATACGGTGGGCAGTGAAAAAGAAAAATAGCATTTTCCATAGAATCCTCTTTAGTGAGCTTTTTTATGTCTTTTGATATGGTTTCAAATTGAATTTTTTTTCTGTCAACAGGTTCTGAAAATACACCTTCTTCGATAGGAATACAATTAGGACAAACATATCTTGAAACATCATAACGTTCCCAGTCTTTAAGCAGAAATGGAGATGGGGGCACATATGAATAGCCGTAGATAGAGTAATCTTCAAATGTTACTTTTTTATTGTGTATATAGTTCCATAGCCCGGATCTACTTTCCCTAATAAAATTCTTTTCCTCGGTTTTCCCGTCGTCATTGCCCAGAATAAGAAAAACCATTGGGTACCTGTCTTTTAATTCCAACTTAAGTTTTTCAAAGCCTTGTTTAATGATTTGATGTAAAAATTCTGAGAGTGCACTGTCGTTTGATGTAAAAGAAAATAATCCTGAGGGCAGGAGGTCTCCTCCCAAAAATACGAACCGGGGTAGTTCTTCTTTTATTTTTTGAAAAAGAAGCTCATAGCGTTTTGTTTTTCCGTGTAAATCTGAAACAAAAAATGCTGAATTATCTATAGAATTACTAATCAACAATAAGTGGTAAGTTTAGAATATATAATAGCTAAGTTATAAATATTAATGATTTCTTTTTGATTGTCAGTAGGATCAAGGTTTTTTAATATGCATTTTTCTTATTATTCAGTAATAATTAACCTGTTTTTATTGCCCCTGTTTATTTTTAATTTATTATCTGTATAAATTGATGCATTAACGTGTTGTTAATTAGTTACTTATATTATAATATGATTTTTGTCATATATGATTTTTGTTGATAACCAACAGAAAATCAGGTTTTAATACTCTTATTTTTAAAGTATTCAAATAGTTAGATGTTTCCAGCTCTTCGGTTAATTCATTATATATTTGTTTTTCAATATATAAATGTTTACAATATCTATAATATAATTCATAAAATACAGCCGGATGAAAACAAGACGACAATTCATTAAAATTTCGACAGCCGGTGTAGGGGCTGCAGCGTTGGGTCTGCAGGCATTAAATATGAAGGGTGTTAATCTTTTACCTGATAAATTCTCAGGTGATCCTGTGAGTGACGAAGATCTGACACCTTATCCTACCTATTGTGAGGTTTGCTTCTGGAAATGTGCTGGATGGACTTTTGTTGATAAAAAAGGAAAGATTAGAAAAGTTGTAGGAAATGTAAAAGATCCGAATAGTAACGGCCGTTTGTGTCCAAGAGGAACGGGTGGTATTGGTATGTACTATGATGAGGATCGCTTGAAAACCCCTTTGATCAGAGAGACCAAACAAGACGGAACTCAGTATTTCAGAAAAGCAACATGGGATGAAGCACTGGATCGTGTAGCCAATAAAATGAAAGAGGTTAAAGAAAAATATGGTCCGGAGGCATTTGGATATTTTAATCATGGTAATCCGGGAACTCATCTGGAACATCTGATGCGTGCATACGGAAGTGAAACGAATGCCGAACCGGCCTATGCTCAATGTCGTGGACCACGTTCTGCTGCATATTATGCCACATTTGGAGCTTATATCGGATCACCTGAAAATACAGATATTCGTGATACCCGTTGTTTGGTCTTAATAGGTTCGCACATTGGTGAAAATATGCACAATACACAAGTGCAGGAAATGTCGATGGCTATTGACCAAAAGGCAACAATCATAACTGTAGATCCACGGTTCAGCACACCGGCTGCCAAATCAAAATACTGGTTACCCATAAAGCCGGCTACTGATATTGCTTTGTTGATGGCGTGGATTCATGTGTTGATTTATGAAGATATTTATAACAAGGACTTTGTCAGGAAATACACATTTGGATTTGATCAGCTGAAAGAGCATGTGAAAAACATGACTCCTGAGTGGGCATATGGAATCACAACTATTCCTCCAGATATGATCCGCCGAACAGCTCGAGAAATGGCCGGTCATGCTCCTTCTGTAGTTATTCATCCGGGTAGGCATGTGGTTTGGTACGGTGATGATACTCAGCGCGAGAGAGCTATGGCTATTTTGACGGCTTTATTGGGAGCCTGGGGAAAACGAGGAAGTCTTTATCTTCCTGAATCAAAGCATCTTCCACATTTTCCGCAACCTAAATATCCCGAACCCAAATGGACATGGAAAGATGTAAATGAGGGAAAATATCCTTTGGCAACAATGGGAATTACAACCGAAGTGATCAAGGCTTCAATACCAAAATATAGATATAAACATCAGGTAAAGGCTTGGTTCTCAGCTGGAACTAACTTGCCCTTATCAATGCCTGACAAAAGGATGTTCCAGGAAGCAATAGATTCAATTGAATTCTTTGCTGTAATGGATACCATGCCGATGGAAGTAACCGGATATGCAGATGTTATTTTACCTGAAGCAACTTATCTTGAAAGGTACGATTTCCTCAGGTCAGCACAAAACAGGTTTCCATCAATTGCTCTTCGGATGCCTGCCGTAGAACCAAAATATGATTCTAAACCGGGTTGGTGGATCATGAAACAAATTGGTGAGCGCTTAGGTTTACACGATTATTATAATTACAATGATTATTCTGAAGTAATTGACTGGCAGCTGAAACAGGTGGGCTCTTCATTGGATGAAATGAAAAAAATCGGAGTAAAAACTTTTGAAAGAGAAACAGGACCGCTTTATCTCGGATACAACGAAGATTTTACTTTTAATACAAATACAGGTAAAGTTGAATTGTATTCGACCGAATTTCAAAGCGCTGGTTTTGATCCTATGCCTGTATATACTCAACACCCTGAGCCACCACAAAGTCATTACAGGTTAATCTATGGGCGTTCGCCAATGCATACATTTTCCAGAACACAAAATAATCATTATTTGTGGGATCTACAGAAACAAAACACGGTTTGGGTTCACCCATCAGTAGCCAATATGTGGAGTTTAAAACACGGTGAAAAAGTCTGGTTGAAAAATCAGGATGGTGCTATTACTGATTTTCCGGTGGAAGTACGGGTAACTGAAAGAATTCGTTGGGACTCTGTTTATATGGTTCATGGTTTTGGCCATTCAGATAAAAAGCTTACCCGAGCTTATGGAAGAGGTGCCAGCGATGAGAAAATGATTACCAAATATGCAATGGACCCAATCATGGGGGGAACCGGAATGCGCGTCAATTTTGTGACATTTTTAAAAGACAATCCCAGAAAAGAAAATAAGGAGGATAAAGCATGAGATACGCAATGGCTATTGATACCAACAAGTGTGTAGGATGCGCAGATTGTGTGGTGGCTTGTCAAACAGAAAACCTTGTTCCTCATGGTTATTGTCGAGACTGGATTGTGGAAAAGGTTGATGGTACATATCCGAATTTGGATATGATTTTCCAGTCAGAGCGTTGTAATCATTGTGATAATGCTCCCTGTGTCAGATGCTGTCCTACAGGTTCCAGTCATATAGCTGAAGGAGGCATTGTATTGGTTACTCATGATGAATGTATTGGTTGCGGTGCTTGCATAGAGTCTTGTCCTTATGATGCCCGTTACGTTCATCCAGATGGATATGTTGATAAATGTACTTTCTGTATTCACCGTGTTGACAAGGGAGAAAATCCGGCGTGTGTGGATGTTTGCCCGACCTATTGTCTCCATTTTGGTGATTTGGATGATCCTAACAGTGATGTTTCAAAAGCACTGAAAGACAGAAACTGGTATGTGTTGGCTCCTGAAGCCGGAACAGATCCTCAGTTATATTTTTTAAGATAATAATTAAATAAGCTAACGATGAAAGAAGAATTAATTGTCAGCGGAAAACACCTTCCTAAAATATATCCTGATTTACATCTGTGGCATTGGGAGATTTCCTTGTATTTGTTTCTAGGAGGGCTTGCCGGGGGAATCATCTTTTTTGCTGCCTATTTCGTGATAATGGGCAAGGAAAAAGCAATGCCAACGGCTGTAAAATGGGCTTCTATTGTTGCACCATTGGCTTTGGTTATTGGTTTGGGTTCCTTATTTATCGACCTGAATCATAAGTTATATTTTTGGAGATTGTATACCACCATTCGTTTTCAATCGCCAATGTCTTGGGGAGCCTGGACTTTATTACTTATTACACCACTTTCTATTGTATGGGTTGCCAGTTATATGAAAGAAATGTTCCCTTCATGGGACTGGAAATTCAAATTCCTGAATAAATTTGAAGCGTTTGTAATTAAATTCAGGAAGCCTTTTGCCTGGATAATGTTGATCCTGTCTTTGATTCTTGCAGTTTATACCGGTATCTTGCTTTCTGCTTTTAATGCACGACCCTTATGGAATGTTTCCATTCTCGGCCCGTTGTTCCTTGTTTCGGGATACTCAACAGGCCTTGCTACCATCATGTGGATTAGTCAGAACGAAAGTGAACGCAAGGTTCTCAGCCGCATTGACCTTATTTTGATTGCTGTAGAACTCTTTTTGATTATTCATTTATTTATGGGTTTTATGGCAGGAACCCAGGTAAAACAAGAAGCTTTCAATTTATTTCTCGGAGGTCCATTTACTGTTAGCTTCTGGGTATTTGTTGTTTTGATTGGTCTAATCTTCCCGGCAGTTCTTGAAATCTTCGAACTTCGTGGATATCATGTTCCGAAATGGGTTCCTTCATTACTATTATTATTTGGTGGTCTGGTATTCAGATTTGTAATGGTAGAAGCCGGTCAAATAACCCGATACTTATATTAATCAGCAAAAAACAGATAAAATGGATACACAAAAGAATAATCAAATTCCTCATTACATCAATCCATATTTGGGAGGTGTTTTGCTGGGAATGTTGTTGCTGTTAACTATTTACATTACCGGTCGTGGATTGGGTGCCAGTGGTGCTGTTAAAAGTACTGTAGCTACAACTGCACAAATTGTAACTCCTCAGGATGCCAAGGATAATGCTTACATCGGAAGGTTCATTACCAATGATCATTCACCTATGTATACCTGGCTTGTTTTTGAGTCGATTGGTATTTTTTTAGGTGGATTACTTTCAGGTGTTATTTTTCGAAGGGTTCGTAAGCCAAGGGTAGAACATAGTTCAAAAATTTCAGCCAACAAGCGAATGATCTATGCAACAATTGGCGGTATTTTATTTGGAATTGGAAGTCAGTTTGGACGCGGTTGTACAAGTGGTGCAGCGTTGAGCGGTAGCGGTACATTTGCTGTAGGTGGCATTATTGTGATGTTTGCCATCTTTGGAACTGGTTATGCTATTGCATGGGCTTTCAAAAAATTATGGATTTAATTAGTTTATAAAACTCAAAAAATAAGTTACAATGGGACCTCTTATTCCTAACGGTATTATTACAGGAGACTGGAACTTTGTTATTGCCATTTTGCTTGGGATTGCGTTTGGTTTTATTCTGGAAGCCTCAGGTTTTTCTTCATCAAGAAACATTGTGGGCGTTTTTTACGGCTATAACTTTGTTGTTCTCCGCGTTTTTTTCACAGCCTTAATTGTTACCATGGTCGGATTGCTTTATTTCGACTATTTTGGTTGGCTAAATATGTCACAGATTTTTATTTTGCCTACTTTCTGGCAGCCTATGTTAGTTGGTGGCGTAATTATGGGATTAGGCTTTATTATGGGAGGCTTTTGCCCGGGAACCAGTTTTACTGCTATAGCCATTGGCAAAATTGATGGACTGTTATTTACTATTGGATTGTATTTGGGAATTGGTATGTTTTCTCTTGCATTTCCTTTGTTTGGGGATTTTTATAACTCCGGAAATTTGGGAAATGTAACTGTATCGGATATTACAGGAATTAGTTCTTCATGGCTGGCATTAACCTTTACTATTGTTGCTTTGGCAGCTTTTTGGGTAACTATGTTGATTGAGAAAAAGGTTAGAAAAAGGATAACTGAATATAAATTCTAAAGTTATGAACAGAAATTATATAATACTTACCCTTATTATGCTGATTTTGGCCATAGGAACAATATTTATCAGCCAGCGTCAGTTTACTAAACAGGTACCTCCTGAAGAATTACTATGGGATGTTTTACAACCAACAAGATTTGTTTCAACAGATCTAGTAGCAAAACGTATTATAGAAAAAGATCCTTCACAATTGTTGATCGACGTTAGGTCGGCTTCACAGTTTGAGAGTTTTTCTCTTCCCGGAGCAATTAATGTGCCTTTTGACAGTTTAAAAACATCTGCCGCGATGGCCTATTTTGGTAATCCTGGAACTAAAGTAGTTTTGTTTTCCAACGATGGAATACTGGCTGACGAAGCCTGGATCCTACTGAGAAGACTTGCTTATAAAAATAATTACGTAATGAAAGGGGGCTTGAATGGTTGGATCCAGACTATCATTCGTCCGTTAGCTCCAGCGGAAACTTCTTCTGAGAAAGTGATTGAACAATATAACTTCAGACGAGCAGCCAGTATGTATTTTATTGGTTCAAAGACGGATGTTAATAAGTCTCAGAAAGCCAAAATAACTTTTGTAAAAAGAAAGAAAAGTGTGGTGGCGGCAGGTGGATGTTAAATAGTTGATGATTTAAAAGAAAAAATATGCATGTTCACGATTTAAATCCTAAAAAAACACTTTGGGCTGTAATTATTTTCTTGATTCTGATTGTTGTAGGTTTTCTCACAATGCGGAGCCCTTTAATGACATATGAAGAGAATATTGCACAAAGTATTCAAACGGTAAGGGATACAAGTTCTTATTACTTCTACCCATATGAATTAACTGATGTGTTGAATCATCAGAATAAAGATGTTGTACTAATCGACATTCGTAATAAATACGAGTTTGGGCAAGGTCATATTCCTGGTGCAAAAAGTATTCCTTCATTTGATCTTGCCAAAAAGAATAATTTGGAAATGTTGAAGAATTTTCAAAGAGACAGAGTTAAGGTTGTTTTGTATGCTAATGATCAACTGGATGCAACAGGTGCCTGGTTTTTCTTTCGTCAGGTTGGCTTTAAGAACACCTATATTTTACTGGGTGGTTATGATTTTTATGCTAAACATGCTAGTGATCTCAAAGCGACTAAAAAAGACCAGAATTTGTTTCTGAAGGGGATCTCCCGTTATAATTACGCGGAAGTAGCAAAATCATCTACCGGTTCAGTAGATAATCAAAATACTTCTACAAAGCCTGTGGTATTTAAACGAAGAAAAAAAGCAACTGTAGCAGCCGGAGGTTGTTAATCAGCCTCCTTTGTTAATGGCAACCAGACGATCGTAATCAAGAATCTTGATCGTCTTGCCTTGCTGATCGATAATTCCATCTTTTCTATATTCAGAGAATGTACGGATTGTATTTTCTGTAGTTATAGAAATCAGTTCCCCCATTTCACGTCGGGTTAAGGGGAGGTAAAATTCATTTTTATGGTAAACGTGATTGGCAAAATATAACAGTAAATGTGCCACCCGGCCTTTTACTTGTTTTTGGGCTTGCTCAAACTGATTTTCAATAATTTCATCTGAAATCTGACTCATTTTTTTAAACAGGTGCATGGCCAGCTTTCCGTTTGTTTCAATCAAATGTTGTAAAACATCCAGCTTAACATCACAAACAAGTGTTTCTTCCAGTGCCGCAATACTGAACCGGTAAGGCTCATCAGCAAAAATACTGAGCAAACTGATAAAGTCTCCGGGTCGGTTGATACTTAAAATGTGGTCTTTACCATTAGAATCTGTTTTATACAACTTTACTAAACCTTTTCGTAAGTAAATAAAGGAGTTCACCTGATCTCCCTCATTTTTAATTACTTCACCACGCTTATAGAGCATCTCAGTTCGGCTGTCATTTACCAGTTTGTATTCAAAATCATTAAGGTCTTTAAATAGTAACTGCCTGTAAACACATGTCCTACAGCTTAGTATGTCGTTTTTTATTTTCATTCTAAAAATTATTAAAAAGCAAAAATAGATGATTTATAGCATACTTAAAAAGAAATATAGAAGAACATATATATTTAACTTTACAACAGTTAATTTGAAGTCGGTAAAAGGCTGTTTTAGTGAGTAAAACCTGACTTTCTGAAAGTCTAAAAAAATATAAAATTAATGCTATGAAAAAATTATTGATTTTGGGAGCCGGAACAGCCGGAACCATGATGGCCAACAAATTAAGAAAAAAGTTTCTCAGAGAAGATTGGGATATTACGATTGTAGATCAATATAAAACCCATTATTATCAGCCGGGTTTTTTGTTTATTCCTTTCGGGATGTATTCGGCCCAGGATGTTATTAAGCCAAAAAGTGATTTCTTCCCAATTGGAGTGAATGTTATTTACTCAAAAATCGAGAAAATTATTCCTGATGAAAACCATGTTCTTCTGGCTGATGGCGTGGTTTTAAATTATGATTATTTGATTATTGCTACGGGAACTCGAACAGCCCCGGAAGAAACACCTGGTTTGAAAGATAAACTATGGTACAAAGAAATCTTTGATTTTTATACTATTGAAGGGGCTGTGGCATTGAGCAACTTCTTTAAAACCTGGCAGGGTGGAGAGCTTGTTGTAAATATTGCAGAATTACCTTACAAATGTCCGGTTGCCCCCCTTGAATTTGTCTTTTTTGCCGATGCTTTTTTTACCGAAAGAGGCATGCGTGATAAGGTAAATATTACTTATGTAACTCCTTTGCCTGGTGCATTTACTAAGCCCCGCGCAACAAAAATGCTGGGTGAACTTCTGAAATCGAAAAATATCAATATTGTTCCTGATTTTAATGTTGCTGAGGTTGATAACGATGTAAAAAAGATTGTGGACTATGCAGGAAATGAAGTAAAGTTTGACTGTCTTGTCAGCATTCCTACTAACATGGGCGACGAGATGATAGAACGAAGCGGAATGGGCGATGATATGAATTTTGTTCCTACAGATAAACACACTCTTCAGGCAAGAGATTATAAGAACATCTTTGTTATTGGCGATGCTGCTAATTTGCCTACATCAAAAGCCGGTTCGGTAGCACACTTTGCTTCCGAAATTCTGGAAGAAAACCTGATGTGCGCCATTGAAGGACGTCCTTACACCGCAAGTTTTGATGGTCATGCCAACTGTTACATTGAAACCGGTTATGGTAAAGGCACCTTGATTGACTTTAATTATGATACTGAACCTTTGGCCGGTTCATTCCCGTTCCCGGGATTAGGGCCATTCGGACTGCTAAAAGTAACCCGAACCAATCATTACGGTAAATTGATTTTCCGCTGGTTGTACTGGCATATTTTGTTGAAAGGTAAAGAAATGCCTATCGATTCTGAAATGCAAATGGCCGGCAAAAAGCTTTAAGCCAGTTTGAACCTCAAAAAACTTAAAGCTATGAAAGAGAATATGGAAATACAACAACAGATAGACGATATCAATCGTAAACTGGATATTGTTCTGGAAGAAGTAATGGCACAAAAGCAAGTACGTCAAACTGCTTCAGATTTGGTAACTGATATTTCGGTAATTGGTAATGACATGTTTAAAGCCGCAGTAACCGAACTGGATGGAGCAGGTGTAGAAGTAGATGGTGAGGCAGTAAAAATGCTTTTGTTGAAAGCCGTCCGTAACATTGATACCCTTTATGAAGTGTTTGGAATGTTGGAAAGTGGAATGGATTTGATTCATGATGTGTCGCCAATTTTAAGGCAAATTGGTTTGGATGGAATCAAAGTGCTCAATGACATGGAGTCGAAGGGGTATATTGATTTTTTAAAGGAAACAATTCATATTTTTGATAATATTGTAGAACATTTTTCTGTTGAAGATGTTCGGAGTCTGGCTGACAACATTGTTACTATTCTGGAGACTGTTAAAAACATTACTCAGCCTGAGATGCTTGAAGCTGTGAACAATGGAATTGTGGTATACAAAAGTATGGATGTGGAGAATATTCCTGAGTATTCGTTATTTAAAGCCGCCCGTGCAATGAATGCTCCTGAAATGAGAAAAGGAATCGGATTTATGATCACTTTTTTGAAAAATATAGCAAAGGAATCTGAAAAGAATTCTGCTAAGAAATAAATTATTCATTATTTAAAATAAAAATTATGGCAACGAAATCAATTGCAGGCGTTAATGTTGAAGTAAATGAAGAAGGATACATGACTGACGCTTCACAATGGACAAAAGAAATTGCAACAGAAATCGCAAAGGAAGAGGGTATTGAAATTACTGACAAACATTTTGAAGTGATTGACTATATCAGAGAAAAAGTAGCTTCTGGTGAGGGATTAACTATCAGGGGAATTAATAAATCAGGAGTAGTTGATGCCAAAACTTTTTATCAGTTGTTTCCCGGGGCTCCTTTGAAAAAGGCGACAAAAATAGCGGGTGTGCCCAAGCCCGTGTCCTGTATCTAATAAACATCTATTACTATGGAAAACGAAAAAAAACATCCTTTGAAAAAGATTCTTTTAATCTGTTCAAAGGCAAATCTTGAGGATGTTTATGCTGCTTTGGTAATGGCTAATGGTGCAGTAATGGAAGGTATTGAAGCTAAATTGTTTTTCACCTTCTTCGGACTGGATGCCATTACTTCAAAACGCATGAACAAACTACACACTTCAACTGTGGGGAACCCTGGCATGCGTATGCCCGGAGGAATGCCATTTCCAACCATGCTTGGAGGTTTACCCGGTGTGGAATCAGGTGTAACAGCCATGATGAAAAAAGAAATGGAAAGATTAGACATGCCTCCGGTTGATGAGTTTCTGGAATTAATTGAAGCAGGTGGTGGTGAGATCTATGCCTGTAAACTGGCAGCTGATATGTTTAAACTGACTAAGGAAGACATGCATCCGGCTGTAAAAGATATTATTACTGTTGGAGACTTGTATGCTATGTGTGATGGAGAAGGTACACAAATTGTGTTTACCTGATTTTAGCTTTCTATTGATGAAAAACCTCACTTTTTCGGTGAGGTTTTTTTTTACTTTTGGCAATAGAATATGGAAGAGCAATCAACAAAAAATAACAACGCTGGCCCAGACGAAAAAGTGATGTCATTCTGGGATCATCTGGAAGAACTCAGGGGGCATGTAGTCCGGTCTGTTATTGCAGTTGTTGTGTTGGCTGTAGTAGCATTTCTCAATCGCCATGTTATTTTCGATGTGATTATTCTGGCTCCCAGCAGATCAGATTTTATTACTTATCGCTTGTTGTGTGAACTGGGACAACTTATCCATGCAAAATCATTGTGCTTTGGTGATCTGAACCTGAAGATAATCAACATAAAAATGTCGGGTCAGTTTTTGACCCATATGTATATTTCAATGGTTGCCGGTGTTATTTTGTCGTTTCCTTATATTCTTTGGGAAATATGGCGTTTTGTCCGACCAGCCATGTTGCAGAATGAGAAAAGATATTCACGTGGGGGATTGTTATTTAGCACGCTTTTGTTTTTAATAGGAGTTGTATTCAGTTATTTTATGATTGTACCCATTACGGTTAATTTTTTGGGAACCTATTCAGTGAGTCAAAATGTGGTAAACCAAATTTCATTGAGTTCTTACATCAGTACTGTGGTTTCGCTCACATTTGCTGTTGGTTTGGTTTTTGAACTGCCGATTCTGGTTTATTTTCTAACAAGTGTTGGGGTATTAACGCCCGATTTTCTGAAGAAAAACCGAAAATATATGGTGATTATTTTGTTGGTTGTTTCAGCAATTATTACACCGCCCGATGTTTTTAGCCAAATGATGGTATTTATCCCACTGGAAGCACTTTATGAGATTAGTATTCTGATTTCTAAAAGAGTCTATAAAAGGCAGTTGAAAAGGGCTGCTAATTAGTTATTTGAACCTTATTCGCGTAATACCTGCTCCTCCCATATCTACCGGTGCATCACCAAAATTATCGATTTCTTTTACCGACAATAAATATTCTCGTAGCGTTTCTCTCAAAATTCCAAACCCTTTTCCGTGTAAAATGCTGACTTCTTTCATACCCAGCATAATAGCATCATCAATATACTTTTGTAAAAGTTCTAAGGCTTCATCGGCACGTTTACCTCTTAAATCCAACGAAAGTTTAAAATCATTGGCTCTGTCGTTTAAAGATTGCACAATACCTGAATAAGAACCTTTTGGACCTGTTTTTTTAGGCCGTTTAAGAGTTTTTTCTAGATTTTTTGTTGCGATAGTCAGTTTCATTCCATTCACTTCAACCTGGCTTTCTTTATCAGATGTTTTAAGCAAAATGCCAACAGATCCGGTATTCTTTATCTGAACATAATCACCAACCTTGAGCGGACCACTTTCAGGAGTTTTTTGAACTTCAACAGAAGAGTTTGTTCTTTTTTTAACTTGTTTCTGAACTGGTTGTTTAAGTTTTTCAATATCTTTTTCAAGAAGTTTTTTAGTTTTATTCAGTTCTTCACGGCTGATTTTGGTTTTTTCTTTTTCTGCCTGTGCTTCTTTAATCTCACGTATGGTGTTCTCAACTTTTTTATTGGCTTGGCTAACTATGTTTAAAGCTTCTTCTTTTGCCTGTTGGATGATTTCCTTTTTTTGTTGTTGAATCTGATCCTTCAGTTCGTTATATCGTTGCAGTAGTTGGTTGAGTTGTGCTTCCTTTTCATCGACTTCTTTTTTTTGTTGAGAAAATGAAAGCTTATCGGCTTCCAGCTGTTGTAATTGAATATCAAATCGTAAATGCTGACTTCCTGATTTTTTTTGTGCACGTTGAATAACCGATTTAGGGAAACCTATTTTCTTAGCTATTTCAAAGGCAAATGAGCTACCCGGTTGTCCGGTTTTTAATAGGTATAAAGGTTTAAGTTCTTCAACATCAAATAACATGGCTCCGTTAATCAGCCCGTTCAGCCTGTCGGCGGCAAGCTTTAAATTGCTATAGTGTGTGGTAATTACACCATATGCTTTTTTGTGTGAAAACTGTTCTAATGCAGCTTCAGCAATGGCTCCACCTAATTGCGGTTCGGTTCCTGTACCAAATTCATCAATCAAAATCAGGCTGTTCTCGTTGGCATGTTGAATAAAATGCTTCATGTTGAGCAAATGGGAGCTGTATGTGCTTAAGTCATTTTCCAGCGACTGTTCATCTCCAATATCGATAAAAATATTTTCGTAGAGCCTGAATATACTGTCAGGAGATGCTGATAATGGAATACCACATTGAAGCATATATTGAAGTAGTCCTACTGTTTTTAGGCAAACAGATTTTCCTCCTGCATTTGGTCCGGAAATAACAATCATACGGTTCTCAGGATTAAGATCCAAATCCAAAGGAACAATTTCCTTTCCTGATTTT
Organism: Bacteroidales bacterium; assembly: GCA_016936505.1. Lineage (GTDB taxonomy): Bacteria > Bacteroidota > Bacteroidia > Bacteroidales > F082 > Sulfidibacterium. Next base: position 57,967 of record JAFGXS010000006.1, on the reverse strand, counting down.
TTGTGGTTAAGAAATAATAAAGGATGTACACCTCTTTTTAACTTCAGTATATTTTCATCAGAAAGTACAGGAATGTGGCCATTGATACTGTTTGAGAAAATGGCTTTGGCTCTGATGAAATCGATCAACCCTAAAAAACGGTAAGCGTTGTTTAATTCATCAATAAAAGGTCTTAGTTCATCGGTAAAATGGGTCAGGATTTTAATTATTTCCCTGTGTTCCTCATTTTCAAGTTCACGGAGCTCATTATTGATTTCGAAGGAAACCATTGGTTCAATAAAGATGGTTTGACCCGTGGCTGATTCATCATGGATTACTCCCTGGAAAGCCCTTTTGTCTGCAGCTTTTACAGGAATTACCCAACGTCCGTTTCGGATTGTGATTTCAGCTTTGTCAACTGTCAATCCTGAATCTTTGGCGTGTTGAAACACTTTGCGTGTTTCTTTCATTATTTTTTTTTGTTTGGAAACCAGTTCTTTTCTGATTTCAGCAAGCCTGGTTGAGGCAGTATCTTTTATTTCTCCTTTGTAATCAATAATAGATTCGGCCAGTTGAAATAATTTTTCAGGAAACAAAATAGAAGTCGTTAATACCTTTAGTTCAGGAAATTCATTTTCATCTGAATTATTGAAAAAGGCCAAAATGTCTGATAATGTCGCCAATGATAGTTTAAGGTCAAACAAAGCTTCCTGGCCAATAAACGTTCCCGGTGTTTTTAGCCTTTGAAATTCTTCACGCAGATCAAAATAATTTTGTGAAGGAAAGCTCTTTCCTGAAGAAATAATAAATGATAACTCAGAACATTGATTTAACCACTTTTCAAGCAATGGTTTTTTGTTGGTAAATTTCATTCGCGAGACAAAGTGTCTGCCCATTTCGCTGATGCAGGCATCACCAATCAGATTTCTGATTTGATTAAACCCAATTTTGTGCTCAAAGTTTGAAGGATAAATCATGAGCACAAAAATATGAAATTGCCTTCATTTCAATAAAGAGCAATAACAAATCTCACAAAAGAGTACTTAATAAACTATTGATTGTCTTTTTTGTGCTTCAATGCAGCTTTTACAAAAGCAGTAAACAGCGGATGCGGTTCTTTTACTGTACTGCTGTATTCGGGATGAAACTGAACTCCGACAAACCAGGGATGATCTTTTAACTCAATAATTTCTATCAAATCTTTTTCAGGGTTAACCCCGGCCAGGCGCATACCATTGTTCACAAATTCCTGCCTGTAGTCATTATTGAATTCATAACGATGGCGATGTCTTTCGTGCACAAGATCCCTTGAATAGGCCTGATAGCTTAAAGAATCTTTTTCAATCTGACAGGCATAAGAACCTAATCGCATTGTTCCGCCTAGTTTTTTGACTTTCTTTTGTTCCGGCATCAGATCAATTACAGGAAAAGGTGTTTCGGGATCCATCTCTGAAGAATGAGCTCCTTTCAGCTGTAATACGTTTCTGGAAAACTCAATAACAGCACATTGCATTCCTAAACAGATTCCTAAAAATGGAATCTTATTTTCGCGTGCAAATCGGATGGACTCAATTTTGCCTTCAATTCCCCGGTTTCCAAATCCGGGAGCTACCAATATCCCATCAAGGTCTTTAAGTAGTCGTTCAGCTTTTTTTGGTGTAATATTTTCCGACTGAATTCTCTTTATTTTAACCTTGGTCTGATTTACGGCTCCTCCATGAATAAATGCTTCGTTAATAGATTTGTAAGCATCTTTTAACTCAATGTATTTACCTACCAAACCAATGGTAACTTCTTCTTTTGGATTCTTGAGATTTTCAACAAATCTAGTCCAGTTTTCAAGGTCAAGTTTTTCTGGGATCGGAGTTTTGGTTCTTTTAAGAACCTCGATATCCAGCAGTTCGTCACGCATCATCAATGGAACCTCATAAATGGTTTCAGCATCACGAGATTCGATAACTGCGGTTGGAGAAACGTTACAAAACTGGGCAATCTTTTGTTTTATGCCATCAAATAAAGGCTGTTCTGTACGGCAAACAATAATGTCTGGCTGAACACCTTGTTCTAAAAGACTTTTAACAGAATGTTGAGTGGGTTTGGTTTTCAGCTCTCCGGCAGCATGTAGGTAAGGTACAAGAGTAAGATGAACTACAGCACACCGATCGCCCAATTCCCATCGCATTTGTCGAACGGCTTCAACAAAAGGAAATGATTCAATATCGCCAACCGTTCCGCCGATTTCTGTAATCACAAAGTCATATTTCCCTGTTTGACCCAGTTGCTGAATGCTGTTCTTTATTTCATCAGTAATGTGAGGAATAACTTGAACTGTTGTTCCCAGATAGTCACCTTTACGTTCTTTATTGATCACATTTTGGTAAATACGACCAGTAGTAACGTTATTGGCTTGAGAAGTTCTTGTATTTGAGAACCGTTCGTAGTGTCCGAGGTCAAGGTCTGTTTCTGCACCATCTTCAGTTACGTAACATTCTCCGTGTTCGTAAGGGTTTAATGTTCCCGGATCAATATTGATATAAGGATCAAGTTTTTGGATTGTTACACTAAAACCTCTGGCTTGTAATAATTTAGCTAATGAGGATGAAATAATTCCTTTTCCCAGCGAGGAAGTTACCCCGCCTGTTACAAATACATACTTTACTTCAGAATTCATGCCTGTGAATTAAAGTGCAAAGAAACAACTTTTATGGATACCTGAAAGTGGTGTTCGTTTCTATATTTTGCTTGATCAGCTATTTAACTCATTGAAAAAAAAGAGAGCCGGCAGATTTTGCCGGCTCAAAAGTTTTTATTTTTAAGAAAATTTAACTAAAATTTAATAATAGGCTGGCCTGATAACTCCGGCTATCATTTTGGCAACACGAATAACCTGCAAGGCATAACCAAACTCATTATCATACCAAACATAGGCTACGATGCTTTTTTTGTCGCTTGAGACTATTGTAGCCTGACTGTCGAAAATGGAAGTTGCCGATTCACTGATGAAATCAGAAGAGACCGCGTCATTTGATGTTGAATATTTGATCTGTTGAACCAGTTCTCCATCCAGTGAGGCTTTGAGCATTAGGTTGTTTACTTCTTCTACAGAGGTTTCTTTATTAACGGTTAAAGATAATATGACCAACGAAACATTTGGAGTAGGAACGCGGATGGCGTTTCCTGTTAATTTATCTTTTAGTTGGGGAATGGCTTTGGCCACAGCGCTTGCAGCTCCCGTTTCTGTAATGACTAAATTTAACGGAGCAGCCCGCCCACGACGATATTTTTTATGAAAATTATCCAAAAGGTTCTGATCATTGGTATAGGAATGAACTGTCTCAATATGTCCTTTTTCAATACCAAATTTTTTCTCCAAAAGGTAAAGAATAGGTGTTGCAGCATTAGTTGTACAAGAAGCTGCTGAGAAAATTTGTTCGTTTTTAACCTCAACAGTTTTTTCATTTACACCATAAACAATGTTGGGAATATCACCTTTTCCAGGAGCGGTAAGTAATACTTTACTAACTCCTTTGGCATTCAAGTGCTTACTGAGTCCGGTTCTATCGCGGTAAATACCAGTATTGTCAATCAGAATGGCATCCTTAATTCCATATTCTGTGTAATCGATATCTTCCGGATTGTTGGCTGCAAGCATAAGCACCTTGTGTCCATTAATGTATATGGTTTTGTCATCCAGATCTTCGATGGCTACACCACGGAAAGGTCCGTGAATGGAGTCATGACGAAATAACGAAGCTCGTTTTACAATGTGGAGATCATCGTTTCCGCGTGTAACAATGGCTTTCACCCGAAGTTGTCTCCCATTGCCCTGAATAATGAGCTCTCGTGCCAGTAAACGCCCAATACGTCCAAAACCATAAAGAATAACATCTCTAGGTTTACAGGGAGCGTTTTTGGCCTCCATCAGATGTTTCAGTTTAAACTGAATAAAATCTTCTTCATCTACAAAGTTTTTCTGTTCCAGAGTCCATTCCTGGTTCAGTTTTCCGATGTCGATGCGTGAAGCCCCAATGTTGGTTCGCAAAATGGCTTTGGCCAAAGTCAAAGAATCCTTTATGTTTAAAGGCTTGTCGATGATGTTTTCGGCGTAAGAATGACGGTAAAGGATTACACTGGCACTTCGGTCAATCAGTTGCTCACGAAACAAGACCAGTTCTGTACTCTTGTCGTAAAAAAGTTTGTAAAGCACGCTGATGAATTCGTTAGCCAGTTTTTCCTGATGGGCCCAGTCATTCAGGGAAACTTCATAGTTTCCATTCATGTCTTTTTTGGAATTCATTGTCCATTAATTATTTGATGGTTAAGAAATAAGCTGTCCCACAAATGTAAAAAAAAGGCGGATAGAAATTTCTATCCGCCAATAAATTATAAATTAATTAACTTATTACTTTAGCCTAAGTAGGCTTTAAGAAGTTTGCTTCTTGAAGTATGTCTGAGTCGACGAATTGCTTTTTCTTTGATTTGACGAACCCGTTCTCTGGTTAAATCAAATTTGGCACCAATTTCTTCAAGTGTTAAACCATGGTTCATACCTATTCCGTAATATAGGTTAATCACATCTCTTTCTTTTTCGCTGAGTGTCGAAAGAGAGCGTTCAATTTCTTTACGGAGCGATTCCTGAATCAGGTCGTCATCTGTATTAGGTGTTTCTGAAGGAATGTAAACATCCATCAAGGTTGTATCTTCTTCTGCGCCAATAGGAGCATCCATTGAAACATACCGGGTTGTTATTTTCATAGCTCCTTCAATCTTGCTTTCAGAAATGTCCATTTCTTTGGCAATTTCATCAGTCGATGGCAGGCGTTGATATTTTTGTTCAAGCGCCATTGAGGCTTTTTTTATTTTATTTAATGAACCTACCTGATTCAATGGCAGCCGAACAATTCTTGATTGTTCAGCCAAAGCCTGTAAAATAGACTGTCGGATCCACCAAACAGCATAAGATATGAATTTAAATCCGCGTGTTTCATCGAACCGTCGGGCGGCTTTAATTAATCCGACATTGCCTTCATTGATCAGGTCAGGAAGACTGAGCCCCTGATTTTGATATTGTTTAGCTACCGAGACGACAAATCTGAGATTTGCTTTGGTAAGTTTCTCCAAAGCTCTTTCGTCACCGGCTCTGATTTTGCGCGCCAGATCAACTTCTTCTTCTGCAGTAATCAATTCTTCTTTACCGATTTCCTGCAGGTATTTATCCAGAGACGCAGTGTTACGATTGGTTATAGATTTGGTTATTTTTAGTTGTCTCATTGTATTATTATAATTTTAAAACGACTTTATTTATTATTATTCAATTAGTTCAGCAATTTATTTAAAAAAAATCCAAATAACAAATTTTTATAACATAAATTCAAAAGATATTTTCATGCCGTTGGGATATATCCCTTTCATCTTCACTACATTATTTTCCTGTTCGCTTAAATTAAGGGCGTGGTTGAGGGTTTCTTCATTGGAAACCCTCTGGCCATTAATTTCCGTGATGATGAAACTTTTGATAATTCCTCCGTTTTTTAAAACACCATTGGAAAGACTTATAATCTGTAGGCCTTGATCTATTCCCAGATTATTCTGTAGAGCATCGGAAATACTTTCAAGTTCAACTCCCAGTTTTTCATTAAAAAATGGATTCTGAGGCTTAACCACGGCAAGTGATCCATCACGGTTCTTAAGTGTAATTGTAAGTATTTTTTTGTTGTTATTTCTTAAAATTGTCGCCTTAATTTTGTCACCAGGACTGTATTGACCCAAAATTTCTATAAAAGACACAAGTCCTTTTACTGGCATATCATTCAATGCTTTTATTATATCTCCGGGTTTCATTCCTGCTTCTCCAGCACCACCATTGTCAATTACTTCTGCTACATAAACTCCTTCAAGGTTATTTATATCTTTTTCTTTTGCCAGTTGTTCATTAATATCTCTGATTAGGATTCCCATGTAGGCCCGTTGAATGTGTCCATATTTTTTTAAATCATTCACGACTTTTTTTACGAAATTTGACGGGATTGCAAAAGAGTATCCTTCATATGCTCCGGTTTTGGATGCAATTGCTGTATTAATCCCTACCAACTGACCATCGGTATTAACCAATGCTCCTCCACTATTTCCAGGATTTACAGCAGCGTCGGTTTGAATAAAAGATTCAATTCCAGACTGTCCGCCAGGGATATTAATATTTCTGGCTTTGGCACTTACAATTCCGGCAGTAACTGTCGAAGTAAGGTTAAATGGATTTCCCACAGCCAACACCCACTGGCCGACTTCCAGGTTATTTGAATTTCCGTAGGTTAGGTAAGGTAAATCCTGAGCTTCCACCTTAATTAAGGCTAAATCAGTTGAAGCAGACGTTCCAATCACTTTAGCTGTCATCTGACGTTTATCATTAAATGTTACAGTTATTTTATCGGCTCCTGCCACCACATGATTGTTGGTTACGATATATCCGTCAGAAGAAATAATTACCCCTGATCCAAAAGCAACGAGTGCTCTGTTTGTTTTTCTTTGCCCGTATAAATAGTCGCGCAATTGTCCGAAAAAATCATCATAATGCTGTGGTTTTATGCCAACAATTGTTTTGATGTGAACCACAGCATTGACAGATTTTTGAGCCGCATCAACAAAATTTGTGTTTCCTGTTTGAGGAAAAGTTGATTGTTTTGTTTGACTTGCCTTATTGTATTGAATTTGTTTTTGTGACGAATAATCCGAATTTCCAAAAACAAGACTGTAAATCAGTAAAACAATTGCCGTTGCTATGGCTGCACCAAAAAAACTTTTAACGATTGTCCTCATATATTGTAGCGTATTACTTTTGTTTTCTATAATGTAATGTGCTTTTTAAAATAATCTAATTTAGTTCTCTGTTTAAACGTTGAAAAAAGCAGATTAATTTCAACATGTTGTTAATCTTTGTTATAGTTTGAAACTAAATTCGTTATTCAAAAATTGCACCAAAAAGGTTGACAAGTAAACTATTTAACAATTATTAAATTTTATATCATGAAATTTCAGAAATTTCAGGCCAACGGCAATGATTTTATTATGATTGTGGAAGGAGATGACAATATAACATTGTCGGAAGATCAGATCAGTTTTCTTTGTGACAGACACTTTGGTATTGGGGCAGACGGACTAATGATTTTGCGTTCATCTGAAGCTTATGATTTTGAAATGCATTACTATAACAGCGATGGAAAAATGGCTACTATGTGTGGAAATGGGGGGCGTAGTATTGCTTCTTTAGCTTTTATTGAAGGTCGTGCAAATGAACGGATGCTTTTTCTTGCTTCTGACGGAGTGCATGAGGCAGTAATTGAGCACGAGTTGGAGAAAGGGAAACGCTATGATGTTTCTCTTAAAATGGTAGATGTTGAAAAAGTTGAGCGAAATCCGGATTATTATTTTTTAAATACCGGAGTTCCTCACTATGTTCAATTTGTTGATGATGTAGAACAGCTTGATGTAGTGAATAATGGGCGTCAGATCCGGTTAGACTCGAGATTTGCTCCGGAAGGAACCAATGTTAATTTTGTGGAAATGAAACACGACAGAATTTATGTAAGAACCTACGAGCGTGGTGTTGAAGATGAAACATTATCTTGTGGAACTGGTGTAACGGCATCGGCAATGGCTGCTTTTTTGAAAACCGGAATCAAGGAGTTGAGAATTCAGGCGCATGGTGGCGATTTTAGCGTGACTTTTGATTCAAATGAAAATGGTTTCACTAATGTTTGGTTACGTGGTCCGGCTGAAAAGGTTTTTGAAGGAAATATTGAGCTGAGATAAGCTATTTCTTCTCCTGATTTTTCTGAAAGACCTGATTCGTGAGGTTCATAATTTCACTGTACAATTTTTTACTTTCCTTAAAGCGTTTACTTTTTTTGTTTTGTATTACCCGAAAGTCTGTTTGTGTGCTGAGGTATAACCTCGAATATTTCCACGCAATCACAGCTGATAATGGTAAGCTGATTATGTAATAGAATGTCCATTGACCATTTTCCGAAAGGAGATAAATAAGAACAGTTTGAAGTACGTAAAACGGTGTAAACAGAAAAAATGAAACACCAAACTTAAAAGAGCTGTGAAATTGCCTGTCTTTGAATAAGCGGGTAATCAAAAAAGGAGCGAAATAAGGAATTCCATTATTGATAAAACCGTACGCGAAAAATGGAAAACCTACAATAAGAAGAAGACTCTTCACCAACCATAAAATCATATTTCCCGACTTTTTTTCAAAAACCTGCGTGTTAAGTTTCATTTGCTGCATATTCTTGAGAAAAGCTTTGGTTTTTGCTGATAAGATATTGAATTCATTGGATTGGGCTTTTTCTTCAGTATCGAGTGCGGAAATAATGGTTTTGTGAACCTTAAATTGATTGTAGAGTCTTCGACGTGTGTTTATTTCCAGTTTTTTTGCTGCTCTTTTTTCATACAGATAACGTAGACTATCGTAAACATCATAGTTTTCCTCGCTCTCAATATCAATCATGAGCGGTTTTATTTCTTTAGCAAGCTCATCTTTAATTTTATTGAATGCAACAGCAGGATTAGCTTTATATTCATCATAAAACCTGGATACAGGAACTGGTTCACCAAAAACGACAAGTAAATCGCTGCGGTACTTTTCATAATTACTATAGCTGATGCCTACCGGAATGAGTTTAATGTCAAGTGAAAAATTAGTAGCTTCTTCAGCCTGAAAAGCAATGCGTGCAAAACCTTTTCTTAATGGTCTTAAACGGCGGTAACCCGCATGATTGCCTTCAGGCATTATAACAAAGCCATTTTTATTATTGATGATATCCAGCGTTTTTTTGAAAGTCTGTTCGTTCTTTTTCAGCGTTTCGAAACCATCACGAATTCGATAAACAGGCAGTATTTTCAAGAAATACAGCATCCGGGCTATGAATTTCTTTTTGAAAATGTCGGAACGCGCAACGAAAACAAACTGATTTTTTTTAGAAAGTTCGACTGCAAGCGCATCCATCAATGCATTCTGATGATTTGGGGTGATAATTATATGTTCATTCCATGGAACGGATTTTCGATTCACATACTCAACTTTGCGGTAGAAAATGTAATCGTGCCAAAACTTTCCAAAGGTTTTCAATAAAAGATATCGTATCGAAAACTTTTCAATCTTCTCAATCCCCATTCCGAATAATATTGGTCAGGTAACTAAAATTAATTTTTTTGTAGGTTCCCGACCAGAAATAGGCCATAGTAAGTCCTGAAACCATATGCCATATTCCCCACCAGGCTGCAATAATGGCCATACCTCCAAGTTCCATGTCGGGGGGAAAAATTTTGGGGTTGAAAATGAGTACTAGAGCCAATCCTGAATTTTGGATTCCTGTTTCAATGGAAATGGTTTTTTTGTCTTTTTTGGGAAGTTTAAAAATGCGGCCAAGTGTATAACCTGTTCCTAAAGCCAGTGCGTTATGTGCTAAAACTATAAAAAAGACATATTTCACATAAAGCATGAAATGATGAAAGTTTTTTGCGAATGCAAATATTACAATGGCAACAAAAGCCAGGATGGAAAGCTTTTTTAAAGGCCCGATAATTTTCTTTGCCAGGTTCGGCCATTTATGGTTAATAAATAAGCCTAGAATTAAAGGAATTCCAAGAATCAAAAATACAGTTTGAAACATTTGTGAAAAGTCGATATCCAACGGACGAACCAGTTGATCAGCATTGGAGCGTTCAATAATTCCCGTATAAAGTTTTCCCCAGAAAGCAAAGTTAAGCGGGGTCATGAATACAGCTGAAATAGTAGCAAAAGCAGTCAAACTTACCGATAATGCCGCATTACCTTTGGCCAGAGCAGAAATAAAATTACTAATGTTTCCGCCGGGACAGGCAGCAACTAAAATCATACCCAGCGCAATGGTAGGAGTGATGTAGTCTTTTAGTAAAACAACCAACAGAAAGGTGAAAAACGGGAGGGCAATAAATTGCGAAAATACCCCGACAATAGCCGACTTGGGTTTGAAGAAAATGTCCTTAAAATGTTGTATTTTAATGTCGAGTGCCACTCCGAACATCACAAAAGCCAGCGTAAGGTTAAGAATATGTAGGCTGGCCGGACTGAAATTCAGGCGAACGTGGTCCAGTGCTTCCAATGCATGCATAAGCGATCACAGTTTAGCCTGCATAGGTACGTAAATCTTTTGAAATGTCCAAATGTATATTTGCTATATGTTGATAAACAGTTATTTGTAGAAATAATAATAGATATCTTACCTGAATTAAATCATCTTTAGTTTTTTATCATCACTGTTTCTTCAAAATTACTACCATAATTAATTTTTGCTCCTGTTAAACTTTGTAGTTCCAGAACGAGGCTCCAGTAATAGGCTTCACTTTTATACTCGAAGTTTAATAATCCTTTACGGCCTATAATCCTTTTTATGGTTACATTGCTTCCACTAAAAGGGTTTGCCATAAACCAATAAAAAGATTGCATGGCTTTATTAAGGTTATTGTAACTAAATGAGAAATCTACTTTTTGGTGTAAACGATAAAGAGAGCTGATTAAAATAACCCGATCCATTGCATTCTTGGAAATCTTAAGTTCATATTTCAAATCGGTAACGATTTTAGGAATTAAACCATTAAGTTCCGGATTATTTGCAACAGAAATTAGGCGGGACAAATGGTAGAGAATCACGGGGCTTTTCTGATAATGAGAAGAAACAATATAACCGTGTTTCATAATTTCATTTTCGTTCACCATTTTTTTGATCAGTGTAATGGTACAGGAATCAGTGCTGTCAAGTGGCAAACCTTTTCTAATAACAAAAAGAAGTGCATTCGACATTACACAAATATCCATGTCCTGTTTCATTTTGTGTGCAAACCAGGTGCGATAGGCTTTATAATTTCTGTATTTTTTGAATGTTGAGGTAACCTTCTTCGGACTTTTAGCCTGGGCTTCCATTCGTTTCTTTACCGCAGCATTCAGGCTATCGTTGGTGTGTAGTAGCAGATATATTATGCTTGTATCATCCAGATCATCTGCCAAACGAAACTTTTTCATCCCTGATAGAATTTTTAAACCGGGAAATGGCCTATCAGGATGTGTCTGATAAAAATTATATGTTGGTCCCCATTGCCGATTTTGGTAGAGAGGATATAAATTTTTGGCACACCCACTCATATTGCTAATTAAAAATTTTCCTTTTATACTAAATTGGTTTTTAATAGATTGTAGGGTGTATAGGGTAAGTGCCGTAAAGAAGATATTATTGTCTTCGTACATTTTTCTACCACCTACCAGCCCCATCTGAGATGGAAATAATCCTCTTGTGTAAAATCCGTTACCTCTGGATTGCAACGAATCAATCTTTTCCAGAATATGTATATCCTGTGCAAAGAGAAGATTCTGTATTAATAATATGGTAATTAAAAGAAAACCCTTTTTAATCATCTTTATTGGGCTGTTAATGTCTGAATCCCTACCAGCCTGTCATATTCCGGCAATCGGTTGTGGTAATACACATATACAATATATGTATTGTTGGTTTGCCAGTGATTTCCTTCAATTGTGCCAATATTTCCTGCGGTATCCCCATTTCTTATTACCGAGAACCAGTATTCATAATAACCTTGTTTCAGAAACAATTTGCCTTCGTATTCCTGTGTGGTTTTGTTATATTCCATTTTGTTTTCATCGCTGTAGGTCCAACCTGTAAGCTGACCGAGAATATAAACAGAAGCATTTGGAATTTGAGGCATTTTTAATGTAAAAGTTACAATGGCATAATCTCCTTCTGTTGAAGGATTTTGATCGCTTCGTGCAGTAATCATTTCGCGGCCGTTGATGTTACTGTAAGTTTCATAGGGCTGTCCTGTCCGGGGAAATCCGGTGTGAAGCCAAACATTATAATAGTTGGTCTCATGAGTTATTTTTGCAATGTTTTGAGCCAGGTATCTGTAACTCTTCATATCAAAAAACCTTGGTTCATTGCCTCCGTTAAAAATAATACCTTCAGGATAATCGAAGTATAATGTGTTTGGTGAAACAGCTGAAGGCTTCAGATCTATTTTGGCATTGTCCCAACGGCCGTTTTGCTGAATATCAACTTTGAACCTTTGCTGTGGTTCGTCAGAAAATGTATTCGGTGTATTGCAGGTCAGTGTTATTTGCTGACGTTTTTGATTGTCGGCCAGATTAATCATATCTCTACTTTCCTGACATTGAATGGTAACTTGTTCGTTCACAACAAAAAAACGACGGGTTATGACGAGTTGTTTATGTCCGTTATCGTTTCTGAAAACCTGAAGTATATAATTTCCGGAAATTTTGGGGCTCATTTCGGTAGTTGGAAATGTTAGTTGGTAATGCACATATCCTGTAAGTGTATTGAATGAGAATTGGTAATTGGTGATGTTTTCTGTGAAAAATCCCTGGGTGTAATCAATAGGTTGAAGTTGTGAACTGTTCCAGTCAGCAGAGCAATGTATCCATGAATACTGATAGGTCGCATATTGATTACTCAGATCATCAAAAGAAAGCTGTAGTTGCTGACCGGAATTAAGTTCAATAATAGGATCTTTTAGTGGTTCGCCTACTGGATATAATTGAACTGTAACAATATTTGGGTCATACACCTTACTTTGATTTTCCGGTTCATTTCCATATGTTTTCAGCCCGAAAATAATCAGAATAAGAATAAAAGTGAGTTTAGGTATTTTCAACATATACGAAAAATAGGGTCAGTATCTTTTTTCACAAATATAGAATTATTTCAACTGCATAAAATGAGCATAAAACTCTGATTGTTCAGGTTCCATAATTCCATTTAAATTTTTTTTAGTTTTATTATGAATTATTAGCTGTGAAATATTTAACTTGCATGCCGAAATTTAACATGAATTTATTTATATATGTCAACTATCTATTCTATCAAGAAAGGCCTCGATATTAAGTTGTTAGGAGGGGCTGAGAAAACCGTTGTTGACCTGAATTCCCGTCTGTTTGCGTTGAGGCCTGATGACTTTGTTGGCTGTTTTCCGAAAATGTTGGTTAAAGTTGGTGATGAAGTTAAGGCTGGAACCCCATTATTTTTCGATAAATACCGTGATGAAATTTATTTTACTTCACCGGTTAGTGGAAAAGTTTTGGATATCAGAAGGGGAGAGAAAAGAAAAATCCTGGAAGTTGTTGTTGAATCGGATGGTAAAAATGAGTCGTTGGATTTTGGAAAATCTGATATTGCCTCATTAAAACGCGAGGATGTTGTTGAAAAAATGCTGAAAAGTGGTGTTTGGCCCGTATTGCGCCAAAGACCTTATTCAACTATTGCCAAGTCAGTAGATGTGCCTAAGGCAATTTTTGTTTCTGCATTTGACAGTGCTCCCCTGGCTCCCGATTTCGATCTTTTCCTGCATGGCTATGGAAAAGAATTTCAGGCAGGTTTGGATGCTTTGACCAAACTCACCAGCGGTAAAGTACATTTGAATGTACACAAGAAAAAAACTTTATCAAAAGAATTTCTGGAAGCAAAAAATGTTCAGATTAACACTTTCCAGGGACCACATCCTTCAGGAAATGTGAGTGTTCACATCAGCCGCATAGATCCCTTAAATAAAGGGGAAGTGGTTTGGTATATTTCTGCTCAGGATGTATTGACTGTCGGACGTTTGTTTTTAACAGGACAGTATGATTCTTCCTGTATGGTTGCTTTAACAGGTTCTGAAGTTAAAAATCCCCGTTATTATAAAACACGTAAAGGAGCTTCAGTTACCCATATGCTTCAGGATAATGTTAAGGAGGGAAACCTGCGTTACATCAGTGGAAACGTACTGACAGGAAGTGTTATTGAAAAGGATGGCTTTGTAGGGTTTTATAACTCACATGTTACCGTAATTCCTGAAGGCGATTACTATGAATTTATGGGCTGGCTTGCTCCTGGATTCAGTAAATTCAGTATTTCTAAAACCTTCCCTTCATTCCTGTTTCCTAACAAAAAATACCGCCTCGATTCTAATGTTCACGGAGGACCAAGAGCATTTGTTGCTACAGGTATTTTCGAAAAGGTATTTCCTTTTGATATTTACCCGATGCAACTGATTAAAGCTATTATGGTTCAGGACATTGATCTGATGGAAAACCTGGGGATCTATGAAGTGGATGAAGAAGATTTTGCTCTTTGTGAAGTGGTGGATGTTTCCAAAACGGAAATCCAGAAAGTGGTTCGCGAAGGACTGGATCTGATGCGTAAAGAAATGAGTTAATAAAATCAGAAATTCAAAATATTCGCATGAAAGCGCTGAGAAAATTTTTAGATAAACAAAAGCCCAAATTTCAGAAAGGTGGAAAGTTGCATAAGTTGGAATCAACTTTTGATGCATTTGAAACTTTTCTTTTTGTTCCAAATACTACAGCGAAAACAGGTGCGCATATCAGAGATGCAGTAGATATGAAACGTTTCATGTTTACGGTTATCATTGCTATGATTCCTGCACTTATTTTCGGAACCTGGAACGTGGGTTATGAACATTACCTGTCTCATGGGCAAACAGTTGACTTTTTGACCAATATTACATATGGTCTTATGAAAGTTTTGCCATTAATTGTTGTTTCCTATGGTGTGGGACTGGGTATTGAATTTTTATTTGCACAAATTCGTCATGAAGAAGTTAACGAAGGATTTCTTGTGTCCGGTATGTTGATCCCTTTGATTGTTCCGCCGGACTTGCCTCTGTGGCAGTTGGCTATTGGAGTGGCATTTGCAGTGATTTTTGGTAAAGAAGTATTTGGTGGTACTGGAATGAACGTGTTTAACCCTGCTTTGACCGCCCGTGCTTTTATCTTCTTCGCTTATCCTGGTAATATGTCAGGAGATAAAGTTTGGATTGCAGATAAACCTGATACATTCTCCGGAGCAACTCCATTGGGTAACGCACTTGTAGGTAATCTTAAGGATTTACCATCGGCACATGATATGTTTTTTGGTTACATACCGGGTTCAGTAGGTGAAACATCTACTTTCTGGATTCTGGTGGGAGCAGTAATTTTATTGTTAACCGGAGTAGCCAGTTGGCGGGTTATGGTTTCAGTATTTGCCGGTGGTGCAGTAATGGGTTTGTTATTTAATCTGTGGGGTGCCAATACATATATGGAAATTCCATTCTGGCAACACTTTATCATGGGTGGCTTTGCTTTCGGGGCAGTGTTTATGGCAACAGATCCTGTAACATCGTCGCAAACAACTAAGGGAAAGTACATTTATGGCTTCCTTATTGGTTTTATAGCGGTTCTGATCCGGGTTATTAACCCCGGATATCCGGAAGGAGTGATGTTGTCTATTCTCTTGATGAATGCCTTTGCTCCGTTTATTGATCACCTGGTGGTTCAGTCCAATATTAAAAGACGTTTAAAAAGGGCAACAGTTGCCGTAAATAAATAAGAAAGGTAAGATTATGTATTCAAATGGTTATATTTTCAGATATGCAGCCATTCTTGTTGTTTTAGCTGCAGCCTTTCTTTCACTGGCTTCTGTATTGTTGAAGCCTTTTCAGGAAAGGAATAAAGCTATTGACAAAATGGAAGGAATCCTGTCTGCTGCCCGTGTTGAGGGAGTGAATGCAAACAATGCTATTCCTTATTTTGATAAATATATTGTTGACGAGCAGGTAGTTAATGCAAAAGGTGAGGTGGTTAATAGTTATACTCAGAATCAGAAAGATAAGGCTCAGGCATTTAATCTGGATATGAAAGTAGAGTTGTACAACAAAGCACACAATAAGCCTTTTCAACTTCCGGTTTATATAGCTGAAAAAGAAGGGCAGAAGATTTATATTTTTCCAATGAGAGGAACCGGTTTGTGGGGAGCTATCTGGGGAAATATTGCACTGTCATCAGATTTAAACACTGTGATCGGGGTTTATTTTGGCGATGCATCTGAAACCCCTGGTTTGGGTGGTGAAATTAAATCGGATAAATTTAAGGATCAGTTTATTGGCAAAAAAATCTTTGATAATGAGGGTAAATTTACCTCAATTGAAGTAGTGAAAGGTGGTATTCAAAAACTGCCTGCCGGTGACCGTATCCATGGTGTTGATGCTTTATCTGGCGCTACATTGACCAGTAACGGTGTTAACGATATGCTAAAAAATGTTTTGGGGATTTATTTACCCTATATTGAGAAAAACAGATAAGATTTAGGAGATGAGTACAGAAAAAATGGAAAAAGAGCCTTTGTTTTCAGCTAAAAATATTAAGCTGCTGACAGGGCCTGTAAATATGAACAATCCTATTACTGTTCAGGTTTTGGGTATTTGTTCTGCATTGGCTGTAACAGCTAAAATGAAACCTGCTCTGGTTATGGCCCTGGCTGTAATGATTGTTACCGGTTTTTCTAACCTGGTGATTTCGCTGTTACGTAACGGAATTCCACCACGTATCCGTATCATTGTGCAATTGGTTGTAGTTGCCGCACTGGTAATTCTTGTGGACCAGATATTAAAAGCTTTTGTTTATGACGTTAGTAAACAGCTTTCGGTTTTCGTTGGTTTGATTATTACCAACTGTATCATTATGGGACGTTTGGAAGCATTTGCTATGGGTAATAAACCCTGGCCTTCTTTCCTTGATGGTATTGGTAATGGTTTGGGATACGGACTGATTCTGCTCATTGTTGCATTCTTTAGAGAACTCTTTGGTTCAGGAACCATTCTTGGTTATGAAGTTGTTCCTCAGAGCCTCTATCATGCAGGATATGAAAACAATGGAATGATGATTTTGCCTCCAATGGCTCTGATTACCGTGGGTGTGATTATCTGGGTACAGCGATATTATAACAGAGAATTATTAGAAGACAAATAGTATTAAGTTAAAGATACAAGACTATGCAAGAGATTTTTAACATATTTATAAAATCGATTTTTGTTGACAACATGGTGTTTGCCTATTTCCTGGGCATGTGTTCTTTCCTTGCTGTCTCAAAAACCGTTGATACCTCAATCGGATTGGGCGCGGCTGTAACCTTTGTTTTAGGTATTACAGTTCCGGTGAACTATCTGTTAAACCAGTATATTCTGAAACCGGGTGCTTTGGAATGGGTTAGTCCTGCATTTGCAAACCTTGATTTGAGCTTTTTGAGCTTTATCATTTTTATTGCAGTTATAGCTGCTATGACACAGTTGGTAGAAATGGTGGTTGAGAAATTCTCCCCCAGCCTTTACAATTCATTGGGTATTTTCCTCCCATTGATTGCTGTAAACTGTGCTATTCTTGGTGGATCATTGTTTATGCAGGAACGCGATTACCCCAGCTTGGGACAAGCTACTGCTTTTGGTCTTGGCTCAGGTTTTGGCTGGTTCCTAGCTATTGTTGCTATTGCAGCCATTCGTGAAAAGATTCGTTATTCAAATGTTCCGCCGGCATTGAGAGGAATTGGAATTACATTTATTTTGACAGGACTTATGGGGATTGCCTTTATGAGCTTCCTTGGAATTAAATTATAAAAAAGATAACAAGATGACTTTATTATCTATTGGAATTACTACCATCGTATTGCTCAGTATCGGGGTTTTCCTTTTGATTGTTATGTTGCTTGTGGCACTTCTGTTGTTTGCTAAAGCAAAATTAACTCCAAAAGGAAACGTTAAAATTACTGTCAACGGCGAAACTGAAATTGAAGTAAATCCGGGAAGTACACTGTTGAGTACTCTTTCTAATGAAAAGGTATTTCTTCCTTCAGCTTGTGGCGGTGGTGGAACCTGTGGTATGTGCCGTGTTCAGGTAACTGATGGAGGCGGTACAATTTTGCCCACTGAAAAAGGCTTTTTTAGCCGTAAGGAACAACAGGATAACTGGCGTCTGGGATGTCAGGTGAAGGTTCGTGAAGACATGAAAATTAAAGTTCCGGCAGAAATTTTTGGTATTAAGAAATGGGAGTGCGAAGTAGTTTCAAACAATAACGTAGCTACCTTTATTAAAGAATTTGTAGTAAAACTTCCTGAAGGAGAACATCTTGATTTTCGTTCAGGCGGTTATATCCAGATTGATGTTCCTAAAACTGAAGTTGAGTTTAAGGATATGGATATTGATGAGGAATACCGTGGCGATTGGGATCACTTTAATATGTGGGATCTGAAAATGAAAAATCCAGAGCCATTATTCCGAGCTTATTCTATGGCCAATCATCCTGCCGAAGGAAACATAATTATGCTGAATATCCGTATAGCTACTCCGCCCTGGGATCGTAAGAAAAATGGTTTCATGAATGTAAACCCTGGGGTTTGTTCATCTTATATCTTCTCTAGAAAACCCGGTGATAAAGTTACTATTTCTGGACCTTACGGGGAGTTCTTTATTAAAGATACAAAGCGTGAAATGATGTTTATTGGTGGTGGTGCCGGTATGGCTCCAATGCGTTCACACATTTTCCATTTGTTTAAAACCGAGCATACCGATAGGAAAGCTACTTTCTGGTATGGTGGACGTTCAAAGAAGGAACTCTTCTATGTGGATCAATTTGAAGAAATTGAAAAAGAAAATGAAAACTTTGATTTTCATATTGCACTATCCGAACCTTTACCTGAAGATAAATGGGATGGTAAAACTGGATTTATTCATCAGGTAGTCTTTGATAGCTATCTGGCTAATCATCCTGAACCTGAAGAAATTGAATACTACCTCTGCGGACCTCCTATGATGAATGCAGCAGTTTTGAAAATGTTGGACGATTTGGGAGTCCCCCAGGAAATGATCGCCTTCGACGATTTTGGAGGTTAATCATTAAAATAAAATGAAAAAGTATGAATGGCTCTTCTGGGCCATTCATCTTTTTTTAGGGAAGAGCCAAAATAAATTGGTTCTTTACGTGTTATTGAATTCAGTATGGTTTATTACAAAAAACAAGTATCATGAAAAAAGGTTTTATTTCCGCTTTGATAATAATATTTGTTACCTCTTTTTTCTTTACAGGATGTGCTCCTGAAAATGAACATAGGGTTAACTTGCAGGGTAGTGCCCAGGGAACATATTATAACATCACGTATTATGATAAGCAAAACAGAAACTTTCATCCTGAAGTAGATTCAATTCTGCATGCTTTTGACAAATCTGTTTCATTGTGGGTTTCTACTTCAATTATTTCCCGTGTAAACAATGACGACAGTACCGTTGTGCTGGATTCAAACTTTGTAGGGAATTTTAATTACTCTCAGGAAGTAAGTAAAGCTACAAACGGAGCTTTCGATATGACTGTCGGACCACTGGTGGAAGTGTGGGGATTTGGTTTTGAAAATCGTGAAAATGTAACTCAGCATATTGTGGACAGCCTGAAACAATTTGTAGGCTATCAGAAAATGAAGATTGTCGATGGGAAAGTTATGAAAGCTGATCCCAGAATGCAAATTGATTTCAACGGAATAGCACAGGGTTATTCTGATGATGTTGTGGCTCGTTATCTTGAATCAAAAGGTATTCATAACTATTTGATTGATATTGGTGGTGAGGTTGTTGGACATGGTAAGAAACCTGATGGGCCATGGCTTGTTGGTATTGAAAAACCGGCACCTGATGCTGATGCCCCACGTACAGTTAAAGCGATAATAAAACTCGAAAATCAGTCGGTAGCTACATCAGGAAGTTATAGGAAGTATTATGTTAAAAATGGGATTAAATATTCTCATACCATAGATCCGGCAACGGGCTATCCTGTTCAGCACTCTTTGTTGAGTGTTTCTGTTTTGATGAAAAATACAGCTTTGGCTGATGCTTATGCTACAGCTTTTATGGTTATGGGCTATCCAAAAGCAAGAGAATTTGTAGAAAGTCATCCAGAAATGGAAGCCTTTTTCATTTGGTCGGGTAAGGACGGTAAATTTCATAACTATGCTACTGAAGGCTTCAAAAAAGTTATTGTAAGCGAGGACAAGTAAATCAGAGAAATTCATTTTTGAAAAAAATATTTTTCTTATATTTGGCAATACTGTATATATCAGTCAGATGAAAGGTTGTTTATATACTGATTAAAGGGGAATATCCAAAAATATATAAAATGAAAAATATTCTTTTACTAGCAGTTTTTATCTTTTCTACTTTTATAGTTAAGGCTCAGGAAGAAGTAAAAACTGATCTTGAAATTGCAAACGAATTGTTTAAAACAGAAGTTCCATCGGTTCAGGAAGCATTGAACAAGATGGGGTTAACTTTTCAGGTAATTAAAAGTCGTAGTGGCAAAACTTCTGTTTTTATTGAAGGTAGAAAAAATAACATGAAGAAATGGGTTATTGAAACTAAAAGAGGAACTAAAAGAGGTTTTAAGAAAGTGGTTTTGGTAATGGTTGAGTATAGAATGGATAATGGCGGCGACTTTTTTGATTTAAGACGGTACGGAGATCCTCCAAAAAAAGCCTATATCAGTGACCGGAAAGTGAAATACAAAAAATCTGAAGGAAGAAAAATTAGCACTCTGGAAGTGACCGCGAAATAAATTATTTGAAAAATAAAAGGTTCAAACCCTGCACGGCTAGAATAAGCTGAGCGGGGTTTCGTCTTTTTCAATATCGTGGAAAATGTCTAATTGGTTTGCTGTAGCATAAAACTTTTGCGGAACACCATCCGAAAAATGTTCGGTATAATATCGAATGCTCTTTTTAATCAGTTTATTCGGTGAGGTTTTTCGTGCACGACAGTAATTTTTCAATGATTTCATCTGCTTTTTTGAAAGCTTGAACTGTACAAGTTGGTATCCTGCATTGCGGTTTCGTACTTTTAACATGGCTCATCTTATTGATTAGCTAAATATAAGCAGAATGAGCAAATTCCCAGAAATTAGAAATAAAATGTTTTTAACAGCAATTTATTGACTAACAATAGCCATTACTTTTTGTGCATAATCCTGGGCCTTATCAGTGGAAACAGATTCGGCATAAACCCTTAAAATAGGCTCGGTATTGGATGCTCGTAGATGTACCCAGCCATCAGGAAAGTCAATTTTTACTCCGTCAATATCAGTAACTGGAAATTGACTGTATTCATTTTTTACTTTATTGAACACGGTTTTTGTTGACAAACCATCAGTAAGGTTGATTTTATTTTTTGAAATAAAATAGTTAGGATATGAAGCCCTGAGTTCAGTCATCTTCATTTTCTTTTTCGCCAGATGGGTTAGAAAAAGAGCTGTTCCGGCAAGCGCATCACGTCCGTAATGAATGGCAGGATAAATGACCCCGCCATTTCCTTCACCACCAATAATTGCCTTGGTTTCTTTCATTTTTTCCACCACATTTACTTCACCCACTGCAGAGGCTGTGTATGAGCCTCCTGCTTTTTCTGTTACATCGCGTAATGCTTTTGTTGACGAAAGGTTTGAAACCGTATTGCCTTTTTCATTTTGAAGTACATAATCAGCAACTGCAACCAACGTATATTCTTCACCAAACATATTGCCGTCTTCCATAATAAAAGCAAGCCTGTCAACATCTGGATCAACTACAATTCCCAAATCAGCTTTTTGGTCAATAACCAGTTTTGAAATCTCTTTTAAATTTTCAGGTAAAGGTTCAGGATTATGCGGGAAATGGCCATTGGGTTCACAATATAATTTGGTGATTTGTTCAACTCCAAGTGATTCGAGAAGTTTGGGAATGGCAATACCTCCGGTTGAATTTACAGCATCAACAACGATTTTAAATCCGGCTTTCTGTATTGCATTTTTATCTACTAAACCCAACTTCAAAACTTCATCAATGTGGTAGTCAATCATTCCATATTTTTCAGTAATGGTTCCCAAATGATCAACATCAGCGTAATCGAAATCCATTTCTTCTGCCAGTTGCAGAACAGTTCTGCCATCAGCATCCGATAGAAACTCGCCCTTTTCATTCAACAGCTTCAGGGCATTCCATTGTTTTGGATTATGGCTTGCAGTCAAAATAATTCCGCCATCAGCTTTCAGGTGGGTAACAGCAACTTCTACAGTTGGTGTAGTTGAAAGTCCTGTATTTATTACATCGGCTCCCATAGAAGCAATTGTAGAAACTACAAGCTGTTCAACTATTTTTCCCGAGATACGGGCATCGCGGCCAACAACGAGCATGATATTTTGTTTGTTGTTTCGTAGTTGGTGAAAACGGGTAAATGCTGCTGTAAATTTTACAATATCAACAGGAGTAAGGTTTTCTGAAACCTTTCCTCCAATAGTTCCCCTGATGCCGGAAATGGATTTTATGAGCGTCATAAAAAATCGAATAAATAACGGTTTATAATACTGGTTCACAAAAGTAGGAAATATGAAGGTTAAAACAGAAGATATTTAAGAAGGCATTTTAAAATGTTCAGCAATTACTTTTTTGGCATATATATTTGTAGCTGAAATAAATGGTCTTATGAAATTTTGTGAATCTTTTCCCTGATAGTAAGCCAGAAATCTTAATTTTGCGAATCAATCTAAGTATATGAGTGAAGAATTAGAATGGCAGTCTGAGAATGATATTTCTGCTTTAATCCAACGTTTTGAGGAGCAGTTAGAATCAGAAAAGGGCCATTTTTTTGATGTTGAAGAATTTGAAGCCATTATTGACTACTATTTGGATAACCATGAGAAAACCATGGCACGTCAAGCGATAGAAAGCGCGAAACAGCAACATCCTGATAGTTCCTCTTTTGGAGCGAGAGAGGCACGATTACTGGCGTTGGAAAATAAGTATGATCAGGCACTCCGGGTGCTGGATCAGTTAGAGGTTTTTGAACCGGGTGATGAAGAGATATATTTTACCAGGGGTGAAATTTTTGGGTTGATGGACCGACATGAAGATGCCATTGAAGAATACAAAAAACTTTTAGATACAGATACTGAACGCATGGTTGATGTGTTGTCGAACATTGCTTTTGAATATGAAAGTATGAACAACTTCGATCAGGCATTGGTTTATTTGGAAAAAGCGCTCTACCTTCAACCCGATTCTGATGATTTGATTCAGGAAATTGCTTTCTTTTTCGAAATTAATCATAGGGAAGAAGAGGCTATAGAATTTTATACGCGTTTTTTGGATGAGCATCCTTATTCGGCTTACGGGTGGTTTCATTTAGGCATATTTTACAGCTCACAGGACCTTTACGAGAAAGCTATTCAGTCGTATGAGTTTGTGCTGGCTATTGACGATAAGTTTGCAGCAGCCTATTTTAACATGGCTAACTCGTATTCCAGTTTAAAGCAATTCAGAAAAGCCATAAATTTATATAGAGAGACTTTTAATCTTGAACAACCAGAGGCAATAACTTACTGCTATATTGGTGAATGTTACGAGAGTCTGGATGACATTGAAAAAGCTCTGAAGTATTATTATATGGCCATGGATAAAGATGAAAAACTTCCTGAATCGTGGGCTGGTGTTGCCCGTGTTTTTATGAAGCAGGATAGAAATAAAATGGCTGTAAATTATTATCAGAAGGCTATGGAATTATCGCCTCAGCAGGAAGATATTAAATTTGAACTGGCTGTTTTATATCTTCAGCTTAACGAATATGATAAAGCGGCAACACTTTTTGAAGAAGTAGTAAAGAATAACAAGAATTACAGTGAAGCCTGGATGAATTACTCTCTCATTTATGCATTGCAGGGTGATTTTGACACGGCACAGGATATTATGGTTACAGCGATTGATTCCAATGCTGATGAGGCGCTTTTATGGTTTCGCCAGGCAGGTTATTTGTATCGGTCGGGAAAGCTTGAGCAGGCCTACGTTCATATGGAAAAGGCGTTTAAACTTGATTTCGAGAGCCACACAGAATTGCTAGACTATATTCCCGAATTGATGCAGAATAACCGTTTCCTGGAAATGCTCGATTTATATAAAGAACCCAAGAAATAATAAAATATAAGACAATGGATATTACATTGAATTTTTTACCCGAAAGAACAAAAATGCCCAGAACAGGGGGAATTACCATGGTTATGGACAAAGGTCTGGGTATGCGTCAGGCTGAAGATATGGTTGAAACAGCCGGAAACCTGATCGACTTTTTAAAGTTGGGTTTTGGTACCTCTTATGTGAACCCGAATGTAAAGGATAAGATTGCCTTGTATCAAAGGAATGGCATAAAAGTTTATCCCGGAGGAACTCTTTTTGAAGCTTTTTGTATTCGGAATCAGTTTGATGACTACAGAAGGTTTGTTGAAAAACTGGGTTTTGATTCTGTTGAAATTTCTGATGGTTCAATGACTTTGAATCATGATAAAAAATGCGAATACATCAGAGTTCTGTCAAAAGAATACACTGTGGTTTCAGAAGTAGGATCAAAGGTGGCAGGGTTGGAGATTCCGATTAAAGACTGGATTATTCAGATGAAATCTGAACTCGAAGCTGGTTCGTTCAAAACCATTGCCGAGGCAAGAGAAAGCGGGACCGTAGGTATTTATGATTTGAACGGAAAAGCCAATTATGAGTTGATTAGTGAAATTTCCAAGCATTTGCCTTTTGAAAGCATTATATGGGAAGCTCCGCTAAAATCACAACAAGCTTGGTTTATTAAGCATTTTGGCGCGAATGTTAATCTGGGAAATATTGCTCCTTCCGAAATTATTCCTATGGAGACTCTAAGGTTAGGTCTGAGAGGCGATACTTTTTTGGATTTTCTCCCGGATGAATTAAAAGAATAAATTTGTTATAATGCAGGATCAGAACTCTTACAATTCGTTACTTGTAAAGCAGCAACAATTTTTTAATTCCGGTAAAACCCGGGATTATGCATTCAGGCGTGCTATGTTGAAAAAACTGAGAGATGTAATTCTTCAGTTTGAAAGCGAATTGTATGAAGCTCTTAATAAGGACCTGCACAAATCGAAATTTGAGTCGTATTCTACAGAAATTGGTTTTACTCTTGAAGAACTTCGGGTTGCTTTACGAAACCTAAAGGAATGGATGAGACCGGAAAAAGTTTCTTCAGGGCTTATTAGTTTTCCTGCAAGTAGTTATGTAACTTATGAACCATTGGGAACAGTCCTTGTTATTGCTCCCTGGAATTATCCGTTTCAGCTGCTTTTTGCTCCTCTAGTCGGCGCTATTGCTGCAGGAAATACTGTGATAATGAAACCTTCTGAAATATCGTCGCATACTGCAAAAGTGATGGAGAAGATGATTAATTCATCATTTGATCAATCATTTATTTATGTTGTGAACGGTGGTGTGGAAGTTGCTCAGCAATTACTTCAGCTTAGAGTAAATCATGTGTTTTTTACCGGAAGTTCGCATGTGGGAAAGATGGTGATGCAGGCAGCGGCTAAAAATATGATTCCGGTTACGTTGGAACTGGGAGGCAAGAGTCCCTGTATTGTTGATGAGCATGTTAATATTAGGCTTGCTGCTAAGAGAATTATTTGGGGAAAACTGATTAATGCCGGACAAACCTGTATAGCCCCCGATTATCTTTTGGTTCATGAAAAGGTAAAAAGTGAGCTGATATCAGAAATGATTAAAGCTATTGAGGGTTTTTATGGAAGCGATCCTGAACAAAACAGCGAATATCCCCGGATCATTTCCGAAGCCAATATGGAGCGACTGGAAACTCTGCTTGATGGTGCTAAAATAATTTATGGTGGCAAGATTGACAAAAAAGAAAAATATTTCTCGCCCACTTTGTTAGACGGGGTTCAGAATGATATGCCGGTAATGCAGCAGGAGATTTTTGGGCCTGTTTTGCCTGTGATCACTTTTAAAGAGTTTGATCAGGTTATTCAGCAAATGAATTCTATGCCACATCCTTTGGCTTTGTATGTCTTCTCTAACAGAAAGAAATTTATTGAAAAAGCGATTCTCAGTATTCCTGCAGGAGGAGTTACAGTTAATGATACGCTAATGCATATTGCTAATAGTAAACTTCCTTTTGGTGGTGTCGGAAACAGCGGAATGGGTAAATATCATGGAATATACAGTTTTTATACTTTTTCAAATGCAAAACCTGTGATGTTCAAAAAAAAATGGCTGGACGTGCCATTGCGTTATGCGCCTTTTAAAAACAAAATCAACATAGTGAAATACCTATTAAGATAGAAAAAACAGGGTTCACACAGAACGTAATACTTTTTTGAATGAAAGAATATATCATTTATATAATTAAGGGAATAGCCGTAGGGGTTGCAAACATAATTCCGGGGGTTTCTGGTGGAACCATAGCCTTGATTACCGGAATATTTGAACGCCTGATTGATGCAATTAAATCATTTGGACTGGAAGCTTTACGCTTGTTACTTAAGGGGCAATGGAAAGCATTTGCAGAGAAAACAGATTTATATTTTTTGTTGTCCATTTTTGTTGGTATCGGGCTGGCGGTTGTCAGTTTGGCGCGCATTTTTGATTTTCTTTTTAGAAATTATCCGGTTTATATTTGGGCTTACTTTTTTGGTTTGGTGTTGGCAAGTATTTATTTTGTCGGAAAAACCATTGATCGGTGGAAATGGGATGTAATTGTATTTCTTGTTCTGGGAACGGCTATTGCTGTTGTTCTGTCTTATATGAACCCTGCTGGCGAGGACAGTAGCTTTGGTTATTTGTTTCTTTCGGGTGTAGTTGCAATTTGCAGCATGATTCTTCCCGGACTTTCTGGTTCCTTTGTGCTGATTTTGATGGGAAATTATCAGTTGGTAGCTATACATGCAATTAATACAAGGGATATTACTATATTAGTTCCTTTTGCTTTGGGTGCTATAGTTGGTCTGATAGCATTCTCACACATACTTTCATGGGTGTTCAAGAAATTCAAGAATCAAACCATTGCTATTTTAACAGGCTTTATTTTAGGATCAATGGTAATTCTTTGGCCATGGAAAACTGCAGAATACCTTACAGATTTGCAGGGGAATGTAGTCCTAAAACATGGCAGGGCCGTAGTTTCGCGTTATGTTAGTGTGTTACCCGAACATTTTAATCATCAGTTTTGGATAGCGATACTCATAATGATTCTGGGAATTGTTTCAATTGTTGCTATAGAATTGCTGGCAAGTAAAAAATCTGATTTATAGTATTATCATTAAAATACTTAACTTTGTTGTAGCGATATAGGTATAAATAGTTTACTTTCATTATTTTATGGATTTATATGGATTAATTGGCAGATCGCTGAAGCATTCTTTCTCAGGAGATTACTTTGCCAAAAAGTTTGAAAAGGAAAAGATCGATGCTTCCTATCAGCTTTTTGAATCGGAAGATATTCCTGATCTGAAGGAGTTGTTGGCTAAGAACCCAGAATTAAGAGGACTCAATGTAACTATTCCATATAAGCGACAGTTAATACAACAAATGGATGAGTTGAATGAGGTTGCTGAAACAGTGGGTGGGATTAATGTAGTTGATGTTCACAGAAAAAATGGTTCTGTAAAACTGAGAGGCTATAATACTGATGTTTACGGCATTGAAATGAGTTTAAAGCCTTTAATTGAAAAAAGAGAACAACTCAGAGCATTAATACTGGGAACCGGCGGTGCGGCTCATGCGGTAGCATATGTTTTAAGGAAATGGGGTATTTACTATTATTACGTTTCACGCAATCCCAGAAAACTGATTGAACTTAATTATACCTGGCTTACCCCAAAAATCATTGAAGACTATCAGTTAATTATCAATACAACTCCTTTGGGTATGTATCCTCATGTAGAAACATTCCCCGAGATTCCTTACGATAAGCTAACTAAAGATCATATACTTTTTGATCTGGTTTATAATCCGGAAGAAACCGTGTTCCTAAAGAAAGGAAAAGCACAAGGTGCTCAAACAAAAAATGGTTTGGAAATGTTGCATTTACAGGCAGAGGAATCTTGGAAAATATGGAAAAAAAACAGAAAATGAAAGTTGTTATTTCGGGTTATGGACGGATGGGAAAAATGATTGCCCAAATTGCTCAGGAGCGAAACCATGAAATTGTTGCATTGCTGGATAAGGAAGAGGACTGGAAGCAGCTGTATGACATGGATTTGACAAATACTGTGGCCATCGATTTTTCAATTCCTAATGAAGCCGTTTCTAATCTATACAGATGTTTCAATCTGAACCTTCCGGTAGTTGTCGGAACAACAGGATGGTATACCGAAATGGATGGGGTTAAAGCTGTGTGTAAAGAAAAAAACGGAAGCCTTTTTTACGCCCCTAATTTCAGCATTGGTGTGAACCTGTTTTTCTATGTAAATAAGTTGCTGGCAAGAGTAATGGGAAAAACCCGGGGATATAGTTGTTCTATGAAAGAGATTCATCACATTCATAAACTGGATGCTCCCAGTGGGACTGCCATTAAAATTGCTGAAGATATTTTAACAGAGTATCCTTCTTTAAATAAGTGGACACTTCAGAATACCGGGAATTCGAATGAATTACCCATAGATTCTGTCCGTGAAGGAGAGGTTCCTGGAACACATGAGGTTTATTACGATTCTGAAGTGGATACAATTACCTTAAGTCATCAAGCCAAAAGCAGAAAGGGTTTTGCCCTGGGAGCTGTATTGGCAGCCGAATTTCTTTTAAATAAAAAAGGTGTTTACAGAATGGATGATTATTTGAAAACACTGGGTGTTGAATAAATCCATTGAAAACCAATAATTTTTTAAAGTTTTTTAAAAGCCTGATCTTACATTTTTTTCGGTATTTTGTACTAAAATTAAATACATATGTTGGAATTATTAATCTTTTTACCTCTATCATTTACGGTTCCTACCATTTTTCTATGGGTTCAGTTTTTCCGTGCAGGAAGAAAATCATGGGAAACGCTTATTCCTTTTTATAACCTGTATGTATTTTTGAAAATAGTAAAGAAACCCTGGTGGTGGTACTTGCTGTTGCTGTTTCCGTTCATCAATGTTTTTGTGTATATGTTGATGTTGGTAGAAATGGCAAAATGTTATGGCAAGTACGGATTAGGAGAGCAGTTTCTGGCTGTTGTTTTTCCTTTTATTTATTTTCCTTATATCGCCACGAAAAATGATACTTATCTGGATCCGGAAACCCGCGAAGAACCATTAAAGTCAGCAACCCGTGAGTGGGTTGATGCTATTGTTTTTGCTGTGGTGGCTGCTACAATTATCCGGACATTTCTGATAGAGGCCTATACAATTCCGACATCTTCAATGGAGAAATCATTGCTTGTTGGCGATTATTTGTTTGTGAGTAAAATAGCATACGGACCAAAGATTCCGAATACCCCACTTTCATTTCCTTTTGTACACAACACCATGCCTTTTACCAAGGATGTGAATTCGTACCTCGACTGGATTGAGTTTCCCTATCTTAGATTGCCTGGTTTGGGTCATGTAAAGAGAAATGATGTGGTTGTATTTAACTATCCTGTTGGTGATACAGTGTCAACAAGGTTCCAGAGTAATGCAAGCTATTATGCTCTGGTTCGCCAGTATGGAAGAACAAGGGTGTGGTCAGATAAAGCCGATTTCGGGAAAATAATTTATAGACCGGTTGATAAAGAAGAAAACTTTGTTAAGCGATGTGTTGGTGTTGCCGGTGATTCGTTGCAGATCGTTAATAAAAAGGTTTACATCAATGGTCAACGAAATCATGATCCTGGAATAAAAGAATACGAATATTATATTACCACTAATGGTCAGCAGATTAATCCTATTGTTCTTAGCAACTTGGGGGTTACTGAGTTTTGGCGTACAAATGTTGCTGGTCAGTATATTGGGATGCTTTCTGAAAAAGCAAAAAATGCTATAGCTCAACTTCCTATTGTGAAGAGTGTTGTTGTTTCCGATATTGCTGCTGGTGTGGCTGATGAAGATATTTTCCCGCACGACACAACTCAGTATAAATGGAACCGTGATAATTTTGGCCCTATATATATCCCCAAAAAAGGAGCAACAATTGCTTTAAATCTGAAAGTGTTGCCCCTGTACCGTAGAATTATCCGTGTTTACGAAGGCAACAAACTTGAAGTAAAAGATGGCAAGATTTATATTAACGGAAAAGAGGCCGATCATTATACATTTAAGATGAACTACTATTGGATGATGGGCGATAACCGTGATAATTCAGCAGATTCACGCTATTGGGGTTTTGTGCCTGAAAATCATGTGGAAGGTAAAGCCGTTTTCATCTGGCTTTCATTAGATCCTAATAAATCTTTACTGGATGGTAAAATCCGCTGGAACAGACTCTTTACTCTTGTAAAGAACTAATTATTGAAGTTTGATCTTGCTAAAGTTTCTGAGTAAAAAGTGAACCGGGTACCATGATGCAAGTATTCCGATGACTTGGACTGTGAAAAATACAATGATAAAATCGGTTAGCTGCATTTTTACTGGATAAACACTTATTACGTAGCTTCCTTCAGGGCCAAGTCGGATTAATCCAAAAGTTTGTTGGAGCCATAGAACAATAAATCCGATCAAAAGTCCGGCAATTGCACTGATAAAACTGATTAAGATTCCCTGTTGGAGAAAGATTCTTTTTACAGTTTGTTTTTCGGCGCCCATACTCTTTAAAATGGCCATGTCTTTTATTTTCTCAACAATCAAAAGAGAAATGGATCCAATCATATTAAATGAAGCGAGGATCAGAATAAAAACCAGAATCAGAAAAACGGCAATTTTTTCAGATTTCATAATTTTAAAGAGTGATTCATTTTGTTGAAAGCGGTTCCTGACAGAAAAATTATTTCCTAAAATTTGCTGTACTTTGGACTGAAATTCATTAACTGCTGTTCCAGGTTTGAGATAAATTTCTACAGAGGTGGCTTCGTCAGAATAGTCCATGAGTGTGCGTGCAACACTCAAAGAAGTAAGAACATATTTCTGATCGAAATCCTGCTGTGCAGAAAAAACTCCTGATACAGGCAGCCGGGCTGTATTAAATGCGTTTTCAAAACTGTTGGTAAATAAGGTTCCTCTTCTGGGAACAAAAACATCCAGTATTGAGGTTCCGTC
Organism: Bacteroidales bacterium; assembly: GCA_016936505.1. GTDB lineage: Bacteria > Bacteroidota > Bacteroidia > Bacteroidales > F082 > Sulfidibacterium. The sequence continues at coordinate 27,086 of JAFGXS010000006.1, read as the reverse complement.
AATGGCCTGAACGCCCAGTCTCCAGGCAACTCCTGTTCCCAAAACTGCAAAGTCGGAATTCCCCGATTGCAATGTGAACTCTCCCTGTTGCATTAATGTGTCCAACCCGATTTTGGAAGCCAGATTTTCAGGATAACCTTTCAGTTTTCCAATGGCTTGCTTATGTCCGTAGCGGAAAAGGGCATCTTCCTCAACAACAGGTCCCAGGGCAGTTACACCACTCAGATTTTTAATTTTTTCTGAAGGAAAGTCAGAATAGTGAAATGTTTTACCTTGTTTTACGGTAACAAGTAAATCAGGACTAAAGGTTTGGTATAACGATTTTACCACACTTTCAAATCCGTTAAAAACAGAAAGAACAATAATCAATGCCGCTGTTCCTATGGTCATGCCAACAATTGAAATTCCAGAAATCACATTAATAAGATTATGCGACTTTTTAGAAAATAAGTAGCGGCGGGCCATGAATAGCGAAAAATTCATATCGGATTTGTTTGGTACAAATATCAGATTTATTCGCGAGAAAATTACTTTAAAGTATGTTCATAGGTTCATACTTTGACTTTCTGTTTTTATAATTTGAAGTACTTTTGCACCAAAAAATAATCATGGAGTTGTTTTTCAGAAAGTATGGAGACCCGGGTTCATACCCCTTAATTATTTTGCATGGCTTGTTTGGGTTATCTGATAACTGGGTTACTTATGCCCGTCGGATTGCTATGGAAGGTTTTGAGGTGTACGTTATTGATCAACGCAATCACGGACAGTCGCCTCACAGTCCCGTGTTTAATTATTTGACTCTAACCAGCGACTTAACTGACTTTATTGAAGACCATGAAATTAAAAATCCTATTTTGCTCGGGCATTCAATGGGTGGAAAAGTGGCTATGCGTTATACCCTGGAAAATCCTGATTTGGTTAAACGGCTCATCGTTGTTGATATTGGAATTAAGGCGTATCCTCCACGGCAGCAACATATTGAAATTATAAAAGCCATGCGCCAGATTAATCTGGCAAATGCAAAATCGCGCCATGATGTGGAACACCAATTGGAACCGTTGATTCCTCAAATTCGGATTCGTCAGTTTGTATTAAAGAATATTTATCGTGACGAAAATAATAATTTTAGGTGGCGTTTGAATGTTGAGGGTATTGAACCTAATTTGAATGATATGATGGATTCAATTGACTTTGATCAAACTTACGATAGACCAACATTATTTATCAGGGGAGGTGCTTCTGATTATATTTTACCTTTAGATTACGGCGATTTAAGGAAAAACTTCCCTCATGCCGAAATTATTACCATCGAAGGAGCTTCGCATTGGGTTCATGTGGAAGCCTGGGAGCGGTTTTATCAAATTACCTTTGGTTTTATGACCGGAAAGCCGTCTTGGTATCAAGGAGCTTAAGATGCTTTCTTAACCTGTTATTTTCTATCAGTGAGAGTTACAAAAGCAGTATCTTTGCACTCATGAAAAATGACTTTGTTACGGTTCATTATATGAATTGGCAGCGGCATTTAAACAGAGGTCTTTGGCTGGTCGATTTCTGGGCTGAATGGTGTACAGCCTGCATTGCTCAGGATAAAATTTATACTGAGATCGCAAATATGTTTGAGGGCAAAATAAAGGTTGCGAAAATTAATGTTAGTGATAACAGAATTTTGGCCGACCGTTTCGGGGTTCGTAATATTCCTTTTCTTTTGATAATGAAAGATGGAAAAGTGATTACTCAAATGCCTGGAATACAAAGTAAAGAATATTTAATAAGTCAAATAAAAAAACAAATTGATGAATAATTATGTTTGGATTGCCTTGGGGGCACTGATCTTATGGATGGTTTTTTCTGCTTACCGCAGATATAGATTGCTAACGAAATCGGCTGGTAGGCCCGACAGCGAGAAACTAGTTATCTTAACTGATGCAACCTTTAAAAAGCAAATCAGTAAAGGAGTAAGTTTAGTTGATTTCTGGGCTGATTGGTGTACTCCGTGTAAAATTCAGGGGCCAATTGTTAGTGAATTAGCTGAAGAAGTGAGTGATAAAGCGAAAATCTGTAAACTCGATGTCCAAAACAATCAAAAAATGGCAGGTGAGTTAGGTATTAGAAACATTCCGACTATTCTGATTTTTAAGGATGGAGAAGTTGTTCAGAGATTTGTTGGCGTTAAAACAAAGCCCGTTTTGCTTAAAGGAATCAATGCAGCGCTAAAAGCCTGATTTATTCTTTGTTTTTTGTATCGATAAGGATAGTTACCGGACCGTCGTTAACCAGACTTATCTGCATTTCTGCCCCAAATTTTCCTGTTTTCACAGGTTGTTGGATGAGTTCAGATAATGTTTCAACAAAAGTTTTATAAATAGGTTCTGAGGTCTCCGGTCGTGCAGCTTTGATGTAAGAAGGTCGGTTTCCTTTTTTTGTTGATGCGTATAAAGTAAACTGACTCACAACAAGAATATCTCCTTTAGTGTCCTGTATTGAAAGGTTCATAACCCCTTGTTGATCATCAAAAATACGCAGACGGGAAATCTTGCCCGCTAACCAGTCTATATCTTCTCTTGAGTCTTCTTCTTCAATACCCAGAAGTATGAGAAGTCCTTGTTCAATTTCGGCTGTTTTTTCCAGATATATAGTAACAGTTGCTTTCTGTACCCGCTGTATTACTGCTCGCATGAAGTGTTAATTTTATGGGTGTTTTAAACATCTAAATTAGTAATTTTGACGAAAATAAAACAATGATCCGATTAAGTGTAAATATCAATAAAATAGCTACTTTGCGTAATGCACGTGGTGGTAATTTCCCCGATGTTCAGCAGACAGCTGTAGATTGTGAGAAATTTGGTGCCCAGGGAATAACGGTTCATCCACGACCTGATGAAAGACATATCAGATATAAGGATGTGGAATTATTAAAACCTTTAATAACAACAGAGTTTAATATTGAAGGGAATCCGGTTCCCAAATTCATTGATTTGGTTTTAAAATACAGACCCGATCAGGTAACCTTAGTTCCTGACGATCCCGGTCAGCTAACTTCGGATCATGGTTGGGATACAGTGAAACACAAATCATTTCTGGTGGATGTAATTGGTCAGTTTAAAGAAGCGGGTATCAGAACCTCCATCTTTGTTGATCCTGATCAATTAATGGTTGAAAAAGCCAAAGAGACAGGAACTGATAGAATAGAATTGTATACAGAATCTTATGCTTCTGGTTATAAAAATAACCCGAAAAAAGCAATTCAACCTTTTGTTGATGCTGCAAAAGTTGCAAAAGAGATCGGATTAGAGATCAATGCCGGTCATGATCTGAACCTGGAAAATTTACATTATTTTGCTAAAAACATTCCCTGGCTGGCTGAAGTAAGTATTGGTCATGCATTAGTTGTTGATGCACTTTATCTGGGACTTCAGAATGCTATTCAGATGTATCTCCGCGCCCTGCGGTTGGACTAAGAAATAGGTAAATTTCAAAATAAAAAAAGAGGATGCCATTTTGCATCCTCTTTTTTTATTTTCTTATCACTGCGCGCTTGCTTATTATGGCGCTGTTGTCGTAGGCATTAAAAGAAAGAATTGCTGTGTGAAGTTTCCTTCCACGATAGTAACTTGTGTTGAGTAAGTTGTGTATCCATCTGCTGAAGCAGAAACTGTGTAGCTTCCGGCTGGTAGTCCAGGGATCCAATATTGGCCGGGTTCAATTGTAAAATCAGTACCAGGAACCGGGATTGGCTGGTCATAAGTTACAAAAGAAGGAACTCCATCTACGCTTATTGTTGCTCCTGGAACAGGAACCACATCTGAATAATCTGCGTTGTATGTATAAACGCCACCGTAAAGACTACCATTAGTGGTCAAATTCGCAACCTTTACAACAGGTTTAAAAATGTAAAAATTTCCTGTTTTGACAAAAGAGCGATTGATGTCAATATCTAGAACAACATCTGTTGACAATTCAGTTGCAATTTTTAGAGCCGGTTTAAATTTTAATATAAATTGGTTTCCGGGAAACTTTACCGGGTAGGTGTTTCCATCTTTATCCTTTAACCACCCTGTTCCCTCTACTGTAGCAACAGCAAAATCATAATCGCCAGGAGGTGGATTAACATCCCCATTAGCCAAGTCTATCATGATTCCCTGATACATGTCCAATAGATCGTTAAAATATTCAGCACCTGTTGGAGTAGGGTACCAGTGCCAGGATTGATCAAAAATAGTTACACGTTTTTCTTTATTAGAATTTCCTTTTTGTACAAGATCAATATGGGTTAATGTACCGCCACCGGCAACAAACTGTGTGTTGTCTACACCTCTAATGAAAAGATGAATTAGACCATCATTTGTAGTGGTAGTAGAAGGAGCGCTTTTAAGATTTGCGGTTTGCGGTGTAGAGGTCTGAGCTGTTGGTGTAATTTGTTTGTCTTTTGAACAAGAAATTAGGCCAAAAACTAAAGCTAATAAAATAAGGGTAGGTTTAATTTTCATGTTAGTATTTTTATGAATTAATGGTCAAATGTAATAAAAGTTCCAATATTTGGAAAAATTTCCCAAAAATATTTTGTTAAATCTGAGGTGGTTAGGAAATTTTGTCAGTTATTTTATGAAGGAACAGTTTTTGAAAGGACAAATTAAACAATGAAGTTATGGCGAATTTTCAAGAGATAATAAATAGTGAAAAACCCATTCTTATTGACTTTTCGGTAGAATGGTGCCAACCTTGTAAGATGATGCCGCCAATTTTGAAACAAGTAAAACAGCAACTTGGAGATAAAGTAAGAATTCTTAAGGTGGATGTGGATAAAAATCCTGAGATTTCTCGTAAATGGATGATTCAGAATGTACCTACGATCATGATTTTTAAGAAGGGAGAGGTGAAATTTCGTCAGGCAGGAGTAATCCGGCCCCAACAATTAGTCGCCCAAATCAATCAATTTTTATAAAATGGAAAATCAGCATATTAGTTTAAATCCAATTGGTATTATTCATACACCTTTTGATAAACAACAAAAACCGCCTCGTCAGGGAAGATTTGAACCTGACAATGAAGGATGGGTTGAAATTTTTTCAGAATATGAAGAAGGATTGAATGGATTAAAGGATTTTACCCATGCCTATTTTATATTTCATTTTCATTTGTCAGAAAGCTACGATTTAATTCAGAAAACGCCTCGTCATCATGCTGAAAAGGGAGTCTTTGCTATCAGAAGTCCTCGAAGACCCAATCCTATTGGACTTACAATTGTAAGAATACAAAGAATTGAAGGAAATAAAATTTATTTCTCAGCTCCTGATATGCTTGACGGATCACCTTTATTGGATATTAAGCCTTATGTATCTGAAATTGATTGTTATCAGGATGCCAATAATGGCTGGCTTAATACGATAAAATAGATTTTCTTACTTTTATCTCATGCCGGAAAAACTAAATTCATCTGATTTGAATCCTTCATCATGGGTAGACACTCATGGCGATTACCTCTATAATTATGCGTGGTCGAGGGTGCAATCTAAAGAATTGGCTGAGGATTTAGTTCAGGATACATTCGTTTCAGCATTAAATTCTTTGGAATCTTTCAGAAGAGAAAGTGCGGTTCGTACTTGGTTACTGTCTATTCTGAGAAGAAAAGTTGTGGATCACTACCGCAAAAAAAGTACCCAAAATGAAAAGGATATATCAGGTTTTGTCAGCCCTTTTGAGGATGCAAAAGGAGTTGAAGGACACTGGATACTGGAAAGGGCACCTAAAGACTGGAATCTTGACAACTACAACCCTTTAAGGAATGAGGAATTTCAAAAAATGATAGAGTTGTGCCTTTCTCTTTTGCCTGAAAAATGGAGATCTGTTTTTGTGCTTAAAGTGATGGAAGAGGTAGAGTCATCAGTAATATGTAAGGAATTGGGATGTACATCGTCTAACTTCTGGGTAATCTTACACAGGGCGCGGTTACAGCTAAGAGAATGTGTTGAAAAAAAATGGTTGAATGAGTAGTTTAAAAAATATTGTATCAAAAGGGTTTTCTAAGGTGTTGCTTGATTGTGATACGGCTACTTTATTGATTACCAAACAATCTTTGGATTCCGCTGGCTCTATGGAGCGCGTTCAGTTGAAAATGCATTTGGCTGTTTGTTCATTTTGCCGTGAGTTTAAAAAACAATCAGAGTTTATTCACCAACAGATAAAAAACTGGGCAGAAATAGATCCTGATCATTTAATTATCACGTTAAGTGATGAGCAAAAACAAAAAATGAAAGAGCACCTGAGTGCATCAGGTGCTCTTTAAAGATTAGAACTTATAAGTTTGATCGTCGATTAACTTTTTGGCAATTCTGCGACGGCTTTCTTTCACATTAATAGGCTCGAACCAGTTTAACTTTTCCATCGTGGAAATCATTTCTTTCTTTTCTACGCCTTCAAGGTAAGAACTGATGGCTTCTATGCTTTCTTTTTGTACAAGCAACATTACATTCTGTGTTAATACATCCAGAATATCGCGGTAAACAGCAATATCAGACTTTAATCCTTTGTTTTCGAGTTTCTCAATTCTTAACAATGTCGATTCAAAAACATAAACATTCATCAGCATATTGGCAAAATTCATCTGAACCTCTTCTTCCCAGGCCAGTTTTTTCCCAAAATGTTCATGAGCACTGGTCATGAGCAACAAAATTGATTTTTTAATATTGCTAACGTAATAATGTTTCAACCCAAAATAATCCAATTCATCTGGTTGGGGATGTTGTATATTGTTTTCCTGTTTCACTTCTTCAGCTTTTTCAAACAGGTTGAATTTGTGTTTCAATCCTCTTTTTAATTCACTGTCTGCAACAATCAGGCGATTGATTTCATTGGTTCCTTCAAAAATCCTGTTGATTCTTGAGTCGCGATATGAACGATCAGCGGGAGCTTCAGAAGAAAATCCCATTCCCCCGTAAATCTGAACCATTTCGTCAACAATATAATCTAACGATTCTGAACCGTAAACTTTGAGTAAAGCGCATTCAGGTTCAAATTCTGCAATTCCCTCGATATGAGCTGTTCCGTGGTCCATACCTGAAGCTTCATTCGCTTCAATCGTGTTTTCGATATCCTTGCTGACACGGTACACTGCCGATTCCGTAGAGAAAAGTTTTACAACCTGTTCGGCCAGTTTATGTTGAATGGCTCCAAAATCAGCCAGTTGTGAACCAAACTGTTTTCTCTCCACAGAATATTGAGCCGCGTTGTTGATGGCACGATGCATAGCACCAATTACTGTGGCCCCCAACTTAATACGTCCCACATGCAAGATGTTCAGTGCAATGCGGAAACCCTGGCCTCTTTTACCCAAAAGATTTTCTACAGGAACTTTTACGTCGTTGAAAAATATTTGGCGGGTTGATGACCCTTTGATCCCCATTTTTTCTTCTTCAGGATTCATGCTAATCCCTTCCCATGAGCTTTCTACCAAAAAGGCGCTCAAAACCCTGTCGTTGTCAATTTTTGCAAAAACTGTCAGTAAATCTGCAAATCCACCATTGGTAATCCACATTTTCTGACCGTTTAGCACATAATGCTGACCGTCTTCTGACAACACGGCTTTAGTTTTTCCGGCGTTGGCATCAGAACCTGCCCCCGGTTCGGTCAGACAGTATGCAGCCAGCCATTCTCCGGTAGCCAGTTTGGGGATATATTTTTGTTTCTGTTCTTCATTTCCATAATACAGAAGAGGCAAAGTGCCTATTCCGGTGTGAGCCATAAAGGCAACGGAAAATGAATAGGCTGATCCAATGGCTTCATTGGCTTTCATATTAGTGAGAAACGATTGTCCAAAGCCTTCCAGCTCTTCCGGAACAGCAATTCCCAGTAGACCCATTTCACCGGCTTGTTTTAAAAGTGAAGGCATTAACCCCTCTTCGTGTTTGTCCAGTGCTTCAAAATTTGGAGCTACAGCAGATTCTACAAAGTCGGTGCAGCTTTGTGCAATCATCAGTTGCTCTTCATCAAATTCTTCTGGGATAAAAATGTTTTCAAAAGAGGTATCTTTTACAAGAAATTCACCACCTTTTATCAAATCGGTATTAGTCATTTGTTGTTGTTTATGAAATTGAAGAGCAAATATAAAATTTGCATTGTTAATTTTATAACTTTCACATTGAAGACAAGTGATTACGAATAAAAAATGATAATTCAGGAATTGTTCAATCGCTTACCAGTAAATAGTTTCAGATGATCAACAGTGTGTAATTTGGAATTCTTTTAAAATAGGGTCCGATTGTCTGGAAGGAAATAAACTAAATAAAAAAAGCGGCATTTGCCGCTTTTATATTAAATAAATCCTTCTCGCTTAATCCATTCTCTGGGTTCAGCCATGGTTTTTTCAACCTCACCGATAGTTTTCGGAATAGGTTTGCCCAACACGCGGCAACCGTCTTCAGTGATGAGTAAATCATCTTCAATCCGAATGCCACCAAAATCCTTATAGGTTTCAACCTTATCGTAATTAACGAAGTCTTTGAATTTGCCTTCAGCTTTGAATTGATCTATCAGGGCAGGGATGAAATAGATTCCAGGTTCATCGGTAACAACAAATCCGGGTTTTAGCTCTTTACCTAAACGTAAATAAGCGGTTCCAAACTGATCCGAACGTTTTATGGTGTCATTATAACCAACGTAATCTTCTCCCAAACCTTCCATATCATGCACATCAAGTCCCATCATATGTCCCAAACCGTGCGGCAGGAATAAAGTATGAGCACCGGCCTGAACAGCGGCTTCGGTATCGCCTTTCATGAGTCCCAGATTTTTGAGGCCGTTGACAATAACACGTGAAGCGAGAAAATGCATATCTCTATATGGAACACCGGGTTTTGAGGCTTTGATTACTTCCGTGTTGGCATCTAAAACAATTTGATAAATTTCAGCCTGACGGGTATTAAATTTTCCTCCAACAGGAACTGTACGGGTAATGTCACTGGCATAATGCATTGATGTTTCAGCACCAGCATCGGTAACCATCATTCTTCCTTCTTTGAGTATATTATGATGATCGTGGTTGTGCAAAGTTTGTCCGTCTACACTTAAAATAACGGGAAATGATACCGGGCCTCCCAAAGCTAGAGCAATACCCTCAATGGTTCCGGCAATGTCTTGTTCAACCATGCCAGGTTGAGCCATTTTCATGGAAGTGGTATGCATCATATAAGCAGTGAACATTGCTTTTTCAATTTCTGCTACTTCATGCTCGTCTTTAATTTCCCGCTGCTTTACTACAGCCTTGATGAGTTCGACAGATGCTTTTGCTTTTACTTCACTAACAGAAATATCCAATAATGCAGCAAGTTCGATAATGGTTTCTCCACGATAGGGTGGAAGGAAATGAACTTTCTGTCCGGACTTCAATGCACTTTTAATGAATGAAGTTAACTGTGCATAAGGCGCCGTGTTTTCAATGCCAACTTCAGCTGCCATATCAGATACAAAAGGTTGTGGACCCATCCAGATAATATCATCCATATCCACATCGTTTCCGAAGATAATATCCTTGTCATTATTAACATCAATCACTCCAGAAAAACCTGCATGGTCCAAACCAAAATAATAGAGAAAGTTGCTGTCTTGTCTAAAAGAGTAAGTGTTTGAACCATAGTTAAAAGCGGCATCTACATTACCTGGAAATAAGGCAATACCGGAGCCGAGTTCTTTTTTCAACCGGGCTCTTCTGCCCATGTAAACTGATTTATGAAACATAGTAATCTAATTTTAAGTAGGGGGTAAATTTAAGCAAAAATCTGCTTTTTGACAGCAATTGCAACGTTATTGAGAATGAAGTTAACGTAATTTAAGATGACTTTCTGCTTCCGGTTGATAAACCGTCGGCAGGTTGTTTCTTTTTTTCAATACTTTGAGTTGTATTCCGTAGAGTTGTGCAATTTGCCACAGTGTTTCGCCCTCTTTCACAACGTGATAGTAATATGGTCTTTCCGCCTTACGAGCCTTTTTCTGTAAATAAATCAGGTCGCCGGGATGAAGTATAAAGTCTTTATTTACGTCATTGTATTTTAATAATCTGGGTAACGATATTTCAAAATCAGATGACAGCGTTTTAAATGTGTCTCCAGATCTGATAATAACAACTTTTCTGTCGTTATTTAGATAATAATTCCTGCCAACAACATTTTTTCCGGCTACTACAAATTGATCTGTATCGGGTTCGACATATTTTATTTTTGATTTGTTTACAATTTGCCACCAGTGTTTTTTAACAGTCTTATCATATCGATACAGTTTATAACGTTCAATAAGGCTTATTAATAGCTCAGGATATTTGGGATTAGTGGCATATCCGGCACGTTTGAGCCCGTAGGCCCATTTTTTGTAATCGGTAATCGGATATTTAAACAGAAAAGCATATCGGCTTCCGGAGGTAAGAAAGTCTGAATGATCGGCAAACGAGGCTTCAGGATTTTTGTACTTTCTGAAACATTCATGCTTGTAATCATCGTCCATGTAAAACGTTTTTCCTTGCCAGCCGTTATGACATTTAATACCAAAGTGGTTATTAGCTTTTCTGGCCAGGCGGCCTTCTCCGCTTCCCGATTCAAGAATGCCCTGTGCTAAAGTTATGGAAGCCGGAATCTTGTATTTCTCCATGCTTCTTATGGCAATGTCTTTGTATTTTTTGATGTACTCTAAAGTCCTCCTGTTAGTTTGTGCCTTTAAGCTATTACTAAAAGCAAAAAACATCAAGGTCAACAAAATATAAATGGAAAACTTTTTAAATAGATGCATAGTACACACAAAATTAAAATATAGGAATTACTGAATTAAAATGACTTGTTATTTTTGTTCACAAAAGCATGTTAATCGTCAAAGTTTTCTGTTTGATTTTTTTTCAGTTCTTTCAGAAAGGCATTATCTGTAATTACCCAAAAAAGAGGTTGCCATCTTGTATTTCCTGAAACATCCTGAATTTTTGCCACAGGTGCTATTCCCATTACTTTTTTACTGATTTCCAGATTTGCCGGATCTATATCCCATTTTTCAAGGAACCGCAGTTTGGCAATATCTTTAATTCCTATTCTTTTTACAATTACTGTATCTTTTAATTCGTAAGGAGGATTCTTATCCTGAACCGTTTTTCGAATACTATCGTTTAGAATCTGAGCTACTTTTTGTGGATTAATAGGGTTGTAGAAGTAGTCATAAACAGGATACTTTCCCGAAAGTGCACCTTTCAGCAAAGTTTCTATTAATTTTTCCCGCTGAGGTCCCGGAATGTTTTGAATCCACCAGTCGTAAGATGAATTAGGGCTCTGTATGGTTACATCGTATTGGATTTTGGGGGTGATCACTTTTTCTTTTTTCTGATTGCAGGAAGCTGTAATAAACAATACGCCAACCACAAAAGCTATTTTGATTTTGTTTTTCATGAACGAAATCTGTATCTGAATGTTTATGCTGTTTTAATTCTAAAAGTACAATTTTTTGCTTCATATCTATCTGACCGATATAAAAGTAAAGAAGCTTTACTTTTTTTCTTTTATTCCTTATCTTTGGAAAAGGAAGGTTACACATGAAAAAGTTTTACAAAAACGCATTTCGGGCTAAACTATTGCTTATAGTTTTCTTGTCGAATTTGGTTTTAACGGTACATTCACAGGTTATTCCTTCCGATAAACGTGTTAATTGGGGTCAGATAGTAGATAAGTATCAGTTTCGTGAACCAACTACTCGATTGAATATCATGGATTACGGAGGAGATAGTTTAGGTCAGGAAGATAATACAGCAGCTTTTACAACAGCGCTCTCAGCTTTGAATGGTCATGCGGGAGTTATTTATTTTCCTGCCGGAAGGTTTATGTTTGAAAGTACAATAAGTTTGCCTGATAGCGTTGTTTTGGCAGGAGCAGGAACTTTGAACACAAACTTATTGTTTGATTTGAGAAACCAACCCGTGAATACGATCCAAATGACCGGAAGTTCGGCTAATAATTTTGTTTTATTGGATGGTGGGTTTGAAAAAGGAAGTAATAAGTTATGGACTGCATCTACCCAATTTCAGCCGGGCGACTGGGTTGAGATAAGAGAAGAAAATGGAAGTTGGGATACACAGCCTGTCAGCTGGGCTGATTATTCGGTAGGACAAATTGAGCAGGTTTTGTCAGTAGATGGTGATACAATATTTTTATCTAATCCTTTAAGAATTGATTATGACACAAATCTGAAACCCCAAATACAAAAGATTACGCCAGTGGTGAATTCGGGTGTGCAGTGTATGACCATCAAAAGATTGGATGGAACGGGAACAGGCGGAGGTTATAATATTTATTTTAACCTGGCAGTCAATTGTCGGGTAAGAGCAATTGTAAGCGACAGTAGCAATGCCAGCCATGTTTTTGTCAGCCGAAGTTCAATGATTAGAGTAGAAGGAAGTACTTTCAGGAATGCATTTTTATTTGATGGCGTGGCAACACATGGTTATGGCGTTACAGTTTCTTATCATAGTGGTGGTTGTTTAATAACAAATAATATTTTTCATCATTTGCGCCATGCTATGATGGCATACAACGGAGCTAATGGCAATGTCTTTTCTTATAACTATTCTTTTGATGTAATCCGAACCGAATTTCCTAATGATGCTTCAGGTGATATTTCATTGCATGGTCATTATCCTTTTGCTAATTTATTTGAGGGAAATGTAGTTCAGAATATTGTTATAGATGATTATTGGGGTATAGCGGGACCATGGAATACATTTTTTAGAAATCGTGCAGAATCGTGGGGGATTGGATTTTATATTTCATATCCTGATATACCCGGTTCGATAAATCAAAATTTTGTGGGAAATCAGACAACCAATACAACATTGCTTCACGGACAGTTTACTGTAGATTTGGATAGTAATTTTGTTTACGGAAATAATATCCTTGGACAATGGGTTCCTTCAGGAACCTACGATCTTTCGGATTCATCCTATTACCTAAGCTCAGCTCCGGAATTCTGGAATGAAACACTTTCATGGCCTCCGCCAATGCCGGCTTCTGAAAGCTCTTCAGTTATTCCTTCTGTAATCAGGTATCATACAGGAGAAGGTTATAACTATTGCGATAACGGATCAACAACCGGAATTGAAAACCCCGATGCTTTCCACAAAATGATGATTTATCCTAATCCAAACCATGGTTTCTTTTATTCTCTTTTTCCTGAGAAGATTTTACAGGTTTTAAATTATGAAGTATACAGTTTGGATGGAAAGATGATTTATAAAAACAAGGTAAAACCAGAGGGAAACAGAATAGAAATAAGGTTGCCCGATACATTTAAGTCAGGAATGTATTTTATTAGGATTGGCGTGAACAATAAAGTTTATCGGAATAAGATTTTACTTTTGTAATAATCATTATTGAGCTGATTATGGAATTTAAAAGTCCTGTTTTTCTAATAGATAAAATCAAGGTAAAATCAAATTTAGAGCGAATGCTGAAGAAAGCACAAGAATCTTCAGTTATTTTTCGTCCGCATTTTAAAACACACCAGTCTGTTGAAGTAGGAACGCTTTTCAGAGAACGAGGTGTGGATAAGATTACCGTTTCCTCTGTTTCGATGGCCCTGTTTTTTGCTGAACACGGCTGGGATGATATTACAATTGCTTTTCCGCTGAATTTATTGGAGATGGAGGAAGTAAACAAATTGGCTGAGAAAATTAATCTGAATGTATTGGTTGAAAGCAGTTATGTTGTATCGGAATTAGCCAAGCGGGCTCATGCAAAAATGGGCGTTTTCTTAAAAATAGATACAGGATATCATCGTACAGGTTTGTCAGTTGGGGATTTGGATGAGATTGATACCATTCTGGAAATTATTCAAACAGCGCCGAATTTATCTTTTAAGGGATTTCTTTCCCATGCCGGACATACCTATCATGCAAAAGGAAAAGAAGCGATATTGGAAATTAAGAATTCTGCCGCATTCCAGATGCAAAGCTTAAAGGGCAGATATGTAAGTGATTATCCCAACTTAATATTGTCCTATGGTGATACACCGTCGTGTAGTGTGGCCGAAGATTGTACTGAATTTGATGAGATAAGGCCGGGTAATTTTGTTTATTACGATGTGATGCAATATCATTTGGGTTCCTGTTCTTTAAATGATATTGCTGTTGCTTTGGCCTGTCCTGTAGTTGCTTTGCATCCCAACAGAAATGAACTTGTTGTTTACGGAGGCGGTGTTCATTTATCCAAAGAATTTATTGCTGCTGATAACCAATTTCAACTGTTTGGTTATGTGGTTCGTTTAAATGAAAATGGAACCTGGGGTGAGCCCATTCCCGGAGCCTATGTTTCATCACTCTCTCAGGAACATGGGATTGTGAAATTGCCTGAACAGGAATTACAAAACTGGAAGCCTTCAGATGTTTTGGGTATTTTGCCTGTCCATTCTTGTATGACTGCAAATCTAATGAAGGAAAAAACAGTATTGATTGACTAACTCTCTTTGGGTTTTTCGATGATTCCCAAATTTCTCTTTCCGTCAATTTTTGTTATTAAAGGTTTTGAGAATCTGACATGGCGAATGATATCATTTTCAAAAACAGCTTCTTGTTTGTCCAAAAAGTCAAGGTCATAATGCCCATCATTAAGATAGGGGTTGAGTGTAAAATACCCTACCCGGAAAGAGGTTAGGTTCTGGAAGAAATGAGTTCCCTGACTGGGATCAATTCGATATTCCTTTAGCCCCGATTCAATAATAATTCTGGCAGCCGATATTTGCGACCATTTGACAGGAATACCCAACCATGGGTCCGCCGAACCCCAACGGCCCGGTCCTATAAGGATGTAATTTTTGTTTTCAACAAGAAACTGTTTGTTCAGGTTACCTACCATTTCTGCAGTTTCCACATTTTTCGAGGCATTGAAATTTTGCGGCTTTACATACACCACGTCATAAACATCTTCAATTAACCCATTGCCCAGAGCTGAGTGTGAAAGAACCAAACAATCATCAATTTTTATTTTTCGAGTACTGATGTGGATGCTTTCTTCCTTACTGGCAATAGGTCTGATTTGTAAAAGGTAAAAAGTAATATTTTGGTTTTTGCGTGTGTTTAAGTCAATAACAAATTCTATTTCAACGGGTTTTCCCATTTCTTTGGCTCCCAGATACAAAGTTTTTTGCAAGATTTCAGCCAATGGGAATGTGTTGTGTTTTAAAATGGGAGCAAAAGTGATTAGCTTTTTCCCCTGATAATTATAGCCATCACGAATCATGCCGTTTTGCATGTCAAAGGTGCTGGCAATCTTTCTGATTGAATTATCCTTTTCACCTTGTTTTATACTTAGTTTAATAAGGTTATTACTATCATTTGTACTGGGTTCAAAGTCTTCATTTTCGAGGTTTAAAGCAAAGAAATATTTCTGGGTCTCATTAAGCGAAGAAGCCATGGTAGAAGTCTGGATAGATTTGGATGGATATTTAGGAGAGAACCGTAGAGAATATCCACCTCCGTCAACAATATATTTTCCTAGACCAAGTGCAATGCTTGCCGTACCGTCCTGAGGCCTTTCGGGAGGGATAGGATAATAGTCGATAGAGCGGGCTACTCCTGAAAGTGTTGGGTAAAAATAATTACCATATTGAGTCCCGCAGACCTCCTGTAAAACTACAGCCATTTTTTCCTCATCTATTACATTCGATGTGGCTTGGATATATGACTTACTATCAGCGAAAAAAGCAGAAGCATAAACGCTTTTGATGGCGTTGGTAATCATGGAAATTTTTTTATCCACATCATCAACGTTGGTCGGAATCATATACGTATTATAAATACCGGCAAAAGGTTGGTAATGCGAATCTTCCAATTGGCTTGACGATCTGACCGCCAAAGGAGCATCAATTCGTGAGGCAACTATATTCAGGTCTTCCTGTATTTCTTCAGGAAGACGGGCGTTTAAAAAGGCCTGAAGAATTTCTTCGTCAGAATGAGTTGCAGAAAGTGCAGTGTGATAGAGGTCATTCATTTCCATAAACTCATCAAAAATATCGGTTCCCAACACAACGGTTTTCGGAATGGAAATGTCGACATCTGGAAAAAGTTGATGCAACTGATTTCTGTTTATCAAAGAATCGAGAAAAGCCAAACCACGAGCTTTACCTCCAATGGAACCTTCGCCAATTCTTGATATGGTAAAATATTCATCAAACTGGTTTCTGTCGAATTGAGAAATAACACCTCTCGATTTATTAATCCTAAAGCTACTGATGGCATTGAAAATAAAATACCGTACTTCACGAATGTTTTTAAAATCATCAGCGGTAAAACTACCGAATAGCTGCGCCAATGAAAACAAGGCTCTGGCACGAAGCCATTTAGAAAAATGTTCCTTTTCTATATGATATTGCAGTGAATTATGAGGAATCTGGAAGATTTTCTCCTGAAGATCTTTCAGATTGTGTGCCCGTTCCACTTCTTCTCCCGTTTCCGGATCTTTAAATACAAAATCACCAAAGGCAAAATAGGCCTTAATAAACTCTCGGAGTTCGTAGGTTAAGCTGGTAGAATTTTTGTCAATAAACCCGATTCTGAGTTTTTCTGCTTTTTCTCTGTTCGATTCATCAGAAGATTGCAGCAGCATGGGCAGGTATGGATTCTCTTTTTTAATTTTACTGAAAAGACGAATACCGGCTTCCATATCTTTTACCCCATTTCTGGGATAGCTGATATCGGAAATAATACCCAGCAAATTGTTTTTGTATTCATTGTAAAGGTGCAAACCTTCTTCAAAATTAGTGGCCAGCAGTATTTTCGGACGGCCTCTGGCACGCAACATTTTTTGATGTTCGTTTAATCCCTCGGTTACGAAGGCTCTCGACTGTTTAAACAGGATTTTATAAATAATGGGCAGGTAACTGGAATAAAAGCGAATGTTGTCTTCCACCAGAATAATTGCCTGAACTCCAACCTCCTTTACATCGTGTTCCACATTCATTTTATCTTCAATTAGCTTAATGATGGCCATCAAAAGGTCATTGTTTCCCAACCAGCTGAAAACATAATCAATGTGCTGAAGATTGATGCGTTCCATTTTAAGGCGTACTTCTCTTGAAAAAGGCGACAGTGCTACAAAAGGAACCTTGGGATGGTCTTCTTTAACTAACCGGGCAAGTCTGAAAGTTCCTTTGTCATCGAAACTCAACATGGAAATAACTAGGTCAATGGTTTCTTCCTTTAGTATACTTAATGCTTCACTTTGTGAGGTGGCTTTAATGATTCGTGGCGGATAACGCAGGTTTAATGAAACGTACTCATTAAAAATCTGTTCTTCAATTCTTCCGTCTTCTTCAAGAATAAAGGCATCATAAACACTGGTAACCAGTAAAACGTGATAAATGCGTTTTTTGATCAGTGTACTGAAAGATGTTTCGTTGAAGAAATATTCAGCAGATTTGATGTCTTTATTTTGGGGAATCATTGTCTTTCCATTAAATGACAAAGTTAAACGAGAAACGCAAATACTCCAAATAATTTATGTATTTCGTTCATTCCATATGAAAAACAGCTCAGTAGAATATCTGATGGCCTTTTTCTGAAACGCTGAATATCCGTTCGTTCCTTATTGGATCGTCGTTGGTTAACAGGTATAAGCCATTAACCGGTAAAAAGGCTGAAATTCCGTTTTTCTTTCCAGTAAATGAAAACAATGAAGACCAGTTACCATTCCAGATGTATAGTGTATAACTTGCTCCCTGATCAATATTCTGATAAGGCCCGGTTTTGGCCAAAAGAGTTTTTTGTTCAAACGTAAAGTCAGGCTTGAATTCTTTCATATAACCATTGTCCAGTAATAGAAAAGGTGACCCCAATCGGTAAAGTTTTTTCTTTTTTAATTCCACAGGTAAATACACAGCACCTGTCCCTACCCTGTTAAAATGTGTTCCCGAAGCTTTTTGTGGAATGCTCCAGTCAATGGGATGCCAGTCTCCGTTGTTGAATACTGCCAGATAAGCATAGTTTGTTTTCTTGTAATAGGGAAGCCATACACTTTTGCTGTTGAGCGGATTGGTGATGTCGTTATAAAAAAAGCTTCCAAGATACGGAGGTGTTGGCTGGTTTGGTTGCTTAATGGCATATAAGCTGGTTGAATCTCTTTCAAAAGTCCTGCGGTAAACCTTTGCTATTCGGCCGGGTTTTCCCAGGTTGTGAACCTTTTGAGGAAACTCAAGTGTAAACTCTGAACGATCAGGCAGAATTACCGTGGTCCAGGCATATCCAAAGGTTGTGTCGGCCAGATAGGGGGTGTAGTCCAATGCCGCTGCAATACCAAAACTGCGCAAAACCTTGATTTTATAAATATTCAGATCGTAAAAGTTTCCCGATCTGCTTTTTTCCAGTTGTTCAATGGTTTGTACATTAATTTCTTTTTCATAACTGTCTTTATATACAAGCTCAAGATTTACCAGTTGGTTCAGGATAAGTGCGGCTTCTAAAACCGGAATACTGTCTTTTTTTACAAAATAGGAACTGTACTTTTTGATGAAATGGCTTCTGAAATTTTCTATCTGTTCATTAGCACAACGGTAGGGCAAGATCCATTTGGAGAAGAGTTCAAAATCATATTTTTTGGCCCATGAAAAAGTGTTTCGAGCATCAAAAGCCTGATCAATTGTTGTTTTAAGAAAATCTGTTGTTGTTTGTTTTTGATCCAGTAAGAAACTATCGGCCTGGTAATGTAACGGACCATTGATTACTTCCACGGAATCCCAGCTGAGTTCCAGATTCTCCAGGTTTAAGTAATGAGCAGGAGGAAATAAATATTTTTTACCTGTACTATCTTCGATGCTGTAATGTACAGTGTAATTGCCTCGCATATTGGTAAGAAGCCAAAACAAGGCTTTTTGCCTGAGCGAATCGGCAGGCCTGCTGTAATTAACCACGGCTCTCATCAAATTCGGCTGGTTTATGCCCGACGATTCCAGTGTTTTTCGAACCGATTCAGGAATGCCGGGGTTTGTAGATTTTAGACACGAACTTACAGCGACGGAAAGAATAAGTACAATAATGAAGAAAGTTCTCGTAAAATATTTCATAAATCCCCGTTGTTCCGGAATTAATTGGTTGTTTTGAAAAACCGGAGCGTAAATTTAGATATTTAAGTAAAAAGAATACATAATCATCTCTTTTTCTTATCAGAATTATCCGCTGTTCTATCATTTTAAATTGAACCCTGGATTTTTCCGGCTACCCAACTTATCATGTAACAGAGGGTTTCCTGTTAAAAACTTGTCGGGACAATTTAATTTTTTTTAATAAAGAACCCGTTTGATTCAAATTAATTTGGCTAATTTTAACCGCTTAAAAATAGAGGGGAATCACCTGCTCCCCATTACATGGACAATTTATTGGTAACAAGCATATTATAAATCAGATAACATGGAGAATAAACTTCAGGAACTCACTGAAAAAATCTACAAAGAAGGCGTAGAGAGAGGAAGTGAAGAGGCAAACCGTATTGTTTCCGAAGCCAAAGCAAAAGCAGATCTAATTGTTAAAAAGGCAGAAAACGATGCCGAAAGCATTCTTTCGAAAGCCGGAAAGGAAGCAGAAAACCTTAAGAAAAGCGTTGAAGCTGAGCTGAAACTTACATTTGATCAATCGGTAAGTGTTTTAAAGCAGGAAATTTCCTCAATGATTACCGATACACTGGTAAGTAACGCAACTGAAAAATCAGTTAACGACAGTGAGTTTTTCAATCAGTTCTTGCTAAATTTAGCCAAAACCTGGGGCGAAAAACAAGAGTTGCAGCTTAATATTCCTGAAAAAGATGAAAAAGGAATTGAAGGCTACCTCAAAAAAAATATTGCCGGACTATTGCAAAAGGGAATTCAACTGAACAAAGTATCCGGTATTAAATCAGGATTTCAGATTGGTCCTGCCGACGGAAGCTACAAAGTAAGCTTTACAGATACAGATTTTGAAGCCTTTATTCAGGAACTTTTACGCCCGAGGGTGGTAAAAATTCTTTTCAACAAATAAGCTGGCATGAGCAAATACTATGCATTAGTTGCCGGATTGCCGGATCTTTCTCTCGATATGGCCAAGGTTCCTTTAACTTTAGCGGATCTGAAGGAATTACTGAAAGATACGGTTGTCGGCAAGGACATGAAGTTAATCAGGCTGTTTTTTCTCAAATTCGACAATGAAAACCTGCTCGCTTATTTGAAAAATCCGGAAGCAGATTTGAATCCGTTGGGAACCTATACCACAGAAAATCTTGAAAGTATTGTCAATCAGGATAAGGTTTATCTTTCCGGTGTTGATGTGCCCCAATATTTTTTCAATTTCCTTGATTTGTATCATGGCGAAATGCATGAAGTAACAGCACAGGATATGCTTACCTCCATGTATTATGATTATGCTGTACAGAATACAAACTCATTTGTCAGAGATTTTTTTGAGTTCACACTCAATGTGAAAAATATTGTCATAGGGTACCAGTGTCGTAAATACAATTTCGATATTGAAAAGGCTATCGTTAGCAGCAACAAAATTGCTGAGCTGGTTAAAAGCAGCAAGGCAAAAGATTTTGGTCTTACCGGGGAAGTGGACAACCTGGAAACCATTCTGCTGATTGCCGAAGAAAACAACATCCTGACAAGAGAACAAAGGCTGGATGCTTTACTCTGGAATTATCTCGATCAGCATACTGTTTTTGAATATTTCTCGCTTGAAAAAGTTTTCGCCTATATGATCCGTATCGATATTCTGGAGCGTTGGGAAATCATGCGTAGGCAAAAAGGCAGCGAAGTTTTTCTGCAAACTGTGAATCAGTTGAAGGAAAATTACGAGTTTCAAAAGAATTAAATTAATCAATAACCATACAATAGTTTACATATGGCAGCGAAAGGAAAGGTTGTAGGAATTATCTCAAACCTGGTGGTTGTCGAAGCCGATGGAGCAATAGCACAGAACGAAATCTGTTTCATTCATATCGGCGACGAAAGACTCATGGCTGAAGTAATCAAAGTAATTGGTAAAAACGTTTATGTTCAGGTGTACGAAAGTACCCGGGGTATGAAAGTGGGCAATACCGTTGAATTTGCAGGACACATGTTGGAAGTAACACTGGGGCCTGGAATTCTCTCCAAAAACTACGACGGTTTGCAGAACGACCTCGACAAAATGGAAGGCGTTTTTCTGAAACGCGGCGATTACACATTCCCGCTCGACAAAGGCAAAAAATGGGATTTTAAACCTCTGGCAAAAGCTGGAGATACTGTTGAAGCAGGAAGCTGGCTGGGTGAAGTGGATGAGAACTTCCAGCCCCACAAAATTATGGTTCCCTTTGTTTTTGAGGGAACCTACACAGTAAAAAGTGTCGCCGAGGCAGGATCGTATACCATTGACGATGTGATGGCCGTACTCACGAACTCCAAAGGAGAAGATGTACAGGTTACCATGACTCAGAAATGGCCGGTGAAAAAAGCCATTACGATCTACAAAGATAAGCCTCGTCCGTTTAAATTGCTCGAAACAGGTGTTCGCACCATCGATACCATCAACCCCATTGTAGAAGGTGGTACAGGTTTTATTCCAGGTCCTTTCGGAACAGGAAAAACCGTACTTCAGCATGGTATCTCCAAACAGGCAGAAGCCGATATCGTGGTGATTGCTGCCTGTGGTGAACGTGCCAATGAGGTAGTTGAAATCTTTACTGAGTTCCCCGAACTGGAAGATCCGCACACAGGACGCAAGCTGATGGAACGTACAACCATTATTGCCAACACATCAAACATGCCGGTGGCAGCCCGTGAAGCTTCGGTTTACACCGCTATGACCATTTCTGAATACTACAGAAACATGGGATTGAGAGTGTTGATGATGGCCGACTCCACTTCGCGCTGGGCACAGGCTTTGCGTGAGATGTCGAACCGTTTGGAAGAACTTCCCGGACCTGATGCATTCCCTGTTGACCTTCCGGCTATTATTTCAAACTTCTACGCCCGTGCAGGTTATGTGAACCTGAACAACGGAAAACCGGGTTCCATTACCTTTATCGGAACGGTATCACCGGCCGGTGGTAACCTTAAGGAACCGGTAACCGAATCTACTAAAAAGGCAGCCCGTTGTTTCTACGCTTTACAGCAATCACGTGCCGACGGTAAACGTTATCCCGCTATTAACCCTATCGACAGCTATTCAAAATATCTTGAATATCCTGAATTTGAAGAATACATTTCAGAACGCATCAACGACCAGTGGCTGGATAAGATTAATGAAATGAAAACACTGCTTCAGCGTGGTCTGGAAGTTAGTGAGCAAATCAATATTTTGGGCGACGACGGTGTTTCTGTTGACTATCATGTTCGTTTCTGGAAATCGGAAGTCATCGACTTTGTAATTTTGCAACAGGATGCTTTCGACGAAATTGATGCGGTAACACCTATCGATCGTCAGGAGTATATGGTTGACAAGGTTATGGATCTTTGCCATAAAGATTTCTCATTCGAATCGTTTGCCGAAGTCGGTCCTTATTTCAAACGCGTGATTAACACATTGCGTCAGATGAACTATTCCGAATTTAAGTCAGACCGGTTCTACAATTACGAAAAAGAATTACAGGAAACCTTAAGCGAAGCTGTGGTTTAATAAATTAAGGAGGACTTATTATGGCAACGAAAGCCTTTCAAAAAATATTTACAAAAATTACACAGATCACCAAAGCAACGGTAAGTCTTCACGCCGAAGATGTTGGTTATGGTGAATTGGCTACCATTCAGGGTCAGCTGGCTCAGGTAGTAAAAATCATTGGAAACGAAGTAACACTTCAGGTGTTTGGCGGAACCGAAGGGATTCCTACCAATGCCGAGGTTGTTTTCCTGGGTGGCGCTCCTACTTTAAAAGTGAGCGACCAGTTGGCAGGCCGTTTCTTCAACTCTTTCGGAAAACCTATCGACGGTGGTCCGGAAATTGACGGTGTTGAAGTAGAAATCGGCGGACCTTCCGTTAACCCGGTACGTCGTAAACAACCCAGTGAACTGATTGCTACCGGTATTGCCGGTATCGATCTGAATAATACACTGGTTTCCGGTCAGAAGATTCCTTTCTTTGCCGACCCCGATCAGCCTTTTAACCAGGTAATGGCTAACGTGGCGCTGAGAGCCAAAGCCGACAAAATTATCCTCGGTGGAATGGGACTGACCAACGACGACTACCTGTATTTCAAACAGGTTTTCGACAATGCAGGTGCACTGGATCGTATCATTAGTTTTGTGAATACTACTGAGAACCCACCGGTTGAACGTCTGCTGGTTCCTGATATGGCACTTACCGCAGCTGAATATTTTGCTGTGGAAAAGAATGAAAGTGTGCTGGTACTGTTGACCGACATGACACTGTATGCAGATGCGTTGTCTATCGTGTCCAACCGTATGGACCAGATTCCATCCAAAGACAGTATGCCGGGTTCACTGTATTCCGACTTGGCAAAAATCTACGAAAAAGCGGTACAGCTCCCCGATGGCGGTTCTATTACCATTATTGCGGTAACTACACTTTCGGGTGGCGACATTACCCACGCTATTCCCGATAACACCGGTTACATCACCGAAGGTCAGTTGTTCCTGCGTAGCGACAGCGATGTTGGAAAAGTTATTGTTGACCCCTTCCGTAGTTTGTCGCGTTTGAAACAGCTGGTTATTGGTAAAAAAACACGTGCAGACCATCCTCAGATTATGAATGCTGCAATTCGTTTGTATGCCGATGCTGCCAATGCCCGTACCAAAATGGAGAATGGTTTCGATCTGAGTAACTACGACGAAAGAAGTTTAGCTTTTGCTAAAGATTATTCCAGTGAGATTCTGGCTATTGATGTGAATGTCGGAACCAATGAAATGTTGGATGAAACCTGGAAATTGCTGGGAAAACATTTCAAGAAAGAAGAAGTGGGTATTCGCGAAGAATTGGTTAAAGAATACTGGCCTTAAGAGGCATAATAATTTCGGAAAACGCTGTCATTATGGCCATAAAATTTCAATACAATAAAACGTCGCTTCAGATGCTTGAGAAAAGCCTCAAGGTTAGGGTTAAAGCACTTCCTACCATCAAAAGTAAGGAGTCGGCTCTGCGCCTGGAGGTGAAGAAAGCCAAAAATGAAGCTCACCGTCTCAATGAAGAGTTTGAACGAATGATACGCGAGAACGAGGAAATTATGGTTTTATACGGCGAATTCAATCCTGAATTACTGGAAGTAACGGATGTAAAGATATCGGTGAAAAAAATTGCCGGTGTTCCTACCCCGGTCTTCGAAGGTGTTGAATTCAATGTGAAACCCTATAGTTTTTTCAACAGTCCTGCATGGCTGCCCGAAGGCATTGAAATTATCAGGAAGGTGGCTTCGGTAAGTCTCGAACGCGAAGTGTTCGTCCAGAAAATGGGAATGCTGGAATATGCCCGTAAGAAAACCACACAAAAAGTAAATCTTTTTGAAAAGGTTCATATACCGGGTTACCAGGATGCCATCCGTAAAATAAAACGTTTTATGGAAGATGAGGAGAACCTGAGCAAAGCAGCACAGAAGATTGTTAAATCGCGTCAGGAAAGAAAGGGGGATGCCGCATGATAGAAAAAATGCAGAAATATGCCTTCCTGGTTTATCATAAAGAATACGAAACCTTTCTCGAAAATCTTCGGGAAAAAGGTGTCGTTCACGTTGAACTTTCCAAAGACAGGTTTGCCGACAACGAAGAAGTGCTTTCGTTGATGGAGCAAATCAGTAAAGCGGGCAGGGTGCATAAAAACCTGAGCAAGCTTGAGGCTGTTCAACCCGATGCTGAACTGGGCGGCAAAGAAATCATATACAGGTACGACCAATTGATCGAGCAACAGGATCAGCTGCTGCTGCACAACGAACACCTGCGCAAACAGTTGGCATTGCTCGAACCGTTGGGACAGTTTAAACCTGAGGTAATCAATAAACTCAACGGAAACGGGTATTATGTTCATGTTTTCCATTGCAGCATTAAAAATTATGCCGACGAATGGGAAGAGCAACATTCCATGTTCAGACTGAACCAGATCGGTTCGCAGGTATATTTTGCCGTAGTATCGCAATCGCCGGAGGCTCCAGATTTTGAAATGGACCCCATAAAACTGCCCGACAGCAGCTTAATGGAGACCCTTCATCAAAAACAAGTGGTAGAAAAGCAGTTGGAAGATTTGCGCGAAGAACTCTCCAAATTGTCGGGACAGCTGGAATCGCTTCATGCTTACGAACAACAGCTGAAACATCAGCTCGATTTTTCGAAGGTTGTAAACGGTAGCGACAGGGCTGTGGACAACCGTGTGGCTGTTCTGGAAGGATGGGTGCCTGCTGCTCAGGCTCAGGAACTGGAAAAATCCTTAACCGAGGAAGGCATCTTTTTCGAAGCCCGCGAGTTTTCTGCCGAAGAAGAAAAAGTACCGATCAAACTCAAAAACGGCAGATTTGGCCACTTGTTTGAAATGATCGGAGAACTGTACAGCCTTCCCAATTATAACGAAATAGACCTTACCCCGTTTGTGGCTTTCTTTTACTGGATGTTCTTTGGCTTTTGCCTGGGTGATGCCGGTTACGGATTGCTCTTTGTGGGGGCAGCCACTTATTTCAAGAAAAAACAAAAAGAAAATGCTCAGATTCTGACTGTGGTTCAGTTGCTGGGGCTTTCTACCATTATTTTTGGTTTGCTTACCGGAACGGCATTTGGTATTAATCTCTACGCCACCGATCTGCCGGTGTTCGCACAGGTAGCCGCTAAGTTGAAGGCTTCGGGACTCACGGTTCAAAACCTGATGTTTGTTTCTTCTCTGGGCCTTGGTTTGGTTCAGATCCTGTTGGGGATGTTTATTAATGCAGCCAAAATCACCCGCCAGAAAGGGTTCCGTCATGCACTTTCCATTTTGGGATGGGCGTTTCTGATTATTTTCTCCGGTGTGAATTACCTGCTGTCAAAAGAAGGTATTGTAAGCTTTGGAAACATCTACTACTATGTGCTGGCAGGTATTTCGCTGTTCGCCATTTTCTTCCTGAATTCTCCCGGAAAGAACCCGCTGATGAATTTCGGCGTAGGACTTTGGGATACTTATAATACTGTTGTAGGGGGTGTGGGCGACCTGTTGTCGTACGTTCGTTTGTTTGCTCTGGGGTTGGCTACCGCCATTCTCGGCCTCGTATTTAACGAACTGGGAACAAAACTCTTTAACCCCGAAGCCTCCATTGTTATGCAGGGGGTGGGGATAATTCTGATGTTGTTTGTACTTTTGGTCGGCCATTCCATTAACATTTTTATGTCGGGACTGGGTTCAATGGTGCATCCGTTGCGTTTGACTTTTGTAGAATTTTATAAAAATGCCGGTTTCGAAGGAGGCGGCATCGCGTATAAACCGTTTAAGAAATAATTTAAAAATCACTTATTAATAATTTTGCTATGGAACCTATTGTTTTAGCTTATATCGGAATTGGATTGATGATTGCCTTGACCGGTACAGGAAGTGTTTATGGATGTTCAATTAGTGGTAATGCCTCTATTGGAGCCATGAAGAAAAATGAATCTGCTTTTGGTAGCTACCTTACTTTAAGCGCCTTGCCCGGTTCACAGGGACTGTATGGCTTTATCGGTTATTTTATGCTGGCAGGTCTGCTTAAAGGCGACATGAGCTGGTTGCAGGCCGGTGGCGTATTTGGTGCCAGCATTGGTTTGGGTGTTGTTGGTTTGTTGTCAGCTATTCGTCAGGGACAGGTTTGTGCCAATGGTGTTGCTGAAATCGGAAACGGACACGATGTATTCGGTAAATCTTTGATTTTGGCCGTATTCCCCGAGTTGTATGCTATCCTCGGACTGGTTGCTGCTATCCTTATCGGACAGGCTGTAGGTAGCTAATCCACCGAACGTAAAGAAGTAAAATAACTGTCCTATTTCAGGGCAGTTATTTTTTTGCCCAGACTTTTTTACTGGCGCGCGCTTTTAGCGCGTGACAGGCATGTTACTAAAGCACGCGCAACATGCGCGCGCTAGTGTTATAAATGGCATAATGCTGCATTTAATCTATGAAATCAACGTCTATCAATCCTTTT
>JAFGXS010000056.1 GCA_016936505.1 Bacteroidales bacterium | reverse complement strand
TCTGGGGAAGTATGGGGGACTCACCCAAGCCTCACATTTTGTCAGGGAAGCATGGGGAACGTTCCCCACGCAAATCTTCACCATTATCAATTTGATTGAAATAGTTTATAGCTCCGGGATAGCCCGGATAAGTCAAAGAACGCACCCACATGAGCGAGTCAACATGCAAACAGACTACTGCCTACTCTGATTACAGCAGCGCAATCCATTTTCCCTTATGATAAACCTGAGGCGTTGGCTCGGTTGATGGGCTTTGCTTAAAAAGCTGTATAAAAATAATAAAAGTTTTTTATATAGCCGAATGAAAGGTAAAGATTTTGAGGATTTTATCGGGTTTGGGTTGTGATGAAGTGAAAAGGTATGAGGTTGTTGGTATGCAGATGCTTGCCCAGTGAGGGGATGTTCCGTGTGCTTATAAACTATTTCTTTCACGCGTATTTCTGTCACGCGCTAAAAGCGCGCACCAGTTATGGGATTCCTCGCAATGACACACATTTTTTATCTTTTCTCATGATAGAGAACCACTAATAGCCAAAAGCCAGTAGCTAACAGCCAACAAAATGGTTACACTACTTTATAGCCCAGCGAATTGATGGTTTCTTTTGCTTTTTCGATGTCGATACTGTCGCCTTCGAGCATTACTGTTTTATCGGCAAGGTTGACATTCACTTTGTCAACTGAATCTAATCTTTCGAGGTTTGACTCCACGTTGGCTTTGCAATGGTTGCAGGTCATTCCTTCTACTTTAATGGTTTGAACAGACATGATATTATTATTTAAATTAACTGATGAATCTTTTTTCGATTGAAGATATCGCTGGATATAACCGTTGATGATAAGTGCGCTTAATGCGATTCCCGAGGCAATTTGCCACCAGGTAATATGCTCGCCATGAGCCATGTGCTGATAGGTGATTGTGGTAAACCACTGTAAAGGAAGAGCATAATCGATAAGCAGGCCAAAACCCAGTGCCCCGGCAATAATAGTGGAAAGATAAGTGATCAGGCTTTTCTTTCCCATTACTTTTCCAATCATGGTAATGGTAGCGGCATTTGTAGCGGGACCTGCCATCAGCAGTACGAAGGCAGCCCCCGGACTTAGTCCTTTTAGTATGAGGACGGCAGCCAGGGGAATAGAACCTGTGGCGCAAATGTACAGCGGAATGGAAACCACCAGAATAAGTAACATCTGGAGGATAGGAGGCAGGTTCAGAATCTCAAAGAAATTATTGGGAATTAATGCCGAGATAATAGCTGCCAGCACCAGTCCAATGACAAGCCATTTGGATATGTCCTGAATAAACTCAACAAAACCATATCTGAATACGGAAACCAGTTTTTGTGCTACTGTCTGTTTTTCTTTTTCCGGTTCCGGTGCTTTGGTTTTTTCTTCTTCATTTTTTGTCACAACACTGGTAACAAGCCCTCCGGTGATTCCGGTGACCAGGGCCGCAATAGGCCTGATAATGGCAAAAGGCAGTCCCATCAGTGAGAAGGTGGCCAGAATGGAATCCACACCGGTTTGAGGTGTAGAAATGAGAAATGATACTGTACCTCCTTTGGATGCGCCGTTTTTGAAAAAGGCCATCCCTGTGGGGATGACACCACAAGAGCAAAGTGGCAAAGGAATCCCGAATAAGGCAGCCAGGGTTGAAGATTTTAAAGAATTACCATTGAAATAGCGTTCTATTTTGTTTTTTGGGATGAAGGCGTACAGCAAGCCTGCAAAGAAAAACCCCAACAGCAGGTAAGGGGCCATTTCGCTGAGTATCTTAACGAAATCGGTGAGAAATGTGAGAATATATTGTTGTACTTCCATTACTTTGAATTTGTGCATACAAAGTTCGGAAGATGACAGGTGTCAGCTATTACATGATTTTGGAAAAGATTTACAAATTATTTGGCTACACTTCGTCAAGGGGTTTTCGCTTATTCTCTTTTAGTTTTTTGAAATGAGAAGGAGTAAGCCCTGTTACTTTTTTGAACTGGTTAGACAAATGCTGAACGCTGCTGTAATTGAGCCGGTATGAAATTTCATTAAGTGATAACTCTTCATAAACCAGCAACTCTTTTACTCGTTCAATTTTTTGATTGATGTAGTATTTCTCAATGGTAATCCCTTCAACCGATGAAAATAAATTACTGAGGTAGGAATAATCGTGTCCCAGGTTTTGTGCAATATAGTCTGACTTGTTTACCGATTCAAAGTGCTCATCCGAGTAGTGAACCATTTTGATGACAAGGGTTTTGATGCTTTCAATCAACAGGCTCTTTTTATCGTCGATGAGTTCAAAACCGTTTTCATCCAGAACTTTTCTGGCATTTTCTATTTGTTCATTGGTGAGCTCTGAAGAAACAACTACCATACCCAGTTCAATGCTGTCGATTTTGAAGTCCAGCTTTGTGAATTCGTCTGTAATCACTTTAATACAGCGGTTACAGACCATGTTTTTGATATGTAGCGTGGTTGCATGCACTGTACAAAAGTACTATTATTAGTGAATCGATATTCTTTAATGGTTAATCGGTTTTGAGCGTTACATGGTGACAACGTTACAAAGTGACGGGTCATAATTAGTAAATGGTTAAAATCCAACGCTAATGCTAACTGCCCAGAGCAAAGTGCTATGAGCCATTTTTCATTTTTAGCTCTTCATTATTCATTCTAAAGCAGGCTCTTTGCGTAAGGAGTAATGTTTTGTGAAGCAAATTCTTTATTGAGGTATTTGAAATAACCGGCGATGGCAATCATAGCTGCATTGTCTGTAGTAAACTGAAAAGCGGGTAAATAGGTCTTCCAGCCTTCTTTTTCAGCCATCTCATTCAAAGTATTGCGTAAACCGGAATTGGCAGAAACACCACCGGCAATGGCAATTTCTTTGATGCCTGTTTCGCGTGAAGCACGGCGCAGTTTACTCAATAAAACACGGATTATTGTATGTTGTATGGACGAAGCAAGGTCGGCTTTATGTTCATCAATGAACTGTGGATTTTTTTTGAGCTTATCTCTGATAAAATATAAGAATGAGGTTTTTAACCCGCTGAAACTGTAATTTAATCCAGGAATTTTGGGTTCTGGAAACGGATAGGCCCGCGGGTTACCAATGGATGCCAGTTTATCAATGTGTGGGCCTCCTGGATAAGGCAGTCCCATAATTTTTGCTGCTTTATCGAAGGCTTCACCGGCAGCATCATCAATCGTTTCACCAATAATCTGCATTTCTGAAGGACTGTTTACGCGAACGATTTGTGTATGTCCACCTGAAACTGTCAAACATAGAAATGGAAATTCAGGTGATTTATGGTCGTCGCTGGCCTGGATAAAATGGGATAAAATATGCGCTCTCAGGTGGTTCACTTCAATGATGGGGATGTTTAATCCGAGGGCAAATGACTTGGCAAAAGAGGTGCCTACCAAAAGTGATCCTAAAAGTCCCGGACCTCGTGTAAAAGCTACGGCACTCAATTGATTTTTACTTATTTTTGCCTCACGCAGGGCAACCTCCACAACAGGGATAATATTTTGCTGATGTGCTCTGGAAGCCAGCTCGGGAACCACTCCTCCGTATTGTTTGTGAATGTTTTGGTTGGCAATAACGTTGGACAAAATATGTGTATCTTGAAGTACGGCAGCAGATGTGTCGTCGCAGGAAGATTCGATACCTAAAATATAAGTGCTCATTTTGGAAGAAAAAAAACTCGTCAAAAGTAGGAAAAAAAAGTGGCCGGTATTTATATTATACCTGGTGTTAGGCGTGTTTTCCATTTTACTGATTGCAGGTTTTGTTTTCAGGCAACCGGTGGTCCAATCTTATATTCTGAAAAAGGTATCCCATATTGTAGCTCAAAAAACAAATACCCGTCTTGGATTTCAATCTCTCAGAATTGATATTTTCAGAGGAGTTAGAATCAATAATCTTTACCTGAGTGATTCTACCGGAGATACAATAGTTAGAGTAGCCAGACTGAGTGCACGTCCTGATTTGCTAAATTTGTTGAGTGGAAACTTTAAACTGCATTCAGTTCGGATGGATAGTCTGGACTTTTACCTGATAAATCCAAAAGGAGGGAACGATTATACTTTTGTTGAGTTTATTAAGAAACTTGAATCTTCAGACACTATCGGTGGTTCAGCTTCTTTTCATTTAAATATTAGTAAAATTGATTTACAACATGTTCATTTCAGATTATGGGATAAAAATGTTCATGACACTGTTGGTCCCCATACCATAGATTTTGCGAATCTGAATGTATTTGATGCAACCATTCGGGCAAAAAACTTTAGTCTGGTTAATGATTCGATGCATTTTCAACTTACAGAGTTGAAAGGTAAGGAACAATCGGGTTTTGAGATAAAAAAACTAAGTACCGATATGACCCTTGGGCCGCATTGGTTTATTTTTAATAATCTGAAAGCTGAAGCTAATTACTCCATAATTCAGGCAAACTATACCATGCATACCAAAAGTTGGAATACCTACAGCTACTATATTGATTCTGTTCAAATGACAGCTGAACTGGGGCATTCGGTTTTGCATATGTCAGATCTTGGTTATTTTTCAGATGTGATGTTTAATATGCCTGATGTTTTGAATATTTCAGGGGGGAACGCTACCGGAACTGTTGCCGATATCAGGGCACATAATCTTAATTTGAACTTTGGCAATGAAACTCACTTTGAAGGTGATGTTAGTTTTAAAGGCTTGCCCGATTTTTACTCATCGTACATAACGGCCAATATTAAGAATTTTAACACGTCCGCACGTGATATTCAGCAGTTTTATTATCCCGGTGATTCTGCCATTGCGATTAAATTGCCTCAGCTCATATCTTATTTTAATCCGGTTTCCATAAGTGGAACATTTAAGGGGTATTATGAGGATTTCTTTTCAAATCTGACCATTAAACCTGAAAAGCAGGGGCTACTTACATTGGGCTTGTCAGTTAAAACACATAATAATCATTTGATCCGACTGGGAGTAGATGTTCATGCTGAGAATTTTCCGTTAGATGAAATTTTGAATACCAATGGTATATTAGCCAATACTAATCTTGATGGTACCATCCGTTTGCAGGATTTACCTTTACAGGGAAAAAATAACTTTGATTTTAATATAAAGAGCCTGGAATTCAATGGTTATAATTATCGGAACATACGTTATAACGGAAGGTTAACGAATGACTCATTGTTTAATTCACTAATTGTTCTGGATCCTAATCTTGGGTTGAAATTAAATGGTAATATCATTTTAGGTGAACAGCCTGAGTATAATTTTGATTTGAATCTTACCCATTCAGATTTTACGCAGCTTAACTGGTGGAATGATAAAGATTTTCATTTGAAAACCAACGCTGTTATTCATTTCTCGGGTAATAATCTGACCCAACTTGCGGGAAGCATAAAAATGGATCATACGGTATTGCAGTTTGGCGAGCAACAATATCCGGTTCAGCAAATTGTAATAAACAAGACCAGGGCTTTAAATCACGAGGCAATAGATTTTAACTCAGATATCTTAAACTGGAAGCTGGACGGAGATTATCAGGTAACAGAGCTTCCGGTTATTATTCCCCGGCTACTACATCATTTTTACACTACAGTTCAAGCAGATACAACTCATAACAAATATAATTCCAGAAATCTTGATTTCTCACTGAAGCTGTTGCAACCGGCAATTATTGGAGAGCAATTTGTGAAAGGACTTAGTATTAGTCCTGATACTTATATTGAGGGACGAGTGGATTTTCAGCATCCGGATATTAAGGCTAAAGGATATTCCAGTAAAATAGCCTATCAGGGAATTGATTTGATAGATAATAATTTGTTGGCACAAACAAGTTCAAAAAATTTGGAGGTTCATTACAACATTCATAACCTGATTCTGAAAGACAGTACAAAGAATGATAAATCAGTATTTGGTATGGATAGTCTTTCACTGCGCCTAAGAACGCAACTTGATACACTTCGTTTTGGTGCAGGGTGGAATAATCATAATAGTAAATGGAAAAACTCAGGTTTGATCGACGGGTACTTTGTCAATAACAATAAATCAAAAGAGCTCAGGTTTAGTAAAGCAAAAGTGTATGTAAACGATACTTTGTGGCAAATTGATCGTCAAAACAAGATGTTTAAAGGAAAGTCGGGATGGAATTTTGAACATTTTCTGATCAACGGCGGAAAGTCGCAGATTGCTATTCAGGGTGCCTTGCCCGAAGATAATGGGGATTCGCTTGAGGTTGCTTTTCGTCAGTGGAATCTTTCCAACCTTGCTTTGGTTTGGAAATATTTTGGGTTTGACCTGAATGGTACTTTAAATGGTTATTTGAATGTTTCCAAAAGAGGGGGAAATTATTCACCTGTAGCGAACCTTACAATTGACGGACTTGCTTTGAACCGTTCACGACTGGGTACGGCTTACATTTTAAGTACGTGGGACAATGTTAACAGCTCTGCATTTATCAAGGCTCAGATAATAGACAAAAGAGTTTTGCCGTACAGAAAGACTTTTGGAGTAGAAGGGTTTTATTATCCCTACCGGGCAAAGCAGCAGTTTGATCTGACAGGAACATTTGATAAAATGAGGGTTCGTGGTGCCAATAGGTTTTTGCGCGAATATGTTTCACATTTGAAAGGTAAAGCTACAGGAAAAGTTCACCTTACAGGAAGCATGAGCGAACCTGATTTATCTGGTTCTGTAACCCTTGACACGGTTTCGATGGTTGTAAATTATTTGAACACCAAATATTCGTTTAATCAAAATAAGTTTGTTTTTAATAAAAACTATATCGATTTTGGTAAGTTTAGAATTTACGATACTTTAGGAAATTATGGTGAGATTGAAGGGAAATTGTTGTTTCATTATTTTAACGATCCTTCACTCGATGTTCATCTTACCACAAACAGACTGTTGTTTTTTAATACCCAGCAACAGCCCAACGATGTTTACTTTGGTACAGCTGTAGCTTCAGGAAAAGTAGATATTACGGGACCTTTAGATAATATTACACTGAACATGAATGTTCAGTCAGATAACGGTACATCGGTAGTTTTGCCATTGGATTACAGTACCGAATTGTCTGATAAAGACTTTATCATATTTGAAAAACCTCGGGATACAGCAGAAAATAATACTAACGAAACGGTTCTGAACCTGCCACAGTCAGCTCCAAGTCAGTACCAGATTAATTTAAACATGGGAGTAAGGCCCTCTGCGAATCTGAAGATATATTTACCTTCGGCTATGGGGACTATCGAGTCGCAGGGCGAGGGAGAGTTAAACTTATATGTGAACTCGGCTGGTGATGTGAACCTTGCAGGCGATTATGTAGTGGATAAAGGCTCATTAAACTTCACTTTGGCAGATTTTGTAAGAAAGCATCTTGAACTGGTTAAAGGCGGAAGAATATCATGGTCGGGCGATCCGTACAAAGCTACTGTAAACATTAAGGGTTTATATAAGGTAAAAGCAGATTTGAGCACTTTAGGTGTTACGATTGATTCCACAGCAAGTTTTAAAAACAGAGTGAATGTTAACTGTTACGTGGTGCTGTCACATGAACTGTTTAACCCGCAAATTAGCTTTCAGATCACTTTCCCTGATTTGGATCCGGATATGCAAAGATTGGTTTATGCTCAATTAGATACAACTAATCAGGCTCTTATGAATCAGGAAATGATTTCTTTGCTTGTTCTGGGGACTTTCACCATGAGTAACGCCATTAAAGTAGATCTTACATCTTCCTATTATAAAATATTGAGTAATCAGCTCAGTAGTTTGTTGTCTAAAATCAGCAAAGATTTTGATGTGGGTTTGAACTATAAACCGGGAGACAATATCTCAAAAGAAGAATTTGATGTGGCACTTTCTACCCAGTTGTTCGATAATCGGTTGATGATTAATGGGAACTTTGGCATGTCGTATGACCGGCAAAACCGGCAGGCATCAAATCTTGTGGGCGATGTGGATATTGGTTATAAGCTGACCAAAGACGGACGTTGGTTGTTAAAGGTTTATAACCATTCAAATGTAAATTCCTGGTACTATTACAGCAATTACGATAAGATCTCACCGTATACACAAGGGGTGGGTATTGCTTACCGAAAATCATTTGATAATATTGCCGAGTTGTTTGGCAGAAGAAAGAAACCGGTTCAGAAGGAGGATAAAAAGAAAGATCAGAAAAAAGATGAAAAACCAAAAAGTAAACAGTAATGAAGAATTTTTTGGTTTACAAGTCTTCTGCCGGTTCAGGAAAAACCACCACGCTGGTTAATGAATATCTAAAAATAACATTAAAAGCTCCAACTGCTTTTAGGCAGGTTTTGGCTATTACATTTACCAACAAGGCAGCCAATGAACTCAAGACAAGAATTCTGGAGATTCTTGAAGATTTGGTTTCCGGTCAGTTGGACAAAAAGATGTTGTCTTTTCTGTGTTCAGAAACCGGTCTTTCTACTGAAGAAATTCGGTTAAGAGCAGATCGCCTGTTAACTTTAATCCTTCATCATTACGACGAATTTGCAGTAAGTACGATTGATTCATTTGTCCACCAACTGGTTCGGGCATTTGCAACCGACCTTAAACTTCCTCAGGGTTTTGAAGTATTGATAGATGAAGATGACTTGATTCCTTTTATTTTGGAATCGCTTTATCAGCAGGTAGGTAGTAATCTGTCACTAACCGAAATTCTGACCCGTTTTGTCTTGTCTCAAATCGATGATGATAAATCGTATGATCCAACTGCAAATCTGACCCGGTTTATCAAAAAGCAGCTGAAAGAAGAAGGTTTCAGCGAAGTTAAGAAGATGGCATCAATTTCCATGCAGGATTTTACAGAAATTATTTCCGGACTGCATAATGCTATCAATGAGCTGAAAAAGAAAATGCAAACAGAAGCTGAAAAAGCTTTAGATCTGATCACTGTTCATGGCTTAAATGTAACGGATTTTCAGCAGACAACAAAAGGACCAGTCGGATATTTTCAGAAAATAAAGGATGGTTCAGCCATTGATAATATTGAGAGTTTACGCCCCAACAGTTATGTAAAAAAGGCTCTGGAAGAAGATATCTGGTATAAGGCTTCAACATCTGTAGGTGTTAAATCAAGTATTGATGCTATTGCTCCGGAGCTGAAAAATTATTTGCTTAATTTAACCGATTGGGCTGAAGCATACACCAAAAGGAAATTAATTTATGAGAATATATACGAGCTTGCACTTATCAGGGAGATTCAAATAATATTTAAAGCCTTCACCGATCAGACGCAGAAGGTTCATATCTCCGAATTTAATAAACGCATTCATGAAGAAATAGCAGATCAACCTGTACCTTTTATTTATGAACGTGTGGGAAACCGATACAGGCATTTTTTGATAGATGAGTTTCAGGATACTTCGGTTTTGCAATGGAAAAACCTGTTGCCCTTACTGGAGGAATCGCTGGCCAATGGGAATTTTAATATGGTTGTTGGAGATGCTAAACAGGCGATTTATCGATTTAGAAGTGGTGAAATGGAACTATTTGCCCGATTGCCCGAACTTTTTCCTCCGGCACAAAATTCAGATGAATTACAACGACAATCGGTTTTAGAAGCACACTATAATGAGCAACAGTTAAAAATAAATTATCGTTCGCGAGAGGAAATTGTTCTGTTTAATAACCGTTTTTTTGGCGCTGGATCAAAACAAATTGGAAGTGAATTTTCCTCAATTTATGATGGGCATGATCAGGATTTACCTGTAAATAAAAAGAACGGAGGCTGGGTTTCTGTTGAGTTTCTGGAATATCTGAAAAAGGAAGAAATAGAAAATAACAGGCTTACTGCAATTGAAACAAAAATTAAGGCGTTATCAGAATCTGGTTACCCATTGAGAGATATTTGCGTGCTTACCCGTTCAAACAACACCGGGCTTGAAATAGCAGCACATTTATTAAGTAAAGGTTACCCTGTGCTTTCGTCAGAGTCATTAAAATTAATGGCTTCACCTTTAATAAGGCTCCTGGTTGCTTACCTTCAACTGATTTCAAATGGAAAAGATGAGTTGGCTTTGACGGAATTTCTTGCTGCTTATGTCCTTTATTTTGGGCGCAATGACGAGTTAACTGGTTTATTTGTTGAGGCACGGACTGAAAAAGATTATTTATCATGGATCAGGAAAACACTGGCCCTCGATTTACCTGAAAGAAGTAAATTGCTGCAATACTCTGTTTTTGAGATGACACTCGAAGGAGTGCACTACCTGACCAATTTGGTTCATAACGATTTATTCGTTCAGTTTTTTCTGGACTTTGTTGAAGGAAATAAATCAAACTATCAGTCGCTGGAAGAGTTTCTGGATTTGTGGGAAGACAAAAAACATGCGCAGAGTATTGTAATTCCTGAAGGACAGAATGCTGTTCAGGTTATGACGGCTCACAAATCTAAAGGCCTGAAATTTGGTGTTGTTATAGCAGATTTATATCAGTATGATAACAAGCTAACCCAGGATCAGTTGTGGGAAACAGTGAACTTTCCTGAAGTAGAGAAACTGGATCGGGCTTTACTAAAAGTTTCCAAAAAGCTTGACCTGATTGGTTTGGGAGAAGTATATGAACGCGAAAGTACCAAGTCGAAGTTGGATTTTCTGAACCTGATTTATGTGGCATTTACACGTCCTGTTGATGGCTTATATGTGATTGCTCATTGGAGGGAAAGCAAACCAGATCAGTTTTCTAAGCTCATAAAAATTGCTTTTGAAAACCTTGGAATATGGGAGGAAGGAAAGCTACTTTATAATTTTGGAGCCTTGGAAGCACCTGTTTCAAAAGAACAAAAGGAAACCACAGAGATACAACCCGAAGAGCATGAATTTGATACAGGTCTATGGTATGAACATATGGTTTTAGCACCTGTGGATGAAGTTTATTGGGAAGTTCTGGGGAAAAAGTCTCCCCGCGTATATGGAAACCTGATTCATGAGATGCTCTCAAAAATTAGATATGCTGAAGAAAAAGAGCACGTTGTTAACGACTATTTATATTCCGGAGTTATAGATAAATCAGAGGCGGAACATTTAAAAAAACTGTTGGAAAAAGTGTTGGTGCATCGGCATGTAAAACCTTATTTCATTAGAGGAAATATGGTTAAGACTGAAACTGAACTGATTGACAAAATCAATGGTATAGTATTACGTCCTGACAGAGTCGTTATAACAGACCAAAAACTTGTTTTGATTGATTACAAAACAGGTGAAAGAAAAGAAGAGCATGTAAGTCAAATGAATCAGTATGCATCTTTCTTTCTTGGTATGGGATACCATGATGTTGTTAAGCAACTGGTTTACATAAATAAAGTTGTTGAAGTGGATGTTTTTTAAGAGGACTTCACAGCAGGGCTTTTATTTCAACAGTAATTCCATTACATTTGTAAGCTAATCAGATACAAGTTTTTTTATCATTTTAATTTCTTCATATGGCTAAACCGGTAAAGATGATCAATCGGGAAATATCCTGGTTGCAATTCAATGAGAGAGTATTACAGGAAGCAATGGATCGAAATACACCTTTGGTTGAAAGACTTCGTTTTTTGGGCATCTTTTCCAATAACCGTGATGAATTTTTCAGGGTTCGCGTTGCTACACTTAGAAGAATGATTAAGATGGGGGCAACCGGCGATCAGGAGATCAGCTTCCGACCCCGGCAAATACTTAAGGAAGTGGTTAACATGGTTGAGGAACAAGAGAAAAAATTTAATGCAACTTTCCAGGAAATTAAAAAACAGCTGGAAAAGAATCATATTTTTTTTGTTGACGAACGCGAGGTTAATGAGGAGCAGGGAAAGTTTGTGAAACAGTATTTTCACGAGGAAGTACATTCTCAGATGTTTCCTATCATGTTAAAAAATCTTGACAGTCCTGAATTACTCAGAGATAAGTTCATATATCTTGCCGTTGTTTTGCACGATACTACAAATGTTAGAAAAGATGATTATGCCTTGCTTGAGGTTCCAACAGATTCATTATCACGCTTTTTACTTTTGCCAGATGAGGGCCAAAAACGTTTTGTAATGATGCTGGACGATGTGATCCGTTATAGTTTAGGTGACATGTTCAGACCTTTAGGCTATGATGAGTTTAATGCTTATACAATAAAGATTACCCGTGATGCTGAGTTGGATATAGATAGCGATATTTCGAAGAGTTTTTATGAGTTGATGACAGAAAGTCTAAAAAAGCGTAGCAAAGGATTTCCCGTAAGGTTCGTATACGATAAGGAAATTCCACGGCCATTGCTTGAGTTTTTAATGAAAAAGTTGAAGATTTCTGAAGAAGACAGCTTAAGGGGTGGAGGGCGTTATCATAATTTCCGCGATTTTATGTCATTTCCCAACATTGGTAACCACGAAATGGTTTATCCTTCCAGAAAGCCTTTGAAACATCTTACCTTGTCCAATGCCACCAGCTTATTTGATGTGATCCGAAAAAAAGATGTGATGTTGCATTATCCGTATCAATCTTTTGATTACCTGATTGATTTGTTGCGTGAGGCTTCTATTGATCCTAAGGTCAAGGCCATAAAAATGACTTTTTATCGTGCAGCAAGAGATTCAAAAGTGATTAATGCTTTGATCAATGCCGCACGAAATGGAAAATACGTTACTGTTTTTCTGGAAATTCAGGCACGTTTTGATGAAAAGGCAAATATATATTGGGCTGAACGACTGAGTGAGGAAGGTGTAAAAATTATTAAAAATCTTCCCGGTTATAAGGTTCATGCCAAGCTCATGTTGATAAGAAGAAAGGAACATGGAAAAAATGTTTTTTATACCAACATCAGCACAGGTAATTTTAACGAATCAACGGCAAGGGTTTATGCCGATGAAAGTTTATTCACTGCCAATCAAAAAATTGCCAGGGAAGTAGATATGCTGTTTCATTTATTCGAATCTCCTTATACTCCTCCGGCTTTCAGGCATCTGTTGGTTGCTCCTTATCATCTGAGAGATAATATGGTGAGGCTTTTAAACAGGGAAATCAGAAATGCTAAGAAAGGTCTGGAGGCCTGGGCAATTATTAAGCTGAATAACCTTGTTGATAAGGTAATAGTACAGAAACTTGTTTCAGCGTCTCGTGCCGGTGTCAGGATTCAGATTATTTGCCGGGGGATTTGCGTTTTGGTTCCTGGTATAGAAGGTTATAGTGAGAATATTCAGATTTTGGGACATATTGATCGTTATCTTGAACATTCAAGAATTTTTGTATTTGCGAATGCAGGCAAGCCAGAATATTTTATTTCATCTGCAGACTGGATGATGCGTAACTTTGATCACCGTTTCGAAGTTTCATGTCCTATTTATGATCCGGATATTCAGAAAGAACTGATGCTTATGCTTCAAACACAGTTGAACGACAATGTAAAAGCACGTTATATTAACAGTTATCCTGAATACAACGAATATAAAGCAGCTCAGGATGGAGAACCTTTGGTGCGTTCTCAGGGTGATATGTACAGTTACTTTAAGGATTTACTGCCTAAGACTTAACTTCCAAATTTTCTTTTTCTGATTTGAACAAAGATGAAACTAAGAACAAAAATATAAAGTAAAGGAATTAGAGTGTTAATAAGTTGCCACTGGAGTAGTTCATTGTTTATTTTTGTCTTGTCGAGCATTCTTAGTTTTAATTCCCGTGATCTTAAAGAAAGCAGTTCCGGACCTTCAGTAAGGTAACTCAGTGCGTTTAATACCAACTGCTTATTTCCATATGTTGTACCTGTAAATTGATCGTAACCCAAAGGGAGAGGATCATTACCCGGGACTTGAAGTTGATTACGGACTACATCCCCATCGGAAACAACGATCATGGCTGTTGGTTTACTTTTTTTGATGAACGGAATGTAGGGGTCTAACATATTACTGACCAGCCTATTGGTGTAATCTGATGAAAATTTTCCTTCCAAAAGCACTGCAACAGTTTTTCCCGGACCTGCAAAAAACTGCGGACTCGGTTTTTCTCTTAATATGGCCAAACTCACAATTCCGGGCACGTCTTCAATTCCTGTGTAGGGAGAAGATTTTAGAAGAATAGTTTTTTTAACTCCTTTAACTGCCATAGTATCAATACTACTAACGAATTGCATTTGTATGCTGTTGATGTTGCGCACAATTGGGTTCTTAGATTGGGGCGAAATCAACGGAAAATAGTACCACGGAAGCATATTAATTTGAGCCTGACTACCTATCTGACCTGTTTTTACAGGAATTGGAGTGGCATTTAAATCCATGATCAGGTCTTTATTTAATCTGATCCCATAGCGAAATAAAAGTTCCTGAAGCCCCAGTCCCTGATCAATGGCCACGGTTTGCTCAGAACGTGAAGTTCTGATGCTGTCCATGCTGGCTAATACAGGATCAATAAACCAAAGAACTTTTCCTCCATACATAATGTATTGATCGAGTGCAAATTTTTCCTGGTCTGTAAATTTCTGACTGGGTTTTGCAATAATAAGGGCTTTAAATGCAGGAAAAACACTATCAACCGAAACAGTTAGTAATTTTGATTCTGAGTTATTTGTCAGTTGTACTGTGGTTAAATTATAATTGTTGTGTAATGTCTGGAGAATATCAGCAACATCTTTTCCAAGAGGTTCACCCTGCCCCTGAATCCAGCCTATTCTGGATTCATGAGTTTGCATTAAACGATAAAGTGCTACGGCAAAAAGATATTCCAGATTTTCTACCGAATGGTTCAGAACTTCTTCAGGTGGAACGTTAATCTGGTTTTCTAAAAGAGACAGGGGAAGCTTTTTCCCATTGTAGCTCACCAAAGCACCCGGAAAAATCAGTTGTTGTTGTAGCCCCGATTTAGTTTTAACCTGAAGATTTGTGGGGTTCAAACCCTCTGAAACCAGGTTTTGATAGATTCTTTCTCTGGTTTTGGGATCAGTGGATTCAGAGGGGTTTATAAATGAAAAACTAATGTTATGGTTATAGGCTCTGAATTCTTCGAGCATTTCTTTGGTTTCCCGCTCAAGTCTTTGGAAACCCGCCGGAAAGCTTCCTTTCAGATAAACATTGAAATGTGCAGGATGATCTATTTTTTTCAGAATATTCCGTGTGGCTTGTGAAAGGGTAAATCTTTTATCAGACGTTAGATCAATCCTGGTATAAAACAGTGAAACAACCCAGTTTAGAGCTATAAGAATTGCGAGAACAAGCAGAAGCTGCTTAATGTAATGATTTCTTATCTTTTTGCTTTGAGTTGATATTTTCTGTGCTTTTACCATTTTCTTCGTGCCAGATTAAATTTAGTCAGATAGAGAAAAAATGTGATAACCGAAAGAAAATATACAATATCCCGGATGTCGATTACACCGCGACTCATGGATTGATAATGAGCGCTAATTCCCATTAAATCAACAAAATATTCGTTATTTCCAAAGAGTGGTCCTGTAAAATCAAAACCCATGTACAAAAAAGCGCTGATGATTACAGCGAGCAAAAACGAAATAATCTGATTTCCTGATAGTGAAGACGAAAAGGTTCCCACAGCAGTGAATGAAGCGGCTAAAAAAATGAGCCCAATATAGGAGCCCCAAAAACCACCCGAATCAATATTTCCAACCGGATAAGCCAATTGATATGCCGAATAGTAATATAAAAGTGTGGGGATTAAAGAGAATAATATAATTGTGAAATGAGCAAAATATTTACCCATAACAATTTTTGTGTCGCTTAAAGGTCTGGTGAGCAATAATTCCATTGTTCCAGAATTGATCTCGCCGGAAAAGCTATTCATTGTAACAGACGGAATAAGGAATAGGAAAACGAAAGGTGCCAGCTGAAAAAGCCCGTTAACGTTGGCATAGCCGCCCTCAGGAATACTCATTCCTGAAGGTAAAACCCAAAGAAACAGGCTGGTTACCAGTAAAAAAATACCGATAACAACAATACCGGATACTGATGTGAGAAAGCTGCGAATTTCTTTTTTAAATAAAGACCACATATGTTATTCTGTTTCCGAAGCTAAAACGGCAAAAGATTTGTTTTAGGGTGTTTTGAATGAGATATTTTATGCGAAAACACCAATGGGAAAAATAAAGGTTTCCAAAAAAAAGGTAATAATACTCAGAAGCAATCCGAAAAAGAAGGCCCAGCCAAAGCTGTCTACTTCAAAGTTTGGAACAATCCATGATGCAATTTGTATGATCAAAGCATTTAAAACCAGCAGGAATAAACCAAAGGTAAGAAATGTAACAGGCAGGGTAATAATTACCATAAACGGATATATCAGATAATTTAGCACTGCAATTATAATTGCTGTTAAAGTTGCAGTTATAAAGCTGGAGCCTTTGATGCGAACACCCGGAAGTAATCCGCCGATAATCATGATTGAAATAACCGTGATCAGAAATTTAATTATGGAGTAGATCATGTTTTTATCTGTTATGTCGCTAAAAACTTATTTGAAAAAGGTAGTCAAAGGTACTGCTTTTTTCTGTGAGCCGATAATTCCATCTCACACCCAGCGAAAGGTTAGGAAATAGGCTGACAAAGTTCCAGTCAGAATACAATTCAATACCTGCGCTGCTGAATTGACGTTCAATAAGATTATAAGTCTTCATATAATCATAAAACACATTGGCGTAAAGACGCTTCAGGTAAAAAACTTCAGGCAGGTTTAAATCGGGATAAGCAACAGGAAAAGTGTAATTTGACTGGAAAGTAAAATAACGTATGAAATACAGGTTGTTATAACCTCTCGGAATTGAAATGTGGTTTTGGAAAAAGTAATCTTTCGACTGAGATTCGAACCCGCCATAGAAAAAGAGACTGTGATGTATCAGGATTCCCGGAAAATACAATCGGGATTGGATCTCAAATTGTGTTGCAAGAAAAGGTTCGAAAGGTGTATGCTGAAAATTTATCCAAATGTTTTGTCCCCACTGTGGATAAATATCACGTGTCGATTTTATGGATTGGTTATACCAATACAACTGGTAAGAGAGTGTTGAAATGTTTGGATTTGAAAAAGATAAGGTATCAGGTGAGAGCACTTTTCTAAATAGTATGTTATAACCAAAATATGGCTGTATTCCTCTGATCCATTTTCCATGGGTCAGATTCAAAGGGACTTTAATTTCTGCGGTTATTTGTGTTTCATTCCAGTGCAAGGGTAAAATAGTATTGTTTACAATTGCTGCATTTACTCTGTTTCCGGTGGATACATTGATTCCAACAACAGGGTACCAGCCGTAGTAATCAAATGAAAAGTTCCAAAGTCCGCGTTGTTCG
Source organism: Bacteroidales bacterium (assembly GCA_016936505.1). Lineage (GTDB taxonomy): Bacteria > Bacteroidota > Bacteroidia > Bacteroidales > F082 > Sulfidibacterium. The sequence continues at coordinate 120,826 of JAFGXS010000056.1, read as the reverse complement.
TTCAAGTTGTACTGGTAACCTAAAGTAGTAACTGCTGTACTTAAGTTGTTTTGTGAAAGAACAGAAAATCCCGGACTAATTTGATAATTACTCATATTAACACTGAAAGGGCCCCAACTGTATGGATTGAATAAATGTTTTAAACGTGAGTATTTTCTGACAGGATAGTTTTGCATGGGTAAAACAGTGTCGTCAAGTATAAATGTTTTTTTATGAACCAGGCTGTCAATAGGATAGAAGTACCGTTGGTTCGTATTGAAAGGAATTAGAGTTTTTGTATCAAAATTTAAATATGCAGGTTTGAACCCATTTGCAGTATATTCTGAAAAGTAAATTTTACGGCCGTCGTCAGAAAACGTAGCATTTCTGGCCCCAAATCTGGCATTAAATAACCTGTAAGAATGATTATCTTTTAGATTGATAACGTAAAGGTTATCTTTTCCCTCGTATGTGCCTGTGTACAGAAGCCAGTTATTTTTTACTGCCGGTTCTTTTATTTCTGTAAAAGAAAACGGAAGAACCTGTTTGTGTTCCCAGTTTAGAGTATTGATCAGAAAAATAGATTTCCCGTTATCACCTAAAACAGTAACAACAACTTTTTTCCCATCCGCCGACCACCTGGGTGTCATAAAGAATAAATTGTTTGAAGTGCTGAAACTGTGTGTCAGTTTATGGCTAGTCAGATCATAGAAATAAAGTGAATAGTGTTGTTTCTCATCCACAGAAACGGCCACAATGGTTTTCCCATCAGGCGAGAGTGCCGGAGCAAATAAACGTTGATGATAAGTTAATCTTTCTTTCTTTCCAGAGATATAGTTGAAGACATACAAATCTGAGTAATCTCTGTTGCTCCAGCGCCGATCAAATGTCATCTCGTTCCATAGTAGAAGGCTATCATTTGCCGATAGAGATTCGTTAAAGTCGTAGCCGGGAGTAAACAATGTATTTTCCTTACCTTTCTTATCAATCATTACAAACTGATGTATATTGTCTAACCCGGATTTTTCGAATATAAGGCCGTATTTTGTTTGGTTTACAAAAAGATAGTTGCTGTATAATCTGTTATTGGTTTTAATGATATGGAACGGATCAGGACGGAAAAGGATGTCTTGTTTCTGCCATTCAGATTTAAGCTGTCTAAGTGTTCTTTTGTAATATCCGGCATTTCCTTTTCCTGTTGTCTGGTGCATTTTAATTGTAAAAGGAAAGATGAGGTACGGGCGATGGGCAACATTATTAATTGTTTGTTTCCATAGATTAATTCCATAATGATTAATTCCGTTCAACACCAGTTGGTATCCCAAAGTATAATGATCGGGAACAAAATTTTTATACGAACCAAATTGTGCCTTATCATAGGGATAAATCTTTTTGTCGAGAACCTGAGCCTTGAGCATATAGACAAAGTCTGGAGTCCTTCCACGGCCACTGTTACTATGTATTGTTTCATTGTAAACGGCATCACCTTCAATGAACCAAAGGGGAAGTCCTGAAAATTGCAAAGCACTTCCTTGTTGCCCTAAAAGTAGGTATACAAGCTTGCCAAATCCTGAACGCATCATGTTCATTTGCACCACATGACGGTATTCATGTAACGAAAGTTGTTTTGCCCAACGTTGAGGATAGATTTCCTGCGATGGCATATCGAAAAAATCAGCATGCAATGGTGCAGGGTTCACAAAGGCATTAGAATAAACACTTTGTTCGTGCAAAACAATTGTGACGGGTCTTACTTTATTTAAATAAGGAGATTTGGTATAGGGTGAAGAAATCTTTAAATAGCTGATATAAAGCCTGGCAATAGAATCATATCCTTGTGGAAAAACTATTTGAAACTTTGGAGTTCTGATCTGCATCCATTGCGTAGAATGTGGCTCTTGTCCGGTGATATAGTATTGACCACGGGCGCTTAATGCTAGTGAGCCAAAAAGGATAATGAGTACAAAAAGTTTGGAATATCTGTGTTTCATTGTCCAAATGTACTGGAAAAATATTCAGTTCATCTGGTTCTTCAAGAGTTTATAGCTTAGAAAGGCTGTTTTTAATAATGGCTTTGTTGATTCTTCGGGCAATAAAAGGTCCTTCATAAATGAAGCCTGTATAAACCTGAATTAGATCAGCACCTGCTTCTAACATTGCCAAAGCATCATCGGGTGTAAAAATGCCGCCTACACCAATTATAGGAAAGGATTTGTTTGATTTTTCTGAGAGGTAGCGGACTACTTCCAAAGCTCTTTTTTGTAAGGGTTTTCCACTTAAACCACCGTTTCCAATCAATTTGATTTTTGAGGAAGCGGCCTTGAGGTTGTTTCTTGTGATTGTAGTATTGACAGCAACAACACCGTCTATCTTTGTCTGATCTACTATCTGAATTACTTCATCGAGCTGTTTATTGTTTAAGTCGGGAGATATCTTCAGTAAAACAGGTTTCCGTTTTGGTTTATTGTTGTTGATGGATTGCAGGCTTTCGAGAATTTCTACCAGTGCCTTCTGATCCTGTAATTCTTTAAGGTCGCTAATGTTGGGACAGCTAACATTCACCACAAAATAATCAACAGAATTGAATAACTCTTCAAAGAGTAAGGCATAATCTTCTACGGCAACATTGTTAAGTGTACAGGTGTTTTTCCCGAGGTTCCCACCCACAGGTTCTTTTGGATTGCGATGAGAAAGTCTTTGAACAGCAGCTTTGTAACCTGCGTTGTTAAATCCCATTCTGTTGATTAATGCTTTGTCGGAAGGGAGCCTGAAAAGTCGGGGCTTTGGGTTTCCTATTTGGCCTTCTGGTGTTACAGTCCCGACCTCAATAAAACCAAATCCCAGTGAAAACATTTGTTTATAAAGCTGTGCATTTTTGTCAAACCCTGCTGCAATACCCACCGGACTGTCAAACTTTATCCCAAGCAATTCTTTCTTCAAGGATTTGTGATCGGGCAGGCAGTATGAACGCAACAAACCACTTAGGCCTGGTATAGAAAAGAATATTTTCAGGCTAACAAAAACAAAATGATGAATGAATTCAGGGGCAAATCTGAAAAGAAGTGGTCGTATGACAGATTTATAAAACATAATCTGTTTTAAGCCTTGTCTTTGGCAGTAGTTTCTGTTTCATCTGCCTGCTCTTCTTCAATAAATTCCAATAAGTTACCTGACAATAGAATATTATACCAGTTAAACACCTTTTTCATATCGGATACATAAACAGCATCCTGATCGTAGTCGGGAAGTGCTTTTTCAAATAGTGCTTTTATGGCTTTTGAGTCCATTTTCTTTACAGAGTCAACTGTTTTTCCTTCTTGTATTTCGTAAATTTTTTTCAAAACATCTAACAAAGGAGCATCTCCGTTTGTGGTGTAGATACTTATTTCCTGTAAAGAACTAATGCGTTCGTGAGGAAATGCAGGGGTTCTTTTTCCATCCGGAATAGATTCAACTACTAGGTTACTCTTTGCTTCGCCTACAAGTTTATACAAACCTGTTTTTCCTGAAATTGATAAAATCTTGCTTAAATCCATGTTTGAAAATTTTATGCAAAAATAAACTTTTCAAAGTTAATTACCTTATTTGTGCATTAAAATACAAGGCGTTTTGCAAATAAATCGAAACACAGGTTATAGCTGAATTATCGACAAAACTCTTCTGCTTTATCTTTTTTTAATATTCAGTTCTTTGAATTTATCCTATTTTTGCGGCTTTTCACAGAAAAACTTTGTTACATGAAACTGAATAAGATATTTTCTTTATTGCTTGTATTCTTTATGTCTGTTGTTTTAGCACAGCCTGTTCAGGCTAAAGATAAAGGACAGGATGCTTATAATGCTGGAAATTATGAATTAGCTTTAAAAATATGGTCAAAAGAGATCGTAAAATATGAACGCAGGAATAAGGTAGAACAATGTCCGTATTATACTAAGGCGGGCATTGCTGCCTTTAAATTAGGGAAAATGGATCTGGCTCAGAAATATCTGGAGGCAGCCAGGTATTCAGTTTCAAAAAATGAAACTACATATAATCTTTTGGCTCAGATTTACCATAAAATAGATAATCTTTCGAAAGAAATTGATGCTTTGGAATATTATGTAAAGAATTATCCTAATGGGAAAAATATTATAAATAATCGCGACAGACTTTTCTTAACCTATGTTGAAAGCGAAAACTGGGATCAAGGTCTTAAGCTTTGGCCAAATATTTTGTCTGATGTAAAAACAAATCCTGAATATCAGACTGGGTTGTTAAAAATTTATATTGGCCTAAATATGGATAAAGAAGCTTTTCCTTTAGCTGAAGATTTGGTAAAAAAAGACCGGAAAAATATTCCTGCACTGCAATTTCTGGGGCAATATTATTTTTGGTTAGCAGAAAATTCTTATCAGGCAGAAAATAAAGCGTATGCAGCCAACCGGACTAATGCGCAATATGCTCATTTGCTTAAGGTATATAAAGTGATAACTGTTAATTTTAAGAAATCGCTGGATTATTTTCAGCCCTTGTATAATTTAAAACCATCAGCTAAAGTTGCTGTTTATCTGGGTGATGTTTATGCCCGTTTAAGCGATAAAAAAAATGCTGATTATTATCATCAGATGGCGAAAAAACTAAAGTAATTTAAGAAAACGACTGCATCTTTTGAAGTCTGTTGTAAAAACCATCTAATCTGACCAGGTCTTTATGTGTACCACGTTCAACAATTTTTCCTTTTTGGATCACAACTATTTCATCGGCGTTTTGAATAGTTGAAAGGCGGTGGGCAATAACCAGTGTTGTTCTGTTTTTCATGATTTTGGATAGAGCATCCTGAACCAGACGTTCAGATTCGGTATCCAGTGCTGATGTTGCTTCATCAAGAATTAAAATATCCGGATCAGCAAGTACGGCGCGTGCAATACTTAATCGTTGTCGCTGTCCTCCTGAGAGTTTTACACCTCGATCGCCGATATTGGTATGATAACCATCTTCCATTTTAATAATGAAATCATGAGCGTTGGCAATTTTTGCAGCTTGTTCTACAGCTTCCTGAGAAATATTCTTCATACCAAAAGCAATGTTGTTGAATACACTGTCATTGAATAATACACTTTCCTGTGAAACTATACCCATTAAACCTCTAAGGTCATTAATTTTGTAGCCTCTAATGTCTATACCGTCAAGCAGAATCTTCCCTTTACTCACATCATAAAAACGTGGAATTAAGTCGACAATGGTTGATTTTCCGCCACCTGATTCGCCAACAAGAGCAATCATTCGCCCGGTTGGAATCTTAAGATTAATATCCTGTAGAACCCAATCGGTATCGTACTTAAAGTAAACCTGATCAAATTGAAGTTCTTTAGTAAAAGATTTGATAGGTAAAGCATTCTTTTTTTCTTCAATTACTTCATCTGCATCAAGAATTTCAAAAACCCGCTCAGCTGAAGCTATCCCTTTTTGAATACTGTAATAGCTCTGTGTTAACGATTTTGCAGGGGTCATAATCTGTGAAAAAACAACAATATATGTAATAAAATCAGCAGCCTGAATTTCATGACCGGATGACAACACCATCTGACCACCAAACCAAAGTACAATAACAATGATAATTGATGAAAGAAATTCACTTACAGGTGAAGAAGAATCTCTTTTTCTGTAAACCTTAACCAGTTTTTTTCTGTAAACTTTGTTGTCTGACTGGAACTTATTGTTAAAATAATTTATTGCATTGAACCCTTTAATAATTCTTAATCCGCTGATGGATTCGTCAATAAGAGCCATGAGATCGGCAAACCTGTTTTGAACCTCTTTAGATTGTTGTTTCAGGCTCTTTCCAATTAGGCCGATGATGAGTCCTGCCAGTGGTAAAACTAGTAATACAAAGAGTGTTAATTTGAAACTCATACTGATCATAAAAGCCAGATAAGCAATTATGGTAATCGGATCACGAAAAATCATTTCAAGATAGTTCATGATGGAAACCTCAATTTCCTGCACATCAGTTGTGATACGTGACATGAGATCGCCTTTTTTTCTTTTAGAGTAAAAAGACAGAGGAAGTATGGTGAGTTTTGAATAAATATCGTTTCGAATATCTTGAATGGATTTGGTTCGTGTTGTAGCTATAAAATACATGGCAAAAAAACGTCCCAGGTTTCTCAGTAGGAAGGATGCCAGAATGATTCCGCAGATAAAAATCAATGCTTCAATTTTCCCGTACTGACTTATTATCTGGCTCACATAATAGTTCAGGTAGTTGAGTGCTGATTTTGTGCTGAAATGCAAATCGGGTCTTACTGTGACCAATTCATTTATTCCAAATAATAGGTTCAGAAAAGGGATCAGAAGTGCAAAAGAGAACAGCGAAAATAAAACAGTAAGCAGATTAAAAATGATATTCAACAAGGTTGGGACCCAGTATGGAAGTGTATAAGCTAAAACGCGGGAAAATTTTTTCATTAAGCGAAGTTTAATATCGGGGCAAAGATAAAAAGAATACCACTTTGGATTTATAAAATAATGATGTGCGGTAAAGGAACCGTAAAACCTTTATATCTTTGGCAATTGCAGTTAATTTTTGCATCAGAATATGAAAAAGAAGGTCATTATTTCAGTAACCAATGATTTAGTCACTGATCAACGTGTTCATAAAGTATGCAAAACATTGACAAATATGGGATTTGATGTGCTGCTGGTAGGAAGGAAAAGAAAAAGTAGTCCGGTAATGAATCTCAGACATTATAAAACCAAAAGAATGAGGTTGCTTTTTGATAAAGGGCCTGTATTTTATTTTGAGTATCATTTTCGTTTATTTTTTTTGTTACTGTTTAGTCGTGCTGATTTGTTGGTTTCTAATGATTTAGATACGTTGGCTCCGAACTCAATTGTTTCCTGGATAAAAAATATTCCTTTGGTTTACGATTCGCATGAATACTTTACTGGTGTTCCGGAGCTTATGGATCATCCATTTAAAAGAGGTGTATGGAAAAAGATTGAGCGTTTTTTTTTGCCAAAAGTTAAAGATTCATTTACTGTCAATCAGTCTATTGCTGATTTGTATTTTCAGGAATACGGTGTTCAAATGACAGTAGTGAGGAATGTTCCGGAGAGTGTATCAATTGGAATTAGTGACCGTAAGGAGCTTGGTTTGCCTGAAGATAAGAAAATATTGATTTTGCAGGGTTCGGGAATTAATGTGCAGAGAGGAGCAGAAGAACTGGTTGAAGCCATGCAATTTGTTGATGATGTCCTTTTGCTGATTATTGGTGGCGGTGATGTATTTCAAATCTTGAGGGACCGTGTAAAAGAATTGAAACTGAAATCGAAAGTGACTTTCTTGCCCCGTATGTCATATGTTGAATTAATGAAATATACAGCGGCTTCAGATCTCGGTTTGTCAATGGATAAAGGGATTTCACTGAATTATTTGTATAGCCTGCCCAATAAGCTGTTTGATTATTTACATGCAGGAATCCCTGTTTTGGTTTCTGACTTACCGGAATTAAAAAATGTGATCGAAAAATATAATGTAGGAATTATCATTCCAAGCCACATTCCTGTAGACATTGCTGAGAAAATAAATGTTGTTTTGGCAGATTCGGATCAAATGGACGAATGGAGAAAGAATGCTATCAAAGCCAGTGAGGAACTGAATTGGGAAAAGGAATCAGTTCTGTTGAAGAAAGTATATGAAAAGTTTCTTTAGCCTTTAGTTATTTGAATCGAGTAGTGAGCCTTCCTCACATTTTACTATTCTGTGTGGAAACTTTTGTATCAGGTTGTAATTATGAGTTGCCATAAGAACCGAGGTTCCGTCTTCACAAATTTTACTTAAAAGTCTGATTATTTCATTGGAAGTACCCGGATCGAGGTTTCCTGTAGGTTCATCAGCCAGTATTAATTCAGGCTTATTGAGGATTGCTCTTGCTATTGCTACTCTTTGTTGTTCACCTCCTGAAAGTTGGTGAGGTAAAGCATTTATCTTACCTACAAGTCCAACCTCAGATAAAACATCTAGTATCCGGTTGTTGATTTCCGTTTTGTCTTTCCAACCGGTTGCTTTTAGAACAAATTTTAGATTTTCGAATACGGACCTATCACTTAGAAGTTGATAATCCTGAAAAATAATACCCAGTTTTCTTCGTAAAAAAGGAACTTTTTTCTTTGATATTTTCTTTAAATCATATCCACAAACGTCGGCATCATCTCCCTGAGCCGGCAACTCTGCATACAACATTTGAAGCAGGCTGGATTTGCCACTTCCTGTTTTTCCAATCAAATAAACAAACTCACTTCTGTTTACATTTAAACTAACATTAGACAAAACAAGTTTGTTTTTTTGAAAAACAGACACGTTATTGAGTGCAACTACCGAATCGACTTCCATGATGATTACTTTTAAGGCAAAAATACATTAATTTTTAAATTTGTTTAGGGCTAAACGAGATAGGTTTTCTGGTTCGATTAAAATCCAAAAAATCGCAATCGGTGTTAGAACGACCGCTTAAAATGTTAGATTTGTAGCTAAAAATTGAAAATAAAATGACTGACGAAGCAATTTTAGTTCTTGAAGAAGCTGAAGAAAGTATGCAACATGCAATTCAGCATCTTGAATTTGAATTTCAGAAAATTAGAGCCGGAAAAGCCTCACCTGGTATGTTGGCGGGTGTTAAAGTTGAGTATTACGGAGTTATGACTCCCATTGAGCAAACGGCAAATATCAATACTCCTGATGCCCATTCAATTGTTGTTCAGCCTTTTGATAAGAGTGTTATTCATGAAATAGAGAAAGCTATTCTTAATGCGAATTTGGGTTTTAATCCCAGCAATGAAGGGATGCAGCTAAGAATTAATGTGCCTCCGCTTACTGAAGAGCGACGTTTGGACCTTGTTAAACGTGCAAAACATGTAGTAGAGGAGTCGAAAGTTGGAATTAGGAATGTGCGTAGAAATGCCAACGATGAAGCCAAGAAATTAGAAAAGGATGGGATGCCTGAGGATGAGACTAAAAGGCTGGTTGACGAAATTCAAAAATTAACTGATAAGTACACACTAAAAGTAGATCACTTGTTTGAGTCCAAAGAAAAAGATATAATGACGGTTTAATTATTCGTCTTTATCTTTTAGCATTTTCTTTTTCTTTTTTCCGGAAGTGAGTTTTTTGCCAAATTCATAAGCAGCTTTTATCATCATTGTAGTTGTAGAAAGATTCTGAATAATTGATGAAGCTGCATTTTTTGCAATATTAACCCAGTTGAGTTGTTGTTCCAGATTCTTGAAATGGTTCTGGAGTACATTTTCTTGTTTTCTGTTTTCCTTTTGTAAAAACTCAATATACTTTTTTGTAGCCTGAGGTGAGGCATTAACCGTTCCTGAGAAAAAATCTTGTTCTTCTTTACTTGAAAAGTTTTTGGCCAAGTATTTTCTCAAGGGAGAGAAAATTAGTGCATCCTTAAAAGCAAAGACAATTAATGCAAGAAAAAGATAAAATAAGGCAATGATTAGAAAGCCGGTCGTGTAATTGCCAACGTGTGTGGCGTACCAATTAACAAATGCTAACGACAGGAAAAGAAGAATAAATACAAATACAAAGCCAACAACTGCAAGCAGTAAAACCTGGCCTATAGTGTCACCGGATTTTCTTCTGGTTACAACTTTGTTGTATTCCAGTTGAAGGTCGATGTACTTTTTTACTTCGTCGATTGTTTCTTTTACAGGTGCTTTAAAATTGCTTTTCTCCATTAGTTTTAGGTTAAATACGCAAAAAGCAAACCAACACCACACAGATCTCCGTCTGTCTGGCGTTGGTTCCATATTTTAAACATAAATTATCCTTTTTTCAAAGGTTTTTTAATGTCTTCAACTACCTGATTTCCTGTTTTTTTAACTTCTGTCAGAATTTCGTTGACATTGTCTTTCAGATCATCAAACTGATCAAGTAATTCATCTGAAATTTCCTTAGTCTTTTCGCTAACTTTTCTGCGGGTTTCTTCACCAGTTTCCGGGGCGTAAAGGAGTCCGACTAAAGCTCCAACAGCGGCTCCGACAATCATGCCTGAAAAGAAGGCAAATCCTGAATTTGAACAACGGTCACTCATGGTTTTAAATTTTAATTATTGAAAAATAATCTTGTTGTCTGATTTTTCAGATAACAATCAAGAACGCAATACCTAAATGTAAAGGTACATATTTCTCATGAAATATTGTGAAACATAAAACAAAAATCATGCCTTGTAAGATACTGACAGATGTTTTTAAGATTTCTTTTGTTTTTGAGCGAACATTTAAGGTGAAATGATTTGTTTTTTTAGAGGAAATGATGAAATTTGCAGCGATATGCTTGAAAATTCAGATATAAAATTGAGAGCTCTTGAGCCACATGATGTAGATTTTTTATTTGATCTGGAGAATAATTCCGGATTATGGCATATTACGCAAACATTAGCTCCCTATTCCAGGTTTGAAATTGAACAATATGTTTTTTCTCAAAATCGTCAAGATATTTTTTCAACCCAGCAATTACGATTGATTATTGAAGACAAAAGAGTGAATACACCTGTTGGTGCTATTGATTTATTCGAGATTGATATTTTAAACAAAAGGGCAGGAGTTGGAATTGTTGTTGGTCAGACATATAAAAATAGGGGTTATGGCGATTCTGCTTTAGAACTTTTGCTGGAATATGCTTTTAATCATTTAAATTTGAATCAGATCTTCTGCAATATCGAGGAGGATAATTTGGCAAGCCTGAATTTATTTAAAAAACATGGTTTTGAGATTTCAGGTTTAAAGAAGCAATGGAATATTGATCATAATGGGAATTTTATGGGAGAATATTTATTACAAAGATTACGTTGAAGTATATAATAAAGTGAAGAAAAAGGATTATGGCGCAATATATTTCAAGATATACACCCAGTAAGAAACCTAATCGACCTTTTGTTAAATTTTTCAGGAGGTTTCTGGTTGTGTTGATTATTATTTTATCGGGTATTGGTTATTATTTGTATACGGTTATTTATGAGCCTAATGTTTGGACTCCCGAAGGAAAACCTGTAGGAGTCAACGTTCCGACAGGTTCTGATTTTAAAGATTTGAAGGGTATTTTATATTCGAAAGGGATCATTATTCATCGTAAGAATTTTGTTTGGTGGGCTGAACAGAAAAAACTGCCATCATTAGTTAAGCCAGGACATTACTTGATCAGACCAAAAATGAACAATAAAGAACTTGTTGAAATGTTTCGTTCGGGAAGACAAACTCCGGTTGATCTAACTTTTAATAATGTTCGGGATATTTATCAACTTGCCGGTATTATTGGCCGCCAGATTGAGCCTGACTCTTTGGCTTTAGTGAAGTTGCTGTCAGATAGTAGCTACATAGCAAAATTGGGATTTAATAAGTCAACAATACCGTCAATGTTTATCCCAAACACTTATGAGTTTTTTTGGACAATAACTCCAGCTGCTTTTGTAGATCGAATGCACAAAGAGTATGAAAAATTCTGGAACAAACAGAGACGTGATCAGGCCGATACACTTGGGCTGACTCCGGAGAAGGTATCCATTCTTGCCTCCATTATTGATAAAGAAACCAACAAGGTTGACGAGATGCCTGTTATAGCTTCGGTATATCTGAACAGGCTTGATAAAGGGTGGCGTTTGCAGGCTGATCCTACAGTTGTATTTGCTTTGGGAGACTATTCTATTCGCAGGGTTCTGAATGCTCAAAAAAGAGTAAATTCACCTTACAATACTTATCGGCATCGGGGTTTACCCCCGGGACCTATTTGTATTCCATCAATTGCTTCTATTGAAGCTGTTTTGAATCCGGCTAAAACTAAATTTTTATACTTCTGTGCAAAGGATGATTTTTCAGGATATCATGTTTTTGCCAATACAAATCGCCAACAGGAGTTAAATGCAGAAAAGTATCAACAGGCTTTAGATAGTTTAAAGATTTTCAGATAATAAAAAAATGTAGTTTATAAAACACCTTGATTCTCATGCTTAGGAGTGGTTCCACAAGCTTCACAACCTTCTTCATCAGAGCAGCAAGAATCGCCTTCACTGTGATGATCATGTCCGTGACCGCTTCCGCAGCCGCATGAACCACAACCGCAACTTCCATAGGAAGGAGTGAGGTCATATTCAGTAGCTGTTCTGATAGAAAATACACTTCCTGAAACAAACAATGTTTTACCTGCCAAAGGATGGTTAAAGTCCATTAATACGTCTGTGTCGTTAATTTCTACTACTACACCCTTAACCTGACGACCAGCATCATCAAGCATATTAATTGAATTCCCAACAATAAGTAAATCTTCTCGAAGAGAACCATTGTCCATAAAAGCCTCCTTTGGAACTGGAACTTGGAGCTCAAAGCGAACGGGGCCAAAAGCCTGATCAGGACTAATTTCAAAAGTAAAATCACCAATTCCCCGATTCATTAAATCGTTTTCAAAACCTGCAATTAACTGACCGTTACCAAAAATAAGTTCTCTTGGATTTGCTTCGCTTACTGATTCAATAACTTCTCCTTCTGGGCTTTCTAGAAGTATTTTGTATGCTATTGTAGCAACTGTATCTTTATCTATAATCATATCTATATTCATTTAAGTGTTCGAAAAATCACAGCAAAAATAACATTTTTTGGTTATTTGAAATGAGTATAAATAAAAAAATGAGATTTTTTATAGATGTTTAACGGAGTAATAAATTATATGATTTTTACTATGCATTCGTATATTAAAAAGGCAGCCTGATTACATCAGGCTGCCTTCATAGAATAAGCTGTAAAATATTATACCAAACCCTGTGCAAGCATGGCATCGGCAACTTTCACAAAGCCACCAATGTTTGCACCATTGACATAATTTATATAATCACCATCTTTTCCATATTTAACGCATGCGGCATGGATGTCTTTCATAATCTTTTGCAGTTTACTGTCAACTTCTTCACGAGTCCAGTTCAAACGCATGGAATTTTGACTCATTTCCAGGCCGGAAACAGCAACACCACCAGCATTTGCCGCTTTGCCCGGAGCATAAAGTATTTTGTTTTTCTGAAATACTAAAATAGCATCTGGAGTTGATGGCATATTCGCACCTTCGCTTATTACATAACAACCATTAGCTACAAGCATTTTAGCATCTTCTTCATTTACTTCGTTTTGTGTTGCGCATGGCATGGCAACATCACATTTAACTTCCCACGGACGTTTACCTTCATGGTATTCTACACCATATCTATCTGCATATTCTTTAATACGACCTCTTTTAATATTTTTCAGATGGAGTACAAATTCTAGTTTTTCAGCATCAATACCATTAGGATCGTAAATATATCCTGTTGAATCGGAAAGTGTAACTACCTTCCCTCCAAGTTCAGTTACTTTTTCTGAAGCATACTGAGCTACATTTCCGGAACCTGATATAGCAACAATTTTACCTTTTAAAGAATCACCTTTGGTCCCGAGCATTTCTTCTGCAAAATAGGTTGCCCCATAACCTGTAGCTTCGGGACGAATCAGTGAGCCTCCCCATTCTAACCCTTTTCCTGTTAAAACACCGGTGAATTCATTTCTTAATCTTTTGTATTGACCGTATAAGAAGCCAATTTCGCGACCGCCAACACCAATATCTCCGGCAGGTACGTCAGTATTCGGGCCAATATGACGCTGTAATTCAGTCATGAAACTTTGGCAAAAACGCATAACCTCGTTGTCAGATTTTCCTTTAGGATCAAAATCAGAACCACCTTTTCCTCCACCCATCGGTAAAGTGGTCAGAGAGTTCTTAAATACCTGCTCGAAAGCTAAAAACTTTAGTACACCAAGATTAACAGTAGGATGGAAGCGGAGTCCTCCTTTGTATGGACCAATAGCACTATTCATTTCTATTCTAAATCCCCGATTGATCTGGATTTTTCCTTTGTCGTCCAACCAGGGTACCCTGAATAAAATTACTCTTTCAGGTTCAACCATGCGTTCAAGAATTTTTGCTTCCTTATATTGAGGATTTTCTTCAATAAACGGAACTAAAGATTCAACCACTTCGTGTACTGCCTGATGAAATTCAACTTCACCCGGATTTTTTGCAATGACCTTAGCCATAAAGTCATTTACCTGTTGTTCATACTTTGCCATAATTTTTTGGATTTTTTTGATTTATCAGATGCCTAATTTAAGGTGAATAAAATGAATTATGCTTTAGAAGACAGTAATTTAAGCGGTTTACTTAGAAAATTAAGTAAAATACGTAATATACATGTGAATACTTTGTATATGTGTCTTTTTCACAATAAAAAAAGCTGCTCAATCTGAACAGCTTTATGTTTTAGGAATAATCAAACTAAATCACAGGATACTGTTTGAAGATTTCTCCCGATTTCATCAGGATATCAACATACTGAGCTCGCTTATATGCAAAAGGATCATTAATGTTTTTCATAGAAAGTAATCCTTTAAAGTCGTTGATGTTTTTGTACTGATTGTTTGCCATCCAGATTTCGATGTCTTCAAGCATCTGGGTAATTTGTTGCGGGCCATTTTTGTAAATAGCACTAACAACCTGAACAGCGTCGGCACCGGCTAATACCATTTTTATAACATCTTCTCCGGAGAAAATGCCTGTATTGGCACATAAGCTGGCTTTTACATTGTTGTAAAGCATTCCAACATAACGAATAGCCACACGGTTATCCTGTGGGGTACTTAAGTTATAAGGAAATTGCATTTTCTGTGTGTCAATATTAATGTCAGGCTGGAAAAGTCTGTTGAACATTACAAAGCCATCTACATTTTTTTTGTCCATTTCACTTAATACGTATAATGGATTGGTGTAAAAATAGCTCAGCTTAACACTAACGGGAATTTTAACAGCTTTCTTAACTCCTTCAATAATGTCAAGTTCTTCACTAACAATAGCTTTCCCTTCTAAATCAAATTCATTGGCTGTGTTATAGAAGTTTAGTTCTAAAGCATCAGCACCGGCTTCCTCAAGTTTTTTGGCCCATAGGTACCACGTGTCGTCATAAACGGCATTTAAGCTGGCAATCAAGGGGATGGAAACTGCTTTTCTGGCCTCTTTAAAATGCATTAAGAATTCTTCCGGACCTGCTTCATACATATCATGCGGAAAAATTGATGTCATTTCAGCATTTCGTTCATCATATTCGGTAAGACCTTCAGATAAAGAAAGGTTCTCAAGATTTACTTGTTCTTCAAATAGTGATTTGTAAACAATGGCAGAAGCACCGGCTTCTTCCAGTTTCTTTAACATTTTAACATCAGTAACCAGGTTGCTGGCACCAACAATAATGGGATTTTTAAGTTCCAGTCCCAGGTATTTTGTCTTCATGTCCATGGCAAAAAATTTTTTACGCGAAGATAATACACTTTTTAATAAGCATCCTTGAAATTGAGGATTTTGCCCTATTTTTTGCCACAAACGATATAATCTATAATCGTTATAAATTGGCATTTTGAAAGCTATATTAACCAATGTGGTAAATATCAAAGCAAATAAAATATGTACTTTTGCTACACCAAAAAAGTATCGTTCTTTGGTTTTGTATCTAACTGATTTGTAGTTTAATATGTTTGTTTTGAACCAAAATTAATGTGTTTAAAACAGCGTTTTCGATAAAATTGATCATATCTAAAACTGATTAAGATGAAAGGAAAGAAAAAATTTATTACTTGTGATGGTAACTATGCAGCAGCACATGTTGCTTATATGTTTAGTGAAGTTGCAGCAATTTATCCGATTACACCTTCGTCCCCTATGGCTGAATATGTTGACCAGTGGGGCGCTTTCAATAGAAAAAATATTTTCGGTGAAACTGTTGAAGTTGTTGAGATGCAATCAGAAGGGGGTGCTTCAGGTGCGCTGCACGGATCACTTCAATCTGGAGCTTTAACAACAACATTTACCGCTTCACAGGGATTGTTGCTGATGATTCCTAATATGTATAAAATTTCCGGCGAGTTATTACCGGCAGTATTTCATATTAGCGCACGTAGTCTTGCTGCTCAGGCACTTTCAATTTTTGGTGACCATAGCGATGTGATGGCTGCCAGAAATACCGGCTTTGCTATGCTGGCTACCGGTAGTGTTCAGGAAATAATGGATTTGGCAGCTATTCCACACTTTGTATCACTGCGTTCAAGAATTCCTTTCATGCACTTCTTTGATGGTTTCCGAACATCACACGAAATTCAAAAAGTGGAGTATTTTGAAGTTGCAGATCTGGAACACTTATTCCCATGGGAAGATTTGAAACGATTCAGAGATAATGCTTTGAATCCTGAGCATCCTGTAACCCGTGGTACTGCTCAAAATCCTGATATTTACTTCCAGGCTCGTGAAGCTGCCAACCGTTTCTATGATCCGATTCCGGATATGGTTGAAGAATACATGCAGGAAATTAAAAAGCTTACAGGTCGCGAATATCATCCTTTTACCTATTATGGTGCAAAAGATGCAGAAAATGTAGTAATTGCTATGGGTTCTGTAACAGAAACCATTAAGGAAACTATCGACTACTTGAATAATAAAGGTGAAAAAGTGGGTATGGTTGCTGTACATTTGTATCGCCCGTTCTCAACAAAATATTTCCTGAAAGCACTTCCTGATACAGTAAAAAGAATTGCTGTTTTGGATCGTACTAAAGAACCAGGTGCTAATGGCGAACCAATGTATCTTGATGTTCGTGAAATATTTTATGGAAAAGAAAATGCACCTCTTGTAATTGGCGGACGTTATGGATTGAGTTCAAAAGATACAACTCCATCACAAATTGTAGCTGTGTTCAACAATCTGAAACAACCTGAACCAAAAAATCAGTTTACTTTAGGTATTGTAGATGATGTTACTTTCAAATCACTTCCTTTGCTTCCTGAAATTAGTACTTCAGATAAAGGTACTTTTGAAGCTAAATTCTATGGCTTGGGTGCTGATGGAACTGTAGGAGCCAATAAAAACTCAATCAAGATTATTGGAGATTCTACCGATAAATATGCACAGGCTTATTTCTCATACGACTCAAAGAAATCAGGTGGTATTACCATATCTCACCTTCGCTTTGGTGATAATCCGATCCGTTCAACATATTTGGTAAGTACACCCGATTTTGTAGCTTGTCATGTTCCATCATATCTTACTAAATATGATATGCTGAATGGTTTGAAGGACGGAGGTACTTTTTTATTGAATAGTATTTGGGATGAAGAAGAAACTCAAAATCGTCTTCCAAACTCCATGAAGAGATATTTGGCCGAGCACGATATTAAGTTCTACATTATTAATGCAACCAAAATGGCTTCAGATATTGGTTTGGGTAACAGAACCAATACCATTATGCAGTCAGCATTCTTTAAAGTTTCAGAAGTTATTCCTTACGATGAGGCTGTAGAAAAAATGAAAGCTTTCATTTTGAAATCATACGGGCGTAAGGGAGATGATATTGTTCAGATGAACTATCGTGCTGTTGATGCCGGTGGAGAAGTTACAAAAATTGAGGTTCCCAAAGCTTGGGCTAAATTAAAAGATGAAAAGGTTGAAGTTGATGAAAATGTTCCTGAGTTTATAAGAAATGTTGTAAAACCAATTGACCATTTGAAAGGTGATGATTTACCGGTAAGTGCTTTCTTAGGTCGCGAAGATGGTACCTTCCCACAAGGAACTGCAGCCTATGAAAAACGTGGTATTGCTGTTGAAGTACCTGAGTGGGTTGATAACAATTGTATTCAATGTAATCAGTGTGCTTATGTTTGTCCTCACGCCGCTATTCGTCCATTCCTTGTTAGCGAAGAGGAAGAACAAAATGCACCTGAGGGTATGTCATTCCTTGAAGTTAAAGGCAAGTTGAAAGCTTATAAGTACCGTATTCAGGTAAGTGCCTTAGATTGTACGGGTTGTGGAAGTTGCGTTGATGTATGTCCGGCTCCTGAGAATGCTTTAATTATGAAGCCAACCGACACTCAGATGGCTGAAGTTGAAAATTGGGAATATCTGGTTCATAAAGTAGCAGATAAAACTTTGGATGGCACTGTTGATAAGTTTGTTAATGTTAAGAACAGCCAGTTTGCTACTCCGTTGTTTGAATTTTCTGGTGCTTGTGCCGGTTGTGGAGAAACTCCTTATGTAAAAGCTGTTACCCAGCTTTATGGTGATCGGATGATGGTTGCCAATGCAACAGGGTGTTCTTCCATTTATGGTGGCTCTGCACCTTCAACACCTTATACAACCAATGCTGAAGGCAAAGGTCCGGCTTGGGCAAACTCCTTGTTTGAAGATAATGCTGAGTATGGTTTGGGGATGGCAACCGGTATTAATAAAATGCGTGAACGTATTGAACGTTTGATGAAAGAAGCTTTGAATGAAGGTACTGATGATGCAAGAAAAGAAGCTTTTGAAGCATGGATTGAAACTAAAGAAGATGGCGAAGCTTCTAAAGTTGCTTCTGCAAAAGTTGTGGAAGTGCTGAAAGGTGCTGACGATAAATTGGCCAAAGAAATATTGGATTTGGAGCAATACCTGATTAAAAAATCGGTTTGGATTTTTGGTGGAGATGGTTGGGCTTATGATATTGGATACGGCGGTGTGGACCATGTTCTGGCTTCAGGTGAAGATGTGAACCTTTTGGTTCTGGATACCGAGGTGTACAGTAACACAGGTGGTCAGGCTTCAAAAGCAACTTCTACAGGTGCTGTGGCTAAATTTGCTACTGCAGGTAAAGAAGTTCGCAAAAAAGACCTGGGCGCTATATATATGACTTATGGTTATGTTTATGTAGCTC
Organism: Bacteroidales bacterium; assembly: GCA_016936505.1. GTDB lineage: Bacteria > Bacteroidota > Bacteroidia > Bacteroidales > F082 > Sulfidibacterium. The sequence goes on along the minus strand of JAFGXS010000056.1, from coordinate 102,056 downwards.
AGGTTGCGATGGGAGCTAACTATAATCAATACTTCAAAGCCTTGAAAGAAGCTGAAGAATTCCCCGGGCCATCACTTATTATTGCGTATTCTCCATGTATTGCACACGGCTTGCGCAATGGAATGGCCCGCTCGCAGAATGAAGAAAAAGAAGCTGTAGAATCAGGTTTCTGGACATTGTACCGTTATAACCCATTGTTGGAAAAAGAAGGTAAAAATCCGTTCCAGTTAGACTCTAAAGAACCTGACTTTGACAAACTGAAAGCTTTCTACAACCAGGAAGTTCGTTTTACCTCATTGAAGAAAGCCTTCCCCGAAAGAGCTAATGAACTTCAGGATCAGGCTGTGAAAAATGCAAAATGGCGCTATGGATTTTACAAACGTCAGGCATCACTCGACTACTCAGGAGAAGAATAGTCTTTTCCCTGATCATAAAAAAACCGCTGTCGTAAGGCAGCGGTTTTTTATTTTTATGTCGTTAAGTTATTCATTCATTAGCATTTCGATCTCCTCGACTTCAATTGGGAAATCAACCATCAGGTCTTCAGGTTCGTTTTCTGTAACCAGAATATCATTCTCAATTCTGACTCCAATACTTTCTTCCTGAATATATAATCCTGGTTCGCAGGTTAAAACCATACCGGGTTGTAAGGGTTCAAATTTTGAACCTACATCATGCACATCCAATCCCATAAAGTGAGCAGTTCCGTGCATAAAATAGTTTTTGTATAAATCAGGTTGTTTATCAAGTTCTTCTTTTGTAAACAAACCCAGCATTATCATTTCTTCCTGCATAAGATCGTTAGTAGTGTCATTAATATCCTGAATTGTATTACCCGGGATGTACATTTTTTTGATCTCCTTCATAACTCTTAATACAGCATTGTAGACATCCTTTTGGCGTTGGGTAAATTTTCCGGAAACCGGAATGGTTCGGCTCAGATCAGCGCTGTAATTGGCATATTCAGCTCCGAAGTCCATCAATAGTAAATCACCTTTCTTTAGTTTTTTGTCATTTTCCACATAATGCAAGGTACAGGCATTTTTGCCCGAAGCTACGATGGGAGAATAAGCATGTCCGTTAGCTCCGTTTCTGATAAATTCGTAGGAAATATCGGCTTCTACTTCGAACTCCAACATGCCATGCTGTGTATTCCGAAGCACACGCCTGAAGGCTTTATTTGTTATCTCGCATGCCTTTTTTATTACAGTGATTTCTTCTTTGCTTTTGATTAATCTCAGATTTGTGAGCAATGGAGCAGATCTGTGATAGTTGTGGAATGGAAACTGTGCTTTCAATTCTTTTCCAAGCCTAATTTCACGTGTTTCCACATCGGGTAGGAATTTTGCGTATTCATTTCCGTTCAGATAAACATTATTCATGAATGACATCACCTCTTTTAGTGAAACATCAAAATCCTCGATCCAGAAAACGTGTTCAATTCCTGAAGTTTTAGTAGCTTCTTCTTTACTGTATTTATGTCCTTCCCAAGTTTCAATAATTTTATTGGTTTTTAAAACAAATAAAACTTCTCTGAGATTTTTGTTTGGACAATTAGGAGCCAGAATAAGAATACTCTTTTCTTGATCAATTCCGGTGAGGTAGAAAAAGTCAGACTGTTGCCTAAAGGGGTGAAACTGATCTCCATTTCTGGGAGATTGGTCATTTGAAAAGAAAATTGCTACAGAATTCTCTTCCATCTGTGCAATAAAATTTTTTCTGTTTCTTACGAAAAGCCTGTTTGGTATAGGTTGGTAGCGCATTTTATTCAATATTTATATTAGATATAAATTAACAACAAACGTTTGGGATATTCTGAACACTTTGATACTTTTGTACGAATTATACAAAATTAAATATTTCTGGGTTATACATTATGTAAAAATTAGATGTTATGAGTAACAAACCTTATTATTCTTCCATCACAAAAAAGCTTATCATGTCATTGATGGGGCTTTTTTTGTTGACGTTTTTGGTAGTCCATTTGGCACTGAATTCGTTGATCCTTTTTAATAAAGATTGGTTCAACGAAGGGGCGCATTTTATGGGAACAAACTGGTTCATCCAGGTTTTTCAATGGGTTCTATTTGGAGGCTTTGCTTTACACATTGTGTTTGGCATTGTTTTGCAGATCCAAAACTGGATGTCACGTCCAACTGGTTACAAAAGACGTGCTGCGATGGAACAGTCTCCTTTTTCAAAATATATGATTTATACGGGGATGGTTATTTTTATCTTTCTTGTGATTCACTTGTTTAACTTTTTCTTTGTTAAGATGGGGTGGGTTGGAAATGGAATTCCTTTAACTCCATCGGGCGAAGAAGATATGGGGCAGTTGGTGATCAATTTATTCCAGCATAGCGGATATGTTGCCTTTTATGTGGTAATGATCCTGTTGATGGGTTTCCATTTGGATCATGCATTCCAATCTGCTTTTCAAACTTTAGGACTGAACAACAAAACTTACTGGGGCTTTATTAATGCTTTCGGTCGCGTGTACTCAGTTGTTGTTACCCTGGGCTTTGTAATTATTCCGTTGTTTATTTACTTTAAAATTGTATAGCCTTATGACCAAGATAGATTCAAAAATTCCTGCCGGCCCTTTAGCTCAGAAATGGGCTCTTTATAAAGAACATCAAAACCTTGTAAATCCTGCTAATAAACGTAAAATAGACATTATTGTTGTAGGAACCGGTTTGGCAGGTGGCGCTGCTGCTGCTAGTTTGGGGGAACTCGGTTTCAATGTAAAAGTTTTCTGTATTCAGGATAGCCCTCGCCGTGCGCACAGTATCGCGGCTCAGGGAGGTATTAATGCAGCTAAAAACTATCCAAACGACGGTGATACGATCTACCGTTTGTTTTACGATACAATCAAAGGTGGCGACTACCGTGCCCGTGAAGCCAACGTTTATCGTCTGGCTGAAGTAAGTAATAATATTATTGATCAATGTGTTGCACAGGGAGTTCCGTTTGCTCGTGAATACTCGGGTTACCTGGCAAACCGTTCTTTCGGTGGCGCACTGGTTTCGCGTACTTTTTATGCCCGGGGTCAAACCGGACAACAATTGCTGTTAGGGGCTTACGGAGCATTAAGTAAAGAAATTAAACGTGGTTCAGTAAAGTTATACACTCGTCGCGAAATGCTTGATCTGGTGATATCAGATGAAGGTAAAGCCCGTGGTATTATTGCAAGAAACCTGCTTACCGGTGAAGTTGAACGTTATGGTGCTCATGCCGTGTTGCTTGCTACAGGTGGTTATGGTAATGTATATTTTCTGTCTACTAATGCTATGACTTCTAATGGAAGTGCTGCCTGGAGAGCATACAAGAGAGGAGCCTGGTTTGCAAATCCATGTTATGTGCAGATTCACCCAACTTGTATTCCGGTTCACGGTTCATACCAGTCTAAACTGACGTTGATGAGTGAAAGTTTGCGTAATGATGGACGAATTTGGGTGCCGAAAAAGAAAGAAGATGCTGAGAAAGTGCAAAAAGGTGAGTTGAGGCCAAGAGATATTCCTGATGAAGACAGAGATTATTACTTGGAGAGAAGATATCCTGCTTTTGGTAACCTTGTTCCGCGTGATGTTGCATCGCGTGCTGCCAAAGAAAGATGTGATGCCGGTTATGGCGTTGGAAATACTGGTCTGGCCGTTTTCCTTGACTTTAAAGATGCTATTAATCGTTTAGGAAAAGATGTTATTAAGGCTCGTTATGGAAACTTATTTGACATGTATGAACGCATTGTTGATGATAATCCTTACGAAACACCAATGATGATCTATCCTGCTATTCACTATTCAATGGGTGGTTTGTGGGTTGATTATGAATTGCAAAGCAATATTCCCGGTTTGTTTGTGGGTGGCGAAGCCAACTTCTCTGACCACGGTGCCAACCGTTTGGGGGCATCAGCCTTGATGCAGGGATTGTCTGATGGATATTTTGTTCTTCCTTATACTATGCAGAATTATCTGGCCGATCAGATTACAGTGGGGGCAATTCCAACCAATACTCCAGAATTTGATGCCGCAGAAAAAGCGGTAAAAGAAAGAATTCAAAAGCTGATGTCGGTGAATGGTACAGAAACTGTTGATGCGCTTCACAAAAGATTGGGATTAATTATGTGGGATTATGTTGGTATGGCTCGTAATAAAGAAGGGTTGAAAAAAGCTATTGCTGATATTCAGGTTTTACGTAAGGAATTTTGGGGAAAAGTTCGCGTTCCAGGATCTACAGACGGAATTAATATTGAGCTTGAAAAGGCACTTCGTTTGGCTGATTTCCTTGAATTAGGTGAGTTGATGGCACGTGATGCACTGCACAGAGAAGAGTCTGCCGGTGGTCATTTCCGTGAAGAGTTTCAGACTCCTGAAGGTGAAGCCTTGCGTAACGATAAGGACTTTATGTATGTGGGAGCCTGGGAATATACCGGTGATGATCAAGAACCGAGACTCAACAAGGAGGTTCTTCAATATGAAAATATTGAGGTTAAAACCAGAAACTACAAGACAGCTTAACAGATAATACAATTTTTAACTTTAAAAAACGAAACATGGATCTCAAATTAAAAATATGGCGTCAGGCTGGTCCTACTGCAAAAGGACAATTTGTAGATTATGACGTACACAATATTTCAGAGGATGCTTCTTTTCTTGAAATGATAGATATCTTAAATGATGAACTCATTGAAAAAGGAGATGATCCGGTTGCTTTTGATCACGATTGTCGTGAAGGTATTTGTGGAATGTGTAGTATGTTTATTAATGGCCATCCGCACGGCCCGCAAAAGGCAACAACTACTTGCCAGTTGCACATGCGTAAGTTCAAAGGTGGTGAAACTATTACTGTTGAGCCGTGGCGTGCCAAACCTTTTCCTGTAATTAAAGATTTGGTTGTTGACCGTTCAGCTTTTGATGAAATTATTCAGGCAGGGGGTTATACCTCTGCAACTACCGGTGGTGTTCCCGATGCAAATGCAATTCCAATTAGTAAAGAAAATGCTGATTTGGCAATGGATGCTGCTGCTTGTATCGGATGCGGAGCCTGTGTTGCTGCTTGTAAAAATGCGTCAGCTATGTTGTTTGTATCGGCAAAGGTTTCACAGTTTGCCTTATTGCCACAGGGCAAGGTGGAGGCCAAAGATCGTGTCAAGAGCATGGTGGCAAAGATGGATGAACTGGGTTTTGGAAACTGTACCAATACCTATGCTTGTGAAGCAGAATGTCCTAAAGAAATTTCCATTACTAATATTGCCCGTATGAACCGTCAGTTTATTGGTGCTAAATTGGGTTAGTAAAGAAATACTTATAGTACAGAAGGGTATTCTGATTTTTCGGGATACCCTTTATTATTAAAAAGACTTGGAATACTAGCATTAGAATTCCTATTTTTGAAACTTAATCAGGATAAGTATGCAATTTAAATCCATAATAGGTCAGAACGCTATAAAAGAGAAACTTCTAACTGCAATTCAGGAAAACCGTGTGGCACATACACAGTTGTTTCTGGGGCCTGAAGGATCAGGAGTGCTGGCTTTGGCAGTTGCATACGCTCAATACATTAATTGTCATAATAAACAGAATGGCGACAGTTGTGGTGTTTGTCCCTCGTGTGTAAAGTATGAAAAACTGGAACATCCGGATTTACAGTTTGTGTTTCCGACTGCGACCAACAGTAAAATAACAAAAGAACCGGACTCTCTGAAATTTATTTCAGAATGGAAGAGTTATTTTATTGAACAAGAAGGATATGTTACACAATCAGGATGGTATGAGTATCTTGATTTAGGTGGAAATAAACAAGGTTCGATATTTATTCGTGATGGAGAGCATGTGGTTCGAAATCTGAGTCTTAAGTCTTATGAAGGTGGTTATAAGGTAATTATTATTTACCTTCCCGAGAAGATGAATGTTCAAACTGCAAATAAGTTGTTGAAAAGTCTGGAAGAACCTCCTGATCAAACAATTTTCCTGCTTGTTGCTGAGCGATATGAACTTATTTTACCTACTATTCGTTCTCGAGCTCAGATGATCAGGGTTCCTCTGATAGAGTCTGAACAATTAAAAAATGCTTTGACGAAGAAATTGGGCGAACAGGTAGATAACCAGAAAGTAACACGTATTGCACAAATGGCAAATGGAAACTGGAATGCGGCAATTGAATTACTTGATCAGGCAGATGAAAATATGTTTCACTTCACCAAATTCAGAGAATGGATGAGGCTGTGTTATGCAGGTAATGATTTTTATTCTATAAATGAACTGGTTCAGGAGATTTCTAGGCTTGGAAAAGAAAAGCAAAAGCAGTTTATAATTTATGGATTGAAAGTTATACAGAGTTCATTGATGTTGAACCAGCAATTAAATAGTAAGGTGATGGCAGTTAATGCTGAAATGGATTATTTTACAAAGTTTGCTCCGTTTATTAATAATGCCAATCAGGCTGAAATGTATAACCTGATGAATGAAGCTGTTTATGAACTCGAACGAAATGCTCATTCTGCAATTTTGTTTACCCATTTAAGCTTTCAGTTTATCGATTTGTTGAGAAAAGGAAAAATGTCGGGTGTTAAGCAATAAAACAAGGCTTATTTAGACCGTTTCAGTCAATTTTATTTCCACTGAGTCTATTATAAAATTCATATTTTTGTAAATTGTATTCATACAATTATAAAGCATATAATGGATTCTGTAATCAATAATATACAAGTTAATCAAAATGGTTCCGGTTCATGTTGCCTTTCAGGTGTAGAACTTCCTGAAGGTGTTACAATGGATAAATCAAGGTGCTGTAAATTAAGTTCAAACGACTGGCTTAAAGATATTAAGAAGCCTGTTTTTCAAGGTTCAGACCAGTACATTGAGGTTCGGTTCAAAAACGGACGGAAAGAATTTTTTGTTTGTCCTCCTGAGTTAAATCTGAAAAAAGGTGAAGTAGTTGCTGTGGAAGCCACTCCGGGTCATGATATTGGTATTGTGGAGCTTACCGGTGCTATTGTAGCCCTTCAGATGAAGAGAAAGCGAATAGACCCTGTTAAATCACCTCCTAAGAAAGTTTATAGGCATGCACGATCTAGTGATGTTGAAAAATGGTTTGAGGCTTTTACTCAGGAAGAAGATGCCTTGATAAGAACCCGAAAAATTGTGGAGGATCTCAGACTGGGTATGAAGCTAAATGATGTGGAATATCAAGGGGATAGAACCAAGGCTATTTTTTACTATACGGCTGATGATCGGGTGGATTTTCGACAACTGATACGACGACTTGCAGATGAGTTTAAGGTTCGTATTGAGATGAGACAAATTGGTGTTCGACAGGAAGCTGCAAAACTAGGAGGTATAGGATCCTGTGGTCGTGAATTATGCTGCTCATCGCATATGAGTCATTTTAAAAGTGTATCCACAAGTTCAGCCCGTGTTCAGCAATTATCGTTAAATCCTCAAAAGCTTGCCGGACAATGTGGTAAGCTAAAATGTTGCCTCAATTATGAACTGGATAACTATGTTGATATTTTGAAAGCCTTTCCGGATAATAAGATTCTACTCAAATCTAAAAAGGGACAGGCTCAGCATCAAAAAAGCGATATTTTCCAAAAAGTAATGCTTTATTCATATGTTGATGATCCAAGCAGTATGTTAGTGATTCCGGTCCAACAGGTCAAAAATATTATAGATATGAACCGAAAGGGAAAATTCCCGGAAGACTTGGAAAGTTTTGCCCAGCATACCGAACAAAATGTTTCAGAAAACATGACTGACAACCTGAATGATTTTACCCCGATAATATAATATGAAAGGATTAAGAAAAGGAGTTTTGTGGTTGTTGGTTTTGGCAGTTCTTTCTGTATTGTCTTCTTGTGGAAGGAACATGCTGTCAGATGAAACCACATCGGTTCATAATAAGTGGTTTATGAACGATCCTGCCATTTTTGATGTAAATGTTAAGGATACAATTCATGGTTATGATTTTTACATCAATATAAGACATAACGAGAGTTATCGGTATAGCAATTTGTATGTTTTTTTACAAACAGAGTTCCCTAATCAACATGTAACACGGGATACTTTGGAATTTATTTTGGCAGCTCCATCCGGAAAGTGGTTAGGAAAGGGTTGGGGAAAGATTAAACAGGATCATATATTATTAAAGAAGAATTTACGTTTTCCATTAAAAGGTCAATACAGGTTTTCGATTTGGCAAGGCATGCGTGCCGATACATTAAAAGGAATAGAAGATGTTGGTCTCCAGATTGTAAGAGCTCAATAAATATTTACAGAAATTCATGGAAGAAAAGAAAGCTACTAATCCGCCTAAAAAGAAGTTTAATTATATTGTAAAATTCTGGCTCATTTATTTCACGGGTGTTTTGCTGGTGGTATTATTGTTTTATGCAATAGCTAATCAGTATTTCGGAACAATGCCATCTTTTAAGCAGCTTGAAAATCCGGAAAGTGCTCTTGCCTCTGAGGTTATTTCTTCAGATGGTAAAATATTGGGAACCTACTTCATTGAAAACAGATCTAACGTTACTTACAGGCAATTGCCCCCATACTTGGTAAATGCATTAATTTCAATTGAAGATGTAAGGTTTGAACAAAACTCCGGAATAGATGAAAGAGCTTTAGGGCGTGTGGCATATGGGTTGCTTACGGGCCAGCATAAGGGAGGCGGAAGTACAATTACCCAACAATTGGCTAAGAACCTTTTTCCCCGTGGCGACTTGAATAAGCTTCAATTGATTGTCCGAAAATTTCAGGAATGGATTACTTCAGTTAAACTTGAGCGCTATTATTCTAAAGAAGAGATAATTACAATGTACTTGAATACCGTATTTTACGGGCATAATGCCTATGGGATAAAATCGGCAGCAAGAACTTTTTTTGATAAGGAACCCGATTCATTAAATCTTCAAGAATCGGCTTTAATGGCCGGAGTTGTTAACCGACCAACGGCTTTCAGTCCAATTTTACATCCTAGGGCTGCGATGGAACGAAGAAACCTTGTTTTGTCTCAAATGTACAGGTATGGTTACATTACAAAACATGTTTACGATTCGGTGAAGTTTCTTCCGTTAGGAGTTGAAAAATACGGACTTTTAAGTCATAATACAGGTGATGCCAGATATTTCAGAGAATTTCTGCGTGAGAAGATGACAGATTGGTGCAAAACTCATTTTAAAACCAATGGACAGCCCTATAACCTTTATACAGATGGTTTAAAGATTTATACAACTATTGATTCACGAATGCAGCGCTATGCAGAAGAAGCCGTTAAGGAACATTTAGCTGAAGACTTACAGCCTGCATTTTTTGCCCATTGGAAAGGTTATCCTAATGCACCTTTTGATTTTCAGGGAACACCAAAAGAAGATAGTTTACAGGTAGAAAAAATACTGGATAATGCTATGAGAAGGAGTGAGCGTTACCGGTTAATGCGGCTTGATGGAATTCCTTTAGATTCAATTGTAATGGCATTTAATACTCCTGTTTCAATGCGTGTCTTTTCCTGGAATGGAGGGATAGACACTGTTATGACTCCTATGGATTCAATACGTTATTACAAATCATTTCTTCTGGCAGGTTTAATGTCAATGGAGTCATCAACAGGTTATGTTCGGGCTTATGTTGGTGGAATTGACTTTAAATACTTTAAGTATGACCATGTGACCCAGGCCAAACGACAAGTTGGTTCTACGTTTAAACCTTTCCTTTATACTTTGGCTATGCAGGAAGGGGAATACAGCCCATGTTTCAGAATACCAAATATTCCTTATAGTGTTCCTCTACCTGATGGAAAATACTGGACTCCAGACAATGCTGACTCGAAGGATGTTGGAAAAGAAGTAACATTGAAGTGGGCTTTGGCGAATTCGAATAACTGGATTTCTGCATGGCTAATCAGAAGATTCTCTCCTCAGTCAGTAATTCAGATGGCTCGTAACATGGGAGTAACCTCTTTTATTCCCCCGGTTCCTGCAATAGCACTTGGAACACCTGATATTTCATTGTACGAAATGACTGGTGCTATGAACACTTTTGCCGATAAAGGGGTTTATATAAAACCTGTTTTTATTACCAAAATTGAAGATAAGAATGGAAACGTCTTAGAGCGTTTTGCCCCTGAAAAGAAAGAAGCTATGAGTGAAGTTACAGCTTATAAGATGATTAAGCTGTTGGAAGGTGTTGTTGAAAGTGGAACCGGTGTGCGATTGAGGTGGAAATATGGCTTCAGAAACGAAGTTGCCGGAAAAACAGGAACAACCCAGAATCAATCTGATGGCTGGTTTATGGGAATGGTTCCTAAACTAACTACCGGTGTTTGGGTTGGAGCTGAAGATCGTTCGGTGCATTTTAGAACCATTACTTTGGGGCAGGGGGCAAACATGGCTTTACCTATATGGGCTTTATACATGGAAAAGATATATTCTGATCCTTCTTTAGGAATCAGTAAAAGCGATGATTTCCCCAAACCACTTAAAAACATTGATATTCAGTTTGATTGTAACAAATACAACAAAGAGCACAAAAAAAATTCATTTGTTAATGATAGTATAGATCACTTCTAGTTTTATTGTACAACATGTAAAATGGTGATTCAGAATTGAGTGAATTTTGTAAGCTTGAAAAGTATTAGACTTTGTAAAAATTTTATCTTTGTTGAAAAATCACTTTATATGAGTCTCTTGAAAATCAGCAAGTGGTATAATTTTTCTATTCCTGTTCTGTTTCTTATTATTGCTTTTCTTGTATTTTATTCTCCAAAGCATATTTTTGGCCGATCGCATAGAGATACTTTAATTGTTAATCAATTATTGGATTCTGCTCGGGTTCATAAATTCAACCTGAGTAGGGCTAAGGTTGAGGTTGACTCAGCAATTAATATTGCTAAGAAGATAAACTCTTTACCCATTCTGGCAAAAGCATATTTCGAAAAAGGAAATATATTTAAAGTTAATAATCAGCTGGTACAGGCAGATTCATCCTATCAACAGGCATATATTGTTTGGCAGGATATTAGTAAAACGCTTGATTATTTGTCTGTTCTTAAAGCATTATCAATTGTAAATTATTATTTGGGTCACGACAAAGAAATGCTTCGATACGCTCTTGAGGGTATTCAGCAGGCTCAGATTTTGCACAGTAAGCTATTCGAGGGAGTTTTCAATAACTTATCGGGCATTGCAATGGACAATATGGGGGATCAAAGCAAGGCTTTGTCATATTATCTTAATTCGCTTAATATATTTGAGGATCAAAATGATAAGGTGAAAATTGCCAGTGTAGAAACAAATATTGGGAACATTTACGATGCAAGAAAGCAATATATTGAGGCAGAAAAGCATTACAAAAATGCATTAGACCAGGCCTTACATATTGGAGACACTAGTCTTATTTCGGCTGCGTATAATAATCTTGGTATAGTCTATTCAAGCTTAAAACAATATGACATTGCTAAAAAATATTTGATAAGGGGATGGCTTCTTAGTCAAAAGCTCGGTGATTCTTATGCGGTTTCAAATAGTCTTACAAATTTGGGTAAGTTATATTCTGATCTCAGAGTTATCGATAGCGCCCAGTATTACTATGATTCGGCTTATAGTTTAGCAAAAAAGGTAGATAACTCGAGGATTGAATATTATGCCTTGAGCAACCTGGCCGAATTTTACGAGTTAAAAGGGCAAACAAATAAAGCTATTGAGTATGCCAAACAGGCTTTCGCTATTGCTACCTCAGGCGGAACCATAAAAGATCAGCTTTATGTTATGAAACTTCTGAACATTTTTTATGCAAAATTGGGTAACTACAAAAAAGTTCATGAACTACTAACAGAATATATTGCCTTGAATGATAGCCTGTATTCTAAAGAAATGTCCAGCCAGATGATGATTATTGAGACTCAGAATCAGATTAGAAGCAAGTCGCGTGAGTTATTGTTAGAGCATGAATCTGCTAAAAGAAGAGAGGCGTATTTTTTTATAGCTATCCTGGTATTGCTGCTAACTATTGTAATATTGGTTTATTTATTTGAAAGCCGGAGGTCGCGTGATGCAGAGTATAAAAGGCAGAAATCTTATTTGGATGCATTATTGGAAGAGTCTGAAAGCTATGTTTCAGTAATTGATGAGAAATCAGAGAATAGTTATGTAAGTCCTTCATATTTAAGAGTATTTGGGCGAGAAGGTGAAAACAGAGTTGGAAGAAGTCCTTTTGAATATGTTCATCCTGATGATGTTGGTTCATTAATGAAGATTAGAGATGATCTTGAATCCGGAAAATTGGAAAGAGAACATGTAATGTTCAAATTAAAAAACAACTCAGATGAGTATCGAATAGTCAGAGGAATAATTAAAAAGGTTAGTGAGCACTCATTTATTAAAGGGTTTATTATTAATTTCTGGGATGTAACCGAAATTCAGAAATCAGAATTAGCATTAAAAAAGAGCGAAGAAAAGTACAGGAATATTTTTAATGCTTTCCCGGATATTTATTTTATGATGAACCATGAGGGAATAATTACTGAAATAAGTCCATCGGTAACTAAGATAACGGGGTTCTTACCAAGAGGGGTCATCGGAAAATCTGCCGGGGAATTTATTGCGGGCAACGTTAATATGGAAAAAGCGCGTTTGTTAGTTGTTCAGGCAAGAAAATTAACGGATTATAATATTGATATAGTTGGTAAAGACGGACGAAAGATCCATTGCTCGTTAAGTGCACATTTGGTAAATAATTCTAATGGAGATCCTGCGGCTATTGAAGGTATTTTAAGAGATATTACAGAAAGAGTTGAGTCTGAAAAAGAACTGAAGTATTCAGAACGTCAATTAAAAGAGACCAATGCCTCTAAAGATAAACTGTTGTCTTTAATCAGTCATGATGTAAGAGGGGCAATAGGAACACAGAAAGCAATACTGTCAATGGTTTCTGAGGATGTTGAAAGTTTTACAAAAGAGGAAGTATTTTCATTGGTTCAAACCATAAAGAAATCGGTTGACAATACTTTTACTCTGGTTGAGAACCTTCTTTCGTGGGCCAGAATTATGCGGGATAATATAAAAACCGACATTGTTGACAACAATGTTTACTCAGTGATAGAGGAATCTTTTGAATTTGTTAAGGAGCAGGCAGACAGCAAAGAAATTTCCTTGCATTATGAAGGAAGAAATGATGTAAGGGCTAAGTTTGACACAACCTTAATGACGGCTGTTATCAGGAATTTATTAACCAATGCAATAAAGTTTTCCAATCAGGGTAGTAAGATTTGGGTTGTTGTAAAGGAGGATGAAAAGTTTGTCAATATAAGTGTTATGGATCGCGGTATAGGACTTACAGTAGCAGAGGTTCGTAAGATTCTTTCAGGAAATGATAATATACATTCGAAGTTAGGTACAAAGAACGAAAAAGGAACGGGGCTTGGGATGATTATCGTTCGTGAATTTGTGGCAATGAATAAAGGAAAGTTAAGCATTAAAAGTGAGCCGGGAAAAGGAACCGAGTTCATTGTTACTATTTCCAAAAGTAAATAAAGTGTTTCCGCGATTGTTGAGGTTCAAAGGGTGAATTATTTATCTTTGTATTTCTTTGAGAAAATTATTTATGTCGCTGAAATACCCCATGGTTGACCTTCAGGGTCAGTACTTAAAAATAAAGCCTGAAATTGATTCTGCTATTCAGGCAGTAATTGATGAAACATCATTTATTAAAGGTTCTGCGGTCAATAAATTTGCCGATAATTTATCCCAATATCTTGATGTTAAACATGTAATTCCATGCGGCAACGGTACAGATGCACTTCATTTGGCATTGATGGCTTTGGATTTAAAGCCCGGTGACGAAATAATTACAACCCCGTTCACTTTTATTGCAACTGCTGAGGTTATTTCGCTATTGGGGTTAAAACCAGTATTTGTTGATGTTTATCCTGATACTTTCAATATTAATCCAGATGAAATAGAGAAAGTCATTACCGAAAAAACAAGAGCTATTATCCCGGTTCATCTTTTCGGACAGGTTGCAGATATGAAAGAAATAATGAAAATCGCAGGAAAGCATAATTTGTATGTTGTTGAAGATAATGCTCAGGCTTTGGGAGCAGAAGTTATGTGTTCTGATGGGAAAAAATACAAAGCCGGAACTATTGGAACCATTGGCTGCACATCTTTTTTCCCTTCAAAAAATTTAGGGGCCTTTGGCGACGGAGGGGCTCTGTTTACTCAGGATGACATGCTGGCTCTTAAAATACAACAGTTGGCCAATCATGGGATGAAAGTACGTTACTATCACGACTATGTTGGAATAAATTCGCGTTTGGATAGTATTCAGGCTGCAATTTTAAATGTAAAACTAAAGTATCTCGACCAATATGCTGAAGCCAGACAAAAAGCTGCACAGTTTTACGATACTGCTTTTAAAAATAATTCAAGGCTCAAAACTCCTTTTGTTGCTCCTTTTTCTTCTCATGTTTATCACCAATATACTTTGGTTTTAAAAGGTGTGAACCGCATAAATTTGATGGAGTATTTATCTAAAAAGGGAATAGCCTCTGCTGTTTATTATCCGGTTCCCCTGCACTTACAGAATGCTTATAAAAATTATGGTTATAAAATGGGAGATTTTCCTCAAACAGAAGCTTTGAGTGATCATGTGATTTCATTACCCATTCATACCGAGATGACCGATGAAATTCAGCAGGAGATTGCCGATAAGGTGTTAGAATTTGTAAATAATAACTGATAATGGATAAAGAATATTTTGCTCATGATACAGCGGTAATTGATGCCGGTTGTGAGATTGGAAAAGGAACCAAAATCTGGCATTTTACGCATATTATGTCAGATTGCAAATTAGGTGAAAACTGCAATCTGGGACAAAATGTAGTGGTTTCACCCGGAGTTGTCCTGGGTAACAATGTTAAAGTGCAAAATAATGTCTCAATCTATACTGGAGTAATTTGTGAGGATGATGTTTTTTTAGGCCCTTCTATGGTTTTTACTAATGTTGTGAACCCGCGCAGTGCGGTGAACAGGAGGGGCCAGTATGTGGAAACTTTGGTTCGTAGAGGAGCAACAATTGGTGCCAATGCAACAATTGTATGTGGTCATGAAATTGGAGAATTCGCCTTTATTGGTGCTGGAAGTGTCATTACAAAAGAGGTTAAGCCTTATGCTTTGATGGTTGGAAATCCGGCTCGGCAGATTGGATGGATGAGCGAATACGGTCATCGTTTGGAATTTGATGCAACTGATAAGGCTGTTTGCCCTGAAAGTAAGGAGCTTTACGAGCTCAATAAAGGAATAGTGAAAAAAATAAATAAAATATAAAAGCATGAAGATTCTTGTAACCGGAGGAACCGGATATATTGGTTCTCATACTGTCGTTGCTCTTCAGCAGCAAGGTTTTGAAGTAGTTATTGTTGACAATCTTTCAAACTCTCAGGCTGATATCGCCTATCAAATTGAAAAGATAACCGGACAGCAACCCTTGCTTGAGGTTTTTGACCTGGCAGATCGTGAAAAAACAGCAGATTTTTTTAAAAGACATTCTGACATAAAAGGAGTAATTCACTTTGCAGCTTTTAAAGCAGTTGGTGAATCTGTAGAAAAACCGGTTTATTATTACAGAAACAATCTGGTTTCGTTGATGAATATTCTGGAAAGTATGCAGGAAAATAATGTGCAAAATATTGTGTTTTCTTCGTCCTGTACAGTTTATGGACAGCCTGATGAACTGCCGGTTTCTGAAATGGCACCAATTAAAAAGGCAGAATCACCATATGGAAATACCAAACAAATTTCTGAAGAAATTCTTCAGGACTTCATTAAGGTTTCCAATGTTCATGCTATTGCCTTGAGATATTTTAATCCCATCGGGGCTCATGAAAGCGCACTCATAGGCGAATTGCCTTTGGGAGTGCCCAATAATTTGGTTCCATTCATTACGCAGACCGCCATCGGAATTCGTGAACAGCTTAAAGTATTTGGAGATGATTATCCGACACCTGACGGAACACCGATAAGAGACTATATTCATGTTGTAGATTTGGCTAAAGCACATGTTGTTGCTGTTCGGAGAATGATTGAAAATAAAATGAAACAGAACCTTGAAGTCTTTAATCTGGGAACCGGAAAAGGGTACTCTGTATTGGAAGTAATTAAGGCTTTTGAAAAAGTTTCGGGAACCAAATTGAATTACAAGATTGTTGCTCGTCGCGAGGGTGATGTAACACAGGTTTGGGCCGATTCTTCATTTTCAAATGATGAATTAGGTTGGAAAGCAGAGAAGGGCCTGGATGAAATGGTGGCTTCTGCCTGGAAATGGGAGCAGGCTTACCGCTCAAGATAATAATCAAAGAAATAATATAATAATTAAGAATAAATAATGAAGAAGATTTTGATTACCGGTGGTGCCGGATTTATTGGTTCACATGTTGTAAGGCTGTTTGTTAATAAATATTCAGATTATCAGATTTATAATCTGGACAAACTGACCTATGCTGGAAACCTCGAGAATCTGAAAGATGTTGAGCCCAAATCAAATTATCAATTTGTTTTGGGTGATATCACAGATGAAA
Organism: Bacteroidales bacterium; assembly: GCA_016936505.1. GTDB lineage: Bacteria > Bacteroidota > Bacteroidia > Bacteroidales > F082 > Sulfidibacterium. Next base: position 85,487 of record JAFGXS010000056.1, on the reverse strand, counting down.
AATTCATCCTGGAATTGTTTCAAAAAGAACAATTTGATGGCGTGATTCATCTAGCTGCAGAGTCGCACGTGGATCGCTCAATAACAAATCCTAATGAGTTTGTTGTGACCAATGTATTGGGAACCGTAAATCTGTTGAACGCTGCTAAAGCTATTTGGAAAGGCAAAGAAGAAGGGAAACGTTTTTATCATATTTCTACTGATGAAGTTTATGGAACTTTGGGGAATGAAGGTTTGTTTACAGAAGTAACATCTTACGATCCACACAGCCCTTATTCTGCTTCCAAAGCCAGCTCTGACCATTTTGTAAGAGCTTATGGAGACACTTACGGTTTGCCTGTGATTATTTCCAATTGCTCCAATAACTACGGACCTAATCAGTTTCCTGAGAAGTTAATTCCGCTGTTCATCAACAATATTCGTTACAACAAGCCTTTACCGGTTTACGGTAAAGGTGTCAATGTCCGCGATTGGTTGTTCGTTGAAGATCATGCAACTGCTATTGATGTAATTTATCATAATGGTGATAATGGAGAAACTTTTAATATTGGCGGACATAATGAATGGAAGAATATTGATTTAATTCGTGTGCTGTGTAAAGTGATGGATGAAAAACTGGGACGTGAACCGGGAACCTCAGAAAAACTGATTACTTATGTAACAGACAGGGCAGGCCATGATTTGCGTTATGCCATTGATTCATCAAAGCTACAGCGCGAATTGGGTTGGAAACCCAGCCTTCAGTTTGAAGAAGGCATTGAGAAAACGGTGGACTGGTATCTGGCGAATCAGGAATGGCTGGACGGGGTAACTTCTGGAAACTACCTGAATTACTATGAAAATATGTATGGAAACCGTTGATTTTAGTAGAAAATATTAGCTGTAATGTAAAGGCGTAAAAAAATAAAAATTTCATTTGAATATTTCAAAAAATATTCCGTTCTTTGCACTCCATTTTTCGCACACGATAAAAACGTACAACGATGTCAAAAATTTGTCAGATTACAGGAAAAGCAGTGATTTCAGGAAACAACGTTTCTCACTCTAATATTAAGACCAAAAGAAAGTTTGAACCAAACTTGCAAACCAAACGTTTCTACGTACCTGAAACCGATGAGTGGGTTACTTTGAAAGTATCTGCTGCTGGTCTTCGCATCATCAACAAAAAGGGAATTTTCAATGCCCTGAAAGAAGCTAAAGCCAAAGGTTTTTATAAAGCTTAAGCAGATTGAATTAAGAAGATTTTTAAGTGAATAATAAAAAAGCTACCCAATTGGGTAGCTTTTTATGTTTTAGATATTTTTCGTCTTAGTAGTTTTCTTTAAAAACATCGAAAGTTTTTTCTTTCAGTTGACTATATACCTCTTTTTCTGTACCCACTGCTTTTATTGAATAATATTTTCCCTGCTTCTTATAGAAATCAATTACGGGTAAGGTTTTCTCTGTGTATTGTTCTAATCTGTTGATGATTAATTCAGTTGAATAGTCATAAGATCTAGCCTTGTCGGTTTTTGCTCTTGCCGACAATCTTTTAATAGCTTCAAGTGTTGGAATTTTCATGTCAACCAGGGCAGAAACAGACATGTTCACCCGCTCAAGTAGGCCGTCGAGTATGTAAGCCTGGATAATGGTTCTCGGAAAACCTTTAAAAACAAATCCATTGGCATTTGGATTTTCATTAATTTTTCTTTCAATCAGCTGAATAGGAATTGCATCAGGAACAATTTCACCTTTTTCCATGTAAGGTTTTGCCATTTTTCCAATCTCTGTACCTTCTTTAATCTCTTGACGCATCATTTTTCCAGTAGAGATGTAAACTAACCCCAATTCTTCTGCAAGTAAGTTGCCTTGTGTACCTTTTCCTGCTCCGGGTTTACCAAGAAGAACTATGTTGGTTTGTTTTTTTGTTTTGTTTTTCTCAACAATATCAACAATTTTTTCAAAAATCTTATCGATGTTACCTACCCCATTGATAGGGAAATATTTTTGTTTTTTTGCATAAAAATCAGCTACTGGTTTTGTTTTGTTTTCATATTCCTGAAGTCTTACCTTTATTACATCAAGATTGTCATCAGCTCTTCCTGAATCTTTTGCCCTCAACAGAAGTCGGTTAATTAATTCATTTTCATCAACCTCCAGGCTAACCATGCAATTAAGCGAGGCGTTCATTTTTAGTAGAAGACCTTCCAAAATATAGGCCTGAACAGTAGTTCTTGGAAAACCGTCAAAAAGGATCCCTCTACTGTCAGGGTTCGTCAGAATCTTTTTTTCAATTAATTGGATGATTAGTTCGTCATCAACTAATCCTCCCTTTTCAATTATTGATTTTGCTTTTTTACCCAATGGCGATCCGGCTGCAATTTCTGACCGCAACATATCTCCTGTGGAAATGTAGGTTAGGTTGTATTTTTCGAGTAATTTTTTGGATTGGGTTCCTTTACCAGCCCCGGGAGGGCCAAACAATGCAATATTTAACATCTTTGCTTAGGTTAATTTTATGATATGATTTTGTAAATATCTTTCAAATTTCTGGCCTGACCATCATAATCGAGACCATAACCAATAATAAAATCATTTGGTATTTCAATACCAATATAGTCAATCTTAAAACTTTTTTTGTAAGCTTTGGGTTTAAAAAGCAGGGTAGCGATCTTCAGATCCTCATAATTTTGTTCCTCCAGATAACTCAAAATATGCTCCATACTTATTCCTGTGTCAACAATATCTTCAACAAGAACAATAGTTCTTCCTTCAATTGATTGGTCGAGACCAATAAGTTTTTTAACCTTACCTGTACTCTGTGTTCCTGAATACGATGTAAATTTAATAAAAGAAATCTCTGCCGGAAAGTTTAGCTTTTTAAACAAATCGCCCGCAAACATAAATGCGCCATTTAAAATAACCAGAAAAAGAGGGTTCTTATCATGAAGGTCTTTTTCGAGTTCTTTAGCTACTTTTTCAATAGCAGCATCAATTTGTTCGTAATTAATATACTTTTCGAATTGTTTGTCAAGGACTGTAATAGGTGCCATTTTAAATAGATATTTAGAATAGCCAACAAAGATAATACTATTGAACTATTTAATTCCCAAGCTTTAAAAAAATAAGAAGAAAAATTTTATTTCATTGATGTAAAACAGCGTTTTTCAGTCTGTAATTTGATTTGAACTATAATCCTGTGTATCAATGCGCATGAAAAATAGCAAAAATTCAGCCTGGTATAAGTTTGAAGCCTAATATTTTGTCAATACATCAAATAAGATCAAAAAATAGTTAATTTTGCTGCTGATAATCCGCATTTTTTATACCTTTAAGAAGCGGGTTTAAAAAGAAAGAGAAAAACCTTTCCTCTTTAAAATTTGCTGAATACTAAAGTAATAAATATGGAATATAACACGGCTCGTGAGCAAATGATCATTCCCGAATACGGTAGAAATGTTCAAAAAATGGTAGACTATACTTTATCAATAGATGATCGTGATCTACGTACAATTTTGGCTAGAATTATTGTTGATGTAATGGCGAGTATGAACCCACAGGTTAAGGATACTAATGATTATAAGCAAAAGCTTTGGGATCATTTACATATCATTTCTGATTTCAGACTTGATGTAGATAGCCCATTTCCGGTTCCTGAAAAAAAAGATGTTTACAGCAGACCTACACGAATTCCTTATGCTGATGGCGATATCAGCTATAAACACTACGGACTTAACCTTGAGAAAATTATCAAAAAAGTTAAAGAAATGAGTGATGGAGAAGAAAAGGAAGAACTCGTTTCTATGATTGCAAACTACATGAAGAGATCCTACCTTACATGGAACAGAGATTCTGTTAATGATGAAACAATTTTAACCCAGTTAGATGAGTTGTCTAAAGGAGATCTTCAGCTAAAGGAAACAGATAAGTTAATAGCTACTTCTGAAATAGTTCCTTCAGGTAAAATAAACAAAAAGAAAAAGAATAATAATAATAATAACAGAGGAAGGAATAATAATCAACAGCGTCAAAACAACAACCGAAAACAAAGATAAGCTATGAGTTCATTCAGGATTGAAGGAGGTAAAAAACTCCAGGGTTCTATCAGGCCACAGGGGGCAAAAAATGAAGCGCTACAAATTGTGTGCGCCACCTTATTAACTTATGAAGAAGTAATTCTTCATAATGTACCGGATATTCGTGATGTAAACCACCTGATTGAATTATTGCAAGGCTTGGGTTCGAAAATAACCAGGCTCGATAAAGAAAGTTACAGTTTTCAGGCTGATGAGTTAGATTTAGATTATTTGTATACTGAAGATTTTGCTAAAAAGGCTACAAGCCTAAGAGGTAGTATTATGATATTAGGGCCCTTATTGGCTCGCTTTGGCAAAGGAATAATTCCTCAACCCGGAGGTGATAAAATTGGTAGAAGAAGACTGGATACTCACTTCAATGGAATGGAAAGTCTGGGAGCTCGTTTTGTTTATGATGAAGTAGAGCGTAGGTTTGATGTTAATGCTGATCAACTGGTTGGTGCTGAGATGTTGTTGGATGAAGCTTCAGTTACCGGAACCGCCAATATACTTATGGCAGCAGTGTTGGCCAAAGGAAGAACTACCATTTTTAATGCAGCTTGTGAACCTTATCTGGTTCAATTGAGTAAAATGCTTACCCGTATGGGAGCAAATATTGAAGGTATTGGCTCGAACCTGTTGAAGATTGATGGAGTGGAAAGGTTGGGAGGAACAACTCACACTATGTTAGCAGATATGATTGAAGTGGGAAGTTTTATTGGAATGGCTGCTATGACCCGTTCAGCGATTACAATTGAAAATGTATCGTTGAATGATTTGGGGATGATACCGCAGGTTTTCAGAAAACTAGGAGTGAGTTTGGAACAAAAAGGAAACGATATTTTTGTTCCGACTCAGGAAGAATATGCTATTGAAACCTTTATTGATGGTTCAATTATGACCATTGCTGATGCTCCATGGCCAGGTTTTACACCAGATTTAATCAGTATTATTCTTGTTGTGGCTGTTCAGGCCAGGGGAAGTGTACTGATTCATCAAAAAATGTTTGAAAGCCGTTTGTTTTTTGTTGATAAACTGATTGATATGGGGGCAAGAATTATTCTTTGTGATCCCCATAGGGCAACTGTTATTGGGTTACATAACAGTCAGCCCCTTAGAGGTATTAATATGTCATCTCCTGATATCCGCGCAGGAGTTGCTCTTTTAATTGCAGCACTTTCAGCTGAAGGAACCAGTGTTATTGAAAATGCTGAACAGATTGACCGAGGATACCAGAATATTACTGAAAGACTACAAAAACTCGGGGCTTCAATAGAAAGGATATAGTTATTCCGGCTTTGCCCTGAGATTTTCTATTAGGGCACTTTAAAATAAATTAGTTTTGCAAAATTCTGTCATTAGTGTGTTCTTAGCTGTCAAATTGGCTTTGAACCCTGTATGGCAAGGAATTTGTATAGCACTGAGCTGAATAAATTTTTGAGAAATTATGAGCAAAAAAGAAAATAAAAACACGAAGATTAAGGAAGACATGATTGACGATGTTACTTTTGAGTCAGATGATGAAAAAGTTGAAGATAAAACTTCAAAAAAGTCTTCTAAGAAATCAGATCAAGCTCAGAAGAGGATTGAAGAATTGGAAACAAATCTGGCAGATATTAACGATAAGTATCTCAGGTTATATTCAGAGTTTGATAACTTTCGTAAACGAAATATTAAGGAGCGTGCTGAATTACAGCTTTCCGCTTCTAAAGATCTGATATTGGATATTCTTCCTGTTGTTGATGATTTTGAAAGAGCCATTCAATCCTTTGAAGCCCATAACCTGAGTGATGAAGCCAAGGAAGGGATTCAGCTCATTTATAACAAAATGATGAATATCCTGAAACAGAAAGGCCTTGAAGTGATGGATGTAAATGGAAAGGAATTTGATACTGACCTTATGGAAGCAATTACAAATATTCCTGCACCTTCAGATGATTTGAAAGGTAAGGTTGTGGATGCAATACAACAAGGTTACCTGATGAATGGTAAAGTAATAAGATTTGCTAAAGTTGTTGTTGGCCAGTAATTTAAACTAATTAAAGGCAGGGTTTGTCTTACCAGAAATTTTAATTCAATGAGCAAAAGAGACTATTACGACATATTGGGTGTATCCAAAAATGCTACTCCGGATGAGATAAAAAAAGCCTACCGTAAAATGGCGATTAAATATCATCCTGATAAGAATCCTGGTGATCCAGAGTCGGAAGAGAAATTCAAAGAAGCAGCTGAAGCTTATGAGGTTTTAAGTAATCAGGAAAAAAGAAGCCGTTACGATCAGTTTGGCCATGCTGGGATGAAAGGCGGACCTGGAGGTGGTTTTGGAGGTGCCGGAATGAGTATGGATGATATCTTTAGTCATTTTGGTGATATTTTTGGCGGTCATTTTGGCTTTGGGGGAGGTTTTGGTAGTGCTGGTTTCGGCGGCTCTGGAAGGCACAGAGTAAATAAAGGTTCAAACCTGAGGGTTCGTGTAAGATTGAATTTGTCGGAAATGGCTCATGGAGTTGAGAAAAAAATTAAAATTAAGAAATATGTTTCCTGTCATGAATGTAACGGAACAGGAGCTGAAAAAGGAAGTCAGCCTGTAACCTGCCCAACATGTCATGGAACAGGTCAGGTTACCCGGGTAACCAATACTTTTCTTGGTCAAATGCAAACTTCTTCAACTTGTCCGCAATGTGGAGGAGAAGGCACAATTATTACCAATAAATGCAAGGTTTGTCATGGTGATGGAATAGAACGGGCTGAAGAAGTGGTTTCCATTAAAATTCCTGCTGGGGTTAACGACGGAATGCAATTGAGCATGAGCGGAAAAGGTAATGCTGCAGCAAGGGGAGGAATTCCCGGCGACTTAATCATCTTGATTGAAGAAGAACCTCATGATGAACTAAAAAGAGATGGTAGTAACCTTTTGTACGATTTGTATGTTAGTTTTCCTGATGCTGCTATAGGAACTACAGTTGAGGTTCCTACGGTGGATGGAAAAGTAAAAGTTAAATTGCCATCAGGTACACAGGGTGGTAAAGTCCTTCGATTGAGAGGTAAAGGATTGCCCGATATTAATGGTTATGGTAAGGGTGATTTGCTGGTAAATGTGAATGTGTGGACACCGAAATCATTAAGTTCTGAAGAAAAGAAAATTCTGGAAGATCTTAGCAAATCTCAAAATTTTAAACCTAATCCCACAGCTCAGGATAAAAGTTATTTTGATCGTATGCGGGAGTTTTTCTCATAGGTTATGGCTCATCTTAGCGTTCAGAATATTTCCAAAAGTTATGACCGACATCAGGTTTTACAAAACATAAACTTTGATGTACCTGAGCAATCGATATATGGACTTCTTGGTCCTAATGGCGCTGGTAAGACAACATTAATTCGCATCATCAATATGATTAACATTGCTGATGAGGGTGAAATTCTTTTGGATGGAAACAGGATCAACATATCCGACATTGCTCAAATAGGATATCTTCCGGAAGAGCGTGGACTGTATAAAAAAATGAAGGTTGGCGAGCAGGCATTGTATCTGGCTCAGTTGAAAGGATTATCGTCTAAAGATGCCCGCAAAAAGTTAAAATTTTGGTTCGACAAATTTGAAATAGGTTCGTGGTGGGATCGTAAAGTTGAGGAACTATCAAAGGGTATGCAACAAAAGATTCAGTTTATTGTAACTGTTTTGCATGAACCCCGCTTGCTTATTTTTGATGAACCTTTTAGTGGTTTTGATCCTATAAATGTTAACCTGCTGAAAGATGAAATTTTAAATCTTAGAAATCAGGGGGCAACAATAATATTTTCAACGCATAACATGGCATCTGTAGAAGAACTTTGCGATCAGATGGCATTAATTAACAAAGGAAAAAGTATACTCTCCGGATCAATTCATGAAATTAAGCATCAGTTTAAAGAACATGTTTTTGAGTTGGGCTATCAGTCCGCAGTTTCTCTTAATCTTAATTCTGAACACTATAGTATTTTAGGTGAAACAGAGTTTTGTGGCGTTCGATATGCTAAAGTGAAAATATTAAATCAGCAAGTTGTTCCCAACGACCTGCTGAAAGATGTGATTTCTCATGTTGAAGTTGTTTCTTTTAGAGAAATTCTACCCTCACTGAATGATATTTTTATTCAGGAAGTGAACAAAAATCATTAAAAATGATACAGAAAATTTCAGATATATATATATACTGCGATCGTTGGTGCGAACGCTGTGCCTTCGGATCTTTATGTGAAGCCTACAATGTAGATGATCGCGTTCAAAGAAGCAAACCATTGTCTTTTTATGATGAAGAAAACAAGCTTTTCTGGCAATCAATAGATAGTCATTATGATGAGGTTGTAGATTATCTTAAAAAAAGATCAATTTCCATGGGGGCCAGTGTGGATGAATTTGAAAGCATGAAAGTGCGTTCTAGTTTTGGCCTGTTTCATGGCAAAGTAATTAAGAATCCGCTTTTTCCTGCTGGAAGAACTTATGAAGATATGGTAGATGATTTGTTGGATAGTCTAGCTGAATCAGGAAAAATACAAATGAAGGATATGGATCCCGGTTCTGTATTTCAGTTTGTTTCTGATGAATTGCCTGAGGAGGAAATAGTATTAGTGAATCATTGGCTGGCGGTGGTAATGAGATACCAGCTTCAGTTGTTTTTAAAGATATCAAGAGTCTTTTATATTCAGGGAAAAGAGGAACAGAATTCAACGGAGATAGAAGATCTTCCTTCAGCAACAGGCACAGCTAAAACAGTAAAAGAAATGATGTCCCGTTCTTTGGTTGCCTGGTTCTTACTAAAAGATTATTTCCCCGAAGTAAGTTTGGTGACCAATGGAATTATGTTGCATTTATATCGGATGATCAGAAAAGTTGAAGCTGATTTTCCTGATGTTGATGATTTTGTCAGAATCGGACTAGATGAATAAAAAAAACGGCAAAGGTAACTTTGCCGTTTTTTTAATATTATAAACTTTTACTTAATCCATTTGTGATCGAAATGGCATGTTTGATAGCCTGGAATAATTTTGACATATGTTAAAGCTGCCTTATCATTGATCCATTGATTTATGACCTTTTGTTGTTTGTCCATCAAAGCCCACTTCTCAATTTTATCATAATCAAGCTCCAGATTAGCCCTGTGTGCCGGAATTTTCTTTTCAAGGTATAAGATCCTATAAGCATCTTTCTGATCATCAGTTTTAAAAGGTACAGGATTCGAAATTTCACCTGGTTTTAAGTTGTTGATGATGTATGAAACTTTTGCGCTGAGTTGTTCTCCTTCAAATTCAACACCGCCGGTTTGAGGATTCAAAAGATATCCTCCATTATTTCTGTTTGGACCCTGTGAAAACTCTTTCACGGCTTTATTAAAAGTTAATGAATCTGAACGGATCAGACCTGCAATAGAGTCGAGTTTGTTTTTGGCCTTCTGTAATGCTTCTGGTGATACTTTGGGGACAAGTAAAATATGACGAACATTGATATAATCGCCTTTGCGTTCAATCATTTGAATGATATGATAACCTGTTTTTGTTTCAACTATATCTGAGATTTGTCCGGGTTTTAGTTTGTAAGCCGCTTTTTCAAACTCTGGATAAAGCTGTCCTTTTCCATAGAAACCCAGTTCTCCACCTTTGCTGGCAGAACCCGGATCCTCCGAATAAAGAACTGCCAGAGTAGCAAAACTTTCACCGTTTAAAATTCTTTTTCTTAGTTCCAGTAATTGTTTTTTAACTCTGAGCTTTTCCTGAACAGTTATTGGAGGTTCAAGAACCAACTGCCGTACAATATATTCTGTTTTGATCAACGGAATACTGTCTTTAGGCATTTGTTTATAGAAGTTTGCAATTTCTGAAGGGGTTACGGTAACATTGCCAATAATTTTTTGCTGTACCTGCTGACTGAGCATTTGTTCTTTAATAATATCGTGGAGTTCGGCTCTAATCTGATTGATGCTTTTTCCATAATATTTTTCCATTCTTTCCTGGCTTCCAAAATTATTGATGAAGCTTGCCAGGCGACTTGATACTTCACCCTGAACTTGTGTTTCGTCAACTTTTAGGCTGTCAAATTGAGCTTCGGCCAACATTAGCTTCTGGTAAAGTTGTGTTTCAAGGATTTTACATTTAACTTCACGTTCGTTTCCACTCGGAACCTGGCCCTGCATGCGTAAATTCAGATATTGATTATCAATATCTGATTCTAAAATCACGCTATTACCTACAATAGCAACAACTCTGTCGACAACTTTTCCTTTTGAGTCTTTGGTATTATCAGTATTATTCTGCGCAAAAGCAAAATTTGTGGTCAATAAAATAAGTAAAATAAGCCCTGCCGCTTTGGATAATGGTGTTTTAATGTTCAAAGATTTCTTTATCATTTTATTATTTAATATATTTCAAATAGTTTTTGCTTACTGGCTTGTTCAAAAATATCCTTCCGTAATTGATATATTAATGCTTTTTTCCTCTGGTTGATAATTATACTTCGTATAAATCCGGATTCAAGTTCTAAAGGAGAATTCTCATCCTTAATTTTAAAGTTGACAAATTTAATCAGATATGCTTTGTTTTCGCCCGCTAACGAAATAATTCTGTGGTTTTTTAAATAGAATTCCTGATTATAGGTTTCAATCGGAAAAACCTTCACCACATCGTTAAAAGGAATCCAGTTATTTGTGTCTGATGAAAAACTTAGTGATCGGCCAGGAGCATATTTTTCTAAAGAGTCAAGAAGAACACTGTCGGGAAGGTTGAACATCTTTCTGAACGTTTTTTCCTGCTTTAAGAAATTGTCTTTCTTTTTATTTAAAATAACGTAAACTATTTTGACAATATTCTCTTTTAATTCAAAATCTTTTAAATGGCTATTGTAGTAGTCTTCAATTTCTTTTTCAGTTACAGTTGTGTCAATATTCTGTTTTACATATTCATTTTCGTATGCGTAAGTGATTAAAGAATTTCTGTACTCTTCAAGCTGTTTTTGAAAATGTAATTGATCTTCTGGCAGGTTTTTTTCGGCTTGTTCCAGTAATAATTGGGTGTGAACCCATTTTTCAATGTAATTGTGAGTCAGTACAAGACTGTCTTTAGATGATATTCCTTTTGGAAAAATACCCTTAAGATCGCTTTCATAAAGATATTTTCCGTCAACTCTGGCCAGGGGAATATCGTTGTTTTTCCTTCCTTGATTTTTGCAAGAAGAAAAAGTAATTATAATCAATGCAACAACTAATACAGTATAAGGCTGTAAAATACGCTGTATTTTTCTTGTTGTTGAGTTCATTATTTACTATTAGATCTTCTGTATTTTCTGATCAGTTTTTCCAATGCTTTTTCGTTGATCTGAACCGTATATTTATTCCTTAGGTTCTTAACCCATTCATTTTGTAACACATCCTGGTAATCTGCAATAACCTGACCCAAAGCTTCATTATAAGTTTTCGGACGTTTGGTCAAAACCTCTGAAATATAAACAAAATTCACATTCTTTTGATCAGGTTTGGCAACCGACCAGCCTTTGTTCCAATTGACGTTGTCAATGATCTTGTTATCACCTTTATGAAAAACGTCAGATATTATTTTTATTTCATCACTGTTTTTAATTTTACCTGTGTTCATAGCCTGCTTAAGCAAACGTCCATCGGGATATGATTTAATCAGTTGCTGCATTGATGTATCCAGATATTTAGGTGCTGTGAATATTATAGCTTTTACGCCCGCATTCTGTATGTATTTGTTTCGGTGTTCAGTAAAATATTTCTTAAGTCCGAGTGTGTCTGAGGGGGCTTTGTTCCAAACCTTCTTGCTGGTAAGATTAAAAAGTAAAATGCCATCGTGGTATTCCTGCATCAAGCTTTTGAATTCAGGGAATTCCTGTTCCAGATGATCATTGTAATAACTTAGTATTTTATCATCCAGAAATTTCGTGAAAAGCATTTCGGTATTTAATTCTGTATTATTCCCTTTCTGGTGTTGTTTTTTATTTCTTACAAACCAAACAAATTCTCCGCAATTGTATGAAACTAGTTCCTTGTTGCCCAGCTCAAATAATATTCTTGAAGAGTCCTCTTTACTGATCAGGTTATTCGGGAGTTTCGGAGTTTGGTTCAAAAGGTTTATAATAAACTCTTTATTCTTTTCCAGTATTTTCGTGTGGTATTGATCACTCAATTCCTTAATCAGTTCTTTTCGTGCAATATCATGTCTTTTTCCGGTTGTAATTTTTTGTCGAATCTGATCTTCTTCATCTTTAAAACTTCCTGGTTTTTTTCTATTCAGTAATTTTATAATATGGAACCCGTAGATAGTTTGAAAAGGTTCTGAAACTTCACCGGGTTTAAGTGTGTCAACAGCCTGCACAAATTCGGGGACAATCCGGTTAGAAGTAAAAGGAGGAAGTTTGCCGCCTGCAATTGATGAACCTTTGTCTTCGGAAAATTTTCTGGCAGCTTCTTCAAATGACATGCCTGATTTTATCTTTTGATAGACTGCATTAATTTGTCGTAGCTGTTTTAATGAGTCTGATTTTGAGCTGTTGGGTGGTAAAGCAAAAAAGATATGTTCAACTTGTGCTGTACCCATAGCAGGCCTTTTGTCGGTTACTTTTAATAGATGATAACCATAAATTGTCCGAATGGGCATCGAAATTTGTCCTTTGGGTGTTGCATAAGCTGCATTTTCAAAAGGATAAATCATATTAAAAACACTAAAATATCCCAAATCACCCCGGTTGCCTTTTCTTGCCCGGCTTCTTCCAGGTATTTCCTTTTGATCTTTGGCCGAAGGATCTTCCGAATATTTTGTAGCTTCTGAAGCAAAGCTCATTCCGTTTAATATCTCTTTGCGGATTTCCATTATTTTATTCCAGGCTTTCAGTGTGTCAGCGGGTGGAGCATTGGACGCAAGTCTTATTAAAATATGACTGGCACGAATGTCATATTGTTCTCTTTGCCAGGCTTGTTTAACAAGACTGTCCATAATTTTCCTGTTTTCAAAATAGGGCAGCGCCAGTTCCTTTCTGTATCGAGCCAACTCTTTTTTGAATGAACCTAAAGTATCCATTTTAAGTTGTTCCGCTTCTATTACTTTAAGCCGGAAATCAATATAAAGATTAAGATATTCTCTGATTGATGTGGTACTGTCGGTTTTGATATTTTTATTGTAAGCATTCAAAAAGCTGCCAACAGTAATTTTGTCGCCATTTATATTCACCAGTGTTTGCTTGTCAAATCTGGACTGGGCATTTAATTGCCAGGCAAGAAAAATGGTAAGAATGAGAGAAAAAATCTTCTTCATAAAGTAGAATGGTTTTACGTCAAGAACTATGAAAGACTAACTTTTCCTACTGTAGTTAGGCGCCTCTCTTGTAATGGTAATGTCGTGCGGATGACTTTCTGCTACTCCGGCAGCTGTAATCTGAATAAATTTGGCAGATTGCAGTTTTTGAATGTTTTTTGAACCGGTGTAGCCCATTCCTGCCCGTAAACCGCCAATCATTTGTGTAATAACTTCTGATAAGGAACCTTTATAAGGAACACGTCCTACAATGCCTTCAGGAACCAGCTTTTTAATGTCATCTTCGGCATCCTGGAAATAACGGTCTTTTGAACCTTGTTCCATAGCTTCAACTGAACCCATTCCCCGATAGGTTTTGAATTTTCTACCTTCGAAAATGATGGCTTCTCCTGGTGATTCTTCAACACCTGCAAACAGCGAACCGGCCATAATGGAGTCAGCACCAGCAGCAATAGCTTTTACAATGTCTCCGGTATAACGAATTCCACCATCGGCAATAACCGGAACTCCCGACTTCTTTAGCGCTTGTGCAACACTATAAACAGCACTAAGTTGTGGAACCCCAACGCCTGCTACAATTCGTGTAGTACAAATGGAACCGGGGCCGATTCCCACTTTAATACCGTCAACACCAAGCGACAGAAGGTCGAGAGCTGCTTCACGTGTTGCAATATTTCCCGCAATTACGTCAATGTTATTGTATTTCTTTTTTACTCGCTTCACCATATCCATAACTCCTTGTGAATGTCCATGTGCAGTATCAACAACAATAGCGTCCACACCGGCGCTAACCAGCGCTGCTACACGATCCATGGTGTCAGAAGCAATTCCGACAGCCGCAGCAACTCTTAGTCTTCCTTTTTCATCTTTACAACTTGTGGGGTGAGCCTTGATCTTAATAATATCCTTGTATGTAATTAAACCAATTAATTTGAAATTTTTGTCAACAACAGGTAGTTTTTCAATTTTGAATTCCTGAAGAATTTCAGCAGCCTGATCAAAACTTGTGAATTCAGTAGTTGTGATTAAGTTATCTTTGGTCATGACCTCCTTAATGGGTTTTGTCATTCCTCTTTCAAAGCGCAGATCACGATTGGTAACAATACCAACCAATTTTTGCCTCTTATCCACTACAGGAATTCCACCGATACTGTATTCCCGCATCATGTTCAAAGCATCAATTACTGTGGCATCAGCACTTAATGTAACAGGTTCCAGAATCATACCGTTTTCTGCACGTTTTACTTTACGTACTTCATTGGCTTGTTTCTCAATGCTCATATTCTTGTGAAGCACTCCGATACCGCCTTCCTGAGCCATGGCAATAGCCATACCCGATTCAGTTACTGTATCCATTGCAGCAGATACAATCGGAATTTTTAGTTCAATATTCCTGGAAAAACGGGTGGTAAGATCGGTTTCTCGAGGGAGTACATTAGAATAGCCCGGCACCAACAGTACATCGTCGTACGTGAGGCCTTCTCCTATGAATTTTTCATTTTCGAAAGACATGACGGTGATTTTTAAGTTGGTGCAAATTTATTAAAATAAACGGTCGGCTATTGAACCTAAGTCGTAGTGAAATAATCTTAAGATATTTTAACGATTTTTTGATTAATTGACCAAACGGGATGATTCATTTCTCTCGTTATTATTTTAATTAAAATATAATATTTTACCTTTGTTTTATGGATAGAATCACCCTTTTTGCCGAAGTTCTGCTCCCGCTTCCTGTGCCGGGAACGTTTACCTACCGTATTCCGTTTGAGCTGAACGAAGCAGTGCAAATAGGTCAACGGGTTAGTGTACAGTTTGGTAGTCGGAAGGTTTATGCGGGATTGATTCTTGAACTGCATCAAAAACCACCTAAAACGGTTCCCAAATATATTATTTCCTTGCTTGATGAACGGCCCGTTGTTTATCGAAACCAAATAAAATTTTGGTCATGGATTGCTGAATACTACATGAGTACACTTGGTGAAGTAATGGCGGTAGCTTTGCCTTCTGCTTTTAAGCTTAGCAGTGAGTCGAAAGTAGTATTGGCGCCTGAATTTGAACCTGATGTCGAGACTTTGTCTGAGAGTGAGTTTCGTATTACGGAGGCTTTGCTGGAAAGAGAAAAACTCACGATTAGTGAGATATCTGATATTGTTGGTTTTCAGAAGGTGCATCCTCTACTAAAAAATATGATTGAGCGCCATTTAATTTATATGGAGGAAGAGCTAAAAGAAACTTACAGTAGGAAAAAGGAGAAAAAAATTAGTCTTTCTGAACAATATAATTCAGATGATCAGCTTCAGATTTTGATGGATGAACTCGGTAAACGTGCTCACAAACAACTTGAAGTTCTGATCGCTTTTATTTCATTGGCAGGCTTTTCTAAGGAGAATAGAAAAACGGTACGAAAGGATGAAATAAAAAAGAAAGTGGTTAATGCAGCTTCAGCAATATCTACTCTTGTTGAAAAAGGGATCTTACTAGAAACTGAGCAGGTAATCAGCAGGTTTGAAGCGAATGAACCTCAGGCTGAGGAGAAAATAATGTTATCAGATGCACAACAAACAGCTTTTTCTGAGCTTAATGAAAAGATGGAAAAACATCAGGTAAACTTGTTGCATGGTGTTACTTCAAGTGGAAAAACCGAGTTGTACATTAAGCTTATTGAAGATGTATTGAAGGAAGGAAAGCAGGTGTTGTATCTGCTTCCTGAAATTGCTTTAACAACTCAGATTATTCAGAGGTTGCGAAAATATTTTGGAGATGCTGTCGGGGTATATCACTCGCGATACAATCAAAATGAAAGGGCAGAAGTTTGGGAAAATGTGGCCGGAATTCAGCAAAAAGGTGTTCATGAACCGTATAAAATCATTTTAGGGCCACGATCGGCATTATTTCTCCCTTTTGATAATCTGGGTTTGATAATTGTTGACGAGGAACACGATCCTTCATACAAACAATATGACCCTTCACCACGATATAATGCTCGTGATGCAGCAATATATCTGGCTACGTTGCATGAAGCAAAAGTGGTTTTAGGGTCTGCAACGCCTGCCCTTGAAACCTATTTTAATGTTCAAACCGGAAAATACGGTTTGGTAACACTTAAAGAGCGTTACGGGGGTATTCAGATGCCAGAAATTATGGTTGTAAATATGAAGGAAGAAAAGCGCCGAAGAATGTCGCAATCGCATTTTTCTTCTGTGTTGTTGAATCATTTGCATCAAACTCTGGAAGAAAAGCATCAGGCTATTTTGTTTCAAAACAGGCGTGGGTTTTCTTTGCGTATTGAATGCGATCAGTGCAATTGGGTTCCGCAGTGTAAATATTGCGATGTTACAATGACTTATCATAAAAAGCAGGATTTGCTAAAATGTCATTATTGCGGCTATTCGAGACCAGTTCCGCCAATTTGCGAACAATGTGAAAGTCCGAACCTGGTGATGAAGGGTTTTGGTACGGAAAAGGTGGAAGAAGAACTGTCGATGTTAATTCCGGAAGCTAAGATTGAACGGATGGATTTGGATACGACACGATCTAAGAATGCATTTCAAAAGATTTTTACTGATTTTGAAGAAGGGAAAACCGATATTCTGACAGGTACCCAGATGGTTACCAAAGGACTTGATTTTGACAAAGTTCAGATTGTCGGAATTTTAAGCGCAGATAATATGCTCAGTTTCCCTGATTTCAGGTCGCACGAAAGGAGTTTTCAGTTGATGGAACAGGTGAGTGGCAGGGCAGGAAGAAAAAACCGGCAGGGAAAAGTGATCATTCAAAGCTGGCAGCCTTCGCATCCAATTATCCGTGATGTGGTAGATCATGATTACCATAGAATGTATGTCCGTGAGTTGGCAGAACGCCAGAAATTCAGATATCCTCCCTATTACCGGTTAGTTTTGGTTCGCCTTAAGCACAAAAAATATGAAATTTTGAATGAGGCAGCTGATGTTTTGGCAAAAGACATGCGAGCACAGTTTGGTAAAAGGGTTTACGGGCCAGAATATCCTATGGTTTCCAGGGTGAAAAACTGGTACATTAAGCAGATTCTGCTGAAAATTCCACGCGATCATCATCTGAATGCTGAGAAACAGAATCTAAAGCAGGTTATTGACCGCTTTAAAGGACTTTCAAAGTTTAAATCTGTCAGGGTTCAGTTGGATGTCGATCCGCAATAAATTTTGATAAACGCTGTCGTTTTTCTTCACGAAAGGCGACAAATTTCCTATTTTTGAAAGAAAAATACTTATGGCTAAAGTTTTGGTAGTGGATGATGAAAGCAGTATCCGCAGGACATTAAAAGATATTCTTGAATTTGAGAAATATGAAGTGGATTTGGCTTCCAACGGAAAAGATGCCCTTGAGCTGATTCAAAACCAGAATTATGACGTGATTCTTTTGGATATTAAAATGCCGGAAATCGATGGTATGGAAGTGCTTGAAAAACTTCATGAGTTTACAGATTGTCCTGTTGTAATGATTTCCGGCCACGGAACTATTGACACTGCAGTAGAAGCCATAAAGAAAGGGGCGTATGATTTTATTGTCAAGCCACCTGATTTGAACCGCTTGCTGATTACCATCAGAAATGCCATTGACAAAAAAGATCTGGTGGTTCAAACCAAGCGCCTGAAGAAGGAAGTAGAGAAAAAGTTTACCATAGTTGGGAACTCGCCGAATATTTTGGAATTAAAGGAAATGATTGAGCGCGTGGCACCCACCAGTGCCAGAGTGCTTATTCTGGGCGAAAACGGAACCGGAAAAGAATTGGTAGCCCGGCAAATTCATGAGCAAAGTTCCAGGTCAATATCTCCATTTATTGAAGTGAATTGTGCAGCAATCCCATCCGAACTTATTGAGAGCCAACTGTTCGGTCATGAAAAAGGTTCATTTACTTCTGCTGTGAAGCAGCGTAAAGGAGATTTTGAACTGGCTCACGGCGGCACATTATTTTTGGATGAAATCGGAGATATGAGCCTTTCGGCTCAGGCCAAAGTGCTCCGTGCTTTGCAGGAGAATAAGATTGTTCGCGTCGGCGGTGAAAAGGAAATTTCTGTTGACGTAAGAGTTTTAGCGGCAACCAACAAAGATTTGCCCGAGGAAATAAAAAAAGGAAATTTTCGCGAGGACTTGTATCACCGTTTGAGTGTGATTATTATGCAGGTTCCGCCTTTGCGCGAAAGAAAGGAAGATATTCCTTTGTTGGTTCAGCACTTTATTGATGAGTTGGTGATAAGGCAGGGCAGGGCCCCTCTCAAAATAACCGAACAGGCATTAAAACTGATGCAGGAATTCAAATGGAGTGGCAATGTAAGAGAACTGCATAATGTGGTTGAACGCTTATTAATTCTTTGCGATAAGGAAATTTCCGAGCGGGATGTAAAACAATATGTCAGTCCCCTGATGCTTTGACAGTAAAGCTTTCTGTTGATTGGTTTCGGTACAAATTTTGTTGAAATACTTTGACAGGTTTAAATTAGGATTATCTTTGCACCTCGTTTATCCCCTCGTTCTTTGACTTTTGGGGCTGACTGGTTTTGACAGCATTAGAATTGGTATGTAAGCATGACGGGTCACGTAATACATCCCGTAAAACTGGGTTGCACAACTTTTAATTGGCGAAAATAACTACGCTCTCGCTGCCTAATCGAAGTATAGTAGATGGGCCTTATCTTCGGTCAAGGACCGGAGACGGGACGATTCGCAGGTGGAGATGTCTGATTCCGGCCTGATCTCGAGTCGCAAGCAATTTCGGACTGGTTTTGTTTCTGCCCTGGAAACTTAACGAGAATTTAAGGGCTAAGGCAATATTTGGGTGTTTGTCCCCTGGTATTGCTCTACAATTAATGGCAAACTAATCATGTAGAAAGCATATGGGTTTGGTGTTTGGACGAGGGTTCGACTCCCTCCAGCTCCACAATGGTCCTGTAGTTCAACGGATAGAATGTCAGATTCCGGTTCTGATGATATGGGTTCGAATCCCGTCGGGATCACTAAGAGAAGGAAAGCCTGTGTTATTTAACACGGGCTTTTTTTGTTTCAAGTCAAGCGTTTGAGTTGAATCAATACTGGTTGAATTGGAACAAAAAAGTTGTTTTCATAGAAAACACAGCTTTTGTTCTCGGAATTCGGAGCACAAGGGATCGCTTTTGCAATCCCGGTGGGATCACATAAAGCAGCTTAACAATCGTTGGGCTGCTTTTTTTGTGACCTATGGTGTCTAAAAAGAACAAAATCCTACAGATAATGCTCAGAAAACCAGTAATGTATTAAAGTTTTTTAAATAATTTAAGCTAATAATATTGATCGTGGGTTTGAATGGCAAATGATGTACACTTACTTTATTGAAATATATTTAGGAAATGTGTTTCTGTAATTTGTTTTGCAGAAAATGAAGTGTTTCTTGCTTTTTTTATTGAGATTTATTATTTTCACATCAATAATGAAAACGAAGATTACACTCTTAATTTTATTGTTGGGTTTTATAGTTAAATTTTCTTATGCGCAAGAATATTGTGCGGCACCAACAAACTCTACAGAACAAAATTTTACTTCCTTGTCAAGAATGCTAACGGCAAATCCGGCAAGTGAGGGTATGATTTGTCTCAATGTGTTTTTTCATATAGTAAGGAACAATGATGGCTCGGGAGGCATAAATGATTATGAAGTAAATGCTATCATTAGTAACCTGAATGGTGCATATAATCCGTACAACATCAAGTTCAATAATCTTGGAACAGATCACATTTACAGTACATTTTATAGTTATATGTACCCTTCCCAGATCGGGGGTCTTATTGCAATCAATAATAAATCGAATGCCATTAACTTTTATATTGTTGATACAGCTGTTTTTAACGGTTACGGTGATATCCTTGGAAATAATGTAATTCTTACAAAAGATGCGGCAATAACACTTATCGCAGCTCATGAAGTAGGGCATAATTTAAATCTATATCACACACATGAAACGAAATTTGGAGTAGAAGTTCAAATCGATTGTTCATCACCTGATACTGCTTTACGCAATTGTACTTTTGCAGGTGATTTAATCTGTGATACCCCGCCTGACCCCGGATTGAGGACATCTGATCCTAACAACCCTTACAAAGTTGATAGTTATTGTAATTATACTGAAAATGACGGTTATCATCCTGATACAAGAAATATAATGTCCTATACCAGTCCAGACTGTTTGCTGCACTTTACAGAACAACAGGCAATCAGGATGAGGGATGCTATTCTTAATTCTCCTGTTCTTCAGCCGTTAGTAAATTGCAGTTGCTCTGATCCGACAATTTTTGGCAAGTCAAACATAGGCAGTATGGAAACTGTTACTTATACTGTTCCTTGCGGAACTGTTTCAGCATTTAGTACAACAACTAATTTACTTGTTATTAATTCCACAAACACCAGTATTACTGTCAAACCTGTAAACAGCAATGTCAATGGTGAAGCCTATGTACGGGCAGTTATTAATGGGGTCCTTTATCAAAAAGATATTTGGGTTGGTAATCCTAAAATTGATATTGTGCTGAATGCAGATGGCAATTATGTGTATTTAACACTTGTTGGTTCGGGTTCAGACATTAATAAACAAGAAATTACCCATATTGAATGGGAAACATTATCATCGACAGGTAATGCTGTAATGGGAATTGCCGTTAATCAATTTGAAAATCTGGCTCACGGCATTGGAACCAATTGGATTATCAATGCCCGAATTAAGGCTGAAAATAAAAACGGTATTACATATATTTACAGGGACATTACTCCTCCTGTCCCTTTACCCTGTGAAGACTACTATATGATTTCTAAAACAAATAAAAATGAATTTTCAGTGTATCTGATTATTGATCCTTGTGCTACAAGTCTGGCAACCAATAGTGTCAAAAAAGAAAAAGTAAAAGATTCGGATATAAAAAAGGCTTCTTTATTCAATGTGTATGGTAATCAGATAAAGGAATATAAAGCGAATAACTTTAACACTTGGGGACTAAAGAAAGGAGTATATATTTTTAAAGTCCGGATTAAGAATGAAATAGTGTTGAAAAAAATAATTATAGAATAGAATATTATGAAACCAAAATATTTACTCTTCATCCTGGTATTGGGGATACTGGGATGTGGCGACAAAAACAAAGATAATGTCGGTTATATTCCGCCCGAACTGATTGGCAAGTGGAAAGTTATTGAGCTGTGTACCACCGATGGAGAAAGCGTTCCTGCATGGTCTCCATATGATTCGGGTGAAACCTATGATAGTTGGTATAAAAGAGATGGGACACATATTAGCTATAGTAGCACGAATCCAGATTGCGAGGTCAGCCGCTATAAAGTAACTGGAAAGTATATCTATTTCAGCGGTACACCGTGCTCACCTGACAAACCGGTTATAATTGAGCAATTAACGGACTCCCTGTTAATTATTAATTTAAATCATTTTGAGACATTTAAATCTAAGTCTGTCAAAGTGTTTGACTGATATACTCGAATATTAAATCCTATATAAAACTTGTTCTCGGAATTCGGAGCCCTAAGGTATCGTGCAGCAATCCCGGTGAAGTTATTTTTAAGCCTTGTAAACATATAGTTTATGAGGCTTTTTTTTTGTGGGGGGCGAGCAGGGGGACGAATAGAACATTTTTACTTTATTTATTCCAGCACTTGAGAACTATTTCTGCAACTAAAGGCACATTTCTTGTGAATAACCTATGCTCATAATATGTCTTTCTTTTTTGTAATTTTATTAACTTGCTAATTGTAAGCATTTTGTAAAGAATAAAAGTTTTTTCAAATAAAATATTGAAAACGTAAGCCATAAAGTCGAATTATGAAATTCATAGAATTTTTATCAGCACTATTAACTCCTTCTATAGGTGTAGCAGTTGCCTATATTGCATGGAAGCAATTCAAAATCAATAAAATAAATTCATAGTATCAGCGTAAAATTGATATTAAGAAAATTAATCTCGAATTATTCGACCGGAGATATAAAATATTTACAATGACAAAAGATGTTTTATATAAAATAAATAGGGAGGCAGAGATTGATAATAAAATGCTAAATGAATTTATTGCTAAAACAAACGTACATAAATTTCTATTCGGGACCGAAATGGAAATATATTATAATGAACTTCGCAAAAAAGCAATAAATTTTAGTTCTTCAACCCGCGACTTAGATAGAATAGCAAAGTCTCCTGAGGAAGGAGTAAATTCACAAAAATATAAAGAAACTCTTGAATTAAATAGGAAGCTAACTGAATGGTTTACTAATGAATATGATACTTGCGAATCACGGTTCATCAAATATTTAGACTTTAAAAAGTTAGAAAGAGATCTTACCTAACTTATCTTTCTTGATGATTATGGATTTCTTTATATTTATTAATGGAAGAGTTTTAGTTGGCTCTCGTTTTATCGAAAACTATGACATAGAATAAATTTAGCTTTCTTGAGTTTGATAAAAAGCGAGAAGAAGAGCCTAATCATATAGATATCTATCATAAAATCAATAAATCATGAAAATAATTATTAAGTATGTTTTAATAACCCTTGCAGGCATAGTTTTAATTCTAATTTTAACAAATCCTTCACCAAAAACATTTGAAAAAAGTCTTGCGGTAATTACTTAAACCCCAAATATTTTCTTTAAAAGTGCAAAAACAGCTCCATTTGTCACTTATGGAAGACAAAATAATTATTTGATATTATCTATCTACGAAATCAATATAAACATGTTTTTTTTTTGAAGACGGAAAAGAAACTTTTATAAAAAGCGAACACTATAAAGTCTTAGGCATTTTTGAAAATTTCTATATTCTAAAGAAAACTCAAAAGAGTGCTAAATAGTTAGAAATATCTCCCTATTTTTCTCATCCCACCTCTGTTTCACAGTCATTCTTTTTTCATGTTTTCCAGTTCGTCATTAATCGCTTTTTCAATCCTGTCGAGCTGGCTCAAGGGAATGGAATTTAAAGTGCGCGTAATATCGAACACCTTGTTGTTTCTTTTTAATTCATTCAGCGGGTGATCCTCAGCTGGATTGTCCTTGTCGTCGGGTATCCACTCCATTACATCGTTGGGTGTACAGTGCAGCATTGTGCATAAGCGCTCAAGGTTTGAGAGCTTCATGGTGGCGGCCTTGTTGTTGTGAATGGCGGTAGCCAATTGTCTGTAAATGACTGATTTCACAAGGAATCTATAGGGTTTTTCAATGGCACACGGGCACGGAAAATACGTTCAAAATTGTATTTTAACATAAGTGTAGGTTTTTGGGATTATCTCCGTAAAGTTACACAAAAAGTTGTTCATCGCTCTGCGTATCTTTCTTTTACTTTAATTCGATTACACGACATAAAGTATCTATTTCGCAATATGAAGATATCAATTATCATCATTTTGTGACTATTTATCGATAGAAAGTATCTTATAACCGTCATATAGATTCTAATAATGATTAAATAGTATCGTATAGTCGATTAATAGATTCGAATTACAGATATAAAGATTCGAATAATAGATAAATAGTCCTTAGTTAGCAATAGAAAGTTTCTTTTTTACGATCCAAACTTTGATATTAATGAAAGCAAGAAAGATATAGCAGATTTTAAGATTTTTTGAAGAAAGTGTCGCAGGATGAATTTTAACTTTGCAAAAAAAAAATACAGCAATGAAAGTAGCATTTATAGGTTTGGGCATCATGGGGAGCCGGATGGCAGGCCATTTATTGGAGAACAATGTAGCTCTTACAGTTTATAACCGTACACCCGAGGCAGGTTTACCTTTGAAAGAAAAAGGAGCAAAGGTGGTAGGTTCAGTTGCTGAAGCTGTAAAAGAAGCTGATTTGGTTTTTAGCATGCTTTCAACTCCGGAAGTGGTATCTGATATGTTTTGGGGAGAAGGAAAAGCCTTGCAGTTTATGAAAAAGGGAGCTTGCTGGGTGGACAGCACAACGGTAAATCCTTCATTTAGCATGGAAGCCAAAGTCAAAGCTGATGAAGCAGGCATCAGGTTCTTAGATGCTCCTGTTTCAGGCTCAAAGCCTCAGGCAGAAAAAGCAGAGTTGTTGTTTTTGGCGGGAACCGATGAACAAAATGGAAGCTTCTTGGAACCTTATTTTCAGATGATGGGGAAGAAAACCTTTTACATGGGGAAAATAGGGCAGGGTGCTGCTTTTAAGATGATTATCAACATGATGCTGGCACAGTCGGTGGTGGTATTTTCTGAAGCGGTTTTGCTTGGCGAGAAGCTTGGACTGTCACGCGAATTTCTTTTACAGACATTACCCGATTTGGTGGTTACTCCTCCCTACATAAAAGGAAAAATTAATGCTTTTTCGACGGGGGAGTATGAACTACAGTTTCCTTTGGAGTGGATGCTTAAAGATTTACATCTGGCAGCAATTTCAGCTTATGAAAAAGAACAGCCCTTATTTATGGCCAATCTTGCGAAAGAAATTTTTGCAAAAGCCAAACAGGCAGGTATGGGCAGGGAAGATTTAGCAGTAGTGTTTAAATATCTTGATTCGCAAACGAAATGAAAAATGAAGAATGAAAGTGAACAAATTTCGTAAATCGTTATTCCTTGTTCGACATTCAACATTCTGCTCAGCCTCCTGAGAGCTTAACTTTATAGCCGTCGGCTTCGAGCAGGTCTTTTACTTTTTGTTTGAAATCTCCCTGAATAATAATTTCCCCGTCTTTGGCCGATCCGCCTACGCCGCATTTGGTTTTGAGTGTTTTTGCCAGTTCTTTCAGATCTTCTTCGCTGCCAACAAAACCGGTTACCAGGGTTACGCTTTTGCCTTTGCGCTGTTTACGGTCAAGCATTACATACAGCTTCTGCTGTTGAGGGGGTAATGTTTCAATATGTTCCTGTTTATCATCGAAAACAAAGTCGGGATTGGTGGAATAAACAATACTGTTATTTTTTTTATTTGATTTCATGGGGAATAATAACTTTTAGCGACAGAGGTTTAACTTCAACTTCAATTTTTTTGTTGATTTTTCGTGCTTCACCATCGATATTGATCCAGCGGTTTCGTTTTTGACGGATAATAAACTTTGAACTCCTAATGGTTTCAACGTATTGTGATTTGTCGATGGCCCGCAGTAAAAGTAAGTTGGCAATGATTGGCAGCTCAAAGAAGTTAGGTTTCTGAACAATACAAACATCAAGCTTTCCGTCGCGAAGCATAGCATTAGGGGCAATGGCCGTATTGTATCCAAACTGGTTCGAATTGGCAAAGCTGATAAACAAAGCTTTTCTTTTGATTACTTTTCCATCCTCAAAATGAAGTTCGTAGTTCTTGGGTCTATAGTTTATGAAATGGTTAGTGATTAAATGCGCATAGGTGAAAAATCCGCGTTTCTGACTTTTGGAGAAAAGTCGGGCCACTTTGGCATCGAAGCCCACACCTGCAATGCTTATAAAGGGAATTCCGTTTAATGTAGCAGTATCGATGGAAGTGAAATTAAATTTATTTATCAGTCGGATGGCTCTTGGGATGATGCGGGGAATTCCCAGATGACGGGCTAAACCATTGCCTGATCCTAAAGGAATAATTCCCAAAACCGATTCGCTACCGATCATTTGTGATGCTACTTCGTTAATGGTTCCATCGCCACCGACAGCAACAATGATCTGTATCTTGTTTTTTATAGCTTCCCGGCTTAATTCCTCGGCGTGTCCGGCGTATTCGGTATATTTATAAGTGTAGGAAAACTTTTCGCGATTGATGTATCGGTTAACAGCATGGCGGATATTATTTTTTCTTCTTGTACCCGAAATGGGGTTGATAATAAAAAGAATGCTGGTTTTTTGTTTTTCCACCCTTATCGTATATACTGTTATCAATTTTAGCGGTGCAAATGTACTAAAATACTGATAATTTGCGAAGTGTTTGAATATCTGATTTTGCAGCAGGGATGGAATGGGCAGCTCCTAACGACAGGTTGTTTTGTGGAATTATGCAGGAAAGGGCGAGTGGAATGAACCCCTTGCAGCCTTAATGACACTACACCCTGGCAAAGGACTATAGCGGACAGCCCGTAAAGCTACCCTTAGAGTGTTGATTAAAATCTAATTTTCCAAAGCACTACTTGTTTATTCTCCGGTTTCTTTTGGTTAACTTTGCCTTTTTACAATTTGGAATTTATGGCTGGAGAAACATCGCGCCCAAAGCTGGATATGTTATCTGTGATCAATAGGATCAATCAGGTAATAACTCAAAAAAAAGGGGTACATGCCACACTGCAAAAAGTAGTGGAAACCATCAGTAACGAGTATATTCCTTCGTATTTTGAGCGGTTTCAGATTACGTTTGACGGTACAGTTTATCATGCATCGGAAAGTGACGAAAGAAGTAAATTTTGTTTGGAACGCTCGTTTGATACAAGTGACGGAAGTATTGGGACGATTCAGTATTGTTTGCCGGACGATCGGTGTGATGATAAAGATGTAAAGGCTGATCAGGATTACTTTTTGTCAACTTTATTGCGTATGCTGACTAGTTTTTTGAACCCATTGGTTGGCAATGGAAATAAAAATGTGACGGCTAATGGCGATAAGGAGAAAGAGTTTATTAGCGGCAAATTTTTGCATTGGTTTTTGAATAAGAATACCTATTCAAGAGATATCTATCATGATCTGATGCCTTTTAAGGTGACAGAAGTTTTACTGATTTCCAGTTTGTATGATGCGTACTCGATTGAGCGAGAAGGCCGGTTTCAGGAACATATGCTGGGACAGTATGGTCAGCTTAATCTTACATCGATTCCAAGAATTACAGGTGTTGCTTCGGTACAACAGGCCATAAGTTTATTGGCTAAAAAGAATTTTGATTTGATTATTTATATGGTTGGGGTGGACAAGAAAACTCCACTTTCTGCCAGTAAACAAATTAAGGAGTCGTATCCTCATATCCCTATTTTTCTTTTGTTGAATAACAATAGCGATGTGGGTTACTTTAAAGTTGAACAAACTAACCTGCCTTATATCGACAGGATTTTTGCATGGAACGGCGATGCCAATATTTTCTTTTCGATGATTAAACTTCTGGAAGATCAGGTGAATGTGGAGAATGATACGCGGGTGGGACAGGTACGTGTAATTCTGCTGGCAGAAGATTCACCCATTTATGCTTCCAGATATTTGTCGTTTTTGTACCGTGTATTAATGGAGCAGACTAAGCGCATTATTGACGATGTTAGTACTGATGAACTGTATAAGGTTTTACGTATGCGTGCCCGCCCAAAGATTTTGTTTGCTTCTACTTTTGAACAAGCCATTGAAGTTATTGATAAGTACAAAGATAATTTACTGTGCCTGATTACAGATGTTAAGTACAGGAGGCACGGAGTTTTAGAAGATAATGCCGGTGTAGAACTGCTGGATTATGCCCGGATTGAACTGAAAGAACTTCCGGTGATTATGCAGTCGTCAGACTCTTCGTATGCTGAAACGGCTAAAGAATATAATTCGTTGTTTATCGATAAAAACTCTGAAACTTTATATGAGGAATTGCAAAGGTTTATCAGTTACTATTTAGGGTTTGGTGATTTTATTTTTAAAAATGCTGCGGGTGACGAAATAGCACGCGCAACCAACCTGAGAGAGTTTGAACATACTTTGGAGATTATTCCTGACGAATCGTTGTTGTTTCACGCAAGCCATAACCATTTTTCCATGTGGCTGATGGCACGTCAGGAGATAAAGGCTGCTAATTTTATCAGTCCAAAGAAAGTAACAGATTTTTCAGGGCTCAATGAATTGAGAAGGTCGCTGGTACACATGATCAGAGAACACCGCGATGAGAAAATATCCGGAAACATTATTCCCTATGAAGTGGGAATGAATATCGGTGCCGATAATTTCTATACTCTTAGTGATGGTTCACTAGGAGGAAAGGGAAGAGGATTGGCTTTTATCAATGCTTTGATTCATGCCTATGATTTTAGCCGGGATCTGCCGGATATTAAGATTAAAACTCCGGTAACTTTTATTATTGGCAGTATGGAGTTTGAGGATTTTGTGTCAAAAAATCAGCTTTATACACTTGCCTTATTTGAAGAAGATAACGAAAAAGTGAAACAAGCTTTTCTTGAAACGCCTTTGTCGGAAGCTCTTCAGGATAAGTTGAGGTCGTTACTGGATAAATTGAAAAAACCGTTGGCAGTTCGATCATCCGGTTTGTTTGAAGATTCGTTAACACGTCCGTTTGCCGGAATTTTTGAAACCTATATTCTGCCTAATAATCATGAAGATGATGTGGTTCGTTTTAAACAGCTTTGTTCTGCTATTAAACTCGTTTTTGCATCGCTGTATTCGGGTGTTTCAAAAAGTTATGTTAAAGCCATTGATTATAAGCTGGAAGATGAACGAATGGCCGTGGTTATTGAAGAAGTGGTCGGAAACAAGTTCGGCGACTTTTTTTATCCTCATTTAAGCGGTGTCGCCCAATCGTACAACTACTATCCTTACACCTACATGAAAGCTGAAGAAGGATATGCCATGGCAGCTGTAGGTTTGGGAACCTATGTTGTGGAAGGAAATATGGCTTATCGTTTTTCGCCTAAGTATCCGGGTGTTGAAATCAATGCGCCAAAAGATCAGTTTAAGAACTCGCAGGTGCGGTTTCATGCCGTAGATTTACGGAAAAAGGATCTGGATCTTATGGAAGGGGAAGATGCGGGTCTTACAGTACAGGAGATATATGTTGCCGAAAAGCAGGGAACATTAAAGCATTGCGCCTCAGTTTATAATCCCGATTCAGATAATATTTATCCTGGACTAAGCAAACAGGGGCCCCGAATCGTAAATTTTGCGAATATTTTAAAATACAACTATATACCCTTGGCGCAATCACTCAGATTGATGCTTGAGTTGGGTAAAGAAGCCATGGGAACAGCTGTTGAGCTTGAATATGCAGTTGATCTGAACCGCGATTCAGAAGGCTTGGCAACCTTGTATATTTTACAAATTAAGCCACTAATTTCTAAAGATAGTGAAGCTGATGTGGATATGAAGACCATTGATGAAAGCTCGCTGTTGCTTTACACAGAGAAAGGGATGGGTAATGGTATTGAAAGCAATATTACAGATGTGGTTTATGTTGATCCGTCGAAGTTTAACAAAAGTCAAACAGAAGAAATTGCTTTAGAAATTGAGATGATCAATCAAAAGTTTATGAAAGCTGATAAAAACTATATTCTGATTGGTCCAGGCCGTTGGGGAACGCGAGATAAATGGATCGGAATCCCTGTAAGATGGCCACAAATTTCGAAGGCAAAAATTATTGTTGAAACCGATTTGCATAATTTCCCTCTTGATGCTTCTTCTGGTTCTCACTTTTTTCACAATGTGGTGAGTATGAATGTTGGTTACTTTACGGTGCAGTCAAAAATAGGTGATGCCTATATTCGTTACGAGCAGCTTGAAAAGCAAAAATTAGTTTATGAAGGAAAGTTTTTTAAACATATCAGGTTTAAATCACCCTTAAAAGTAATGATGGATGGAAAAAAAGGGCATTATTTGATACAAATGACTTGAGCTTATTGTTTACTTGTAAACAGCCTTTTAACTTATAAACAGCCTATTAAATTTCTTTAATAAAAAGTTATTTATAAAGAGTATATATAAATAGCTCATATTGATTTATATTGAATATAAATTTCGTATTTAACTATATGTAAAACAGATGTTTGTATTTTTTAACTTTTGCAAATAATGGTGTTGCGGTGTATAGTTTTTTAATTTTGCGGCGACAAATTAAAAGATGATTGTCAAAAGATAAGTTCTGGGTAAAATCCTGTGTCTGATGAAACAAGAAATTTATCGCACAAAGATTTTATTTTTTAATGTATCATGAATTTTTTGCTTTGAAGGAATTCGGGCAAGTAAAAAAATAAACAGTATGAATAAAATTATTGAAAAGGAATTCTTTTCAGAAAATGTAGCCAAGTTTGTTCTGGAAGCACCTGAGATTGCCAGATCAAGAAAAGCAGGACATTTTGTGATTATCCGTTTGGATGAAAAAGGAGAACGGGTTCCGTTGACTATTTCTGATGGTGATCCTGAAAAAGGTACCATTACGTTGGTTGTTCAGAAAGTTGGTGTTACTTCAGCCCGTTTGCTGGATATGAATGCCGGTGATGAGATTTTAGACGTGGTCGGACCTTTGGGGCATGCTACACATATTCAAAATTACGGTACTGTTTTGTGTGCAGGAGGTGGTGTCGGAGTTGCTCCATTGTTGCCTATTATCAAAGCATTAAAAGAAGCAGGAAACAAAGTGATTTCAGTTTTGGCTGGTCGTACCCGTGAATTGATTATTCTGGAAGATGAAGTTGCTGCTTATTCTGATGAGGTTATCGTTATGACAGATGACGGTTCATACGGTAAAAAAGGTTTGGTAACTGCCGGAATGGAAGAGGTTATTCAACGCGAAAAAGTTGATAAAGCTGTTGTTATTGGACCTGCCATTATGATGAAGTTCGGTAGCTTAACCACAAAAAAATATAATATCTCAACCGAAGTGAGTTTGAACACCATTATGGTTGACGGTACAGGAATGTGTGGAGCCTGTCGCGTTTCCATTGGTGGAAAAACAAAATTTGTTTGTGTGGACGGCCCTGAATTTGACGCCTTTTTGGTTGATTGGGACGAAATGATGATGCGTATGGGAGCCTACCGTACTGAAGAACATCAGGCTTTTGAAAATTATTTACAAACTGCAGAAATTTCAAAATAATGGAAAATATTGCTCAATATATCTTAGACGGAAGAAACGAAGACTGGCGTGTTGAGTTGCGCAAGTCGATGAAAGCTAAAGAGCGTACCAGTATTGTAAGGGTAATTATGCCTGAGCAGGATCCTAACGTACGAAATAAAAATTCTGTTGAAGTTAATACAGGGATTACAGAAGAAATGGCTATTGCTGAGGCACACCGTTGTCTTGACTGTCCGGAACCTACCTGTACTACAGGTTGTCCTGTTGGAATTAACATTCCTGCATTTATCAAAAAAATTGAAACAGGTGATTTTCTGGGCGCGGCTTCAGTAATCAAACAAACTAATGCTTTGCCAGCTGTTTGTGGTCGTGTTTGTCCACAGGAAAAACAATGTGAATTAAACTGTTTCTACACACAAAAACTGAAAAAGCCTGCTATTGCCATTGGTAATCTGGAACGCTTTACTGCTGACTACGAAAGAAATAGTGGTAAAATGTCAATTCCTGATGTTGCAAAAGCCAATAAACATAAAATTGCTGTTGTTGGTTCAGGTCCTGCAGGTCTTGCTGCTGCCGGCGATCTTGCCAAAGCAGGTTATGATGTTACAGTTTTTGAAGCTTTGCATGAAATTGGCGGTGTATTGAAATACGGTATTCCTGAATTCCGTTTGCCCAACGATATTGTTGATGTTGAGATTGAAAACATGCGCAAAATGGGAGTTAAATTCAGAACCGATTACATTGTAGGTAAAACCTCCTCTTTTGAAGATTTGCGTGCAGATGGTTTCGAAGCCTTCTTTGTGGGAAGTGGTGCCGGTTTACCCCGTTTTATGAATATTCCGGGTGAAAACTTCAACGGAATTTTCTCATCTAACGAGTATCTTACCCGTGTGAACCTTATGAAAGCTGCTCATGAAGATTACGATACTCCTGTTTTGATGGGTAAGAACGTAGCCGTAATTGGTGGTGGTAACACTGCTATGGACTCGGTTCGTACAGCCAAACGCCTGGGTGCTGAAAGAGCAATGATTATTTACCGTCGTTCAATGGAAGAAATGCCTGCCCGAGCTGAGGAAGTTCATCATGCATTGGATGAAGGAATTGAGTTTTTGAACCTTCATAATCCTATTGAATATTTTGCAGACGAAAAAGGACGTGTTAACAAAATGAAAGTTCAGAGAATGGAATTGGCTGAGCCAGATGCTTCTGGTCGTCGCAGACCTGTACCTATGGAAGGAGAGGGTGCTCAGTTTGATATTGATGTGGACCTGGTAATCGTAGCTGTTGGTGTTTCACCAAACCCGATTGTTCCGGAAAGTTTGAAACAACTGAAGATGACCGATTGGGGAACTATTGTAGTTGATAAAGAAACCATGCAGAGTTCAATTGAAGATGTGTTTGCTGGTGGTGATATCGTAAGAGGGGGGGCTACTGTGATCCTTGCTATGGGTGATGGTAGAAAAGCTGCTGCCGGTATTCATAAATATATGATGGAAAAAGTGGCTGCTAACTAGCCTTTGTTCCTGTAACTAAATAAATTGATTACATTTAAAACAAAAAAATATCATGGCAGACCTTAATACAAAATATCTGGGACTCAATCTTAGAAATCCAATTGTAGCCGCCAGTTCCGGTCTTACCGATTCATTAGAAAATATTATTCAGCTTGATCGCAATGGTGTTGGTGCAGTTGTTCTGAAATCTATTTTTGAAGAACAGATTTTACTGGAAGCCGATTACAGAATTAAACAGGCTCAGAAAGATGAAATGGCTTATGCCGATTATTCTGAAACTCTGGATTATATCGATGTTCATATTAAAGAAAAAGAACTGACCGGTTATTTGAACCTGATTCAGTCAGCAAAAGATAAAACCGATGTTCCGATTATTGCCAGCATCAATGCTGTAACCGGACATGAGTGGACTTCTTTTGCCCGTAATATTGAAGAAGCCGGTGCTGATGCTTTGGAACTGAATATTTTCGTAATGCCTTTCAATCAAGATAAAGAATGTGCTGATAATGAAAATGCTTACTATGATATCCTTAAAAAGGTAAAAGCTCAGGTAAATATTCCTGTCTCGGTAAAGATCAGTCCATACTTTTCTAATCTTGGTAAAGTAATTAAGAATCTTGAGGCTAACGGGGCCGATGGTGTTGTTCTATTCAACCGTTTTGCAAATCCTGATATCAATATTGATACAATGAAAGTTGCTCCAACTGATGTGTTGAGCCACGCTTCAGATATGGGAAATGTATTACGCTGGATGGCGATTATGCATCAGAGAGTAAAAATGAGTTTAGCAGCATCTACTGGTATTCACGATGGAGAAGCTATTATTAAACAACTTTTGGCCGGAGCCGATGTTGTTCAGGTTGCTTCTGTATTCTACAAACACGATCTTTCGTATGTGTTAGATATGGTAAATTTTGTTGATCAATGGATGGAAAGTAAAGGGTTTAACTACGTAGATCAGTTCCGTGGTAAGCTAAGTCAGGCTTCTACAGAAAATCCTGACGTTTACGAAAGAATGCAGTTTATGAAATATTTCAGCGAGATTAAATAACCTGAAAATATTAACCTTTAAAAGCCGTGTTTGACAATGTTCGACACGGCTTTTCTATTTTATGTCGAACCTATCGCCGTAATTAGTTTCTTAAATTATTGATGACTATTGATTTTGGAAAACAAAAAGGCTAACTTTGTAACAATCCGCAATAAGGATTAGCATAATCTTGCTGTGAAGTTTTTATAAAATGGAAAAACGATGAAAACATTATTTACACGCTCAACAACTTACAGTATTGGTGCAGTACTGTTCTTATTATTTTTTTCTTCGAACCTGGTAGCTCAGGAAACTAAAACAAGACAAAGCTTTGAGACATATAAGGGAGTTGTAAAAAATGCTGAAGATAAAAGCCCGGTAATTTTTGCTACAGTATTTATTGAAGGAACAACCATTGGTACTGTAACGAATTCTGACGGTGATTTTGTTCTTAAGGTTCCCAATAAATATCAATCAGGCAAAATTGGTATCAGCAGCCTGGGTTTTAAGACTCTTTATATTCCAGTAAATCAGCTTAATGCTAAGAATAATAAATTAGAGCTAACCCCTGCAGTAATTCCTTTAAATGAGGTTGTAGTGAGGCATCTGAACCCTTTAAACCTCATCAAAACAGCCTTATCAAAAATACCTGAAAATTATCCTAAGGAACCCATGATAATGACAACTTTTTATCGTGAATCAATCAAAAAGAATCATTCTTATGTTTCAGTAGGAGAGGCTGTGCTTAATGTATACAAGTCATCGTATACAAATTTGATGGATAATGATAGAACAACAATTTTTAAGGGGCGAAAAAGCCAGGCAGTAAAAAATATGGATACTTTGCTCGTAAAGCTGCAGGGAGGTCCTTTAATGTTGTCATTTCTTGATTTAGTTAAATATCCGGGACAAATATTATCACCTGACATGTTTATGGATTTTCATTATTCAATGGGTGGAGTAGTATACCTGGATGGCAGAGAAACTTATGAGGTTAATTTTATACAAAGTGATACTTCAAAATATGCTTTTTACAATGGCAGTATTTATTTGGATGCCAAGAGTCTGGCTTTTGTAAGTATAAAATTTGATGTAGCTAAAAATAAGCTCGAAGATGCATTGCCCTATTTCATTAGGAAGAAGCCTGCCGGGTTGAAAGCACAATTAATAGGTGCGCATTATTTTATTAAGTACAGAAGAATAGATAAGCTATGGTTTCTGAATTATGTGAGAGCCGAAAGTGAATTTAAATTTAAATGGCAGAAGAAATTATTTTCTTCAAATTATACTGTTGTTTCTGAGGCTGCAGTTACTGATATTGACAGAAGCAACGTCGTGAAACCAAAATATAGCGAGCGGGTCAAATCCAGAGACTTTTTCACAGATAAGGTGTCAGCTTTTGAAGATCCGAAATTCTGGGGCGATAATAATATTATTGAACCGGAAGCTTCGATTGAAAGTGCTATTAAGAAAATCAGCAGAAAGTTAAAACGCTGGCGTAAGTAAGTTTAGTTAGATGATCTGACTAAATAGGTTGTGTCATTATGTGGGCTTTCAACTATTGCAGATTCGTAACCGTTTTTTATGATTTCTACAACAATCTTTGGGCAAGTGCCGCTGCATGCATAAGGTTGAGTGTAAACGTAATATCCTCCATCCGATTGAGTTTGAGTGTTCATAACAAAAGCATCAGGGGAAGGATGATCGAGATAGGCACGAATTAATGCTCCCTCAATAGGTTGACGGGTATTGCTATCATAGACGTAGCCTGCGCCAGATATTACTTTTTGACAGCTACTAAATAGAATTCCTGTTAAGATCAGAATAATGAAGAATGCAACACGTTTTAATTTCATAAGGCAAAATTATATATTTCTTAATGTTGTGAACCTTAATTTGCCTGATAAATTCTTTCATTTTCATTATCTTGCAGGCTTAAATATGAGTTATTAACTCACCGGAATTATTTTGTAACAAATTGAATAATAATATTTAAGAAACTATGAAACCAACTTTGGTAATTTTAGCAGCCGGTCTGGGCAGTCGATATGGTGGTGTTAAGCAGATGGATCCGATAGGGCCATCTGGAGAGAATATTATTGATTATTCTGTTTATGATGCTATTCGTGCAGGTTTTGGACGCGTTGTTTTTGTGATTAATGCAAAAATAGAGCAAGAGTTTAAAGAAGTTTATGATGAACGCTTAAAAGGCAAAATTGTTGCGGATTATGTTATTCAGGATTTACATGATTTGCCAAAAGGAGCAATCTTTAATCCCGAAAGAGTGAAACCCTGGGGAACAGGACATGCCATTTTGGCTGCGAGAGATATTGTTGAAGAACCTTTTGCTGTATTGAATGCTGATGACTTTTATGGTCGTCAGGCTTTTGAAGTGATGTATAAGCACCTCTCTGCCTTGAAGGTTCAGGATACTCAGTATGCTATGGTTGGTTTTCAGTTGAAGAATACCCTTTCAGAAAACGGAAGTGTTTCCAGAGGTATTTGTCAGGTTAATAATGGTTTGCTAACTGATGTTGTTGAAAGAACAAAAATTATCCGTAAAGGAAATCAGGTATTTGATGAAGCAGAAACCATGCCATTAGAATTGAATGAAAACTCATGGGTATCGATGAACTTCTGGGGCTTTACTCCCCGGTATTTTGAACAATCACAGGCATATTTTACTGATTTTGTTCGAGAAAATGCCCAGAACATTAAAGCGGAATTTTATATTCCCTATGTAACCAACCTGCTGATTAATGAAAACAAAGCAACAGTAAAAGTTTTGGAAAGCAGGGACCAATGGTTTGGTGTTACTTATCGTGAAGATAAAGAAGAAACAATTCAAAAAGTCAGGGAAATGATAGTGGAAGGTAGTTATCCTGAAAATCTTTGGAAATAGTTTATGAACATCAAAGAAAATATAGAGAAAGTATTATCTGCACTTCCTGAGAATGTGCGGCTTGTTGCGGTTTCTAAAACCAAACCTGTGGAGTTTTTGCAGGAAGCTTATGATGCCGGACAGAGGCTTTTTGGAGAGAATAAGGCTCAGGAACTTGCCACAAAACAACCTCAATTGCCAGATGATATTCAGTGGCATTTTATAGGTCATTTGCAAACAAATAAAGTCAAATATATTGCTCCTTTTGTTTCTTTGATTCATGCAGTTGATAGTTTAAAGCTCCTTGCGGAAATTAATAAACAGGCTCAAAAGAATGACAGGATTATCAGTTGTTTGTTGGAATTCCATATTGCAGATGAAGATTCTAAATTTGGGCTCTTAATGAAAGATGCTGAGGTTATTTTGAAATCGGACCAGTTTACAAAGCTTAATAACATAAGAGTTTGTGGTGTTATGGGAATGGCGACTTACACTGAAGATGAACAACAAATCAGAAAAGAATTCAGGTCGTTGAAAAATATTTTTGATGAGTTAAAGCAAAAGTATTTTGCAGATAAAGGCGAGTTCAAGGAAATAAGCATGGGAATGTCAGGTGATTATCCTATTGCTGTTGATGAGGGCGCAACCCTTGTAAGAGTTGGCTCCGGAATTTTTGGTGCCCGTTACTGATAAATCAATAAAATTATGTTTGGAACACTGGCGAATGTGGCTGCTGTTATGGTTGGCAGCTTTTTGGGTATTATGTTTAAAAGCAGACTCCCCGAACGTTTTATCAAGATATTCTTTCAGGTAATCGGTTTGTTTACCCTGTACCTTGGTATGAGTATGGCCTTAAAATCGACACATGTTTTGCATCTTGTGTTTAGTCTGATTTTGGGCTCATTGATTGGAGAATTGCTACATCTGGAAAGAGGCATGGAGCGATTTGCGAACTGGATAAAAAAGAAATTTAAAAGTAAAAACGAGCGCTTCACTGATGGACTATTAACAGCTTTTTTACTGTATTGCATGGGGTCACTGACTATTCTTGGTGGTATTGAAGAAGGTATGACAGGTGATGCCCATCTTTTGTTGATTAAATCGCTAATGGATGGCTTTTCCTCTATTGCATTGGCTGCGGGACTTGGAATTGGAGTGATGTTCTCCGCGATTCCATTATTGATTTATCAGGGTGGAATTACCTTATTAGCCATGTGGCTGGGTAATTTCTTTCCGCATATGATGATCATCGAACTTTCTGCAACCGGCGGTGTTCTTTTACTGGGACTGGGAATAGATATCCTGGGCATCAAAAAAATCAAAGTGATAAATATGTTGCCGGCTTTGGTGGTTATTATTGTGCTTTTATGGCTGTTTCCCAACGTTGGTGTTTAATGTTAATCTGTTTTTGAAATCCTGATTAGAGATATCTCCAAAGCATTATTTTCAGGATAAACCGATAGCCAGTTATTGTCTTCCGAGAACCATTTATACTGTGTTCCTACTCTAATGATGAAGTCGTGTTCGGCTTTTCCTTTGGGAACCTGTATTACAAAGCCGCCGTTTCGTTCACCGTCTTTTCCATAGGTAACCAGAATGTTGAAAGCATTGCCACTGATGTTATTGGCTTTGATTAAAACATAATTGTTATTTCTCACAGTTACGTTTACTGGCTTGAATTTAAAGGTCCTCTTTTGGTTTGCATTTATTGTAATGTCATTATTCAGGATGTCCTCAACAGCATGTTCTTCAATATATTTTGTTATCTTTTTGATCATTTCTTCCGGTAAAGTTTCATCAGGCTTAATTTCGTGTGCTTTCTTATAAGAAGCAATAGCCTGGTCAAATATTTTTCCGTTGTAGTATTGATTGGCTTCACTCATTACTTGTCTGTACTGCTTCATTACCTGTTCAGCAATGGATTTGAGTTTAATCTCACATTGGTTGATTTGCCGGACAGGGTAGGAGGCATCAGGTTTAATGCTTTGAGCCAACTGGTAGGCTGTCAGAGCCTTTTGGTAATTCTGAATATTGAAATATCGATCACCTTCAGCAACTGCAGAATTAAATCGTTGGGTTTTTTCTTTTTCTAGTTTGGCCAAAAGGTCATTTATCAGAACAATCCTGTTCTTTGGATATAATTCATCTGATTTTACATTCAAAGCAGTTTTATATTGTTGTATAGCCTGCTCATAATGTGTTTGTTTATAAAGTGAATCAGCTGAAGCAATAATGTCTTGATATTTTTTGTTGATTGAAGCCGTTTTGGCCAATTCATCCAGAATATTTTTTATTACATTGATTTTCTGTCCGGGAGCAGGTTCTGTTGGTTTTATATTCTGTGCATCTTCAAAAGATTTCAAAGCCAACTCATATTTTTTGCTGTTCATCTGTTGCATTCCATTAGCGAAAAGCACCTGATATGTGCTGTCCAACTTATGTTGTGACGCAATTTGTTGAAGAATACTGTCAATTCTTTTGATGTAGAGCGCAGGTTCTTCTTCAGAGGGTTTGAAGGACAACGCAATTTTAAAAGTAGAAACAGCATTATTCCATTCGCTATTATTGTAAAACCCTTTTCCTTTTTCCATCTGAAGCGAATATTTTTCGTCGTTTGCTTTTTGCTGCTTCAAGGACAGAAGTTTTTCATTAATTAATTTGATTTGATCTTTAGGATAACTTTCTTCCGGTTTGAGATTTGAGGCATTACTATATTGAATTAATGCAGAATTCCATTCCTTTTCCTGATATAAACTATCGGCTTTTTCAATGGCTAAACTGTATTGTTGCTCCAGTTTTTTCGCAGCCATTAAGCGAGCTAATTTGGCATCAATTTCATTAATTCTTTGTGCAGGATATGGATCTTCAGGATGTAACTTAATTGCCATCAAATACAGCTTCTGTGAACCTTTAAATTGTTTCAAATTAAAAAGACTGTCAGCACTTTTGATGATGCCGGCATATATAGCCTTGTTTTGTTCTCTTTGGGCTAACAGTGCTTTGTCGATGGCCTTGATTTGTTCCTTAGGATAGGTTTCGTCGGGTTTAAGATTCAGCGCCAGATTGTATTCTGCCCTGGAATTTTCCCAGTCAGAAACATGGAATAAACTGTCGGCCTGATGAATAGCTTTGTTATAATTGGCGACTAAATGCGCTCTTTGATCCTGTATCCTGTTATCAATTCTACCAATCATTTCTTCAGGATAGCTTTGTTCAGGCCAAACTCTTTTTGCCTGTTGGTATTTCATCCGGGCAGCCATGAAGTTTTTCGTAAGGTAAAGCTTGTCACCTTGTTGAATCCATTGGTTGTAATTTTGCTGTTTCCTTGCTAATGGGGCAATTTGTGTGATTCTGTATTGGAGCGCTTCATTGTCAGGAATCAACGAATCCGCCGAATAAAGGTTCTTTAAAGCAGAAATATAATCGTTAATTAAAAGATATTGTTTTGCCTTTTCAATATATGATTCTGCAATTTTGGTCTTCTTTTCGTATTCTTTCTGCAACTTAAGCGTAAGTTGGATTTTAGTTTTGGGAAGATTACTTTTCGGAAATAGGCTGTCTGCTTTTTTAAAAGCAAAAAGTGCAGGATTAAATTGTTTTCTTTTCAAAAGCTGATCTCCTTTGAGCATGAAGTTATTATAAGCCTGTAGTTTGTTTTTTTGAGCTTCTCTTAAGTTTGTTATTTCCTTGATTTGATTGACTGCATACTGGTCTCCAGGAATAATTTTCAGAGCCTTATCATAAGCTTGTTGGGCAGCATCCAAAGCGTTATTGTTCAAATATGAATCGCCTTGATCAATCCACTGGTAATAAACTTCTTTCTTCGCGCCTTCTTTTTTCAGCTCATCAATAATAGTTTTAATTTTTGCATTGGCAAGCGAATCACCGGGTTCCATCTGTAAAGCCAGAAGAAAATAAGCTTTAGCATCAATGAACTTTTTCTTAGCCATTTCAGTATTTCCTTTTGTGATAGCCTCCTCGTACGATGTAGCGCTTTGTGCCATCATACTGGCAACTGAAAAGAAAATCAGTGTTGATAAAAGAAAATACTGAAAAAACTTGTAAAAGGTTCTGTGCATATCATTGAATATTTGTATAAACGCAAGTTATCGTCAATTATTTTCCGAGACGATAAGCCCGTCTTTGATATGGAGTTGATGATCAGTAAGTGAAGCCAGTTCTGTGCTGTGCGTAACAATGACAAATGTTTGTCCAAATTCATTTCTCAAGTCAAGAAAAAGTTGGTGCAGGGATTTTGATGAATTAGAGTCCAGATTGCCTGAAGGTTCATCGGCAAAGATTACTGAAGGCTTGTTGACGAGTGCACGGGCAACGGCAATACGTTGTTGTTCTCCACCGGAAAGTTCTGACGGTTTGTGTGTGGCCCGCTCTTTAAGATGAATGAAATCCAGTAATTCCCATGCTCTTTTTTCTGCTTCTTTTTTGCCTTGTCCAGCAATGAAAGCCGGAATACAAATGTTTTCAAGCGCAGTAAATTCAGGAAGC
The DNA here is from genome assembly GCA_016936505.1 of Bacteroidales bacterium. Classification (GTDB taxonomy): domain Bacteria; phylum Bacteroidota; class Bacteroidia; order Bacteroidales; family F082; genus Sulfidibacterium. The sequence goes on along the minus strand of JAFGXS010000056.1, from coordinate 44,477 downwards.
AAATGATGAAACTGAAAAACAAACCCCATGTGTTTGTTTCTGAAAGCAGAAAGCGCCTTATCGTTAAGTTTACTGGTATCAATGCTATTCAGGGTTACTTTCCCCTGATCAGCTTTTTCAATGGTTCCGAGAATCTGTAAAAGTGTTGATTTTCCTGCTCCGGATGCTCCCGTAACAGATACAATTTCGCCCTGGTCAACTTTAAAGTTGATTCCTTTCAGTATATCTACTTTACCATAGGACTTATGGATGTTTTCAGCAAGGATCATGTGGTAAAAATGAAAAACAAATGTACATTATTTTTTCTGCAAAACCGATTTGCTTTTATTTCTGAGGTTTTCTGTCAGATTTGAAATAAAAAAAGCTGCTTTCGAAAAAAAGCAGCTTTTGTGTAGGTTTCTGAAAATGACTATATTTCTTTATTGGTATCCCAGCCTTCCAGAATTTCTTTTACTTTTTTAATGTACATTCCGCCAAGAGCTCCATCTACAATACGGTGGTCGTACGCCAGAGAAAGAATCATAATGTGACGGATAGCGATTACATCACCCTGTGGAGTTTCTAAAACAACGGGTTGTTTTCTGATGCCTCCCACGCCAAGTATAGCTACTTGGGGTTGATTGATGATTGGTGTGCCGGTTAAGCTGTCGAAAGTACCAAAGTTGGTCATGGTGAAAGTACCTCCTGAGATTTCATCAGGAGACAAACTGTTGGTGCGTGCTCTGTTAGCCAGGTTATTTACTGATTTAACTACACCCAACAAACTTTTTTCATCTACATTTTTAATTACTGGAACAATAAGATTTCCGTTGGGAAGGGCTGTTGCCATACCAATGTTGATATTCTTGCGGTAAATAATGTTGTATCCGTCAACAGAAGCATTAACCTGAGGATATTCTTTCAATGCTTTGGCAGCAGCGTGGATAAAAATAGGAGTGAAGGTCAGTTTTTCGCCTTCACGTTTCAAGAATGCATCTTTATTTTTATTTCTCCAGTTTACGATGTTGGTTACATCAACATCAATAAATGAAGTTACGTGAGGAGAAACTTGTTTTGACATCACCATGTGGTCGGCAATCATCTTACGCATGCGATCCATTTCAACTACCTGGTCACCCGATTCAGTATTTACTGCCGGAGGAGTGATTTTTGGTGCTGATTTTGCCGGGGCTGTAACAGCAGTTGCAGGTTTAGCACCTGATTTTTTGCTGTCAACATAAGCCAGAATGTCACTTTTGGTTACCCGGCCATCTTTTCCACTGCCTGCAATGCTTTCAAGTTCTGCAACTGAAACATTTTCTTCTTTGGCAATGCTTTTTACCAATGGTGAGTAAAAGCGTGTTGCCTCATCGTATGTTTGTGGCTCTGATACAGTTTTTGGAGCTTCCAGTTTTGCAGGAGCAACAGGTGCTTTTTCTTCTAATTTTTCAATACCAGGAATGGCTGCTTCAGCACGTTGCTCTGATTCATCTGACGAATCACTATCCTCTCCGTCTGTTTCAACATAAGCAATTACTTCACCAACAGGAACAACATCACCTTCATTAAAAAGTACTTTTACCAGTTTTCCTTCAACCGGGCTTGGTATTTCTGAGTCAACCTTGTCGGTAGCAATTTCGACAATGGCATCATCTTCTTCCAACATATCACCTTCTGTTTTTAACCATTTTGTGATGGTTGCTTCAATGATGCTTTCACCCAACTTGGGCATTACAATTTCAAATTTTGCCATTTTTCCTAATAATTTATTCTTCGATTTTGTATCTGTGTCGTTTATTTCGGGTGCAAAAATACGAAAAAATCAATAATTTGAATTAATTCTAAATTAAAAAGATGCTGTTCTGCAACTGGTTTAATCCATTTTACTGATACAAGGTTTGTCTGAATTTTTCAGCCAAAAAGATGAACTAAATCAACGTGCTCATAGTTTTGTTTATTCGCGATAATTCTTATTTTTGTGTTGATATAATAAAATGTATAGGAATTTATGGAAGAACAAGGTATGCAGGAACGAAGACCGGATGTTTTTTCGACCCCGGTTCGTGCAGGAAAAAGGACTTATTTTTTTGACGTTAAGACAACCCGAAATGGACAAAATTACTTGACTATTACTGAAAGTAAACGTCGGTTCCTGAATGATGAAGGAAAGTTTATTTATGAAAAGCATAAAATCTTCCTTTATCGTGAAGATTTTGAAAAGTTTATTAAGGGTCTGGATGGTGCAATTCGTTTTATTGAAAATGGAGAGTACCCGGAAGCACCCGCTGATACGGATGAAGATGCTGTTCACATGGATGTAAACTTTGACTTTGAAGATCTTGACAGAACAGATTCAGAAAAGGATTCAGAATAAAAAACTATAGTTATTGTCAATATTTCCTCTGGCTTAATGTTGAAAACTTGATTTGATTTAGGATATTCTAAAAACCTAAATTAGCTAGTTTTGTACAGTTATTAAAGCAAAAATTAATTATGGGAAAAACCATTGCCATTACCAATCAGAAAGGTGGTGTAGGGAAGACTACAACAGCGATCAGTCTTGCTGCTGCATTGGCAGTGTTGGAATTTAAAACTTTGTTGATTGATGCCGATCCTCAGGCAAATGCTACTTCAGGTATTGGTTTTGATCCTAAAAATATTCAAACCAGTGTTTACGAATGTCTTATTGATGATGTGGATCCCAACAAGGTGATTCTAAATACTGATACTCCGCATTTATCGTTATTACCGGCTCATATTGATTTGGTAGGTGCAGAAATTGAAATGATCAATCTGCCAAATCGTGAGAGAATGATGAAACGTGTTGTGGATCAGGTTCGTGATCAGTATGACTTTGTTATTATTGACTGTTCACCCTCTTTAGGATTGATTACAATTAATGCATTAACTGCTGCTGATTCGGCAATTATTCCTGTTCAGTGTGAATATTTTGCTTTGGAAGGTTTGGGAAAATTGTTGAATACAATTAAGATTGTGCAAAGTGGTTTGAACCCTGATCTGGATATTGAAGGTATTTTACTGACAATGTTCGATGTCAGGCTCAGACTATCAAAACAGGTAGTTGAAGAAGTTAAAACACATTTCCAGCAGCTTGTTTTTGATACTATAATCAATAGAAATACAAGATTAAGTGAGGCCCCTAGTTTTGGACAATCCATTATCATGCATGATGCGCAAAGTGTAGGAGCTGTTAATTATCTGAACCTGGCTCGTGAATTGTTGCAGAAAAACAACATGACAGACATTAAAAACGAAGACAGAAAAATAAATTTGACTGATGACGAGCAATAAATCTACAAAACGAGTATTAGGAAGAGGGTTGGATGCTATTTTGAGTAGTCCTGATACTGATATAACTTCTAAGGATATTTCTGGAAACTATGTTGCAGGTGCGATAGCAGAACTTGAAATTGACCTGATTGAAGCCAATCCTTTTCAGCCTCGTTCTGATTTTGATCAGCTAATGTTGGATGAGCTTTCTGAATCTATTAAGGCTCAGGGTGTGATTCAGCCCATTACGGTTCGCAAGATGGGAAGAGATCAGTATCAGCTAATTGCAGGGGAACGAAGGCTAAAAGCATCTAAAATGGCCGGAATGGAAAAAATACCGGCTTTTATTCGTGTTGCCAATGATGAGCAAATGCTTGAACTGGCCCTCATTGAAAATATTCACCGCCAGGATCTGAACGCTATTGAAGTAGCTATTAGTTATAAGAGATTAATGGATGAATGTGAACTGACACAGGAAAAGTTGAGTGAGAGGTTAGGTAAAAGTCGTTCTGCCATTACAAACTATATGCGATTGCTCAAATTGCCTCCTGAAATACAGATTGCATTACGCGATGCCTCTATTTCTATGGGGCATGCCCGTGCTCTGATTAGCGTGGAGGAGGAAAGTGATCAACTTAAAGTACTGAAGAAGATTATTATTGAGGGATTAAGTGTAAGGCAGGTTGAAGAGCTGGTGAGAAAACTTAATCAACCTGAAAAAGAAACTCCAAAATCGGAAACCGTTAAACTTCCTGAAGAATATAAAGAATTGCCTGCACGCCTTAGCGAATCGTTGGGAACAAAAGTTAGTATGAAGCGCAACAATAAAGGTGAAGGTTCTATAGTTATTCGTTTTAAGAGTAATAAAGAGTTAGATAAGATTGTTACTTTTCTTAAGAAATAAGATGAATAGAATCTGTTGGAATTTAAAATATCATTTTTCAGTAGTTGTCGTGCTGTTTCTTATATTGATTTTATCCTCCCCTCAGATTGCCTCTGCTCAATCAATTGAAAAATCAGTAAAAACAAAAAAGGAAAAGACTTCTAAGGTTGTTATTCCGCGATCACCTCAAAAAGCTATGCTTTGGGCTATTATTCCGGGAGGCGGACAAATCTATAATCATAAATATTGGAAGGTTCCCATTGTTTATGCAGGTTTTGCAGTAATTGGTTATACCGCTGCTTTTAATACAAGAGAATACAGAACGTACAGAGATGCATACAACTGTGCTGTTTTAGATACTTCTGCTTGTACTAACCCCATTGCACTTAAATATCCGGCCAGTTCTATTAAAATTGTCCGTGATTATTACCGCAGAAATATGCAGTTGTCTTACATTGTTATGGGTGCATGGTATCTTTTACAAATAATAGATGCAAATGTAGACGCACAGTTTACTCATTGGAATGTTTCTGACAACCTCAGTATGGATGTATACCCGGTTCTAAAAACGCCAGTTGGTCACAACAGACAGGCTTATAATGGAATCGGACTTCGATTTAGTTTCTAAAATAATATAATTAACCATGAAAAAAACTCTACTCTTATTGGTTATGATTGTGTCTTCTTTTTACTTACAGGCACAACATCAGGTACCCTTATCTCACTCAGATTATGATCACTGGAAGGGCATCCGCGATGCTTCAATATCAAACAACGGTAATTTTGTTACTTATGTGATCAATCCTCAGGAAGGAGACGGATGGGTGTTTTTTTATGATGTCAAAAATAAAAAACTCGATTCTGTTGCCAGAGGAAATAATGCCGTATTTACTGGTCAGTCTATGTTTGCTGCATTTAATATCAAGCCTCAGTTTAATGAGGTAAGAAAACTCGAGCGCAAAAAAACCAAGAAAAGTAAAATGCCTTCAGATTCACTGGCTGTAATTAACCTGGCTGACGGAAACATAAAAAAGTTTGGACAGATAAAAAGTTATAGGATGCCAGCTGATGAAGGAAATTGGTTGGCTGTTCTTATGAAAAAAGAAGACCCCAAAAAGGTTGAAAAGAAAGACAAAAAAGAAGCTAAAGAAAGCAAAGAGAACAAAGCATCTGAAGAAAGAAAAAGCGAAAATAAAAAAGAAAAAAAGCCTAAGTTAAAGCCTTCTAAAGGCGATCTGCTTGTATTTTACAATATGAATACAGGCGATACTTTAGGATTTAAGAATGTAATACAGTATGAGGTAGCCAAAGAAGGAAATGCTCTGGCGTTTGTTCAGGTTCCCAGAGACACGGTTGAAAGAATTCGTATTGTTGTTTTTGATCCAAAGAAACAAAAGGAACAAATTGTTTTTGAACACGAGGGGTTTGCAAAAAATATCAGTATAGATAAATCCGGATCAAAGCTGGCATTTACATTTTCTACCGACACAGTTAAGAATAAGGCGTATCAGCTTTATTATACTGATTTGAAAAAGAATAAAACTTTTAATGTTTCAGGTAATGATTTTCAAAACCTGAAAAAAGGTTGGTCGGTGAGTACAAATGGTAGTATTTATTTTAATGAGGCTGGAACAGAATTGTATTTTGGGACGGCTCCAAAGCCTTTGCCTCCTCTTAAAGATACTTTAGCTCCATTGGAAACCGTACGTGTTGACATCTGGAATTGGCAGGATAAATTTTTACAGCCACAGCAAAATGTAATGCTTAACCGAGAGAAGAATCGTTCTTATATTGCTGTATATTATCCAAAAAACAATAAAGTTGTTCAGTTAGCCGATTCCGCAGTAAACTCAGTTCGTATTGATCCTAAGGCCAAAGGTATTTATGCTTTAGGTTATGATGATACGCCTTATCAAAAGATGACATCATGGATTGGACACTGGTTTAATGATGTTTATTTAATCAACAAAAAAACCGGTGAACGTAAGTTGATCATAAAAAAAGTAGCTGAAGGGGCATCTTTGTCACCTGATCAGCAATCAGTAGCCTGGTACAATATTTTTGACAGTACCTGGAATGTTTATCGTGTAGGTTCAGCCCAAAATATAAATCTTACTAAAGATGTTTCTGTTCCATTTTACTACGTTTTAAATGATGTTCCTAACGAAGCTCCGGCTTATGGAATGGCAGGCTGGACGAAAGACGGGCGCCTGGTTGTTTATGATGAGTATGATTTATGGGCTTTTGATCCGTCAGGAAAGAAGCAGCCTGTAAATTTAACCGGATCATACGGCAGAGATCATCATCTGGTTTTTAGAAATGTTCGTTTAGACAGAGATCAGAGATATTTGCCTGAAGGTTTGATGTTGTCTGCTTTTAATCAGGTTGATAAGCAAGGAGGATATTATAATCTGCACAAAGATGGAACACTGCAAAAGTTGGTGATGGATAATTATTCATTTGTTGGTATGATGAAGGCCAGGAAAGCGCCCGAACTTATCTGGCGGAAGATGTCTTTCAGTGTTTATCCTGATTTGTATGTAAGTAATATGGACTTTCAGGATGTGAACCGGATCTCAAATGCAAATCCTCAGCAGAAAAATTATTTGTGGGGAAGTGTTGATCTGGTGAGCTGGAAAACATTTGACGGCGATACAATGCAGGGGCTATTATATAAACCAGCTGATTTTGATCCAAATAAAAAATATCCTATGATTGTATATTTCTATGAAAGATATTCGGATGATATTCATAGATATTATACCCCTTCACCCAGTCGTTCGGTTATTAATTTCAGTTATTACACAAGTAACGGCTATGTTGTTTTTATCCCCGATATTAAATATGAAGACGGATATCCAGGAGCCAGCGCTTATAATTGTGTAGTAAGTGGAACACAGGCTATGTGCGACCGTTATTCTTTTATTAATCGCGATAGATTAGGTATGCAGGGACAAAGCTGGGGAGGTTATCAGTCTGCATTTTTGGTTACCCGAACCAATATGTTCAGGTGTGCTGAAGCCGGTGCCCCGGTAAGTAATATGACTTCTGCTTATGGCGGGATCCGTTGGGGTAGTGGTATGAGTCGTGAATTTCAATATGAACACACTCAAAGCCGTATAGGAGGAACGTTGTGGGATAAACTACCTCTGTATATGGAAAATTCACCCTTGTTTGCGGTGCCAAGAATTGAAACTCCGCTTTTAATCATGCACAACGACCAAGATAATGCTGTGCCGTGGTATCAGGGTATTGAACTCTTTTCGGCTATGCGCAGACTAGGAAAACCGGTCTGGATGCTGGTGTATAATGGACAGCCTCATAATCTGAACCACAGGGGGGACGAAAAGGATTTGTCAAAAAGAATGCAGCAGTTCTTTGATTATTATCTGAAAGATGCTCCGGAACCTGTTTGGATGAAGTATGGAATACCGGCAGTAAACAAAGGAAGAGATAATGGATTTGAATATGCAAAATAACGACAAAAATAAAATTGAAATGCCCGCCAATCACAGGCGGGCATTTTCATCTACACTCTATTTGATTGAGAAAATGCTGGTCGAAATAGAAGATTTATTTGCTCCGAATAGTGAAAAAATGGTGGAGATTATGCAGGATATAAGTGATCAGAAAAAAGCAACTTTAGTAAAAGAAATTCAGGAAATTAAGTCGGAAATAGAACGGTTAAACGAGCGTTACAACCTTAATAAACAACAATTATCTGAGAGCCATTTTGTGAATTCCAGAATAACCAAAATCTGGGAGTTGTTGCACGATTCTAGTGTAAAACGTATGAACGCTTACGGTTATTTTCCTGAAGATTTGAGAGTAGGTTATGAGGCTGATGTTCAGCGGTTGCTGAAGCTTGTAGAAAAGCTGTAGTGTTACTCCATTAAGCGTTTCTCACCATCAAGTTTATTAATGTCTGTAATGTCCTGACTTACTTCAAGCGTTCCACGGTAATTTTTCTTTTCATCACGTAAAGCAAAATACTGGATCAATAAAAATTTACCACCCATCTGAATCCAGAAACTTTCTTTGTCTTTTTTTCCGGAACGAAAAGCATCAATTAAATCTTTAACAGCCTGAACACTTGAAGGCGGATGACAGTTTTCAACTTTTCTCCCTATAATTGCTTTAGACCGCGTAAAAATTCTGTTTGCCGGGTTCGAAAAATATTGCACCGTATCATGTTCATCCACATACGAAATGTCTACTGGCAAATTGTTAAGCATCATAATGGCCTGTTCAATGGTTAATGAACCGGTTCCTAAGTCTATATAAAAAGGATTGTCAGGATCTGAAATCTGTAAGCTATTATTTTTTTCTTTCTTGTTGGAATGTTGTTTTTTGAATGTGAGCATATCAGGCACATCTTCCTCAACCCAAACAAATCCAATCTCGTAGGCCTGCAACATCATGTCAACTAATTCCTTTTTAGGAAAAAGGGGAACAACAACAGGAAACAAAATATATTCTTCACGGAAGCGGATGGCATACAGGTTAAAAAATAAATCCCCGGTAAGCCTGTTGAATATAGTCATATCTGGAATTGTTTCAGAAGAAAATGAAAGAATCTCTTTGACCCCTTTTCTCACATCATCGTGATAAGACCACATCAAAGGTTGGCAGCCGTGTTCTTTCAAATGGTTCTCAATACTGGGGAAAAGAATATTTTCCTTTTTGACATAATGAGAAGTGAAAGCTTCCAGTTCTGTGATTCCTGTTAGTAGTTTTTGGAAGTTTTCTATGCGTTTTTTATTCGAAAGTTGCTCATCATTTAAAGCTTTTAGAAGAGGTTTTAGTTTTTGCAGTTTAAGATCAAGTTCTACATTTTCCATGGCCAGTTCCCTGAAAAAGGGATAACTGGAATAGTCAGGGATTTCTCTATCTTTAAGAGATTTGTAAAGCATATTAATGCTTTTATTTACCCCGGATTTTACCACATTTAAATCAAATTTGTGCTGCATCAAACGATCGGTTGCAATCAGAACATCATAGGGATGAGTATTTTCCAGGTGAGTTTTATATCGGTTGACAATATCTATGCCTTTGTTTTTTTGTTCTGTCATTTCCAGAAAAAAAAGGGAAAGGTTTTCGGCTCTATACCTGGCATTGTTGATGTATTCGGACATATTTATTTTAGTGCAAATTTAAGAAAAGATTAGTTGGTTTTACTCCGTAGTTTGTTGAAAACCTAATGAGTGATAATTTGGAAAGGTGCGAAAAATAGGGTAGCTTACAGTAGCATATATAACAATTATAAAAAGTTACCGGAGTTTATCAATAGTGATGAAATTCAGGTTTTCATATTTGGGTACTCCTGTGGTATTTCAGATAGAACACTACTCAATACAATTTTTGAACATGACAGTTGCGCTTCTGTTAAAGTATTTTATCAAAAAAAAGAAGATGGTAATGATAATTTTAGCGATGTAATTAGAAACATTTCAAGAAAATTCAATGATAAAGCAAAGATGAGAGATAAACTGGTAAACAAAGAGTATTCTGAACCGTTAATTTCTTTATTTCTTTGTATTTTTATCTAAAATAATTTTGTTATCATGATCAATCATCACAAATAGAAGTCTTCTCAGGAACGCAATGGGAAACGGCGCTGTGCAGTCTATGCTTGAAGAAGCAGGGATTGAAGTATTTACAAAAGATGGAATTATGGAAAATATGTTTCCCTGATACACTGCATGAGAAGTAGCTGGTTCGATACGGTTGTTTGTTGTAACTGAAAACGCAGAAAAATCATTTGAAATTGTGCAATCTTATATAAGTATAGTTTGTTACCTTATAAAATGACTAATTTATTTAGAACTAAAAAAAATTAATTTAAAATCAAATGGAAATAAAGAAAATAGCACTTATAACAGGAGCCAGTTCCGGAATTGGAAAAGAAACTGCCATCAAACTTATTGAAAAGGGATATGTTGTGTATGGTGCAGCCCGTAGAGTTGATAAAATGAAGGATCTGGAAGAAAAAGGAGTTCATGTTTTATCGCTTGATGTTACAGAAGAAAAGTCAATGCAAAACTGTGTTGATACAATTATTGAACGAGAAAAGAGAATTGATATACTAGTCAATAATGCTGGCTATGGTTTCTATGGTGCTGTAGAAGATGTGCCTATTGATGAAGCACGCCGACAATTTGAAGTTAACATTTTTGGTTTGGCACGCTTAACTCAGCTTGTGTTGCCCTATATGCGTGAGCAACATTACGGCAAGATTATAAATGTCTCTTCCATGGGAGGAAAGATGTACACTCCGTTTGGTAGTTGGTATCATGCTACCAAACATGCACTCGAAGGATTTTCTGACTGTTTAAGACTGGAAGTAAAGCCGTTTGGTGTTGATGTTATTATTGTTGAACCGGGCGGTATTAAGACAGAATGGGGGCCCATAGCTGCTGAGAACCTGAAAAAAACTTCTGGGAAAGGAGCCTATTCAAGAACTGCAGTGAAAGCAGCAGAAAAAACAGCCGAATTGTATAGAGGGAGCCAGTTAACCGATCCTAAAGTAATTGCCAACACTATTTACAGGGCAGTTTCTGTAAACAAACCTAAGAGAAGATACGTAAAAGGCTATATGGCAAAACCTGCAATTTTTATGCGTAAATGGTTTGGTGACGCCTTTTTTGATTTTGTTATTACCAGAATGGCATAATCTATATGACTTTTCCATTAATATCTGCGAATTGATCGGTAAGAGTTAAATAGCTAAATGAATGAAGAAAAAAACAATTTTGATTACTGGTTCAACTAAAGGAATCGGATTTGAAATAGCAAGGCAGCTCGGTGATTTAGGACATCGGGTGATTCTTTCAGGAAGAAAAGAAGAAGCTTTGGAAAATGCTTTAAGTCAACTTAAAACTAAAAGGTGTGATGTTGTTTCTTTACTTATGAATGTGAGTAGCATTGAAAGTATTCAAAAGGCAGTCAATCAACTCGCTAACTCTAAAATTAAACTTGATGTTTTAATCAACAATGCAGGTATTTTATTACGAGAAGATAGTAGCTTGCTGAAGGATTCTTTTTCGGTTCTGGAAGAAACTGTTCAAACCAATAGTTTTGGCCCATTGCTGGCAATTAAGTCTTTTTTAAAGTTAATGAATAGACCTGGCAGGGTAATTAATATTTCCAGTTCCGGGGGATCAATGACAGACAGCGTTGGAGGCTGGTCACCGGCGTATTGTGTTTCAAAAACTATGCTTAATGGAATTACACGGCAACTTGCTTATGAGTTATCTAATGAACAAATATCGGTAAACGCTGTTTGTCCGGGATGGGTTCAGACTGATATGGGAGGAACTCAAGCTCCAATAAAGGTTGAAAAAGGTGCTGAAACTCCTGTTTGGCTTGCAGTTGATGCCCCTCAGAATTTGACAGGAAGTTTTGTTAAAGATAAACATATTATTCCCTGGTAAATTACATCTTGATAGTGTAAGATGTGTAACAGTTTTTATGTTATAATCCTTAAAGAATTTAATACTTTTACAAGCTAAAAGTATAAATAAATAAGATTTGAGATGGGAATTGAACCTTCAGGTAGCCAGCTTGTTGTTAGTAGAAAGAATATATTCGGATTAATATTTTTTATCTTATTGATTGTTATTATCAGTAATTCGTATGCTCTTATTGATGTTTTTTTCAATCCCGATATTCCTTATTTTTCTTCTTCACACTTACTTTTTGGATTAATGATACTAATTATTGGAATTGTGTCTGGCATGATGATATTTGGTTATAAAAGTGAAACAGAAAGTATCTTAAAAGAAAACATCAAGTTAAAAGCGGATCTCAACAGAATTAAGAATAATAAACAAAGTATGGATATTTCAAGGTTACCAAACCTTCAGGCTTTAAGCTATGAGGTAAGGACTGCCATGAGTGGGATATTGACCTTTTCGGAATTATTATTAAGTAATGATCTGGCGCCTGAACAACAATATATGTCTGCCGATATGATACACAGTAGTGGTGAACGCATGTTGCACATCATTAGTGAGTTACTGGATCTTTTGCGTATTGAGTCGGGTCATGAGAAAGAACATATTGCGCAAGTCAACATAAATGAACAAATTGATCTTGTTTATGATAAATTTCTTTCTGAAGCTAACAAGAAGGCTTTGGTTTTTAATGTTGAGAAACCGATTTCTCATGATGAGGCATTAATTGATACTGACAGAGTAAAGTTAAATGCCATACTTTCTCATTTTGTAAGTAATGCAATAAAATTTACATCACAGGGAAAAGTAATTCTGGGATATGAAGTTAGGCGACAGGATGAAGGTGTATTTTCTGATTATATAATTCAGTTTTTTGTAAAAGATACCGGTATAGGTGTAAGCACAGAAAAGAAAAGGACTTTGTTTAACGGTATTTCACCTACCGATTTGAATAATGGGGATGCAAATAATGGAATTGGTCTTGGATTATTTATTAGTAGAGTTTATGCTGAATTATTAGGAGGAAAAGTTGGAGTAGAAACTGATGAAACTGTAGGTTCAAAGTTTTGGTTTCAATTGCCTTTTGAAGGTAAATTTAGCACTGAATATGTTGATAATAAGCAAAATGGAAAGGAAAGCAATATCGGTAACCACAAAATATTAATTGTTGAAGATGATGAAATTTCTGAGGCTTATTTGAAGGAAATTCTGAAATATTCCGGAAATCAATTATTCTTTGCCCATTCAGGTGCAGTGGCTGTTGAGATGTGTCGTACAATGAAAGATATTGATTTAATTCTGATGGATATTAAAATGCCGGTGATGGATGGTTACGAGGCAACAAAAAAGATTCGGGAATTTAATGAAGAAGTGATAATTTTTGCTCAGACTGCTTATGCACAACCCAAGGACCGTTCAAAAGCTTTAAGTTCTGGTTTTAATGAACATCTGGCTAAGCCAGTCAATAAAAAGAAATTGATGGAGCTGATGGATCAATATTTAAATAAATAGTTCTGGGTTTTCGTTTTTTGAATATGCTGCATTTTATATATTAGCCTTATTAAATCGAAAAAATGAAAGAAGATAAGAACCTTAAGTTTGATAGAAGTTATCTTGAGATGGCTTTGGTATGGGCTAAAAACTCCTATTGTAAAAGAAGACAGGTTGGGGCTTTAATTGTTAAAGACCGGATGATTATATCAGATGGGTACAATGGTACTCCATCAGGATTTGAGAATGTTTGTGAGGATGAAGATTATCTGACCAAACCTTATGTGCTTCATGCTGAGGCTAATGCAATTACCAAAGTGGCTAAATCGAATAACAGTAGTGAAGGAGCAACTTTGTATGTGACAGATTCACCTTGCATGGAGTGTTCCAAATTAATTATTCAGTCTGGAATTAAGCGTGTGGTTTATGCAAGAGAATACAGGGTTAAAGATGGTATAGATCTGTTGCGCAGGGCAGGAGTACAAGTAGAGCATCAACCCTTTGATGCTAAGGAATCTTAATCTTTAATTTGTTTTAGAAGATAAAACATTTCCCCCAAAATCATGGCTGTTGCGCCCCAAACAATGTTTTCTTTTAGATAAAAACAAGGAACAGTAACCTTTGTTCCGTTTCTGGTCTTGACTTCTTTTTCAGTCTGGAATTCAGGATTGTAAAAATCACTCAGACTGATCTCAATTATCTCTGTTGTTTCGGTTCCATCCACTTTAAAATCGGGTTTTTCAGGATAACAACCTACGTATGGAAAAACTTTAAAATGACTTGGAGGTATATATAAAGGACTAAGTGCTCCCAATAACTTTACTTTTTTTGCATCTATTCCAATTTCTTCTTCAGCTTCGCGTAATGCTGTTTCTGTCAGGTTGTTGTCTGAATCTTCAAATTGACCACCGGGCAATGCTATTTGACCGCTATGAACACCTTCATATTTTGCCCGTCTGATCAGAACAAAGCGAATATCTTCTTCAGTTTCATAAAATAGAACTAAAACAGCACTTAATTTGGCATCGTTTACATTTTCAAAAGCTTCAATTTGTTTTCTCCGGGTTGGAGGAATCATCAACGACTGGGCATTCAGTCCGGGTAATGGTTCAGACAGGATTTTACTAAATTGATTAATAAATGATTTCAGCTTATTCTCCATGTGTTGAACCTCCTTCCGGCAAATATTCATTGTCAATTTGTGCCATAGATTTGAATATATTCTGACGAGCTTTGGGATGGATTTCCTGTAAAGTTTCAATGAGTTTTCTGGCTGTAGTTCGTTTGGTTGTGTCAGCATACGGACACTCTGTATTAAGTTCCGGAAATTGCATTATTTCAGCGTATTTCCAGGTATCTTTATCTGTAAGCAAAATCAATGGCCGGATTAGGTGCAAGGCACCATTGAACATCTTCAGTTTTGCAGGAAGGGATGAAATATGTCCGTGATATGACATATTCATCAGTAAAGTTTCTACAGCGTCGTCCATATGGTGCCCCAGAGCCAATTTTTGAAAACCTTGCTTCTTGGTAAATTCAAATAAAAATTTTCTTCTGTGCCAGGAACATACAAAACAAGGAGCTTTTTTACCCCGATTTTCAATGCCGGCTTCTATTTCTTTGAAGTGAAAAGGAACATTTAATTCATTGCAAAAATTGGTGAGAAAATCTCTGTCGGCTTCGTAAGGAACGTCTTCTACATCAATATGAATGGCTTCCAGGTGAAAGTCAATTTTATTGAACTTGCGGAAAGCTGCCAAAGCACTCAGCAGTACTAAAGAATCTTTTCCTCCGCTTACGGCTACCATAACTTTTTCTCCGTTGTCGATAAGTCCAAATTGCGTAATGGCTTTGGCAACGTGGTTTTTCACATGTTCAATGTGGCGGCTTTCCCAATATGTAAATTGGTTCTCTTTTTTCATAAAGAGCAAAGATAATGCTTAGTAAAATGAAATGGATGCTAAATGCTCACCTCATCAGCAACATCTTCTTCAACACGGAGATTCTCAATAATGAACTCCTGACGTGTTGGCGTGTTTTTGCCCATGTAAAATTCAAGAGTTTCAGGTACTGAGGATTCTCTTTTCAGAATGACAGGATCCAAACGCATATTTTTTCCAATGAAATGCTTGAATTCATCAGGAGAAATCTCACCCAAGCCTTTAAACCGGGTTATTTCCGGGTTGGTTCCCAGTTTTTTAATAGCTGCTATTCTTTCTGCTTCCGAATAACAGTAAATAGTTTCCTTTTTATTTCGAACCCTGAATAACGGTGTTTGCAAAATGTATAAATGCCCGCCTTTAACCAAGTCAGGATAAAACTGAAGGAAGAATGTAAGCAGCAACATTCTGATGTGCATTCCATCAACGTCAGCATCGGTAGCAATTACAATATAATTGTAACGAAGATTTTCCATGCTTTCGTCAATGTTCAGCGCAGCCTGCAATAAATTGAACTCCTCGTTTTGGTAGACAATCTTTTTGCTTAATCCGTAACTGTTTAGCGGTTTTCCCCTAAGGCTAAAAACTGCTTGGGTCTGCACATTCCTCGATTTAGTTATAGAACCACTCGCAGAATCACCTTCAGTGATAAACAGAGTGCTTTCTGAACCGTTCTCATCATTACTGTCAAAATGAACCCGGCAGTCGCGAAGCTTTTTGTTGTGTAAGCTGGCTTTCTTTACACTTTCACGAGCCAGTTTTTTGATACCGGCCATATCCTTACGCTCTTTTTCAGATTGAAGGATTTTTCTGTACAGTGCTTCAGCTGTTTCGGTATGAATGTGTAAATAATTGTCCAGGTTTCTTTTAATGATATCGCCGATATAATTACGGATACTTTGTCCTTCGGGTTCCATATGCAGAGAACCTAGTTTTGTTTTAGTCTGAGATTCAAAAACCGGTTCCTGAACCTTGATGCTAATAGCGGCAAATAATGAAGTTCTGATATCGCTTGTGTCAAAATCCTTTTTGTAAAATTCACGTATGGTTTTAACAATGGCTTCTCTGAATGAATTTTGATGGGTCCCGCCCTGGGTTGTATGCTGACCGTTTACAAAAGAAAAATATTCTTCAGAATAGGAGCGTGAACTGTGTGAAAAGGCACATTCAAAATCATCTTCATTAATGTGAATGATAGGATAATTCAGTGGCCCGTTTCCATCGATGTTGTGTTCTAACAGGTCAAGCAGCCCATTTTTGGCTTGCATTTTTTGTCCGTTGTATTCAATGGTCAAACCATTGTTCAGGAATACATAATTCCACAGCATCTCTTCAACATAATCAGAAATGTAGTGGTAATTTCCAAAAACATCTTTATCAGGAGCGAAAGTAATTAGTGTGCCTTGTTTCTCATCGCTGGTAATAATCTTTTCATCATTAGTCAATTCACCGCGCTCATACTCAACAATTTTTGTTTTTCCTTCGCGAATAGATTGAGCCTTAAAGTAATAGGATAATGCATTTACCGCTTTTGAACCAACACCGTTTAACCCAACAGATTTTTTAAAAACATTCGAATCATATTTGGCGCCGGTATTAATCTGACTTACACAAGCATTTACTTTTCCCAATGGCATTCCACGGCCAAAATCACGAACTGTTACAGTGCCTTCTTCAATTTTGATTTCGATGGTTTTTCCATGACCCATCACAAATTCATCAATAGAATTATCGATGATCTCTTTCAGAAGCACATAAATTCCATCATCTGGCGAATTTCCATCGCCAAGCTTACCAATATACATTCCGGGCCTCAACCTAATGTGTTCTTTCCAGTCAAGTGACCGGATACTCTCATCGTTATATTCTACTGACATTTCACCTAATTTGCTACAAAAATAGGGGTTTGATATAAATAAACAAAGGGTTAAGTATTATAGTTGTTAAACGGGGTTTGTTAAGAACTACCTGCTGTTTTTTGATCCTGTTTATTGGAATAAATTTCTGTTAGTTCTCAAAAAATATTCTGTTTTTTCTTTTAATACTCTTAAATTTTCAATCAAAAGTTGTGGGTAGTCAGGAAAAGGCATGGGACCCCTGGAAACCATTTCCAGTGATTGCTTATCTAATGCTTTCAAATTTCCTCTTGCTTTTCCGTAACGATAATTAAATACGAAATGGCTTTGCATATTTTGAACCTTAACAGGGCGGCCGGTGGCGTTGTTATATATTCCAATTGTACTTATAACTGAAGATTCCTGAACCAAAGTAACCTGGGTTACCTGACATCTGATGATTTTGTATTTTGGAATTTTAATGTCATTACCCGCAGAGTCTTTTTTTACGTTACCCCGGCGGTCGAGAACATATTGCCATCCGTCAGCTATTTTCTTTTTCTCCTCAAATGTATTTCTGTTGATTTGCTGAGGAGAGACCTGAATCATATTGATGTCAAGCTTGACAAAATATTGGTAGCTCCTGTTTTTTACAGGATATGTATCAAAAAGAGTCCAGTTTCTGTCGATAACATTAGGATTCATTTGATACAGTTTTTCAGTAATTGCAGGAGGTATTTCCTGTCCACTACTGTTTTGAACTTCAAAAATCACATGAATAGTTCCTGCGTCTCTTGCTTCTTTAATCATTTCGCTCAGGCCCGGAGCTCCTGGGGTCAGGCTGGCTTCGCTTTGCAACAAATAGTATGCTTTTCTTGCGTTGTAAATATCATGGGTTTCAAGCAAATTTACAGCTTCATTATGATAGTATAAAGCTGCAGCTTTTTTGCTATGTGAGATAGCACTGTTAAAATCGGTGTGTTTGAACCCGATATGTCTTAAAACCTGATCAGGTAGCCTTTGAATTAGATTTTGTCTTTGATCCAAAGAGAGATAGTGTTTATAAATTATAGGTTCAGATGCCGGATTCCCATCGTTTTGCAATTGTTTTATTGCATCAAGATCTTGTTGGTTGGCCAGTTTGAGTGATTTTCTCAGTATGGATATTTGTTTGCTATCACTTGGATTTGAAACCACCTTTTTAAATGATTTATTAATAGCCTGGTCATAATCGCCCTGTTGTAATAATTTTTCTGAACTCTTACATCCGGCAAGGAAAATGGTCATTAAAACAAAGGGTAAAAGTTTTTTCATAGAGTAGCGAATTATCTATTGTACAAATATAAAAAACGCTGCCAAAGAAATGAGGCAGCGTTAAGATTAAAATTTTATTAGCCTTTTTTTCGAGTACTGATGTTGAATGGAGTATAAAGCGGGCAGAAACTCAATAAAGCAGTTCCAATTGGGATAATAGCAACTAATCCCCACCAGCTTTGATAATAAATACCTAATCCGGCAATAACAATTCCAACAATCCACCGGAAAATTTGGTCTGTAGAGCCAATGTTCTTTTTCATAAAACAAATTTTAAGGTTTGATCAACAAATATAACCTTTTATTTAAAATGAATTTAATTAAGCGAAGGATCAACAGATGATTTTTTGAGAAATTAAGATTAAAGTTCCCAAAGTAAATCCTAATTTTACGTTAGTTATGAAAGTAATTGCTAATAATAAAGAAAGTATCTATTTTTGATGATAATTAATGGAATGTTGAAACACATGAGCAAAAGATTGGTGTTAATGTATTTATTTTTTTGTGTCTTCGGTGTTGCTTTGGGACAAGATGTTGGATTTTATTTTGTACACTTTAAAGATAAAAACAATAATCCTTTTTCACTGAATCATCCTGAGCAGTTTTTAACACAAAGAGCAATAGACAGGCGGGCTAACTATAATCTACCTGTCACCGAAACGGATATACCTGTAACACCTCAGTATCTTCAGGGAATAGCAGCAACAGGTGTAACTCTTTTAAATGCTACTAAATGGCTTAATGGAGTTACGTTTGAAACCTCTGATAGTAATGCTGTTAATAATATACTTCAGTTGAATTATGTTCAAAGTGTCAGATTGATTAAGTTAGTTTCCGGAACTAAAAAGGCTTATTTTGAAAATGAGTCTGTATCAAAAAATGGTTTGAAGTCAGGTTT
The DNA here is from genome assembly GCA_016936505.1 of Bacteroidales bacterium. Taxonomy (GTDB): domain Bacteria; phylum Bacteroidota; class Bacteroidia; order Bacteroidales; family F082; genus Sulfidibacterium. Next base: position 25,392 of record JAFGXS010000056.1, on the reverse strand, counting down.
AAAGGCTGGTTCTTATGATTATGGCTATGCTTTAACTCAAATCAGTCAAATTAATGGCACAAAATTGCATGATGAGGATTTTCGTGGTCAGAACATGGTTATAGCAGTCCTGGATGGAGGTTTTCTGGATGTACCTCAACAAATTGTATTTGACAGCCTCCATAATGAAGGCAGATTGTTGGGAACCAAAGATTTTGTTAACCCCGGAGGTACTGTTTACACAGCCAGTGATCATGGACGTATGGTACTGTCGTGCATGGCCGCTGATGATCCTGGATTAATGATTGGAACTGCTCCCAAGGCATCTTATTGGTTATTACGGACTGAGGACATAGCATCTGAAAGCGTTCTGGAAGAATATAACTGGGTTTCAGGGGCAGAGTTTGCTGATAGTGTTGGCGCTGATATAATTAATAGTTCTCTTGGTTATACTTCTTTTGATGACACTTCTGACTCTTATTCCTATTCAGATTTAAATGGAAAAACAGCTGTGTCGACTATAGGAGCAGAGATTGCTTGCAGTAAAGGTATTTTGGTGGTGAACAGTGCCGGAAACAGTGGCTCAACTTCTTTTCCTTGGGTTGGAGCACCTGCTGATGAAGACAGTGTGTTCACAATTGGGGCTGTTAATGCATCCGGAAACAGAGCTTATTTCAGTTCCACAGGGCCAACTTCTGATGGCAGGATAAAACCAACGGTGATGGCAATGGGGTATCAAACCACTGTGGCTGACGGTAGTTCGGGTGTTCTTTCTGGCAATGGAACTTCTTTTTCTTCTCCAATCATTGCTGGAATGAGTGCATGTTTATGGCAGGCCCATCCTAAAGCAACAAATATGCAGGTTATTTCTGCAATTAAAGAAACTGCATCATTGAATGATAATCCTAATAATCTGATGGGATGGGGAATCCCTGATTATTCAAAAGCGGATTCTGTATTGACTGTTTTAACAAGTGTTCAAAAAACAAAAAACCAAGATTATAGTTGGAAAATTTTTCCTAATCCTTTCGACAGAAAATTTGAGATCAGGATTGAAAATAATAATAAATCAGGTAGTCTGACAGTTAAGCTGTTTAATTTGCTGGGGCAGAATCTGGTTTCAAAGAACTTTATACTGAAATCCGGAACCACAAAGTATTCTGTGAGTGATCTGACAGATCTCAATCCAGGCTACTATATTGTAGCCATTGATGTTAATGGAACCGTTATTAATACTAGAGTATTGAAAGTAAGATAAATTAAAACCAATTATCTTTTAGGTTTTAATTTATCTATGTCTTTTTTTAAATCATTTATTTCCTGAACCACGTCTTTCATATCATCAGAAAGATCACTGTTGGTTGTAGCTTCTTTAAACTCTTTCATTCCTTTGCCAAGACCCTTGGCAAGTTCGGGGATTTTTTTGCCACCAAAGAGTAAAATAATTGCTGCTAAAATTAACAACAATTCAGGTGTTCCAATGATTCCACAAGTTTGTAACATGATTTAATTTTTTGCAAAGTTAGGACCCTGGATTCTGTTTTTGTTCACTAATTAACATTTTTTTGATGAAAATGGATGATTTAGAATTCATCTGTATAAGATGTATGTTCAGTCTGTAAATAAACTATTTTTGCATTGCCGTCGGACTGTTCTATCGCTCCAGAAATGGTGAGGAAAGTCGGGACAATACAGGGCGCCATACTTCCTAACAGGAAGGTTTCACATTAAGTGTGAAAACAGCAAGTGCCACAGAAAATAACCGCCTCGTTTTCGGGGTAAGGGTGAAAATGTGGGGTAAGAGCCCACGCACCATTATGGTGACATAGTGGTGGGGTAAACCTTATGGGTTGCAAGGCCAAATAAACCGGTACTTTCGCAATTGCGAAATAAGGGCTGCCCGTCCGATACCGGTGGGTAGGCTGCTGGAGCCCGGTGGTGACACCGGGTCAAGATAAATGATAGAAAGCCCAATAATTTGGGGTACAGAATCCCGCTTACAGGTCCGACGGCTTTTTTATTTTTTGAACTTTTTTAGAACTTCTTCCAAGGAGAAGTCATCTTTAGTTTCGTAATACTCATATGTACTTTTCATTACATTAAGCAGATGGTCAATGTCAGCTTTATTTTGGTATAAAGTTATCTGGATACGGATTCCTGAATTATAAAAAGGTACAGCAGGAAAAATTCCAGCGGTTACGGTTAAATTATTATTAAAGGCTGCTTTTACAAATTCTAATGTAGTATCAGGTCTTCCAACAGGAAAGTAGGCAGTTGGGGTTCGTGTATAGTCTGCAAGCGGTAGACCCATTTCCTGAACTGTGTCATAAAAATAATCGATAAGTTCCTTAAGTTGATTTTGTAAATCAATAATATCTTTACTAAGATGAATTTCTGATGCTGCAATAAGTCCTCCTAAAGTTGATGATTCTAATGGGCCGGTAAACATTAATGGTCCACTAAGATATAGTAACTGAGTCTTGATTTCTTCATTTGGACAAATAATTGCCCCACCACCTGCACCGTAACCTTTACCAAATGATACAGCTAATATCATTTTGGAGTGTTGCTTACCCTGAGATAATACATATCCGCTGCCGTTAGGTCCGGCCCAACTGATTCCATGTGCATCATCAATATAAGTATAAAATTCTTCATACTTATCCATAAGGAGGTTTAATTCCTTTACTGGGGCAACATCTCCATGCATTGAGTATACACCATCAGCTAAATACCAGATTTTAGGATGTGTTTTTCTTAGTTCAATAATTCTTTTTTCAAGGAGTTCTACATTATTGTGTCTGATTACTTCGAAATGCGTTCCATGTGCTTTGCAAATATCAGATGCCATTGCTATAGTTGAATGAGCATGATGGTCAATAATAATTGCATCTTTTCTGTCAATAAGTAAAGGAAGAGCCCCAACATGTGCTAAAGTGGTTTTTGGATAAAGAACTACTGGATTTCCAAAAACTTTTGATAATATCTCTTCTGCTTCATCAACGATGTGAAGTCTCATATATTCTCTTGATATAGAGAGGTTAAAACCATTATTCTTAATTGATTCGATGGCACCTTGTTTAATCCGTTCATCTTGCATCAACATAAGATAATCACTTAATGAAAATGTAACAAACTTTTCTCCTTTGATTTCAAGTCTTCTTTCTCCGGGAGTCATTATTTTACGTGTTGCAACATGTCCTACATTGGCTTTTTTTGAAGCATCAATTACACTGAATGCTTGCTCAAGAAATTTATTTTCCATGAATTTTTTATTAAAAAGGTTTACCCAACAAATATATTCATTATTGAGATTAAATTCCAATTTTAGGAAAATGTTTATTAACAAAACATAGTTTATCTTTTTTTTTGATATTTTTACTTAAATATTTTATTGATAAACGAAGTGGAATATGAAACTATTTGTTTCAAACAGTGATATAGCGGAGAATATTGAGTTTAAGAAAAGTTTTGTTAATCCAATGATTATTGGAGGGGCATTATTTTCTTTGGTGGCTATATTTATTAATATTGAATTGGATTTTGGTAATGTCCTTAGGATAATCCCTTATGTTTCGCTCACTGTATTTTCCTCACTTTATTTCCTTGTAAGATCTGGAAGGGGGCTAGAATTTGCCAAATGGTCAATTGTTATTATTTCATTGACTATTGCAAATTTTCTATGGTATTATAACTTTGGTACCCATGGTCCTATTTTATATCTTTTTGTCGTGATTTTTAGTTACACGATCTTTATGTTGGATGGAAAGCAATTTTCTCTAGTGTTGGTAATTTTGGTATTAAACGTTCTTGTATTATTTTATTTAGAGTACAATAATCCTTCAATTGTAGGTAAATATCCTTCCATTTATGCCAGGATAATTGATGTTTATCTTGGGGTTTTCTTGTACCTTTTTATTATGTATGTTTTAATGAGTCAAGCAAAACGTAATTATATCTCAGAATTTTTAAAGGCACGAAGAGCAGATCAGCTTAAGTCATCATTTTTGGCCAACATGTCTCACGAAATAAGAACTCCTTTGAATGCTATTGTTGGTTTTAGTAATATATTGGCAGAAGAACAATTATCGGAGGAAGAGAGACGTCAGTATATTTCGATTATAAATAGTAGTAACGAATCGCTACTCAGACTAGTGAACGACATACTCGATGTTTCAATGATTGAATCAGATCAGTTAAAGATAGAATTTAAAGATTGTGAACTTAAGAAGATAATGCGTGAGCTGGAAGATACATATAAGATGAAGTTAAGATCTGGCGGAATTCAAACCATTCAGATTGTAAATAGCTCACCAGTAGAGAATTATGTTGTTAAGGTAGATTGTGAACGGCTTAGGCAGGTTTTAATTAATTTAATTGATAATGCAGTTAAATATACAGAAAAGGGAAGAGTTGAGTTTGGTTATGAAATTGAGAAAAAAGATCTATTGTTTTATGTGAAGGACACTGGTATTGGAATTAAATCGTCACACATGGAGTTTCTGTTCGATCGGTTCTATAAAGTAGAAGACGATAAGAGGAAGCTCTACAGAGGAACTGGGATAGGATTATATTTGACAAAGAAGATTGTAGATTTATTAAATGGAAATATATGGGTGGTATCTGATTTTGGTAAAGGATCACAGTTTTATGTCTCTATTCCAAAAGCTGGAGTTGAATTAAAAAAAACAGATATTGTTATTCCAATATCTAAATCATCTTACTCAGATAAAGACAAAACGAAATTAAAAATATTAATAGTTGAAGATCAGCAATCAAATCAAGACTACTACAAAGCTATTTTGAAAGATCAACCTTTCAAATTAATTCACGCCATGAATGGAAAGGAGGGTGTGGAAGAGTTTAAACAAAATCAAGATATTGATTTAGTTCTCATGGATATAAAAATGCCTGTAATGAATGGTTTTGAGGCGTTAAAAGAAATAAAATTAATTGACGATTCAGTAACAGTTTTTGCTCTGACAGCGTATGCCATGTCAACTGATCGTCAAGAATGTACTGCCGCAGGTTTTGATAATTATTTTTCAAAACCATTAAATAAAGAAATATTATTGGAAGAGATTTCAAAATTAAGGGATCAGAATACCAGAAAACCTAAATAATGGCTCTTTAATGATTAGTTTAAAGAAAATATTATTTGTTGATTTTAAGTTAAGTTCTAAAGATTCGATAGTTCTTGAGAAAGGTTTTCTTCTGCCCTTACTTATAGCAATTGTTGTTGTTTTCATTTTATCTGCTATAGGTAACGCTTTGATGGGTTTCAAGGAAAATATGATTATAATACCCGTTGTTGGATCTGTAATATTTATAGGCATTTATTTTATTGCGAAAAAATCGGAAAATGTTAGCGTGATAAAATGGATTTTTATTTTTTTGATCATAGTGTTTGTCAATCTTATTTGGTATTTTAACTATGGATCAGAGGGCCCCTGGATTTATATGATTGTTTTATTGTACAGTTACCTGATATTTATGTTAAGTGGTTGGCATCTTTTTTGGGCTATTATATTAATTTCTTTCAATGTTGGAGGTCTATTTGCTTTTGATTATTACTTTAATGCCTTAATAGGTAGCTATCCAACTGAAATGAATCAGATCATGGATTCTTACCTATCAATTCTCATATACTTGTCTATAACATTTGTTTTAATGTCATTGGTAAAACGATATTACTATGAGGAATATCGTAAAGCAGTGTTATCAGATCAGCTAAAATCCTCGTTTCTTACCAATATGTCTCATGAAATAAGAACTCCTTTGAATGCAATTGTGGGTTTTAGTAATTTACTTGCCGATGGTAAGATGTCGCAGGAAGATAAAGAATCTTTCAGAGAAATTATAAATGAAGGTAATCAGGCACTTCTACGCTTGGTTGGTGATATTCTGGATGTTTCATTGATTGAGTCTGGACAGATTAATTTGGTTGAGGAACCTTGTGATATGAATCAAATGATTGAAAAGCTGGCAGTCATTTACAATCCAAAATTGAAAGAAAAAGATACTACCAAATTTAATTTACTGATAGATATACCTACTGAGAGAATTAATATAAAGGCTGATTGTGGCAGGCTTCAGCAAATACTGATCAACTTGCTGGATAATGCATTTAAATTCACTGAGGAAGGTGAGGTTATTCTTGGCTTTACTGTTAGAGAAAATAGAGTAGCTTTCTTTGTGAAAGATACCGGGATTGGTATTGAGGATAAACATTTAGACCATTTATTTGACAGATTTTACAAGGTTGAGGATGATCCCAGAAAATTATATCGAGGAACCGGGATTGGACTTTTTTTAGTTAAAAAACTAATCGAATATATGGAGGGTAATGTTGAGGTTCATTCAGTTTATGGACAAGGTACCCAGTTTTATTTCGATCTTCCTGCCAATGATATGAAAGTATTTGTTCCTGAAAAAATGCCAATAGTTCCCGGTGCAGAAAGAAGGACTTTAAATGACTCAATATTTTTAGTTATTGAAGACGATAAAGTAAGCTCAATGTTTTTGGATAGAATGTTGAAAAATGAGGATGTTACTGTTTACAGGGCTACTGATGGAGAACAGGGAGTGGAAATATTTAAAAAGCACCCAGAAATTAACTTGGTACTATTGGATATTAAGTTACCCGGAATGGATGGTTTTGCTATTTTGAAGGAGCTACGTAAAATAAATAATACAATACCAGTTATTGCACAGACAGCTATGGCTATGATTGGTGATCGTAAAAAATGCCTGGATGCAGGTTTTGATGAATATGTTACAAAACCAATTAATGCTAATCTTTTGATGAAAAAAATACAGACTTTTGTTCTGCCTTCGTCTACAGAAAAAGATATTTAGGTGGTTAAAAATTCTGTTCAAAAAATTCTTGTGTCGTATTTTCTCGACTAAATAACAATTCTTTATTTTGTTCGTTTGAATAGTAAATCAGTTTATTGTTGTTGGTAAACTGATCATCAAAATAATACTTGATGCAAATCATAATTTATGTTGAAAAAATCTAAACTCGTACTTTTAATATTCTTGCTTGTTTTTTCTTTCAAATCCTATGCGCAAAAAACAAGTACTATTAAGAGAACTCCAAATGAACTTTACGGGGTTGCTTTAAATTTATATCAGCAAAGTAATTTCGGTGCTGCTCTTATCATTTTTGACCAGTTTATTCAATCTTCGCCTAAAATTTATAGTGTTACCAAAGAGGATGCCGCTTTTTATGCAGCAGATTGTTCTGTTAAATTGAACGAAACTGATGCTTTATTCAGGTTAACTTCTTTTTCCGATACATATCCTGAAAGTGCCTGGTTGCCAGTAATTAATTTGCTTACCGGGAGTTCTTACTTTCAGAATGGAAGGTACTATCTTGCTTTGGAGTTTTTTAACAAAATAAATCCCGAACATCTCAATAAAAAGCAAAAAGGACAATATGAATATGAAAAGGGGTTTTGTCAGCTTAAGCTAAAGAAAGTCCCTGAAGCTATGCGAAATTTCCAGTCAGCTATTCAAAGTAATACTATATATTCCAAACCTGCCCGCTATTATCATGCTTTTATACTTTATCAGGAAGGAAAATATGAAGAAGCATTATCAGACTTTTTGGTTGTAAAAGATGATCCTGAATATAGTAAACAGGTTCCTGTACTCATATTGCAATCCTATTATACATTAGGTAATTATTCAAAAGTTGTTGATTTAGGAGAAAAATTTTTATCAAATGCAAATTATAAAACCAAACCGTTAATAAATAGGTTGATAGCTAATGCTTTATTTGAATTAAAGAATTTTAAGCCGGCTTTGCCATATTATAATAATTATGTATCGACTGCACGGACTAATATCTCTGATGACCAATATTATAGAATAGCATATGCGGAATTTCAAACAGGAATGTTTCAGGAAGCGGCTTCAAACTTTCAGCGTATTACGTCTGCATCAAATAATGTGCTAAGGCAAACTGCCTGGTACTATCTGGGAAATTCTTACTACCAGCTTAAGCAGTTCAGGTTCGCTCAAAATGCATGGGTATCTGCATATCAGGTTAAGGCAAACAACCAGTTAACTGCTGATGCTCTGTTTTCTTATATTCAGCTTACACTTAAAGAAAAAGGCGATCCATACAGAAATCCTGTAAGTCTGGTTCAGGATTTTCTGAAGTTTGAGGGAGCTACGGAACAACAAAAAGAGAAAGCTTCAGGTTTATTGGTTCAGTTGTATATGAGTTTCAATAATAAAGAGCTGGCGATTGCTTCAATTGATAGGAATACCAAGCCAGGAAGTATTCTTCAAAAGGCATATCAGCAACTGACTTATCAACAGGCAGTTTTGTATTTTCAGGGAAAGAACTTTAGGGATGCTTTGACTTATTTTGAGAAATCATTACGATATACTCCAGATAAGAACCTAAGATTGGAATCAATTTATTGGCTGGCAACGACAGAATATTGGCTCCGCGATTATGGAAAGTCTGTTCAAACCTATAAAACTTTCATTACCAGTAGGGGGGCAACATCAACTTCATACTACAATAGTGCTTATTACGGGCTTGGTTATGCTTATTTTAATCAGAAAAAATATTCGGATGCAATTGAGTTTTTTAACAGATTCCTTCAACGTGATAAGAATTCAGCAGAATTGACTGATGATGCAGAACTTAGAATTGCAGATAGTTATGTGATGTTACAAAAATACGGGACAGCGATTTCAATATATAATAAGGTGATCAGGTCAGCGAGAAGCGAAACTCCTTATGCTCTTTATCAAAAAGCATTTTGTTATGGGGCACAGGGGAACTTTAAAGCCAAAGTAAACACGTTGCAGACATTGATTCATAGTTATCCTGGTTCTGTTTATTATACTAATGCTTTGTACGATATTGCTGATACCTACAGTAGTGCAGTTAACGATCCAAGAAAAGCAATTACTTATTTTGATCAATTGGTAAAGGAAAAACCCAATAGCGAATACGCAAGAAAAGCTTTGGTGAAGATGGGTTTATTGTATTATAAAAATAATCAGGATGACAGGGCAATTACAGTTTTAAAGAAAGTGATTTCAAATTTTCCGGCATCAGAAGAAGCCAGAGTAGCGCTTTCAACTTTACAAAGCATATATCAGGATCAGGGAAAACTGAATCAATATTTTGCTTATGCTAAAACATTAAGTTTTGTTCAGGTTTCAAAAAGTGAAGAAGATTCGCTTACATTCTCGGTTGGAGAGAATGCGTACCTCAATGGAAATTGTACCAATACCATAGCTTCGCTAAAAAATTATCTGAGTCAATTTCCGGATGGCGGATACCGATTAAAAGCATTTCATTATTTATCAGAATGTTATGCGAAAAACAGAGATACAACTCAGGCTCTGAATTATTATGATCAGATTATTAATTTTCCTCAGAACAATTACACAATTTCTGCAATAATCAGAGCTGCCAGAATAGAATATGCTATAAAATCTTATACTAAGGCGTATAATGATTACAATAAACTTTTGTTGTTGACCGATAACCTGTCGCTAAGGCTTGAGGCTCTGGATGGTAGTATGCGGGCTGCTTTTTTGTCGAATAATATTGATGGAGCCAAAGAAGCTGCTCATAATTTATTACAAACAAAAGGTACAACCGAAGATCAGTTGATTTATGCTCATTTTGTTCTTGCAAAAACAGCGTTAATTCAGGGAAACTTAAAGGATGCTTTAACTGATTTTGAGATTACTAGCCGGTTATCAAAGGGGATTGTTGGAGCCGAATCGATGTTTGATATGGCGCAAATAAAGTATAACAATAAAGAGTATAAAGAATCGGAGAAGATACTATTCTCACTTTCTGATCGCTATCCGGATCAGATTTATTGGGTTGCCAAAGGTTTTATTTTACTCGCTGATGTTTATTCTGCCGAAGGCAATGTTTTCCAGGCCAGAGAAACCTTGAAAAGTGTGTTGAATAATTATCCGGGTGACGATTTGAAAAATATTGCCAGAGAAAAGTTATCTCTTTTGCCTAAAGAAAACAATAATGCAAAAAACTAGAATAATGAGGGGCTTTATTATGAGACAATGGTGCTGCACGCAGGAATTATTAAAGTTGTTGACTTTATTTTTGGTTCTGGTTTCTGCTTCCGCTTTTGGACAAACTCCATCAGATACAACTCAGAGTTCAAAAAATGAGAATGTAACAGTTTATGGAACTTCAAATCCTGTTATTCAGAATGCCTATCAACGGTTCTCTCAACCTGGATCATTTACAATTAAAAATAATCTGTATCAATCTGCTCTACCTTTTGTGCCATTTGAATTCAACACCAGAATTAATATTCAAACGCTGAAGCCCGAAGCAATAGAAACTTATGTGCCTCAATCCAATTGGAACAATATATTTAGAGGTGGTTTGGGCTCTCGTTTGTCTCCTTATGCCGAACTTTTCCATTCACAGGGAAAGCAGGATTCTTACAGATGGAATGTGCACTTATTTCATTATTCTTCGTTTTTGAAAATTAAGAACTATTTGCCATCACCTTATACTAATACACTTGTTGAGAGTTCATATAAAAGGTTTTTTCCTTATCATATTCTGAGCTTTGGTGCAAAATATCGGATCAATTCGTTACGCTATTATGGGTTTAATACTTCAAATGACACTTTAAATTATAATCCTAATAATAATGAACTGAAACAGTGGTATCAGCTTGCAGATTTTAAAATTGCATTTAGTGATACCTATAGAAGTTTTGAAAAGCTACATTATAATGTATCAGGTAAAGGATACTATTTTGCTGACAGGTATGGAATGGTTGAGTCTCATATTGATGCAAATCTTGACGTTCATAAAGCATTTGAAGTAACTAATATTTTCAATCATCAACAGGTTGGAATTAGATCACAATATCAATTATACAAGGAGGACAATCCTTATCAGGAAAGAACAGATAACTTCATAAAGATAATGCCTTACATTGATGCCCGATATGGGATCATTTCCTTTAAAGCGGGATTACAGGTTCAATGGCTTCAGGTTACTGGGAAAAAATTATATGCTTTTCCTTTTCTTGTTGCCCAAATGGAAATTATACCTGATGCTTTTTCAATTTTTGCTGGTGTTGATGGCGGCTTGCATAAAAATAGCTATTACGACCTTGTAGCTAAAAACCCTTATTTGTATTCCTATGATAATTCATACCAATGGGAAAACAATAAGTTTCAGATTCATGCGGGCTTCAAAGGAAATATAGCCCGGCGTTTGGGCTTTGAAATGGAAGCAGGGGTTAAGTTTTTTCAGAATAAATCATTTTTTGATTATGTCTGGTCTAATACCTATAAAATACCTGCCAGTGATTCTGTGATGCAGTATGTTAAGAACGCATTTTATGTTTCCTACGCAGATGGTAATCAGTTTTATATTTCTGGAGGACTTACTTATGAGAATTCTGAACAAGTTAAGATATGGTTAACTGCAATGTATAGGGAGTTTAGTTTAAATAATAATTTAAAACCTTTGTATGAACCTGCTATTCAGGTTCAGCTGGGATCATCCATTCGGTTCACAAAAAAAATAAGTGGTCAGTTAGATGCGCGTTATGTTGGAGAAAGGTGGGCATCTTACAGAGTGTTGGCGGGTGGTTCAGTAATATCAAATCCCTATTACAAACTTCCCGACTATATTGATTTGAACCTTGAAATGAATTATAAAATTGATGATCAATTTGGGGGATTTGTTAAGCTTTCCAATTTATTGAATCAGCATTATTGGCTGTTTAACGAGTATCCTGTTGCCGGTCTCGAAGTTATGCTCGGTATAAGCTATCGTTTTTAGAAAGCCATCCATTGATTGTATTCGGGTTTTAATTCTCAATAGATTTAATTTTTTGTATTATATTGGTAAATTCCATTATTGTAATTTATTTTTATTCTTAATAATTATTTAATAATGGTCTATACTCACTGTAAATACTGAGTTAGGCACGGGTAAAATTCTTGCAAAATCATCTGAAAATTTCTGATAAAATAAAATTTTTTCAAAAAAAATGTGTGCGCACACAAAATTAATTTATGAAATAAAAAATGACTCAATTAAAAGACGGACAACTAAGAATTAGGGATATTGCTGAAATAGCAAATGTTTCAACTGGTACAGTTGATCGTGTTTTGCATAACAGACCTGGTGTGAAACCGGAAACAAAAGCACAAATATTAAAAATCCTTGAGAATATAGATTACAGTCCTAATCTTATGGCCAAAACTCTGGCTTCAAAAAGGGATACAAGACTGGTGATTTTAATACCTGCAGCTAAGGATATTAACTCATACTGGTCGCAGCCGCTATCGGGTGTTCAGCAGGCTATTGACGAATTGTCAAGTTTCAGGACAGTGGTTGATATCTACACTTTTGACGATTTTGATAAAGATTCATTCACTCAAATGACAAACCGGATTTTAAAAGAAAAACCTGATGGGGTAATCTTTAGTCCGGTTTTTTTTGATTCTTCTTCCAGCTTTATTCATAGACTTGAAAATTTTGAAATTCCTTATGCTTTTATTGATGCAAACCTGGAAGACTGTTCTAACGTTGCGTATTTTGGTCAGGATGCTTTTAGAAGTGGATATACTGCGGGAAAGCTGATGAGTTTTGGTTTGAAAAGTGGTTCAATATTAGTATTAAAGCTGGTTAATAACCTTCCGATCTCAAAGCATGTAAGCGACCGTCAGGATGGGTTCTGCAAATACATGAGAGATAATAATATATCTGATAAATACCAAATTCATGATGTGGAAATTGATCTGAAACAGAAGGATGAACCTTATAAAACCCTGACTGACTTTTTTGACAAAAATAAGATGGACGGAATTTATGTTCCCAATTCCAAGACCTATAGGATTGCAGAGTTTATTGAAAAGCAGAAGATTCATAAACCACTGATTATTGGTTATGATATGCTTCCTGGTAATATAAAGTATATGGAGTCAGGATCAATAACTTTTTTAATTGGACAAAGGCCGGAAGAACAGGCCTATAAGGCGATAAAAACTCTCTTTGAACACATTGTTCTCCATAAGGAAGTTAAAAAATTGAATTACAGTTCGATAGATATTATTACAGAAGAAAACATTGAGTTTTATAAAGATTTTAAAAATGAGTAATCTGAGTTTTGATGATTTAAAAGGCCAGGTATGCGTAATTACCGGAGGTGCCGGTGTTATTGGTTATGGTTTAGCAAAGGGTCTCGCGCAAGCAGGAGTAAAAGTAGCTATACTGGATATTAATGAAGAAAAAGTAGTAGAAGTTGCTTCAGAACTTAAGCAATTGACCGGAGGAATTGTTGTGGGATATAAAGCCAATGTTTTGGATGAGGAATCTTTGCAAAACGCAAAGAAAAGAATCAATGAAGATCTTGGAATCGTTACTTTATTGATTAATGGGGCAGGAGGCAACTCAAACCAGAAATTGGCTTTTTAATAATTGTAATTTCATTCAACCAAAGGGACCTGTTGTTGTTATCAATGGCAATGTGAATGCCAACATTGAATTCAGTGGAACCAATATTAAGGATTCACAGATTGAATATGTTAACGGGGCAAATCAAAACGCTGTGCGTCTGAATAAATAAAAAAGAATTGACGTGGATAAATAAATGCTTTTTTAATGGAACTTTATTAGATTGAAGGAGCTGCTTAGAAATTAAGCGGTTCCTTTTTTATGTCCTCACCGGTAACGTTCCTTTTTTATAACGTTTGTTTTCAGCTGGTTTTATTCCCAAAGATTTGTTGAAAAGTTCATGCTTCCATATCTTGAAATTGCGGATTAAAATTCATTTTTTTGTACCTTTGTCGATTCAGACAAAAAGACTTGAGATCAAGAATAATTTAATATGACAGAAGAAGAAAAAAAGCAAGGACATCAACAATATACCGCAGATAATATTACGGTGCTTGAGGGGCTTGAGGCAGTTAGAAAACGACCTGCGATGTACATCGGTGATGTTGGTGAGAGGGGTCTGCATCATTTGGTTTATGAAGTAGTTGATAATTCGATTGACGAAGCACTTGCCGGTTATTGTTCAGAAATTTTAGTTACTATTCACGAAGGTAATTCCATATCGGTATTAGATAATGGCCGTGGTATTCCTACCGGAATCCACGAAAAAGAAAATCGTTCCGCTCTGGAAGTTGTTATGACGGTTTTACACGCCGGTGGTAAATTTGATAAGGGCTCTTATAAAGTTTCAGGTGGTTTGCACGGTGTAGGTGTTAGTTGTGTTAATGCTCTTTCTACTAAGTTGGTGGCAACAATCCATCGTGAAGGAAAGATGTTCAGACAGGAATATTCTCAGGGAAAACCTTTAATGGAGGTTGAAGTTATTGGTGAAACAGATAAAACAGGAACTGAGATCTTCTTTCAACCTGATTCCAGTATTTTTACAGTTACCAAGTATGACTTTTCTATTTTGTCTACAAGGTTGCGTGAGCTGGCTTTTCTGAATAAAGGAATCAGCCTTCTTTTGGTTGACGAACGCGAAAAAGATGATAATGGTGAATTCAAAAAGGAACATTATATTTCTGAAAACGGGTTAGCTGATTTTATTCAGTATCTGGATATGAGCCGTGAAAAACTTATTCCTGATGTGATCACTATGGAAGGTGAAAAGAATGGTATTCCTATTGAAGTAGCAATGCAATACAATACCTCTTTTACTGAAAACCTACATTCTTATGTGAATAACATCAATACACATGAAGGAGGGACTCACTTAGCTGGTTTCCGACGTGCTTTAACCCGTACTTTAAAGAATTATGCTGAAAAATCGGGGGCACTGGCAAAATTGAAGTTTGATATTAATGGTGATGATTTCCGTGAAGGTTTGACTGCTGTAATATCGGTAAAAGTTGCAGAACCACAGTTTGAGGGACAGACAAAAACCAAGTTAGGTAATTCTGATGTGATGGGGGTTGTAGATCAGATGTTGAGCGAACATTTGAATTTTTATCTGGAGGAACACCCAAAGGAAGCCAGAACTATTGTTCAGAAAGTTATTCTGGCCGCAACTGCCCGACATGCCGCACGAAAAGCCCGTGAATTGGTGCAAAGGAAGAATGTATTGTCTGGATCTGGTTTGCCGGGAAAGCTATCTGACTGTTCTGAAAAAAATCCTGAAGTATCTGAAATTTATCTGGTTGAGGGTGATTCTGCCGGTGGAACCGCAAAACAAGGTCGCGACAGACGTTTTCAGGCTATTTTGCCTCTGCGAGGTAAAATTCTTAATGTGGAAAAAGCATTGCCGCACAGAGCTTTTGAAAGTGAAGAGATTAAAAATATTTATACCGCTCTGGGTATTAAAATTGGTACAGAAGAGGACAGTAAAGCGCTTAACCTCGACGGATTACGTTATCATAAAGTCATTATTATGACAGATGCAGACGTGGATGGTAGCCATATTGCCACATTGATTTTGACATTCTTCTTCCGTTATATGCGCGAGCTGATTGAGAGAGGTCATGTTTATATAGCAACTCCGCCTTTGTACTTAATCAGAAAAGGAAAAACCGAACGTTATTGCTGGAGTGAAGAAGAACGTGCTCAATTGGTTCAGGAGCTTTCTTCGGATGGTACTGATCGTGGTTTACACATTCAACGTTATAAAGGTTTGGGTGAAATGAACGCAGAACAACTCTGGTCAACCACAATGGATCCTGTAACCAGAATTTTAAGACAGGTTACAATAGAAAGTGGATCAGAAGCTGACCGCGTTTTCTCCATGCTTATGGGAGATGAAGTTGCCCCTCGTCGTGAATTTATTGAAACTAATGCAAAATATGCTAATATTGATGTTTAATATTAGCTATCGATATTAAACATAAAAAATCCGGCCATTAAGCCGGATTTTTTATTTAATGATTTCCACATTTCTTGTCTGTCTTTTTAGTGATTTTTTCAATCTCCTTGATCTTGTTTGTTTTTTTATCAATGTACTTTTTAATCACTTTATAGCATTGGTATCCCAGATAGCAAACAACTACCGTAGTTGTGGAAACAAGAACCCAGGTAGTTACGGGTTCTAATCTGAGGTCTAAAGATAAGTTGCGGCTTTCTCCGCTTAATTCGAGAGGATTGTCATCAAGTCTAATCCGATTTATGGTTCCGTCTTCATTGAATGTGATTTCAAGTTCCGATTCATCTTTCTCAAGCTTTTGGAAAAGATTAATTCCGTTTTTGTTTGACTCTTGATGAATCTGTTCGATTAGGCTCATAAATTGAAGATCCTCTTCAAATTCAATCTTTTTTTCTTTAACGTTTTTCATAGCGATAATTTTTGGTTATTAATTAGTTTTATTTGTGGTTTCAGTTAAGGAACCGTTTATTGATTAGCAAGGATAAATTAATAAAAGACTGATTGCTATAAAGATATGTAAAATATTTTTATATACGCAACACTTGTTAAAGAAAAAACAAATAAAAAAGCCGCTTGAAAAAAGCGGCTTGAGAAGGGTGGAAGATGGGACTTGAACCCACGACCCCTGGAACCACAATCCAGTGCTCTAACCAACTGAGCTACATCCACCGTTTTAAGGTCGGCAAATATACAACATTTTTTTTTCGTCAAAGAAAAATTCAAAATCTTTCTGACTATTTTTTTCAAAGGAGAATTTGGCTTATTCTGAGTTTTTTTTTCTTGAACCTTCATGTTTTTTTCTATTTTTGATTTAATGTCATTCCGGAAGAATAAGTTGCACAAATCAGGATCACTTTGGTATCTGGCTAAGAGAAAATTTAAGAATAATTTTCTTTCCATGTTCGCTTTATATGTGATTACGCTTACATTATTCTTGGGGATATTCGCCTATTTTTTTATACCCGACTCTACTATAAATGCAAACCGGCAGATCCTTGAACTGACAACTCAAAAACCTGGGTTCTCAGTTTTGTTACTTAAGGTCAGGAAAAATGATGTTTATCAAAATCAATCGTATCTAGAAAGAATGTTTTTAGGACACCGTGCAAAATATAATTATATTCCGTTTGATTCAATTTCTTTTCAGAAAGGTGAAGTTTTAGTTAAACTTTTTGATGCTGACCATCAGGGGTTGACTCAAAGTTTTGGCCTGGCTGATGTACTTTACCCGATATCCGGAAAACAAATAGTAAAGGATGGAAAAGTTTATTTTCGCCTTATTGGAGGTGAAACGATGACGGTTTCTGTTTTAAAACTCCGCAATGAAGTTGAAGCTGAAAATCTAGTGAGGAAAACTTATTGGTTGGGAACCGATCAGTTTGGCAGGGATCTATTAAGCCGACTAGTGCTTGGAAGCAGGGTTAGCTTGTCGGTTGGATTTATTTCTGTGGCAATCTCGCTATTAGTTGGTATTCTTTTAGGATCAATTGCCGGTTATTTTGGAGGCAGACTTGATGATTTAATCAGTTGGCTTATTAACGTTGTTTGGTCGATTCCGACACTGCTTCTGGTTATTGCTATAACCTTTGCATTAGGTAAAGGGTTTTGGCAGATTTTTATTGCTGTTGGACTTACAATGTGGGTTGAAGTAGCTCGAATCGTCAGGGGAGAAACTATGCGGGCCAGGGAGTATCAGTATGTAGAAGCTGCTGTTGCTTTGGGCTTTTCAAAATACCGGATCATAATGAAACACATTCTTCCCAATATTTTAAGTCCGGTAATAGTAATTTCGGCAGCAAATTTTGCAGCTGCAATATTAATTGAAGCGGGGCTTAGCTTTTTGGGTATTGGAGTACAGCCACCAATGCCATCATGGGGAAATATGATTAAAGAGTATTATGGATTTATTGTGTTAAATTCAGCATATCTGGCTATTATTCCCGGAATTGCTATCGTTGTTCTTGTTTTGGCATTTATGACTTTAGGGAATGGGTTACGGGATGCTCTGGATGTAAGAGAGCAAATTAATACCTCTGTTTGACAAGTTGCTATAAACTAGAATTTAAATATTGAAATTTATTACCTTTAGAAAATAATCAAAATCCAAGGAATGAAATGAAAAATACACTGTTTTTTATGACTTTTGCTGTGTTCTTTTTGTTTGGTTGTACATCAAATAAAAAACAAACAGCATTAAATTATCCTAAAGCAAAAAAAGTGGATACTGTAGATACATATTTTGGACATAAAGTTCCTGATCCTTACAGGTGGTTAGAGAATGAAAACTCAGAGGAAACAAAAAATTGGGTGAAAGAGGAAAATGCTCTCACAGAGTCATACCTTTCAAAAATCCCTTTTAAAGAAGCTCTAAAAAAAAGATTGGAAAAAATCTGGAACTATCCTAAATATGGAGTTCCCTTTAAACGAGGTGGATTGTATTTCTTTTTCAAAAATGATGGCATGCAAAATCAAAGTGTTTTATATGTTCAAAAAACACTTTCTTCTAACCCCGAAGTTCTATTGGATCCAAACAAACTTTCATCTGATGGTACAGTTGCACTTTCTTCGCTTTCTGTCTCTAAAGATGGAAAATATCTTGCCTATAGTGTTGCTCGTGGTGGTTCAGACTGGAATGAAATTTATGTTATGAAAATTTCGGATCATAAAATGTTGGAGGATCATATCAACTGGGTAAAATTTTCAGGCATCTCATGGAAAGGTAGCGGGTTCTTTTATTCTGCTTATGGTGAACCTAAAAAAGGAGAAGAACTTTCGCAGCAAAATAAGTTTCATAAGGTCTATTATCATGATCTGGGAACTTCACAAAAAGATGATCGTGTTGTTTTCCAGAACAAAGAGAAGCCACTGCGTAATTATTATTCTTACACTACAAGAGATGAGTCTTTTCTTATAATTAGCGAGTCTGAATCAACGAGCGGTAATGCTTTGTATGCGGCCAAACTAAGTAATTTAAAGAATCTGCATTTTGTTAAACTGGCCGACGGTTTTAATTACGATTATAATGTTGAAGGTCATATCGGTGATGAATTGCTGGTGTTAACCAATGAAAATGCACCATTCTATAAGTTGATAGGAATTGATTTTAAAGATCCATCTAAACAAAAGGATATAATACCTGAGAAGAGCAGCGAAAAAGAAGTATTGCAATCCGTTGGTATGGTAGGTAATGAGTTGTATGCTCAGTATTTGAAAGATGCCAGCAGCAGAGGATATTTCTATGGTTTAAATGGAGATCTGATTCGTGAATTACAGCTTCCTGGTATTGGAACTATTAGCGGTTTTAGCGGACAAAAAGGAGACAATGAGGCTTTTTATGGCTTTACTTCATTTACTGTGCCCAATTCAATTTACGAGTTAAATCTTATAACAGGTGAAGCTAAGCTGATGGAAAAGTCGGATGTTGATTTTGATCCGGATAACTATGTGACAGAGCAGGTTTTCTATAAAAGTAAGGATGGGACAAAAGTACCTATGTTTATTACTTATAAAAAGGGAATGAAACGTGATGGAAGTAATCCTACGTTACTTTATGGATATGGTGGTTTCAACATAAGTCTGACACCGAGTTTCAGTATCAGTAGAATGGCATTTCTTGAACAGGGTGGAATTTACGCTATGGCCAATCTTCGTGGTGGTGGAGAATATGGAGAAGAATGGCATGAAGCAGGAACTAAGATGAAAAAGCAAAATGTTTTTGATGACTTTATTGCTGCTGCTCAATATTTAATTGCTGAAAAATACACAACCAGTAGCAAGCTGGCTATTATGGGTGGATCAAATGGTGGATTGTTAATAGGTGCAGCTATGACGCAGCAACCACAACTGTTTAAGGTTGCGATACCTATGGTAGGGGTTATGGATATGCTTAGATATCAAAAATTTACTATTGGCTGGGCCTGGGCTTCAGATTATGGCAGAAGTGATGATAGTGAAACCATGTTTGAATACTTATATCATTACTCTCCTCTTCATAACATTAAGAAAGGTGTTGTGTACCCCGCAACTTTGGCATTAACTGCAGATCATGACGATCGTGTGGTTCCTGCTCATACTTTTAAATTCATGGCTACTCTGCAAGCAAACGCATCCAAAGAGAATCCGGCTTTAGTCAGGATTGAGACGAAAGCAGGGCACGGTGCTGGAAAGCCTACAGCAAAGCAGATTGATGAGTCCACAGATATTTATTCATTTATTATGTATAATCTTGGAATGCATCCTGATTTTAAATAATGAATATTAAGCGGTTATATAGAGATTATTGTTCAGAATCAGATTGGCAGATACTTAATATTTAATTAACATTAGAGAGCTAAAAGACTGATATCTTTCTTTTTATTTTTGCGCAAAGTTCAAACATGGAAAATTTATATTTGGTCATTGTTGGTGTATTGTTCATCCTGGCTATTTCAGATTTAGTAGTCGGTGTTAGTAACGATGCAGTTAATTTTCTTAATTCAGCTATAGGTTCTAAAGTTGCCTCGTTCAAGATTATAATCTTGGTTGCAGCTTTGGGTGTTCTGGTAGGTGCTGTTTTTTCAAGTGGCATGATGGAAGTGGCTAGAAAGGGTATATTTCATCCTGAAATGTTTTACTTCTCTGAGATTATGCTCATTTTCTTAGCTGTAATGACTACAGATATCATTATGCTGGATACGTTTAATACTTTCGGACTGCCAACATCAACAACGGTTTCCATTGTTTTTGAACTTCTTGGTGCAGCAGTTGGGATGGCCAGTATTAAGCTTATGGCTTCACCTGAAAGTATGGCTGCATTCAAAGAATTTTTATTTGAACACCATATTATTCAAAATATTAACGAAACGCTCACTTTAGGTGATTTTATTAATACTGGTAAAGCCCTTGCTATTATTTCAGGTATTTTGTTTTCAGTTGCAGTAGCTTTTATTGTTGGTGCATTTGTTCAGTATATAGCCAGAATCATCTTTTCATTCAATTATAAGAAAAGAATGAAATGGTTTGGTGGTTTGTGGGGAGGTATTGCTTTTACGGCAATAACATATTTCATGATCATTAAAGGTGTTAAAGGTGCCAGCGTTATTCCTGATGATGTTAAAACCTGGATAGAAACACACACCTTTTTGCTGATGGTGTATAGTTTTGTTTTCTGGACTTTGTTTCTGCAATTGTTGAACTGGGTTTTTAAAATAAATATCCTTAAGGCTATTGTTTTGGTGGGAACCTTTTCTCTTGCTATGGCTTTTGCAGGAAACGACCTCGTGAACTTTATCGGTGTGCCAATTGCTGGATATAATGCATTTGAGATTTTCATCAAAACCCCAAATGCAGACCCCAACACATTGTCAATGATAGCGATGGGAGGAAAGGTTGCAACTCCAACCTTGTTCCTGCTTTTAGCAGGGTTGGTTATGGTTCTTACTCTGGCTTTCTCACGCAAGGCAAGATCTGTTATCAAGACATCTGTAGATTTAAGCCGTCAGGATTCTGGCGACGAAAGATTTAAGGCTAGTACCCTTTCTAAGGTTCTGGTAAGATCCTCTATTAATATGTCAAAAGGAATTAGTAAAATGGTTCCTTCCCGAATAGCTGCTGCCATTAACAGGCAGTTCGAGATGCTCGAAAATGAAACCGAAAAAAATGATCCAGATGTGCCTGCTTTTGATTTAATCAGAGCTTCAGTAAACCTGGTTCTTTCCAGTGTTTTGATTGCTTTGGGAACCTCATTAACATTGCCCCTTTCAACAACATATGTAACATTTATGGTTGCTATGGGGAGTTCATTATCAGATAAAGCCTGGGATAGAGAAAGTGCGGTATACCGCATTTCCGGAGTGTTCTCCGTAATTGGGGGCTGGTTTCTTACTGCTTTCACAGCCTTTACTATTTCATTTATCATTATTTATGCCTATTACTACGGTGGAATGATTACCATTGCAGTATTCTTGATTCTTATTGTTTTGTTGATGTATCGCTCACACAGGTTCCATAAAAAAAGAGAAGACGAAAGAGTAGTTGAGTCTGAAGTTGTATATGGAATTACTGAAGAAAATCTGGTAGAACGTTCAAATTCAACACTAGTTGCTAATCTTAAAAAAATTGTCCGTGAGTATAATCATGTGGTTCATGCTTTGGAGACAGAGGATATCAGAATGTTGAGAAAATCAGTTAAGACCATTGACGAAATGGCTTCCAGAACGAAATACCTTAAGAATCATGTGAATGTAATTATCGATCGGTTAAGAGAAGATTCTGTTGATTCGTCTTATTATCTTGTGGAAGTTTTGGATTATATGCGTGAAATGGTTCATAGTATATCATTCTTTGCAAATCCATCGCTTGAACATGTGGATAATAATCACAAACCATTGTTGCCGGGTCAGATTAAAGAACTTAAAGAAGTAGCATCACGTGTAGAAAAACTAACAAAGCTTGTAATGTATAGTATTTTAAGGGCTAATTTTGCTAATCAGACCGAAGTTCTTGATACTCAAAAGGAAGCATTGTCAATACTTGATAAAAACAGGAGAAGTCAGATAAAACGTATTAAAAATGGTACAGTTGGTACTAGAAATAGCGTTCTTTATTTAAATTTGCTCACTGAAAGCAAGAATTTGCTTCTGCAAATGGTGAATTTGTATAAATCACAGCGAGATTTTATAAAATTAAAGAATAAAGTATGATAGATTGGCTGAAGATTAATTCAGGCGGCCAGACAGGTGTTGATAGAGCAGCATTAGATTTCGCATTAGAATATAATATTCCTTGTGGCGGATGGTGTCCGAATGGACGATTGGCAGAAGATGGAGTTATCGATAATAAGTACCCGGTTGAAGAGACTAATTCTTCTGAACCATATTACAGAACGCAGAAGAATGTAGAAGATAGTGACGCCGTACTGGTTTTTGTAGATGATAAGCTTGATGAAGGTACAATTGTAGCAATTGATTATGCTGAATCGTCAGGAAAGCCCTTGTTTATTGTATATTTACAGATGAACCTTGCCGATCAGGAAGAGGGATTTGATCATTTTGTGAGAGAACATAATGTTCACAATATAAATATTGTAGGTCCTAGAGAATCGAATAGTCCAGGAATTTATCACAAAACAAGATTTTTTTTGAATGAAATGTTTTGGAAATATTCAGAAAAGAAGTAGTTCTAGTTTTTAGTTCTTACTCTGGCTTTAATAAACCTGTCTTTTCCATTCAAATCCTTATGAATTGATACTTCATCAAAACCTGTTTCTTCGAGTAATTGTTTTGTCAGATCTCCAAACTTTTCATTAATCTCAAAAAATAATAATCCATTTTGATTGAGGTGTTCCTGAGAAAATACGGCGATTCTGTTATAATAAATTAAAGGTGAATCATCTGAAACATAAAGAGCCAGTTGGGGTTCCCACAACAAAACATTGTTGTTCATTAACTGTTTTTCTGAATTTGTAACGTAGGGCGGATTGCTGACAATAATGTCATACTTTCCATCAATAAAAGATGGTTTAAAGATATCATCCTGAACAAAGGTTACATCCAGATTTAGATTTTTAGAGTTTATTTGCGCAACTTTTATTGCTTCTTCAGAAATGTCGATGGCCATAACATTAACATTTGCGAGTTGTGATTTTAGAGATATAGCAATACAACCACTTCCTGTTCCAATATCGAGAACATTTCCCTTGTTTTCTACATGTTCTAAAATTAATAAAATTAGACTTTCTGTTTCCTGACGCGGAATAAGAACAGCTGGGTTCACATGAAAAGTTAATCCAAAAAATGTAGCCTCCCCTAAAACATATTGGATGGGTTCTTCATTCATTAACCTTTTGAAGGCAAAGTGTAGTTTCAGAATTTCCGATTCAGAGATTCTTAAATCAGGATTTAAAGCCATACCAGTTTGGCTCAAACCAAGATGGTGCTCAATAAGCATATTGATTAGGGTGTTGGCTTCATTCTGCTCGTAAAGGGTAGTCAGCTGAGCTAAAAACTCAGCCTTAATTTCTTTTAAAAGGTTCGAACGATATTGCATGCTGCAAAATAAGCGGTTTTTTTCGTGTGTTTGGTTTTATTTCTGTTGACTTTTTACCTTTGTCTGTTAGATAAAAAGGAATGATATGGTATTTATTGTAACTGGTAAGCAAGGGGAGGGGAAAACAACATTAATTAGAAATGTTGTATCGCAATTAATATTAAACGGTATTTTAGTTTCAGGATTTTATGCTGAAGGTAGCTGGTTAAACGATGTGAGAGATCAGTTTACGATTACGGATTTTAGAAGTAATGATACAAAGGTTTTGTGTGTCTCTGAAAACAGGGATTTCTGGTTGAAATATGGGCGTTTCTTTTTTGATCCGATTATAATAGAATGGGGTGAACTATTTCTGGATCCCGCTTTTAATAAGGCTTCACAATTGTATGTTATAGACGAGATTGGAAAGTTTGAACTAGAAGGCAAAGTATGGAACCATGCCTTTAAACTTCTTTTGCGAAAGAATAAAAACATATTAATATCAGTAAGAGATAGGTTGGTTGATAACGTTGTTCAGCATTTTTCGCTTCATAGCTATTTTATTTTTCATGTTAGTGAACCTGTTGATGATATCTCCACTAAAATTCAGGAAATGCTGAAATAAAAAAGAGCAATCCATTGGATTGCTCTTTTTTATACATGTCAAAAAAAAAATTAATTTTCGATTCCGATGGAATGGTTTACAATTTCATCGTCAACCAGGATTCTTCCACAATATTCACAAACAATAATTTTTTTATGCAGTTTAATATCAAGTTGGTGTTGTGGTGGAATTTTGTTAAAACAACCACCACAGGCATCACGTTCAATTTGAACTACTGCTAATCCGTTACGGAAATTTTTTCTGATCTTTTTGTAAGCTCCTAGCAAACGATCTTCAATAAATTCTTCGTTATGATTTGAACGGGTAACCAGATCACTTTCTTCTTTTTCTGTTTCAGCAATAATACTGTTCAGTTCAGCTTTTTTTGCTTCCAGATCCTGCTGGCGGATTGTTGTTCGTTCCTGAATGTCATTAATATCGTTGTCAATATTCTCAATTCTGAATTTTGACTCTTTGATTTTCTTTTCAGCAAGTTGGATCTCAAGATTCTGGAATTCTATTTCTTTGGTTAGTGAATCGTATTCACGGTTATTACGAACATTGGATTGTTGCTCTTCGTATCTTTTGATGAGCGTTTTACTTTCCTTTATTCCGTTTTCTTTTTCTGAAATAAATTGCTCAAATTTTTCTTTTTCTTCCTGTAGGTTGGAAATACGTGTTTCCAGTCCGGCTATTTCGTCTTCCAGGTCTTCAACTTCAAGCGGTAGTTCGCCACGGATGATCTTAATTCGGTCAATTTGTGAATCAATTTGTTGCAGGTTATAGAGTGCAATGAGTTTTTGTTCAACGCTTACATCACCTTCTACCTGGGATTTGTTTTCTTTTGTCATAATGGATGTTGTTTCAAAATGCTACAAAAATGAAATCGGATTTGTATTAATCTTTGAAATT
>JAFGXS010000005.1 GCA_016936505.1 Bacteroidales bacterium | reverse complement strand
TTTGCGCCCCCAACAGGACTTGAACCTATGACCCTCTGATTAACAGTCAGATGCTCTAACCAACTGAGCTATGGAGGCGTTTCTCTTATTTCTTAAGAGGGTGCAAAGATAGATAATAATTTTTATTGTCAAATACTTTTTGAAAAAAATTGATGGTTTTTGTAGATGTCATTTATTAAATAGGTTATCTTAACTTTACAGGATAGAATGTTTATAAAATGCATTCAGCAACAGAATATTACCGGATAATAGCTTAATTTTACAACGTCTGAAAAATTAACTGTTTGAAAAGAATTCTACTCCACTATATTTTTACTTTTTTGTCTTTTTGCTTTTATTATGCATCAGTGCAATCTCTTTATGCCCAAAATAAAACAAAAGATAAATCATATCTCCAATTGCCTCAAAAGCAGAATTACGAGTATAATGTAGATTTTAAATATGATACAGCTTGTTTGGGAAATACAACACAACTAATAAATATTTCAACTTCTACGGATACTGTAACCGGAGTTTACTGGGACCTGAATATGAACGGGCTTTTTGATGATGCCACATCTGACACTGTGGATTATATTTTTACTGAGTCTGGTTACCGGTTGGTTGCAATGCGTATTTTGTATCAGTCCGGAGCATCTGAAATTAAGATTCACCAGGTACCTGTTGGAGCGTATCCTCAAATTTCATTTTCATATGATGGAGTTTGTTCTCCCAATACTACCACATCTTTTACAGATAGTACTCTTGTCTCATTTGGTAATATTGCAACAAGATTCTGGAATTATGGTGATGGTAGTACTGAGGAAGGAATCAATGAGTTCGCCTATCATAAATATAATTCGGGAACTTTTGATGTTAAATTAAGGGTAACCACCAATTTTGGTTGTGTTGATTCATTGACTAAAACGATGACCATCTATCCAAATCCTGATTTAGTTTTGCAAAAAGCAGATAACTCGGAAGTGTATTTTAATGATACATTGAAGTTCAGTCAGGGCGACAGTGTTTACCTTCATTTACAGGATGCGGCAAATTATGATTCGATCATCTGGCCTGGAAATATTTTAAGTGTCGACTATTACTTGAAAACTGCGGGTCATTTTACTATTAAAGCCTATGTAAATGTATGTCAGGGCTCAACAGACTTTTATGGATATACTATTTCAAATAATACTTCATCATCGCAACAGATTATGCCCCTGATAACGCCTAATGGAGATGGATATAACGATAGTTGGGTTGTGTCGGATAAGGTTGTGGAAACTCCTATTGAGGTGTGGATTTACAATAGGGCAGGATCATTGGTTTTTCATGCCAATCCATACAACAACGATTGGCAGGGAACATATAATGGAGTTCCGTTGTCGGGAGGGACTTATTATTTTGTGCTGAAAGATGCTTCAGGAAAAGTGCTTAAAGGGTTTATAACAATTCTGAGATGATGAGAAAAGTAATCTGGAGCATAGTATTTCTTCTTTTGTCAACGAATATATTTGGACAACAGCTTTTTGGTTCTACCCAATATATTTTAAGACCTTATGAATTAAACCCGGCTATGGCAGGATATTATGGATACTCTGAGATTCATTTGGATTATCGTCATCAGTGGAGTGATATTTCTGGTTCACCACAAACCATCAATATTAATGGTTATGGAAATCTGTATCAACATCAGTTGTGGTTAGGTACGAATGTGAATGTGGATCATTCGGGATTAATTTCTTCTTTTAATTCAATCTTCTCGTTGTCCTATATCTTACACGCTTCAGAAACCGGACAATTGTTTTTTGGCCTTTGGGGTAATTTCTACCAAATGTCTGTTGACTTAAGAAACCTTCCCGATGTTGATCCGAGCGATCCGTTGTTGCAGAATAAAACAAGTTTGAATGCAAAAGGATTTAGTACAGGCTTTGGAATTAATTATAGCGGAAACAGTTTTGATTTGGGTTTTGAACTTCCTAATGCGATGAGTAAAACTCAATCATCTGAAAATGGAATAAGTTATCAGGTGGAGAATGATTTTTTAATGTATTATTCACAGATGTTTGTGTCGGATGATCTGTGGAAAATAAAGACAATGATTGTCTGGAGAAAGATTGTGAACGAACCAGGGAATTTTGATATCTCGGCTACCGGGATTTATCAGGACAGGTTTTGGATGGGAATGCTATACAGAAGTACGGGAATGATGAGTATAAATCTGGGAGGATATTTAAATGGAGGGTTGGTTGTAGGATATTCATATGGAGTGGGTTTAGGAGGTGTAAATAAGTATGGCGGCTCCATTCATGAAATCAGTATTTCTTTTCGGTTTGGTATGAAAGGGAACCAATATTTTCAAAGAGCAAATCAAACTAATTCAACAAGAAAAAATTATAATTTTGGTCAACCACAAATTATTGATTAACCTTTTATGAACCTTAAATTGATAAATAGTTCAACTTTAATTCGGAAAGTTTCGTTTGTTTTATTGCTGATTATGTTGGCCTTCTCCGCCATGGCTCAGCAAACATTATCTCCTGATATTGATTCTGTTGTCGTGGTCTTTGAAACAATTCCTACACAGGTTAACGTTGAGAAAGCTCCCTTAAAATATAATAAGGCTTTTGCGATGAGTTTTCAGGAAGATGATGCGCTGTCTGAAGTTTATGATCAGGTTTTTCCTGTTTTTCAGGGAACCAATGGGAATTCCGGTCTTTATTTTTCTGATGGTTGTGGAAATCTGAAAACTTTTAAAATGTCGTCGGCCATTTATATTTTTACAGCAACCGGCCAGGACCTTTTAGATCCGAATGATCCATGGCATGATAACAGTAAGCTGGTGTGGCCGAAGCTGATTGATATGTACCGTCATCATTGGGGAATTGAGAATCATGGACTGTTTGATAATCCCAATGTTAGTTCCTCTCAAATCATTAATTATGCTTTTACAAGGACCCAGAGCTATGCATCACGCAAGATTTCAGATTCTATAAATTTTAAGTCATTTGTCATACCGAACAATGTTACGAACTTTATTAATAATCTTTCAGCAAATCATTATGGAGGGGCTATTAATCAGGGGCAGGATAGTAGGTGGATTGGCTATCATTCACCTTATGGGTTCAATGTGGAAAGTGATACGATTAACTGGTTAAAGCCGGTTTTACTTAATCGCCTTTTTTGGTATGATAATTTTGTTCCTCTTGCCGATTCATTGTATGCTGCAAGTCAAAGAGGAGAACACAGATGGTTATTGTCAGGTATGCATCAGGTTCCGGGCACTTTTATTTCAGATATGAAAACCATTGATCAGAAATACGGGGCAGAAGGTTTGGATGATATTCTGGTGACAACAGATGATGAATTACTCGATTATCTTGCTGTAAAACAAACTACACAAATTCATCGGAACCTGGATAGAAATAAACTGGTAATTACCTTTTCGGGAGACATCCCTACTAATCGTACCTATTATTCATTGTCGTTAAATGTTAATAGTGATGCTAAAATTCAAAGTATTCAGATATATGGTGGAAAACAGAATAGTTATAAAGGAATAGGAAATGATACAGCTTTGATTAATTTATCCTGGTATGGACGTGTTTATCGATCTGTTGAGGCTTTGGCCGATTCATTTACTCAATTGGCTGTTGACAACAATTCCCAATGGGATGCTTTAGTAGCAATGGATTATGTTTTACAGGTGAAACCCGGAGATCATAAAATTAAGCTACAGCAATCACTTTGCTCGTTGGACAGGTCGGGGTGGACTTATCAGTATGAAGATGGTTTTTGTTCGCTGGTTGATTTAGGCCCGGATACAACTATTTGTGCCGGTGATTCGGTCACTTTAAGGGGGCCTGATGGGATGTCATTTTATCAGTGGCATACAGTATCGGTTTCAAATTTGGGGAATAACGATTCGTTAGTGGTAAAACCAATGGAAGCAACACAGTATTATCTTACTGTTACTGATTCAAAAGGAAAATCAGAAACAGATTCCGTGACTGTTTTTGTTTTACCAAGTCCGAACATAAATTTAATTAGTGATACGATTTTACTTTCCTTAGATCCGATAAAGTTACAGGTTGATTCAATTACGGGATATAGTTATCAATGGAATACAGAGGACACGACATCTTCTGTTTTGCTATATCCTGACTGGAACAAAACGTACAAGTATAATTTAATGGTTACATCTTCAAACGGATGTTCTGCAAAAGATTCCGTACAAATTATTGTTCCGCCACAGGATTCGGTTCCTGTAGTGACTGTTTTGTCTGATACTGTGTTTTCATGCGGTGAAAGTCAGGTTACGGTTGAAACAACTACAAATACACATCAACTTGTGTGGAATTCTTTAAATTATCTGGATACTACACAGGTTAGTGCGCTTAGTTTGATTCCGCAACAATCGGGATATATTTATGTTAAAGGAATTAATACTTATGGTTCTTCTTTGCCGGACAGTGTTTATGTACAACTTTTAAAAAGCCCTTCATTCAGTGTGAACAATGATACTTCTATATGTTTTGGTGATTCATTAAACTTGAATGTTTCCGGTGCAGACCATGTGAAATGGTTCTCAAATGGTCAGCTTTTTTCGGAAAAGGATACGGTGAATGTTTATCTGGAAAAGGATACAATTTTTAATATTCAGGTATGGAATGATCTAAAATGTGTGGCTAAAGATTCTGTGAGGGTTTTTGTTAATTCACTTCCTGAAACACACATAAATATGGATACAAATGTGATTTGTAAAGGAAGTGTTGCAGTGCTTAGTGCGGAAGGGGCAAGCAATTATTTTTGGTCATCAGGAAACCATCAAACTTCAGATGAGAACCAGGTTGTTGTAAATGATACAATGAAAGTTTTGCTGACTGGCATAAATGAAAAGGGTTGTAGCAGAAAAGATAGTGTTGTTTTATATCCGTTGCCTTTGCCTCAAACTAAGATTGTTTATCAGAAGAATAATATTTGTAAAGGCTCTGAGGTTTCGCTGCAGGCTCAGGGTGCTGAAAATTATTTGTGGTCCCCTTTGGATGATACAACTAAGCAGGTTAGTTTTCTGGTTCAGGATACGATAGAAATTAAATTGGAAGGGATTAACGAATATGGTTGTACTAAAACAGATAGTGTGACTATTTATTCATTGCCGGTTCCCGAGACAAAAATTGTGTACGACACAAATAAAATATGTCAAGGTTTAGAAATTTCATTGAAAGCTGATGGAGCTAATTATTATCATTGGTTTCCTGGTGATGATACTTTGGATTATTATGATCTTACAGTGAAAGATACGGTTCAGATTACATTACTTGGAACAAATGATTTTGGATGTGAATCAATAGATAGTTTGACTGTTTACTCTTTGCCTGTACCGGATGTTAGCTTTTCCGGGTTGCTATCCTATTATTGTTCTAATGATGTTTCGGCAACATTGAGTGGCTTGCCATCAGGGGGAATATTTTCGGGTGATGGAATAGTTGATGGCGTTTTCTTCCCTGAAAAGGCGGGAGAGGGGAACCATGAAATAAAATACATTTACAAAACAGATGAAGGGTGTCTGCCGCAAAAGGTAAAAGTTACTACTGTTTCACCTCCTGTTCCTGAAATTCATTTAACTCCCCAGGATACAACACTGGATTTGGGAGAACATGTTACTTATGATGCAGGTGCCGGATTCGATCATTATTTTTGGACTACCGGAGATACAACAAGAGTGATAAATATTTTTTACCAAAATCAAATGGCCGGAGTAGATACAATTCATGTGGCAGGAATTGTGAACAGCTGTGTGAGTTTTGGTGAAGCAGTGCTCTATTTTGGCCAAATTACAGATATCATTAATTATACGGTTGAAATGGTTAGCGCATATCCGAACCCCAATAGCGGAAAGTTCTTTGTTAAATTAGGAACTATTGATAAGCCTTTTTCAATAAGAGTGTTGGAAGCTTCCGGAAAACTTATTTATCAAGAGAATCATCAGGCTATTCCTTCATCCGGAGAATTGAAGTTTGACTTGCATCAGTTACATTCAGGGATCTATTTCGTATGTATTTGTGCCGGAAAGCAAACGGCTTTCTCAAAAATTATAATCCAATAATTTTTCAGACCTTTGCACAAATTTTAAAGCTAAAAGAATAATGAAAATTATAGGAATAGGGAATGCCCTGGTTGATGTTCTGACCCAACTCGAAGATGATCAATTGTTGAAAACCTTGTCGTTACCAAGAGGTAGTATGCAGTTGGTTGATGCCGATCGTTCAGCTAAAATTCAGGAAATGAGTAAATCATTGTCAAAGCAAATGGCTTCCGGCGGTTCTGCAGCAAATACAATTCATGGCTTGGCTAAGTTGGGTATGGAAACAGCCTTTATTGGCTCAGTTGGTAAAGATGAAACCGGTGAGTTCTTCGAAGAAGATCTGAAAAAAAGCAATATCAGGCCTGTTCTTTTTTATACAGATTCACCTTCGGGTATTGCCAACGGGATGATTTCGCCTGACGGAGAAAGAACTTTTGGAACCTTCCTTGGGGCTGCTTTAGAATTATCGCTCGATAAACTGGATGCAAAACATTTTGAAGGATATGATGTGTTACATGTGGAAGGTTATTTGGTGCAAAACCATGAATTACTTGAAGCAATCCTAAAACTGGCAAAAGCCTCTGGCCTAAAAGTGTCTCTTGATTTGGCAAGCTATAATGTTGTAGAAGATAATCTTGACTTTCTTCGTGAAATGGTAAGCAAATATGTGGATATTGTTTTTGCCAATGAAGAAGAATCCAAGGCGTTTTCTGGTGAAGAACCAAGTAAAGCGCTGGATTATATTGCATCTCTGACCGAGGTAGCTGTTGTAAAAGTGGGAAGCAAAGGCTCAATGGTAAAACAAGGTGATACAGTTGTAAATATTGCTCCGATTCAGGCAAAAGCGTTGGACACAACTGGAGCTGGTGATTTGTATGCTTCAGGTTTTCTTTACGGATGGTTGAATAATTTGGGTTTTGAAAAAGCAGGGGCTCTTGGTTCCTTGTTGGCAGGAACTGTTATTGAAGTATTGGGAGCAAAGTTTGATGATTCCAAGTGGGCGGAAATAAGAAAAATGATTTAGAGATACAATGGAGAGTTAAATGAAAAAGCCAGGCAATTGCCTGGCTTTTTTCTTGCCTAATTTATTAATACTAATGCTGAACTATAATTGATTTTGTAATTCTGTTTGAACCATTAGTAAGAGTCACGAAATAGATTCCTTCCGGCAGATTATAGGTGGGGAGCCTTAGCTCCTTAACATTTCCTGTATTTAGCATTCCTGACCAAACTTTATTTCCAAAGCGATTATAAACAGTAACACTATAGTTTTGAATAGTGTTGTCATTAATTCTTACTGTTACGTAATCTGTACTTGGATTAGGGAATGCTTTAATAGTTGCTGGTTGTGCAAGTGTGAAGTAAGCATCACTTGAATCGGCAATAGTTACTTGCGAACTACCTGTAATCCTGATTCTGTAATGATCGCTTGCCGGTAAACTGGAGCTGATGTTCCATGTAAAAGTACTGGGCTGTACATCTGTAGCAAGTGTGTAGGTTTGATCTACCGCATCACTATTGTCATAATGAACCAGGTAAATGTTGTAGTTCCCAGTTAAGTTACCCTGCCATGAAATCAGATGACCGGTTCCAAGAGCCCAGCTTTCTCCTCCATTGGGTTGTTCAACAGTAATAAAGCCTCCTGAAGGCCAAGTTGCAATGGAGAAATAGCCATCACTTTCGTCAGAAACCGTGGTATCTACCAGATTTGTAACTTTAATTTTATAGTCAGTTCCAACAGGAAGAGTATCCGGAACAGTCCAGGTAATACTATTTCCATTAGTACTATCGTCAAGAACTGTATATACAGTATCAGCTTTCATCAGCTCAACCTTTAATGGGTACGCAAAATTACGGGTCCATGAGATTAAGTTCTCTGAACCCCATGCCCATTGTTCACCACCATTGGGTTGTACAACCGAAACTTCTCCACCTAATTCATAAGATATCAATGAGAAATCAGCTGCACTCGCAGCGCTAATTGGTTGTTCAGTACTTGAAACAATAATTCTGTATGTTGAACCTGGAGTCAGAGTATCTGAAACCAGCCATCCATATGTAGTTCCTTCAACATGAGATGCAATGAGCGTTGTATCAGTTCCATCAGTAAGGCTTATATTAACAGGTTCACTTAAGTTATCTGTCCATGATACAAGATAGGTGTTGCCCAGTGTCCATTGTTCACCACCATTAGGTTGCTCCATACTAATGCCACCTCCGGGAACAAAGGCGACTACAGAGAAGTAAGCTTCACTGGTGTCACTTATTGCTTGGGCAGTGCTTGAGACAACGATCTTGTATTTGTCGCCGATGTCAATTGAGTTAGAAATATTCCAGGTATATGTACTTCCTTCAACATTTGTTGCGATAGGTGTCGTAACATAACCAGAAGCCGTACTATCAAGTAATGTAATGTTGACAGGTTCTTTAAGGTTATCTGTCCAGGAAAGTAGGTGTTCAGTACCTCTGGCCCATTGGATGCCAGAGACACTAGGTTGAATTACTGTAATAAATCCACCAGGTTCATATGCTACAACTGAGAAAGTGGTATCACTTATATCACTTATAGGTTGCAGACTACTTGAAACTTCAATTTTGTATTTGGTTCCTAACGCTAAACTTCCTGGAATTTCCCATGTATAAGTGCTGCCTTCTACATCAGTTGCAAGAGCTGTTGTGGTAGAATCATCGCCATTAAATAAACTAATATTAACAGGTTCACTCAAATTATCAGTCCATGAAATAAGATATTTCTTTCCTCTTACCCACTGAATATTAGGGACGTTGGGTTGTACAACTTTAATGTAACCTCCTGGTTCAAAAGCAACAACAGAGAAGTATGCGCTACTGGTATCACTTATAGGCTGCTGGCTACTTGAAACAACAATTTTATATTTTGTCCCTAAGGCGGTGCCAGATGGAATTTCCCATGAATAGGTACTACCAGGAACGTCAGTAGCAATAGGTGTTGTAGTATATCCGGAAGCGGTGCTGTCAATTAATGTGATGTCAACAGGCTCCTTAAGATTATCAGTCCATGAGATAATGTATTCCTTTCCTCTTACCCATTGAATTCCTGGTTTGTCAGGTTGAACCATGGTAATAAATCCGCCCGGAACAAACTCAACAACTGAAAAAGTTGTATCGCTCTTGTCGTTTATAGCAGTGTCAGCAGTGTTTAGAACTTTAATTCTATATTTTGAATCAGCCGGAATTGTATCTGGAATATCCCATGTGAAACGGTTTTCTGTATTGGAAGAATCTAAAACACTGTACAAGGTATCTGCATGGAATAATTCAACCCTAACAGGGTTTTCAAAATTTGAATACCATGATATCAGATGTTTGGTTCCATATGCCCACTGTATACCTGTGTCGCTCGGTTGAACCAAAGTAATAGATTCGTCAAGATGATTAGCAATAGTAAAATGGCTATCACTACTGTCAACAACGGTAGGGTCATCAACACTGATTAATTTAATACTATAGTTTGTGTCAGCTAAAACAGTATCAGATATTTTCCATGCAAATGAATTTGAGCTATCGGGGGCGCTTGCGCTTAAAGTGCTGTATAATGTATCAGCATGATAAAGCTCAATTTTAACCGGACCAGAGAAATTGTCCATCCAGGAAATACGATAAGTATAGTTCTTTGCCCAGATTTCATCACCATTAGGCTGATTAACTGTTAAGATGCCATTTGGTGGAACGGAAAGTATTGAAAAAGGATTATCACTTGTGTCGCTAATAGCAGTATTAAGTGTGTTGAATACTTTAATCTTAAAGTTGTTACCTGTGGGTATGCTATCAGGAATAGTCCAAGCCAACCGATTGTCAGTTATATTATTTGCTAATATGCTGTATAAAGTGTCTGCATTGTATAACTCAACCTGAACAGGAGCTGTGAAGTTGTCGTTCCATGAAATCAGATATTCTTGTTTCTTTACCCATTTTTCACTTCCATTGGGTTGAATCAAATTAATGATTCCACCGTCAGGAGTTGCAAGGATTGAAAAGGCCGAATCACTTACATCATGAATAGCAGTATCAGCAGTACTCGTTATTTTGATTTTAAAGTTTGAACCTACCGGAACAGAATCAGCGATTTTCCATCCAAAACCATTAGCATCGCTAACACTAGCTGCCAAAACACTGTAAACGGTATCAGAACTCAATAGTTCAATTTTTACAGGGGTACTAAAATTATCAAACCATGAAATAAGGTGTTCAGTACCCACAGCCCATTTATTTCCACCATTAGGTTGAACCAAAACAATAGTGTCTCTTTGAGCTGTTGTATCTGAAGCTGAAACAGAATCAATAGAAAATGAATAATTGCTGGTGTCAGAAATGGAAGTGTTTAAAATATTTGCCACTACAATTTTATAGTTTGTATCTATGCGAACACTGTCTGCAATAGTCCAGGCAAAACCGTTATCAGTTGTGCTGCTTGATAATGTGCTGTATAAGGTATCAGCGTGTAAAAGTTCTATTTTAACAGCTGCATCAAAATTATCTGACCATGAAACAAGATGTGTTGTACCTCTCTTCCAGTGTAAACCTGATTCATTAGGCTGGAATAAATGTACCACGCCATCTGAAGGTGTTTTAACAATGGAAAATGTGCTATCACTAAAAGTATGAACGCTTGTGTCGGCCCTGCTAACAAGTTTAATCATACAAAAGCTTGATGTGTCCTGAGATAGGGGAATGTTCCATGTAAAAGTTGATCCTTTAATTGAGTCAGCACCAGCAATAGTTGTGTATGTTGCACCACCATCTGTACTGAGCTCTAATCTTGAATTAGTAACGTAGTTTGTCCAGCTTATTAAATGGCTTGTACCAGCAGCCCATGATTCTCCACTATTAGGTTGAATAAACTGATTGGAGTCCGCAGGTTCTGAGCCTTTTAATGCAAAATAAGCACTACTTGTACCGCTAATACTATTATCGATTGTACTTACGATTTTTATTTTGCAAGAACTTGAAGTGTCCTGACTGGCCGGGATATCCCATGTCCATGTGGTTCCTGTAGCAGAATGGGTTAAGGTATCACTATAGTTAATCCCATCGGTGCTTAAAATAATCATCACAGGTTTTGTGAGGTTATCATTCCAGGAAATCAAATGGGTTGTTCCTACTACCCATTGTTCTCCTCCATTAGGCTGTATTACGGTTATATACGGAGTTTGTGCATTTGCACTAAAACTCATCAATGTAAATAAGATGCCTAACAGGGCTGAGCTAAATAAGTACGTTAACTTTTTCATGGTATGATGTTTTTGTAGTTTCAATGTTTGATAAATTATTTCTAATTAATTAAAATGAATAATTTTCACGGATTTCGAGTTTCCTTCGGAAGAAACAGTTGCAATGTATATTCCTGCAGGAATACCAGTTAGGTTTATCAAATAACTGTGCAAACCCTTATTAATAGTTCCTTCGAAAATATTTTGAATCACCTCTCCATTGAGGTTATATAGTTTCAATTGAATGTTTAAGGTTTTATCATTCTCGAGTTGCAAATTTGTATAACCTCTGGCCGGATTGGGTGCATTATTCATCTGGGTAATATCTTGCCAAATATTATTGATTCCTGTTGTAACAGGATATGAAGCGCTGACATGGTACCCTGTAAAATATGCCTGATCAATATTATAGTTATAAGAAACTTCTAATAGGCCGTCATTATTCTGATCCCATGAGCTACCATTCTTGATATAATAATCACCAGATGTGGCATTGCCTTCTAGATCAAAATTGTATTGAGCCAATGTTGTATCTACCCAACTATTGCTTTTCCATAATTGGGTTATTGCAGACTCTAGTCCGCCATAAGTATTATGAAAATATGTTCCTTGGTCATGGTTAACCCACTGATTGTTATTCCAAACCTGTCCAACAGCTGATGTCTGGTATCCGGATGAATTATAGGTATATGTATATTGTTCGGAGTTTTCCCAGTCTGTATTTGTTGATGACCAGAACTTTCCAACATATGATGTCTTATTGTTTGACCCATCATACGAATAGGTTTCCATATAGTAATTAACCCATTGCTGACGATCCCCTTTTTGGATTAGGCTGGTGTCCACATTTCCATTTTGATCATAAGAAAAAAGGTAACGTTGTTGCTCGGCCCAAACAGAATCTTGCCAAACATATCGGTATGAAGCCGAAAGTTGTTCGTTTGAGTTGTATGTATAAATCTCATATGAATCATTAACCCATTTACTTCCATCCCAGTTCTTTTTGTAATATGCCACCTTGTTCCAGTTCGCATCATAATTATAATAGCTGGTGTCGTTATTATTCCAAGTGTTATTGCTCCATGATTTAGAAACGGAATTAAGCAAGCTGTTTTGTGATCCGTAATTATTGATTTCGAGCGAGGAATTTATCCATTGTGAACCTGTATAATTATACCAGATTGTTCGTAGCTTGTTTCCTGAAGCATCATAAGTGATAGTGTCTTTTGATTTATTAACCCAAGTACTGTTGTTATATTCTTGAATGATTTTTCTTGAATTATTTCCATTGGCATTATACAAATAGATGTATCTCTTAGGAAGACTTAGTACTGACTCAACAACTGCGGTATCAATTTTTGTATTTTGAATCTGTGCAGATTTTGTGTTTGTGGTATTTTGCTCTGAGCCGGTGTTTAAACGTTTCTGAAACTCAACAGGTAATTTATTGTGAAAGGCAGGAAATGTGGTTTTGAGATCTCCATGCTGGATAATTATTGACTCTTGTCCCGATACAATTGCAAAAGAACTTATAAACAGAAAAACGGTCAATATATTTTTTAAAAAAGTAGAGTTCATAATCATACGCAATAAACACGAAAATTTTTGATGTTAATTAAATTGTTGTTTGAATATGGCTTTATGTTAAACATCATGTTTTTTTATCTGTTTTTTGATATTTAGTTGTTTATTTATTTTCCCAATTTGAGAAAATTATGTTCGTCTACCAAATTCAATATTCATTTGGAATTCACCAAGTGAATTAACCATGCAATATAGTAAAATGACTGATAAAAAACAAGTTAATTCTTTTGTACTAAAATAATAATTCATGGTAACAGGTTAAATTTGCTACAGACTCAAACCTTTCTGAATAAAAAATATTTATTAACATTGGGAAAGATTTTCAAAATAGAGCCGTTTTGGGTTGTGTATCTAGTTTAAAATGATTCAAAATAAGCTTTGAGGTTCAAAATGGGAATAATTGTCTTTTTGATTGTTTTATCTATTTGCTTTTAAAGTCTTATATCTTTTTCTTGAATGTTTCTAAATAAATAGACCTATTTTTTTAGTGTTTCTTTTTTGCTACATTTGTCATCCTTCGCTTTTTTAGTGGTAATAAAAGATGTTTTTTACCCAGGATTGCAATCGATTGAGAAATTTAAATAGGTGATTCTAATAATCACAAAATAGTTATAAACGCTTAAATACATAAAGTAATGAAAGTATATAAAACTGATGAAATTCGAAACGTTGCCCTTGTGGGTGGGGCCAAATCGGGTAAAACTACCCTTGCTGAGGCCATGCTTTTTGAAGGTAAAATGATTTCCCGAAAAGGGAGTGTAGATGATAAGAACTCAGTATCCGATTATCGGCCCATAGAACAAGAAAAAGAACACTCAGTTCATTCTTCTTTGATGCATACTTTGTACGATAATAAGAAAATTAATATTATTGATAACCCGGGTTTTGCAGATTATGTGGGAGAAACAATTGCTTCGTTGAGTGCAGCTGATACAGCTTTAATGCTTGTCAATGGGCAGGCCGGAGTCGAGGCAACAACTGAAACCGCATGGAGGCAGGCAGCAAAGGCGCAAAGACCTGTCGTGTTTATGGTAAACCATATGGATCATCATATGGCAAATTTTAATGAGGCGGTCAATTCACTAATCGATTATTTTGGTGATAAAGTTACGGTGGCTCAATATCCTGTAAATCCGGGAGAAGGTTTTGATACGATAATTGACCTCGTACTAATGAAGCAACTTAAATTTAAGGATGGTGGTGGCGAACCTGAGATTAGTGATATTCCTGCTTCAGAAATGAATCGTGCCAATGAACTTCATTTAAAGCTTATTGAAAACGCTGCTGAAGGTTCGGAAGAATTGATGGAAAAATATTTTGAGACAGATAATCTCACTATTGAAGAAATGCGTGAAGGACTCCGTTTGGGTTTAATCTCTCGCAGTATTTTCCCCGTTTTGGTTGGCTCTGCAAAACACGGAATTGGAGTAGCCCGATTACTCGATTTTCTTTCAAAATCATGTCCGTCTCCTGCAAACATGCCTCCACATGTAACAGCCGATGGCCAGTCGTTTTACTGTGATGAAAATGGTAAAGCCGCAATATTTGTTTTTAAAACATCAGTAGAACAACATCTTGGAGAGGTTTCTTACTTTAAAGTATGTAGTGGAACAATTAACGAAGGGGTGGATCTGGTAGATGCACGTTCTGATAATAAAGAACGAATTACACAGCTCTATTTGATGAATGGTAAGAACCGTGAAAAAATTGCACAGGTTGTTGCCGGTGATATTGCTACTACGATTAAACTGAAAGATGTTCGTACCGGTGATACATTGATGGATAGTAGTATTGTTGACTCAGGATTTGCTCCTTTTGAAATTCCTGATCCGTTATATATTGTTGCAATTAAGGCATCAAATTCAGCTGATGATGAAAAAATGGGTGCGGTTCTTCATGAGATGCATAAAACAGATCCGACTTTGGGTGTTGAGTATTCACGAGAGTTGAAACAGCAATTAATTAAAAGCCAGGGAGAGTTTCATATCAATACTGTTAAGTGGTATTTAAATAAAGCACATAATCTTGAAGTTGAAATTTATACTCCAAAGGTTCCATACAGAGAAACAATAACAAAGGTTGCTAACGCAGACTATCGTCATAAAAAGCAATCCGGTGGTGCAGGGCAGTTTGGGGAGGTTCATTTGAGAATTCAACCTTTTGAAGAAAACTATCCAAAACCTACAGACATTCCTGTCCGCGGAACCGAAGAACATGCATTACCCTGGGGTGGAAAGTTGGTTTTCCACAACTGTATTGTTGGTGGAGCTATAGATGCACGTTTTATGCCGGCCATTATGAAAGGTATTATGGAACGCATGAACGAAGGTCCTTTGACAGGCTCATATGCCCGCGACATTGTTGTTTATGTTTATGATGGTAAAATGCACCCGGTTGATTCCAATGAAATCTCATTTAAACTAGCCGGACGTAATGCTTTTAGTACGGCTTTTAAATCTGCTGGTCCTAAAATTATGGAACCGGTTTATGATGTTGAGATTACTGTTCCTGAAGATATGATGGGTTCAGTTATGACAGACTTGCAAGGACGTAGAGGTATGATCATGGGAATGGATAGCAAGGGTAAAAACCAGGTGATCAGAGCAAAAGTCCCCGGTGCAGAAATGGCAAAATATGCCACCAGTTTAAGTTCTATTACTTCAGGTCGTGGAGTGTTCTCTATGAAATTTGACCAATATCAACAGGTTCCGACAGATGTTCAGGACAAGTTACTGAAGGAGTACGAAGAAGCCAGTCAGGAAGAAGAAGACTAGGTAAATCCTTGTTAGTTATATTCAATAAAAAAACCGGTGAAAGCCGGTTTTTTTATTATTGTTTAATTAACTTCTGACTGTATTGAATACGATTTGTCTGATCAATGAATCTAACAATGTACATTCCTTTTGGTAGATTGTAAATATTCATGCTGAATTGTTGCAATCCACGGTTGAGCAGATATTCCTGTTGTAATTCCTTTTGTCCGAGCAAAGAGTAAACTTCAACTCTTAAACTTGACTTTTGTTTAACTTGAACTGAGAAATTCAGTTTTCCGGAAGTCGGGTTGTTGTATTTAATTCTTTCAAATGAAGATTCATCCCACTGATCAATTCCAGATGTTGTTTCAACTTTAAGTTTCAGTGTCACAGGTAGGTGATCTGAGTTATTATATAGAGCATTGATTATATCTGCTGGAGCGGAAGTGTTTTCTGGAGAGGCATTTATTGAATTATTGAAATGTAATCCATCTTGTCCTACTGCGTGGTATGAATCTGGAATGTATTGAACTCTTTTATTGTTATTCTTAATGTTGTCTGAAATTAAAATAAAATCAAAG
Source organism: Bacteroidales bacterium (assembly GCA_016936505.1). Taxonomy (GTDB): domain Bacteria; phylum Bacteroidota; class Bacteroidia; order Bacteroidales; family F082; genus Sulfidibacterium. The sequence goes on along the minus strand of JAFGXS010000005.1, from coordinate 98,542 downwards.
CGATCGTCCATTCCTCCAGTGGAGGCACAACCATTGCTTGTTGTATGTGTACTTTGGGTTTGGTAAAGAGCAAAATCGCTATTATTATTCCAGTTTCCAGGTTTATTAATGGGGTCATTAAAATGCAAAGTGGAGTTAGTTGTTAATGTTTGATAGGCGGGTTCACTTGAAGTATAAAGATTGAAGTCACCCATAATCATATAGTTTTCATCAGGATTATGCTTGGTTAAGTAATTCATAGTATAGGTTGCCATGTCATTGCGATCACTTTCATAGCCTGTACCAGCTTTTAAATGTGCAACAACACAATAGACAAAGATGGTGTCTCCCTGATCTAATGTGGCTGATTTGTAGTAAAGTTTGTATACATCAACATCACGAATGTAACTTTGTGCAATATAATGTGCTGCTAAACCAAGCTTTTCGTGATTGTAATACATTGCATTGGCTAAATCAGAGCTTAGATTGTTCGGTGTAAAACTGGCTGCCGAATATTTGGTTACGCCATTAGTGTTAAGAGCATTCTCTAACAAATAAGTAATGGTTTGCGATTTGGCTGCCATTTCATTTACTGTAAATATATCAGGATTGATATAATGCACTATAGTTTCAATATAATTGTCCTTATTATCAATATTGTTGTTGCTCAAAGTGCAATAAGTGGTTGTATTCCCATAATTTAGTAGATTGTATTGCATTACTGTTAGCGTATCCTGAGCACTGGCAGAAAAGAATCCAAAAAGAAATATCAAGAGTAAAAGTTTCTTCATTCAAAAATTTTTTGCAAAACTATTGATAAGTATCTAACGTACTGATATAAATACCACCAAATATGTGGTGTTTTTTAGTAAAATTAACTATTTGTGGTGTCATAAGTTCAGAACTGATAATAAAAAACCTCTGGAGAATTCTTCAGAGGTCTTTTTTATTTATAGTTGTAAAAGATTACCTGCGCTGAGCATCCATTGATGCAACCATAATCATGTTTACAATTTCATTAACTCCACTACCCATTTGTAAAACATGAACAGGTTTGTTCATACCATTCAAAATGGGGCCAATTATTTCAAAACCGGCGGCTTTATTGAGTAGCTTATATGCGATATTTGCTGAATCAAGATCCGGGAAAATTAATGTGTTAACCCGTTTTCCGATAATCTTGGAAAAAGGAAAACTTTCAGCCATTAATTCCTGATCAAGAGCAACATTTGCCTGAATTTCTCCATCTACTTTTAAATCAGGAAACTCTTTGTGTAAGCGTTCAACAGCTTTACGAACCTTCATAGGTTGATCTTCAGTTACCGAACCAAAATTGGAATAGGAAAGCATGGCAATTACAGGTTCAATATTAAAGCGTTTCACAACATCTGCTGCCTGTGTAGTTATTTGAACCAATTGATCTGACGTTGGGTCCTGATTGACAGTACAGTCGCTGAGGAATAGAGGTCCTTCTTTCGTCATAACAATGTAGATCCCGGTTACAATTTCAACTTCAGCTTGGCGTCCAATTACCTGAAGGGCAGGTCGTATAGTTTCGGGATAATTGCTGTTAATTCCTGAGAGTACGGCATCGGTTTCTCCATTTTGAAGCATCATGCAGCTATAATAGCTTTTTAATCTCATGTTTCTAATCGCCGATTGTAGTGTCATTCCGCGACGTTGTCTTTTCAAACTTAGATCTTTGGCGAAACCTTCCATTTTTTCTTTGTTTGATTTTGCCATATGGTCTACAATGGTTACTCCTTCCAGTTCTAATTCGTGTTCGGCAATGATTTCTTTAATTTTCTCTTCATTTCCTAACAAAATTGGAATGGCCAGATTTTCATTCATAGCAATTTCTGCGGCTTTTAGCACTTTATAGTTTTCAGCGTCAGAAAGTAAAATTCTTTTAGGATTATTTCGGCAACTTCCTTTCATCTGGCGTTTGAGCGGACTGGAGAGTCCCATTCTTTTCCTGAGATCTTCTTTGTATTTTTCCCAGTCAGTTATGATAGATTTTGCAACTCCTGATTCAATTGCAGCTTTTGCCACAGCAGGAGCAACGGTTTCAATTAATCTTGGGTCGGTGGGTTTAGGAATAATATATTCATTCCCAAACTTTATATGAGTTGTTCCGTACGCAATGTTTACTTCTTCCGGAATAGGCTCCTTAGCGAGTTCTGCAAGGGCAATGGCAGCAGCCAGCTTCATCTCTTCATTAATTTTTGTAGCCCTAACATCCAGTGCTCCCCTAAAAATAAAGGGAAATCCTAACACATTATTGATTTGGTTAGGATAATCAGATCTTCCGGTAGCCATTAATGTATCTGGTCGTGTTTCCAGAGCTAACTCATAGGTGATTTCAGGTGTCGGGTTTGCTAATGCAAAAACAATGGGGTTCTTAGCCATGGTTTTCAGCATCTCAGGTTTTAGAACGCCGGCAACTGACAAACCAAGAAACATATCGGCTCCTTTTACAGCTTCTTCCAGAGTGTGAATAGGTTTATCTGTAGCAAATTGTTTTTTTGTTTCATTTAGGTCGGTACGGTCTTTATGAATAACACCTTTACTGTCAACCATAAGAATGTTCTTTGGGTTGGCTCCCAATTTTATATAAAGGCGTGTACATGAAATAGCCGAAGCTCCTGCACCATTCACAACAATTTTAAGATCTTCTATTTTTTTGCCAACAATTTCAGCGGCATTTAGTAAACCGGCAGAAGAAATAATTGCAGTACCGTGTTGGTCGTCGTGCATAAGTGGAATATTAAGCTCTTCTTTAAGCCGGTCTTCGATATAAAAACATTCGGGTGCTTTAATATCTTCTAGATTGATTCCTCCAAAAGTGGGAGCAATAGCTTTAACTACCTCTACAATTTTGTCCGGATCAGTCTCATTTATCTCAATGTCAAAAACATCTACATCAGCAAATACTTTAAATAAAAGTCCTTTTCCTTCCATTACTGGTTTCCCGGCTTCTGCACCAATATTTCCCAGTCCCAATACAGCGGTTCCGTTTGAAATAACAGCAACTAAATTTCCTTTAGCAGTGTATTTGTATACGTCTTCAGGATTGTCTTTAATGGCCAGGCATGGATCAGCAACACCCGGAGAGTAAGCCAGTGATAAGTCGCGTTGTGTATGATAAGGTTTTGTGGGGATAACTTCTATTTTCCCCGGACGCCCCAGAGCATGGTAATTAAAGGCGTCTTTTCTGAATAATTTGTCCATAACGTTGCACGTTTATTGTATGAGGCAAAGGTACAATTTAATGATAAGGTCAATCTTTTTTCAGGCAAAAATTTGTTAATTTGTAAACAGTAAAAATGGATCAGATAAACTAAATCGATGGAGCTTTGGAAATAAAGAAGAGCAACTGGATTCTGGTTGGTGGAACAGGTAGAAATATTGGAAAAACCACTGCAGCAGAGCACATAATAAGCAAATTAAGTAAAAAATGTAAGATTGTTGGGGTAAAAGTTTCCAAAGTTATGCCTAATGAGCTTGCTTTCCATGGGAATCATGAAATTACTGACCGGATAACCTTTTCTTTAATTGAAGAAAAAAATTATACAGGTAGTAAGGACAGTATGCGTTTTTTGCGTGCGGGTGCTGTAAAATCTTATTTTGTCGTTGCTAAAGATGGAAACCTGGAAGATGTATTGTTTGAACTCGAAAAGCAACTTGATTCTGATAACTATGTTGTGTGTGAATCCAACGGTTTCAGAAGTATTATTAAGCCGTTCCTTTTTGTAATGATAAAAGGCAAAATATCTAATAACCCAAAGAAGAACCTTGAGTTTTTATTGGCGTCGGCAGATGTTGTTTTACCTGCATTGGATTCAGATGCATTAATTGATTTTGTTGAAAAAATTCAGGTTCAGAAAGATAGGATAATGATTAGCGAAATTTAGAATCCCTGAGTGAAAATAACCTCGTCAGTAGTGGTTTGTATTTTATATTCCATAGTTGTAAGGTCAAGTATTACAAGGTTTCCATAGCCTACCTTATTGGTCATGTAAATTCCATTGTCCAGATCTATCAACTTAGTGCTTTTGTTTTTGATAATTAAGTCAATATGCTCAAGAACTACCGGAACATGACCATGGATAACAATTTTATTATTGATTTTTTCCGGTATGACCCGATAATCTCTAATCCAGATCATTGAATTGGTGTCAGAAAAAGGATTATCCAGACTGAAGTTAAACCCCGCATGTACGGCAATATATTTTCCTAAATCAACATAATAATCCAATTGATTCATCCATTCGATGTATTCTTCAGGAATATCAGCAGGGCGTTTTACTCCAAAACTTTCCAGGGTTTGACCTCCCCCATACTGCTCCCACTCTTTTTGTGTTTTGGTTTTGGTTCGTATACCAAAAAAAGGTTTGTTATTGCGGTCATCCTGAAAAGCCTTCACGCAAACAGATTCGTGGTTTCCTTTTAGTGCAGTAATTCGTTGTCCGCTTTTTTGCAAAGCCATGATATAGTCAATTACTCCTTTGCTATCAGGACCACGGTCAATGTAATCACCCAAAAAAACCAGATGATCTTCTTGGTCAGGCTTTATCTGACTTTCGATTGCCAGTTTCAGGGTGTCAGCGCATCCGTGCAGATCAGGAATGATCCAGGTTTTTGACATATCAGAGTTGTTGCAATTGGTGAAAAAAGGGGAGAAATTTTCTCCCCTTTAGGTTTTATTTCTTTTTTGCTTGATTGGCTACTTTGTCCATCAGGGCTTTTACCACTTCGGGGTCGCCCAGAAAATAATCTTTGATCAGATTCAGATTATCATCAAACTCGAACACATAAGGAATACCGGTAGGAATATTAAAATTCAGAATTTCTTCCTCACTCATTCCTTTCAATTTCATTACCAAAGCGCGTAAACTGTTTCCATGAGCAGCTACAAGTAAATCATCCTGTTGTTGCAATGAAACCTTGATTTCTTCTTCCCAGTATGGTTCGAGTCTTTCGATTACTTCTTTTAATGATTCTGTCAAGGGCAAATCAGTTGCGGGTACCCCGGCATAACGGGGATCAAGATGTGGGTTCCTTTCGTCGTTGTCAGCCAATGGTTCCGGTGGTACGTCAAAACTGCGACGCCATAACAACACTTTTTCATCACCGTATTTTTCAGCAGTTTCGGCTTTATTCAATCCCTGAAGATTACCGTAATGTTTTTCATTCAAACGCCAGCTTTTACGTTCTTCGATCCACATCAGGTCCATTTCTTCCAGAATCAGCCACATGGTTTTAATAGCACGGGTCAGATATGAAGTGTAAGCCAAACGGAAGTTATAACCTTCTTTCTTCAACACTTTTCCTGCTTCTTTAGCTTCTTTTACCCCTTGTTCAGTCAGTTGAACATTGGTCCAGCCGGTAAAGCGGTTTTCTTTGTTCCAGGCACTTTCTCCGTGTCTTACCAAAACGAGTCTTTTCATTTTTTTTCTCTTTAAAAGTTGTTTTTACGTTTTGCTTGTATCTTTGCGGCAATATGAGACCACAAACACCAGAATTTTTACATCGTTTTTTTCCAAAAATGCTTTGGAAAGAGAACGTTACAGGCAAGGAAATTTTCCTTACGTTCGATGACGGGCCTAACCCGAAAATCACGCCAAAAGTACTCAATATTCTGGCGCAATTTGAGGCCAAAGCCTGTTTTTTTTGTGTGGGAGATAATGTGCGGAAATATCCTGAAACTTTTCAGCAGGTGAAAGATGCCGATCATTTGGTGGGTAACCATACGTTTAATCACCTAAAAGGGTGGAGAACTCCGACGCAGCAATATGTTGAAAATGTAAAACTTTGTGACGATTTGGTTCAGTCTCGATTTTTCCGACCGCCTTACGGAAGGATTAAGCCCGCGCAGGTAAGAGCACTTCAAAGCGATTATCAAATCATTATGTGGTCCGTTATTACTTATGATTACGATTCAAAATTAACAGCTGAAGCCTGTCTTGATATTGCCATCAGTAAAACCGGACCGGGTGATATTGTGGTTTTTCATGACAGTTTAAAATCTGAAAAAAATATGCTTTTTGCCTTACCCAGATTTTTGGAACACTTCTCAAAACAAGGTTATCGGTTTCGAACCTGGAAATAAATTAAATTCTTTTTTTTTGTAACTTCGGCAAAACTTGATTCGTTATGGTACCACCTCTCGACTTTTTGCTCGATAAAGCCAGAAATTATTGCGCTTATCAGGAACGTTGCATCTTCGATGTGAAAAACAAATTACTTGAATGGCATGCGGCTGTTGACACTGTTGAAGAAATTATAAAAACTCTTGAGGATGAAAATTATCTTGACGAGGAACGCTATGCAAGGGTTTTTGCAGTTGGAAAACTCAGACAAAATAAGTGGGGCAGGAATAAAATTATTCATGCATTATTGCAAAAACAGGTTCCTGATTTAACTATTCAGATTGGCCTTCAGGCTTTGGACGATGAAGAATATCTCCATGTATTGAAAACAGTTTTATCTTCTAAAAAGGTACAGGCTAAAAGTAATTACAACCGTCAGCAGAAGTTAGTGCGTTATGCGTTTCAAAAAGGATTTCAGCCTGAACTGGTTTGGAAAGTTCTTCGCGAGGAAATTTGATCATGTTCTGATTTTTTTCAGCCCCATCTTTTCATATTTTTGTGCAAAAATTAATCAATCTATGTATACAGCAGAAGCTATGAAGGGCCTGTCGGAAAGACTAGCGGCACTGAGGAGGTATCTTTGACATCGACCGTAAGGTGATGGAAATAGATGAAGAAGAAGAAAAAACACAAGCTCCCGATTTTTGGGATGATCCTAAATCAGCAGAGATACTGCTGAAAAAAATAAAAGAAAAGAAGAATTGGGTTGAAACTTTTCAAAAGGCAGAGGAAGCGCTGAGCGATTTGGCTACACTAGCCGAGTTTTTGAAAGATGGGGAAGCAACTCAGGATGAAGTGGATGAGCAGTTTGTTCAGACAGAAAGCGAACTGGAATCGCTTGAGTTTTTACGCATGTTGGGGCAGGATGAGGATCGGTTGAATGCTATTTTAAAAATTAATCCTGGTGCCGGTGGAACCGAAAGTCAGGATTGGGCAGAGATGCTCATGCGTATGTACATCCGTTACGGCGAGCGCAATAATTTCAAAGTAAAAGAACTGGATTTTCAGGAAGGCGATGTAGCAGGAATTAAATCGGTATCCCTCGAATTTGAGGGTGAGTTTGCTTTTGGATTATTGAAAGGCGAAAATGGTGTTCACAGATTGGTTCGTCTTTCTCCGTACGACTCTGCTAACCGCCGTCATACATCATTCGCATCGGTTTATGTATATCCTGTTGTGGATGAAAATATTGAAATTCAGATTAGCCCGTCAGATATAAGCTGGGATACATTTCGCAGTAGCGGACCCGGGGGTCAAAATGTAAATAAAGTAGAAACAGCCGTACGTTTACGCCACGAACCTTCCGGATTGGTAATTGAGTGTCAGGAAACGCGATCACAGCTTCAGAACCGTGAAAAAGCAATGCAGATGTTGCGTTCACAGCTATACGAAATTGAATTGCGCAAAAAGAAAGAGGCCCAGGCAGAAATTGAAGGGAACAAGAAAAAAATTGAATGGGGTTCACAAATCCGTTCGTATGTGTTGCACCCTTACAAACTGGTAAAAGATTTGCGAACCGGTTATGAAACCTCAAATACACAGGCTGTACTCGATGGTGAACTGGATGAGTTTATCAAATCGTATTTGATGGAATTCGGCGCTGCAAAAGAGGATGATTTTTAAAATCTGTATCCAATTCTAAGATTTATAAATAGTCCCCGGTCAAGTACAGCTTCGGTTAGGCCATTCGAGTGGTCAGGAAGATAATATATAAAAGCCGGTCCGGGTTTCTACCTCATAATTAAAATGGTTGCCGATATTTCTTCTAATACCCCGGTTTTGGGGTAATGATGAGCTTACTTTGAACCTTCAAATCTTTATAATTGGAGATAACAAAAAGGTTGGGATGAAACATGGCCTTGAGCGACAAAAAATTGCCGCTGTTTCCATCTGTTCTTTTGCCTTTTTCAGCTCTTTTTTTAAGGTTATAATACCATCTGGAACCGATATTAAAAGTGGGAATAAAAGCTATACCTGTTTTGGAATAATATGAACCTCCCCAAATACCGGCATCCAATCCTGCTTCGCTTCTTAAGACAACTGTGTTTGAAAGCCTTGCTTCGTTATACCCCCAAATTCCAAAAAAACCGGTTTGGATACCAAAAACAGATTTTTCACCTGATGCAGTTTGAGCAAACCCTGAAATAACAATAAAGAATAAAGTAATTGAAATAAAAATGTTTTTCATAACTGTAGTGTTTAAAAAGTTTGTATCAATTGTATAGTTTTATGAGTTTAAATCAACTTTTTGAATTAATCTAGTGTAAAGTGTTGAATTTTCGATTTTTATGCAAACGTTTTAAACCTACACAGTAACTGAGATCAAATTTTAATATTTGATTTGGTTTGAAAATTTGCCCGTTTGCGGTTGGCTTTTTGGAAAATCCGTCTGATAGTTTTCTATTTTTGAAAAGTTAGGTTTTTAAAAAGATAAAGGTATGAAAAGGAACATGATTTACGGACTCATTACTTATACGCAGATCTTTGTTTCCCGAATATTGTTTATGACATGTGTGTCTTTTGGTTTTTTCATACTTCAGAATACAAGGATTGAGTCTAGCGTACTGTTCAACAACAGAATCCTGTTTAATCAGCAACAACAAAATCAACAGCAAAATCGATTACATTGATCCCATAAGGATATTAATAATAATATAAAGGCTTGTGGGATTACTCATGAGCCTTTTTTGTTTTATCAAATCTTACAAATATGAAAAAAATTGAAGCTGTTATTCGAAAATCGAAATTTGAAGATGTAAAAAAAGCTTTGTACGAAGCTGACATTGATTGGTTCTCTTACTGGGATATTACCGGTTTGGGAAAATCAACAGAAGATCTTGTGGTAAGGGGGCAGGTTTTCCATTCCCATTACATTCAGCGGCATATGCTTTCTATAGTTGTTCGCGATGAAAATGTTGAAAAAACAGTCCAGGCAATAATGAAAGCAGCAAGAACCGGAGAAATGGGCGACGGTAAAATATTTGTTTCTGATGTGGAAAAGACTTACCGGATCAGGACCGGAGAAACAGGTCCGGCGGCGTTATTTAACCCTGATTTGCCAGAGAATTAGTCCTTTTATTCATCTTAGAATCGGATACAAAATGAAAAAATATATCATCTCAATTTTTACAATAATAGCTTTATTATTTATTCCGTTTTCAGGTTTTTGTGAATCGGTTACTCATCCTGTGGTTGACACAGGAGACACAGCCTGGATGATTGTAGCATCTGCACTAGTGTTATTGATGTCAATTCCGGGTCTGGCACTTTTTTATGGTGGTTTGGTTCGCAGGAAGAATTTCGTTAATGTGCTCATGCAAACCTTTATGATTGTAGCGGTCATCAGCATTGAATGGGTTGTGGTTGGTTATAGTCTGGCCTTTGGAAGCACTACAGGGTCTTTGGCACCCTATATTGGTGGTTTCGATTGGTCATTTCTGCATGGGATTCATCTCGGTGATTTGAGTCCTTATTTTATTTCACATTCACAGCCTTCAGGACAAATAGTTAATGGTGAACCTCTAATGGTTGGAACCATTCCTCATTTTGTTTTTATCATTTTTCAAATGATGTTTGCAGTAATTACACCGGCTTTGATCATCGGTGCCTTTGCCGAGCGAATTAAATTTAAAGGTTTTGTGATTTTTTCATTGCTATGGGCCCTGTTAATTTATAATCCTGTAGCACATTGGGTTTGGTCCTCGGATGGTTGGTTGATGAAACTGGGTGCCCTTGATTTTGCAGGAGGTACGGTAGTTCACATCAATGCCGGGATTGCAGCATTAGTAATGGCTGTAATGTTGGGTAAAAGAAGAGATTATCAGGGACATGCAATTCCTCCGCATAGTGTTCCTTTTGTAGCTATTGGTGCTGCTTTGCTTTGGGTCGGATGGTTTGGTTTTAACGCCGGCAGTGGCTTGGCAGCTGATGGCTTAGCAGCCAGCGCCTTTTTGGTTACTCATGTTGCTACAGCAGCAGCAGCCTTTACCTGGGCAATAATGGACTGGTTTATTGGTAAGAAACCAACACTTGTGGGGTTGGCTACCGGAGCAGTAGCAGGATTGGTCGCTATAACGCCGGCAGCGGGTTTTGTGGATGTAACCGGAGCCTTAATTATTGGAGTACTAGTTTCGCTGGTTTGTTTTGTAATGGTTGCTTATGTTAAACCAAAATTAGGTTACGATGACACTTTGGATGCTTTTGGTGTTCACGGTGTGGGCGGAATTATAGGTGCACTGTTAACCGGACTTTTGGCAACCCCGGCAATACAGTCGGCTTATAAAGGTGCATTTTACGGAGATCCTCATCAAATAGTTGTACAGCTTATTGCTGTTGGAGCTACTGTACTTTATTCCGGTGTAGGAACCTTTATCTTATTTATGATAGTAAATAAACTTGTAGGACTTCGGGCAACGGATAAACAGGAAGCAATGGGGCTTGATGAAGCAATGCACGGAGAAACCGCATATACTGCTTTCGATTGATCATTTAAATCAGTTTTTCATGGTTGTTTCCCTTTCCGGATTTTCCGGAAAGGGAAACTTTATTCGTATTTAATCACAGCCGAAGGATTTTGTCTTAAGATACTGTACGACTTAATCCAAACAGTTAATAAAGCCATCATTAAAACAAATAATATTCCCAATGGGAAATAAAGAATATTTAAAGGAATATGGTAAGCAAAACGGTTCAACCATTGATAGGTAAAGTAATAAACTACAGGAGAAGCAATAATTCCGGCTACTAAAACCAGCCAAAGATATTCTTTAGCTATGAACCAAAGGATTTTCATGTCTGATCCGCCCAAAATTTTTCTGATGCTGATTTCTTTTGATCGCTGTTCAATTAAAAAAGCAGATAATCCGTACAAACCAAGTGAAGAAATCAAAAGAACGATTAGAGAGAAATAAATGAACAAACTCAACATACGTTGATCGGTTTGGTACAAGCCGCTTATTTTTTGACTTAGGTCAGTGTAGTATAGATTATATCCTGGATTTAAAAGATCCCAGGTTTGGTGTAGTTTGTTAATAATATATTTCTTTTCACCTGCTTTGTATCGTACCATAACATATCGCGGGAACTGAGGGCGATAAACAAAAGCCAGAGGTTGTATAGATTGATGTAGTGAAGAGAAATTAAAGTTTTTAATAATTCCAATAACCTTTCCTTTTGTACCAGAAGGGGTTTGAATAGTAGTTCCTATTGAACTATCATTCAGATTAAGATATTTTACGGCAGCTTCATTAATGACAATATTTTCAGTTGTATCTTTGTCTAGTTTTGATGAAAAGCTTCTCCCGTTGATAAAGGGAATTTCAAGAATTTTGAAAAAGTCTTTTCCTACAATGTAATTGTTAAGTGTGTGAATTTCACTTTTCGGATTGTCGCCAACACGTAGTAGCAGTTTCCCCGAAAGATATCCGGGAAGGTTAGTACTGGTAGTTACCATTTGTACTCCGGATATTTCTTCAATTGACTTAATAAACGGTTCTACACGATGAACAAAAGAAGTATCGGGAGGACTGTTCACAATGAATAGGTTGTTTTGGTTAAAACCAAGGTTCTGATTTTTAACAAAATGGATCTGAGCGGCAATAATTGCTGTAGATATAATCACTCCTATGGCAATGATATATTGAAAAATAACAAGAAATTTCCTGATAGAGGCTGTAGTATATTGCCTTTTCCCCCTGCTGATTATCATACTGTTTCCACGTAAAACAGCAGATGGTTTTAACCGATACAGGATAAGAGCCGGAAAACTACCACTCAGCAAAGCCAACAAAAAGACAATAAAAAGTAAAAGGGCTCCAAAAATGATACCATAGCCTGAAGTAAGACTTTGGATGAGCACTAAATGCTTTTGGACTAAATTATTAAATACGGGTAAGATTAATTCAACCATACTCATAGCAAGAAGAAACGCGGCAAGGGTAAGTAACAAAGATTCGCTAATATATTGTTTGAGTAAAAGTCTTCTGCTTGCTCCGATTATTTTTCTGATTCCGGTTTCACGAGCACGTTTGATGGCTCTGGCTGTAGTTAGGTTAACATAATTAATGGAAGCTGTAAGCAGGATGAAAAATGCAATAATACCAAAAAGATAGAGATAGAAAATTTGTGTGTTTGAATGACTGTCGTAAAGAAGGCCCGACTCAAAATGTATTTTATAAATGGGTTGGAAACGTATTCCGTAGTAGCCTGAAAGGTTTATTTTTTCTTGTTTTATATATTCATTGAGTTTTGTTTTTATTTCGTTGTTGGCAAGTTTCTCAAGTAATATATAGTTTTCTGGATTTTTGGTCCGAATATAGGTGTAGCTGTTAAACCATAGCCAGTTACGTTTAAGATTTTGAATTTCTTCTTTTTCCAGTGAGCTGAATGAGATAAGCGCATTAAACTGAAGGTGCGAAGGTTGTTCTTTTTCTTTAAATACGCCTGTTACGGTATAGGTTCTTATACTGGTTTTAACTTTTTTGCCTAAGGCATTCTGTTGCCCAAAAATTTGTTTCTTTACTTCCTCACTAATCACTATACTGTTTGGTTTGCTCAGGCAAGAGTCCGGATTTCCTTCAGTAAATGAATAGTTAAATACCTTGAAAAAATTATTGTCGGCAATAGTTAAGTTAGGGATGTCGTAGTATTTTCCTTGATAGCGAACCGACGATACAGCGTTGTTATCAGAAGGATCAGTAAAAAACAATCGGGTTGCAATAATTTTATCAGGAAATGACGTTTCTAGTAATCCTGCAAGGGCGTAAGAAGTTAGTGCCATTTTATCTGCATGATCACCTGTTGCATATTCCTGTGTAACCCGAAATAAATGGTGATAGTTTTTCCAGCCTCTGTCGTAAGAAATCTCGTTACGGATATATAAAAAGATAAAAATAAAGGCAACCAAACCAATAGTAAGTCCAAAGAGGTTTAAGAAGGTATAATTCTTCTGTCTTCTTAAAATACGTAGTCCCGATTTAAAAAAGCTTTGCCACATAATTGCAGTTTATCTGTGACGATTCAGGTTTTCGTTAATGATCTGACCGTCAAAAAGATGAATGATCCTATGACTGTAACTGGCATCGTGTTGTGAGTGAGTTACCATAACAACCGTCATTCCTTCTTTGTTAAGTTCATTCAGCATATTCATCAGCTCCTCACCATGCATCGAATCAAGATTTCCTGTTGGTTCATCGGCAAGTAGAAGCCGGGGTTTCCCAACAATGGCACGTGCAACAGCAACCCTCTGTTGTTGTCCACCAGAAAGTTGAAGGGGCAGTAAGTCTTTTCGGTGGCTTATTTCAAGTCTGTCGATTACTTCTTCAACCCGTCTTTTTCGTTCAGTTTTCTTAATGCCCTGGTAAATTAATGGAAGCTCAATATTTTCCCACAGAGTCAGGTCTTCAATGAGATTGAAATTTTGAAAAACAAATCCAATATTTTTTTTACGCAACAGGTTTTTTTCTTTTTCAGATAACTTTGCCACATTCTTTCCCATAAAAAAGTAATCACCTTTTGTCGGGTCATCGATCATTCCCAGTACATGAAGCAATGTCGATTTTCCACAACCCGAAGGTCCCATAATGGATGTAAACTCCCCCTCTTCAATATTTAAATTTATGTTTTCGAGCGCAATAGTTTGTATATCGGAGGAATGAAAGACTTTATGAAGTCCTTTGGTTTCAATGATCATTTGAGGTTCATTTTCCAACAAATGTAAATTATTCTGTGGACTATATCCATTATCTGACAATGATATGTCGGGCGAAATTTGCATGTAGTGTCCTTTCTGATATTAGTACTTTCTAATTTCATGCCACCTTGTGTAAGATGCTTGTTATCATTTGTTTGAAAATTTATTTCTACTCAATTGTAACATTTAGTGTTCGGAATCGGTCATACGTGTGTGCAGCGTTGTACATTATTCATTAATTTTAGACCCCAATACCAATTGACAAATGACGAAAGTTAAAGCTCGTATCCTAATTGTTGATGATGATGCAGATGTTTTGCTGGCAGCTAAGATGTTTCTTCGACAAAAATTTCAGATTGTGCATACTGAAAAAAATCCGGAAAGTATCCCAGATTTAATGAAAAGTGAGAATTATGATGTAATTCTGTTGGATATGAATTTTTCACGTGATGCAACCAGTGGCACAGAAGGCTTTCGATGGTTGAATAAGATTCTGGAAATTGATTCGGCAGCGATTGTAATTTTTATAACCGGTTACGGAGATGTGGAGTTGGCAGTTCAGGGAATTAAGGAAGGTGCATCTCATTTTATCTTAAAACCCTGGGATAATCAGAAATTACTGGCTACCATTGAATCGTCTCTAAAAGTCAGAGCTTCAAAAGTTGAGCTTGAGAATTTGCGTTCGGCCAATAAGATTCTTTCCGCAGACAACGATCAGGTATTCAGTCATATTATTGGCAATTCGGCTGCCATGAAAAAAGTTCTGAAAACCGTTGAAAAGGTAGCTAAAACTGACGCAAACGTGTTGATATTGGGAGAAAATGGAACAGGAAAAGAAGTGATTGCACGTGCCATTCACAGGGCTTCAAATCGAAGTGGGAGTATGTTTATCAGCGTTGATTTGGGGGCAATAACCGAAACTTTGTTTGAAAGCGAATTGTTTGGATACAAAAAAGGAGCGTTTACCGATGCCCGCGAAGATCGTTCGGGACGTTTTGAAGCCGCCAGCGGTGGAACTTTGTTTCTGGATGAAATCGGGAATTTGCTGCCATCGCTACAGTCAAAACTATTACGCGTACTGCAAAGCCGGAAAATAGTCCGGTTGGGTTCCAACAAAGAAATTCCTGTGGATGTTCGTTTGATCTGTGCTACCAATATGCCGTTGTATGAAATGGTAAAAGAAAATATCTTTCGACAGGATTTATTGTATCGGATCAACACTGTGGAAATTACTATTCCGCCTTTGCGGGAAAGAGTAGAGGACATTGAGCCGTTAGTGAATCATTATCTTGAGATTTATTCCAGAAAATATAAAATGCCTCAAAAGAGAATAAGTGCCGGAACTTTGAAACGCTTGCAAATGCATAACTGGCCTGGTAATATCCGCGAGTTGCAACATGCTGTGGAACGAGCGGTTATTATGAGCGAAGGAAATATGCTGGAGCCCGATGACTTTTTTATGTCAGAAGCCAGAGAAGATCAGCAGGACTTTTTTCCGGTTAACATGAATCTTGAAGAAACTGAAAAACTATTGATCAGGAAAGTAGTGGATAAAAATGGTGGAAACATTAGCCGGGCAGCAAAAGAACTGGGTTTAACCCGGGCATCTCTATACCGTAGAATAGAAAAATATGGTTTATAAAAAGTTTCGCATACAGATTTTCCTTAGGGTGATTCTTTTGGTGGTTACCTTACTTTTGATTTTTCTTTTTCACGATGAATCTACTTACTTCATCAGTACCATTATTCTGATCATTCTTTTTGTCGCACAGGTTGTTTTTCTAATAAGGTATGCAGAACAAACCAATAGAAAACTTGCCCGTTTCTTTGAATCGATCCGCTATTCTGATTTTATGGGAACCTTTTCAGATGGAGAACACGGTAAGAGTTTCGAGGCGCTTAATTTGCAGATGAATCAGGTAATTGAAGCGTTCAAAAAAACAAAAATAGAAAAGGAAGAAAACTTTAATTATTTGCTTACTGTAATTCAGCATGTGAGTATTGGAGTTCTGGTATTTCGTCTTGATGGAAAAGTTGACGTATATAACAATGCGGTAAAGCGCCTATTGAAACTGAAACATTTGAGAAATATTGATGAGCTGAAACGCAATTATAAAGATCTGGCAATTGCTTTACAGGAAATGAAAGCCGGAGATAAAAAGCTGGTTAAATTATACGTTGATAACGAATTGTTGCAGTTGTCTATTCATGCTACAGAGTTTTTAATGCACGGAGAAAAATACCTTCTGGTTTCATTGCAGGATATTCATCCCGAACTGGAACAAAAGGAAGTAGAATCATGGCAAATGCTGATCAGGGTCCTGACCCATGAGATTATGAATTCTATAACACCGATTTCTTCTCTGGCTTCAACCGTACAGGATATTGTGAGTCAATATTGTGAAAGAGATTTTGCTCAAAATGAGGATGAAAAAGAGGATATGCAAAATGTAACCAGTGCTTTAGCTACCATTGAAAAACGGAGTAAAGGTCTGCTGAATTTTGTGGACTTGTATCGTAATCTGACCCGAATTCCCAAACCGAATTTCCGATACTTTTCCGTTCAGGAATTGTTTCAGCGCCAATTGGATTTGTTGCAATCCAAATTAGACGAAAAACAAGTACGGGTCGTTTCCCGTATTTTTCCTTCTGATCTCAAGTTGCTTGCTGACCCTGATTTAATTGATCAGGTTATGTTGAATTTGTTGTTGAACGCTATTGATGCAGTTAAAGATCAGGAAGAAGGTATGATCACTATTGTAGCATCAGTTAATCTGAATAACAGAACCGTAATTGAGGTTACCGATAATGGAACCGGTATCAATCATGATGTGATGGATAAGATCTTTATGCCATTTTTTACTTCCAAGGAAAATGGTTCCGGAATTGGCTTAAGCCTTTCCCGACAGATTATGCAGATGCACAAAGGAAGTATTTCTGTCCGTTCAAAATACGGAAAAGGTTCTACTTTTTTGCTTGTTTTTTAGCAACTTTTCTACCCAGAAATATCATAACTCTGTGAATTTTAAGCAAATCTTAAGCTTGAGCTTAACTTGATTTAAGTTGCCTCATACTACTTTTGATCCGAATTAAAATTTACTGATATGGATACTTCACATCTTCACCCCATGATTGTGCATTTTCCCATTGCACTTTTATTAACAGGTTTATTGTTTGACACGATCGGCCTTTTTGCTAAAAAGACATTCTACTCAAAAGTTGGTTTTTATCTTTTAGTGCTTGGCGCACTGGGAACGGTTGTGGCTTTTCTTACCGGACATTTTGCCGGCAGTGGCATTACCGAACAGGGAGCCTTGAAGCAGGCTTTGGAAACCCACGAAAATGCCGCTGAACTGACCATTTGGATTGTGAGCATTACAGCAACTTTTCGCATTCTTCTGGAGCTGTTTAAAAAGTATAAAGGAATATTTAAAGCTGCTGCTTTTGTATTGTTTTTGGCTTCTGCAATGGCCATTGCCCGTACCGGATATTATGGTGGCGAATTGGTTTATAAACATGCAGCCGGTGTTCAGCTGAATCTGGGTTTTGGCCTAAATACTGATTCTGAAACAAATTAGCCATGCGGATCTTAGTCATAGAAGACGAGATGGGGATTGCAAATTTCCTGAAAGAAGGTTTGGAAGAAGAAGCCTATGCTGTGGATGTGGCTTACGACGGAACAACGGGTTTACAGTTGGCTACAGATAATGCCGGTGAATATGACATTATGCTTATCGATTGGATGTTACCCGGAGTCAGTGGTATAGAAATTTGCCGGCAGTTGCGAAAAGGAGGCGAGCAAACACCCATTTTGATGCTTACTGCACGCGATGCCGTTCAGGATGCGGTTTTTGCCCTGGATATGGGTGTGGACGATTACATCAAAAAGCCGTTTTCTTTTGAGGAGCTGCTGGCCCGCATCAGAGCCAGACTGAGAAATGTAAAAGAGGAAAATACAAACTTAAAAAGTAAAAATCTGGTGATGGACACAGCATCACACCAGGTTTTTCTGAACAAGAAAGAAGTTTCTCTGACACAAAAAGAATTCGCATTGCTGGAATTTCTTCTTCGGAATCAAAACAAAGTGTGTTCCCGGACAAAGATTATTCATCATGTCTGGGACATGCATTTTGATTACGATACATCAGTTATTGATGTGTATATTAATGCATTGCGAAAGAAAATAGATAAGAATTCAGAAATAAGTTTCGTGCAAACGATCCGGGGTGTCGGTTATATTATCAGAGACTGATGAAAGAACAAAAGTTAAGTTATAGTCGAAGGGTGGCCTTATCGTTTATGGCAGCAACAGCAGCACTTACACTGCTGGTTTTTGTGTTTATATACATCGTGGTTCATCATACGGTTTACAATGATCTGAAAAGCGATTTGAGAGCTGAGTCGCTGGAGTTGACCAATAATATTGTGGTGCTCAGCGATCAGGTGATTTTTGCCAATCCCAATGAATGGCTGGAACGTGAACACGGACAAATTGAGGTGAATCCGATTTTTATTCAATATACCGACAGTACCGGGAAAGTATTAAAAAGGTCACCGAATTTGCAGGACGGATATTTGTCGATTTTTAAAAATATTTCATCCGATTATTTTTTCGATTCTCATCTGGCCAACGCTACTATTTATCAATTGCAGGTTCCGTTGAAAAACACCCGGGGTAAGGCTTTGGGTTATATTTCTGTGGCTATGCCTTTGAGTGAAACACACATGGTTCTTAAAAACCTGCGGTTAATTTTGATTTTAATTTTTCCGTTTGTTTTACTGTTTTTGTATTTCGTTACTCTTTTTATGTCGGAACGAAGCATTCGTCCGGTTTTGGATCTGACCTGTGCGGCTCAAAAAATGACACAGGATAATTTTGAGAACCCGATTGTCTTACCAAAACGAAAAGATGAATTATATACGCTGACTTTTTCTGTTAATCAGTTGGTAGAAAAGTTGAGAAAAGCTGCCGTTAAAGAAAGACAATTTGCCATTGAAGCATCGCATGAATTGCGGACACCGCTTTCGGTACTTCGAGGAACCATTGAAGTGATGCTCAGGAAACAACGTCAGTCGGAATATTATGTTGATAAGGCATATACGGCTTTAATCGAGGTGAATAAAATGACGGATTTAACCGAACAATTGCTGTTCTTATACCAATTTGAAAATAATCAGGAAAACATTCAACTGGATCATATGAATTTGTCTCAAATGGTTGAAGAAATCTCAAAAAGCCTGAAAAACATAATGGATGAAAAGTCGCTGACTATTGACATCCAGGTTCCAAAAGAGTTAAGTTTTAAGACCAATAAGTTTATGTTTGTTTCACTGCTGAGAACATTCATAATTCAGGCTACTAAACATTCGACCATCGGTCAACCGGTTAGTATCTCGGCTTCGTTATCAGAAAATTTGTTGTGGATCGATATTCGCGACAACGGAATTAAAATGGATAAGGAAGAACTGGATACTATTAATGGTAATTCGCATATTCCGGATTTGAATCCCAACGAAGAATTTAAAAGTAATGGTTTGGGATTGACAATTGCCGGTCGTTTTGCCCGTCTTCTGAATATTTCAGTGAAGGCCCTTGATGAAAGTAAAGGAAACATTATCTCATTGTTGATTAATAATTTAAAAGATCAAAAATTTTAAGCAAGCTTTAAGAATGGCTTTAGGAAGCTTTTAGTGTTCGGGTTCTACATTTGTCTCATAATAATCTTTTAAATATCTATGCTATGAAAATGATCAAATCTCAAAAAATTATGCTGGTTGCTACAGTTTTATTGACTACTTTCTTCGGTTTTAAATCTTATGCCGGTAATGAAGGTTCCAGCACATCCGAAAATCTGAAAGCTGCTTTTATTGGCGAATCAACCGCCAGTGCCAAATATGCTGCTTATGCTAAAAAGGCCCAGGATGAAGGCCATCAGAAAATTGCGTTGTTGTTTAAAGCTGCTTCCAAAGCCGAAAGCATTCACGCCGGTAATCACAAAGCGGTAATGCAGAATATGGGCGTTGAGGTTCCTAAAGTGGATCCTAAATATGATGTGAAAAATACAGATGAAAACCTCCAGGATGCTATCAACGGTGAAAGTTATGAAGTGGCTACCATGTATCCCGATTTCTTGAAAGTGGCTTCCAAAGAAGGAGCTACTATGGCCATGATTTCTTTTAACTACGCTTATCAGGTGGAAAAAATTCACAAGGCATTGTATCAAAAAGCTTTGGCTGCTTTGCAAAATAACGATGAAAATACACTGGCCGATTACTATATGGTTTGTACAACCTGTGGAAACACTTATGAAAATGAAGCTCCGGCCCGTTGCGGAATTTCAATGACACCCAAAGAAAGATTCGTAAGAATAACAAAATAATAATCTCAGAATAAAGCTTTTGTCATAGTGATTAAAAACCCGGAACAATTGTTCCGGGTTTTTTGTTTTTCAGCAGTTGTGCAGACTAAATTTTAAGAATTATGACCGGTTCTTAATTCTTTTTTCACATATTTTTATCCCCAAAAAGTTTATGAATCAACGTCATTTTGCTAATCTGGGAATATTAATAGTCGTTGCAGCTGCGGTGATATTTCTTTCCTGGCTCTCTATGAATATTTGGGGAAGCAACAAGGTGGAAACCGTTCAGCTGATTTCTCTCCAATACAATAAAAACCTCACGCTAAAGCAATTTGCAATAGAAAATAAACTGCCTGAGAAAGTGGTTCTGCGCATTTTTAACCTGAAAAATACAGAAGATTTAAATAAAACGTTGAGTGATTTTCCGGTAAATCAGGAAAAACTGCTGACGAAAACCAATGAAGCGTTGGCCATTTATGCCGAATCGTTATCCAAAAACTGGATAAAAATCTTTGTCAAATTTGTGTTGTGGTTTTTGTTTCTGGCACTGATTTTTGTGCTGATCCTTAAAAATAAAATCACTCCAAAAAACAGAAAGTGGTTTTATCTGGTATCCTTTGTTTTATTCGGAATTATTCTGGGTTCTGATCCGAGCCCGATGGGAACCATCAAAGATGCAGTCACTTTGTATGCCATGCATCATGTGCTGTTTATTCCGCGATTCATAGCTTTGGCGGTTTTTCTGTTTATGGTGGTGAGTGTCAACAAATTTATATGCGCCTGGGGTTGTCAGTTGGGAACCTTGCAGGATTTTATTTTCCGGTTGAACCGGAACAAAAGAGATACCAAAGGTTTGGTGAAGCAGTACAAAGTACCTTTTGCTGTGAGCAATTCAATCAGAATTGGGTTTTTTGTCCTGTTTACAGTGATCGCTTTCGTGTGGGTTTTTGACATTGTTGAATATATTGATCCCTTTAAAATTTTTAATCCGAAAGTTGTGAATGTGGCAGGTTGGATTTTTATTGGTCTGATCCTGATCGCATCGCTGTTTGTTTACCGCCCGTGGTGCCATTTTTTCTGTCCTTTCGGATTGTTTGGCTGGTTATTTGAAAGGTTCAGTTTTGTAAAAATTAAGGTAAAATATAGTGATTGTATCGCATGTGATGCATGCTCGAAAGCTTGTCCTTCCACAGTGATGGATACTATTTTAAAACAGAATAAAACCATTCCCGATTGTTTCGCCTGCGGAAGTTGCATTAGTGTTTGCCCTACGAATGCCATAAGTCTTTCGTCCGGGAAACGTGAAAAGGTTCCCGAAGGAAAGTTCGACAAGAAATAAAAAAAGGCAGACTTAAGTCTGCCTTTTTTGTTTTGAAAATTTGGAATTATAATTCCAGTTTTAGCTTGTTTAATTCAGTAGTAATAAATGCGATTTCCTCAGCACTCAATTTTACATTTGCTGCTTCGGCATTTTGAACCGACTGTTTCGGGTTTCTGGCTCCCACCAAAGCAATAGTAATTCCAGGCTGTTCCAGTGTCCAGCGGAGCACAAGCTGACTGAGACTGGCATTCTTTTCGTCGGCCAGCGGTTTGATTTTTTCCAGAAAAGCATCGGTTCTTTTAATGTTTTCATTGGTAAAATAGGGTAAACCTGCTCTGTGATCGCCTTCAGCAAAAACATGACCCGGTTTCATTTTTCCGGTGAGCAATCCGCGTTCCATAGGACTGTAAGCGAGAATGGATTTTCCAGTTTCCAGAATGTAAGGAACCAGTTCTTTTTCTACATCACGTTTTACCATGCTGTATGGAACCTGGTTAGAAACCAGAGTGACGTATTTTTCAGCTTCTTTCATTTGTCCCACACTGTAGTTGCAAACGCCGGCATAGCGTACTTTTCCCTGTTCAATCAATTGAGCAACGGCTTCCATGGTTTCCTGGATTGGGGTGGTGGGATCGGCCCAGTGAATCTGATATAAATCAATGTAATCGGTTCCCAACCGACGCAAACTGTTTTCACATTCTTTGATGATGCCGTCTTTTCCGGCATAGCGATACATATCAATGGGTTTTCCGTTATTGTTAACACTTTTAAAGTAAAATTCTCCCTGTGTCGTATCCCAGCGTAAGCCGTATTTGGTTACAATCTGCAATTTGTCACGTGGAATTCCTTTGATGGCTTCTCCGACAATTTCCTCACTTTTTCCTTGTCCGTAAGCCGGTGCCGTATCAATTGAAGTTACGCCCAAATCATAAGCAGCATGAATGGCATTGACTGAATCGTTTTGTTCGGTTCCGCCCCACATCCATCCGCCGGCAGCCCAGGCTCCGAAAGTTATAACTGATAGGTTTAAATCTGAATTTGCTAATTTGCGATATTCCATTTTATGTTGTATTAATCGTTTTTTACAAAATTAGGTTTTTTGCTTTTGTTGTAAATGGTTTTAAGTTTCTTTAGATTTTGGGTCAACAAAAAAACAGCCTGATTTTTTCAGACTGTTTTTTCGGCTGTTTACAAAGTTTTATTTTATCGTTTTTCTTTTTTTTCTTTTTTCTCTGGTTTGGCCCGTTCGGTTCTTGTTTTTTTATTTTCTGATGAACTTTTACTTCTTTTAACGGTATTTCTGTTGGTATTCCGATTAGTATTGGTGTAATTGTTTTGATTTTTTGTTGTTCTTGGAGCTCTGTTTACATTTGTTTTTGAAGTTGAAGTATTGGTTGTTCGAACAGTTCTTGATCTTTCTGGTTTATAGCTTTCAGATGGAGCTACACGAACTTTAACAGGACTTCTGCCAGTTACTTTTCTTGTCTGAGTATTGTTGTTTCGTTTTACTACTCTATTAGTATTTGAGTTGTTATCTCTTCTCGGGTTACTCCTAACATTATTGTCCTTCCAATTTACACTACTTCCTGAGCGTACATAGTTATTTGAACTGTTTCTTCTTTTATTCAACTCATAATGATTTTTAACATCTTTGTGTTTATAAGTGAATGACATTGATGGATTTCTGCGTTCGAAATCATTTCTTCTCCATTTGTTAAAGTAAATAGAAGTGTTGTGACTCATTCGGTATGTTGGATACCTGTAGTAATAAGAAGGCCTTATGTAACGGTGAATATTTCTTTTGTATTGATAAGTTGAATAGATGTGCCATGGACGGTAATATCTTGGGAACCGGTTCCAGTAATAAGGCGAACTCCAAAGACTGTAATAGGGATTCCAGAAATAACTGAAAATTAAGGGTCTTCGTGTGTAGATAGGTTCGATAATATAGTTTGCACCATAGAAATAGGGGTTTCCTACAATTTGAACACTGATTTGACCGTAGTTGTTTTTGCCTACATCAATAGTTGCTATATCCTGATAAAGATCCTGACCAATGACATCTTGCAGGGTTACAAGATATTCGTTGTTTTCGTAGTGCTCAACAACCCTTATATAATCAACATAGCCATCATTGTTTAAGTCAAGGTTAGAGATTCTATACTTGGGCTCATTCAACTTTTCTTCAAATTGCTGCAGGTTTTTTGATTCGCCAAAAAGGGTTGCTATTGCTTCTAAATTAAGATTGTCGCTTATTTCATTATCTGTAGCGGTTACAGTAACAACATTCTGTGCACTTAAGAGGCTGCTGGTTATCATAAGCAGAAAGATAATGAGGCTTGTAATTCTTGTTTTCATGACTTTAATTTTTAAGGTTAATGCTCTTTTGATTTACCGGTAGTCAAAAATTTAATTCTTTATAAAGTTAATTACAATAATTAAACCAAAAATGAAAAAGTAATTTTTACACTTTTGATAGTAGGTATTTAAATAATTATTTATCAGTTTTTTATATGAAAAAAATATTTTTGATAAATAAAAAAGGAGCTGAATTTTCAGCTCCTTTATGAGGCCATTATTTTAGACTCAGGTTTGAACCTGTTTGAAAAAATGGTCTATTTAGGTATTAAATTCGCACCGAGCCCCATTATCATCACAACTAGGATCATGACAAAATAAAAACTAATTCCTACTATGGTTAATATTCCGATGTATCTGTAGTAATATTTGAGATACTTTAAGGCTGAGGATAATAGATTAGTACTTTTTTCTTTTAAAGCTTTGGATGAGAACTGAGAAAACTGAAAAAGAAAATATATCGGAAAAAAGTACAATAGTAATACGATAACTATCAAAAAAATAGATAGTATTCCTTGAGAACCAAATCCAGGGGTGTTTAGTTTGGAGCTTACAAAGGACATAATAATGCCGCCAAAAAGCATAAGCCCAATGAAAATAAAACCTAAAATGGATAAAAATAAAGTCCAGCCTCGTGTTTCCTTCAGGTGCTCTAACGCAGAATTGTCAAGGTAAATTTTTTCTTCCTGTTCAACTTGTATTTCTTCAATAGGTTTATGCTCTTCATAATTTGGTGTAGAATTGTTTTCCATAATTTTTAGTTTAAAAATGTTTATAGAAACAAATCTAAAATATTTTATTTAATATTCTGGAGCTAAAAACTATGGAATATTAAATAGTTTTAGAATACATCCCTTCAGTTTCTTTCAGTAGTGGATCGAATGTCATCGCAATATTCCGAACAATGAAGAACCCTTCACGAAATACCTCAACTTTGTTGCCTTTAATGGCCACTAAATTGTCATCTATGAATTCCTGAAGTTTTTCCGCTGAAAATTTTACCACTTCCTTTATTTGATCTGCACTGGTTTTAAATCTTGAGCCAACATTTTCAAAGTCCATTTCTCCATTACACATGATTTCAGTAATCACTTCACGGGTGATTTGTTCATCTTGTTTCAGAATATAGGCTTTGTCTGGTGCTAAGCCTTGCTTTTCAATTACTTCAATGTATTCAGGATAAGTTTTGATGTTTTGAACATAAGACCCCCAAAGTTGTGAAATAGATGAACTGCCAAATCCGTAAACTTGTCCTGTGGTTTTGCGTGTGGCGTAGCCCTGAAAGTTTCGGTGCAGCGTTTTATTTTTAAGCGCAATGCTCAAATCATCATCTGCTTTGGCATAATGATCCATGCCGATGGCGACATAACCAGCTTCTGTTAAAAGGTTGTGCCCATTCTGAAACATTCTTAATTTTTCATCGGGACCGGGAAGTCCGTGTTTCTCCAGTATTTTTTGGGCAGCTTTTACCCACGGCACATGAGCGTACGAGAAAGTAGCCAGTCGGTCAGGTGATACTTCAATGGCCTGTTCCACATTCTTGACGAAACTTTCCGGTGTTTGTCCCGGTAAGCCGTAAATCAAGTCCAGATTAATACCCCTAAAGCCTTTTTCATGCATGTATCTTACCAGTTCATCTATGGGATGCTTTGAGGGTGCCCGGTTGACCAGTTTCAGAATCTTTGAGTCAAAATCCTGAACTCCTAAACTAATTCTGTTAAATCCGGCATTAGCCAACTTGTCAATGTCTGCAAAATCGAGATAAGCCGGATGACATTCCATGGCTACTTCTGCATCATCGAGAAATTCGTAGCGTTCAGAAAAAGCAGCCATAATTTCTTCCACATAGCTTAAATCAATTGAGTTGGGAGTGCCGCCCCCCCAATGTATCTGGCTGACCTTTCTTGAAGGATCTATGTATTGCGAAACAGTTTTTATTTCTTTAATAATGGCATCCACATAACGACGAATAACTTCTTCTTTTTGTGAAACTCCTGTATTGCAGCCACAAAAATGACAAAGTCTGGGACAAAAAGGAATATGAACATAGAATGACAGATTCTGTGGTTCATCCTGATTGGATCGCTCAATTTGCACAATGTATGCATCGGCTGTAAAGCCACCTTGAAAAAAAGTAGCCGGTGGATAGCTTGTGTAGCGCGGTCCGGGTTTATTATATTTTTTGAAGATTTCCAGGTTCATTTTTGTGTCTTTAATCCCAATTCTGATTTTTTACCCAATCCGTTATAAAACGTGCATTTTCAAAAGGAGTTCCGGGTATGAAACCGTGTCCAAGATTGAAAACCCAGTCTTTATGATTTCGTCCGTAGTCTAAAAATTTTTGCAGCTCTTTTTCGATGACTTCTTGTGAAGCAAACAAAATTCGGGGATCTAGGTTGCCTTGTAATCCCACTTTTTTGTCCACCAGTGTTCTTGCCTGTTCCAAAGAAGTTAGCCAGTCAACACTGAGGAAATCGCACACATCATAATTGATATTTTGAATTTCGTTTCCGATTCCTTTCGGGAAAAAGATGAATGGAATATTTTTGTCGCGGACTGTTTGAGCAATTTTTTTCACCGATGGCATGAAAAGTTTTTGGTACATTTCATTAGGAATAAGCCCTGCGTTTGTTTCAAAAAGCTGAAAGGCGTCAATACCATGTTCTATTTGTTTTTCAACATAAACCAATGTCATTTCCGTAACAGCATCAATGATTTTTCTCAAAGTTTCGGGATAGGAAAACATCCATTTCACAGCATCGGTAAAATCAGAACGGCTTCCTAAACCTTGGATCATGAAACTAAGAACAGTCAACGGAGCTCCAGAGAAACCTATGAGCGGATTGTTTTCCGGTCTGGTTTGAAGAATTTCATCAATAGCATTGTAGATGTATTCAAGTTTCTGCTCATCAGGTTTAAAATTTTTCAGCGGGTCATCCATGGTTTTGATGGGATGCTCAAAAACAGGTCCCTTATCTGTAAAATCAAGTCCCATGCCCATGGCATAGGGAATTACCAAAATGTCTGAAAATAAAATAGCAGCATCTACACCCAAATCATGAACCGGCAATAAGGTGACTTCCGCAGCTAGTTTTGGATCTTGCATCATTTCCCAAAACGAATGTTGTTCCTTAAGTTTTAGATAGGAGGGAAGCACCCGTCCCGCCTGACGCATATACCAAACAGGCGGTCTTTCTGTCGCTTTGCCTTTTAATGTGTCCAGGAAAATACTGTTCATGATTTTCGTTGCAAATTAATTTTTAACAGATAAATTTTCTAATGCTTTTTTGTTTGCTGAAAGAGTGATTTCGATGTCTTCTTGTGTATGAGCATCAGAAATAAAAGCACATTCAAATTGTGAAGGAGCCAGGTAAATTCCACTTTCCAATGATGCTTTGAAATACTCAGCATACATTTCGGTATTGGATTGGGCAGCTTCAGCAAAAGATGAGATTTCAGTATTGGTGTTGAAAAATAAAGTTATCAAAGAACCAACTTGAGTTACCTGAGTAGCAATTCCTGTTTCATTGATGTTTTTTCTGATTCCTTCAGCCAACATAACTGCTTTTTCTTCCATTTGAGTATAAATCTCAGGATGTTCTTTAAGCATTTTTAGTGCAGTGTATCCGGCAGCCATAGCCAGTGGATTTCCCGAAAGTGTTCCCGCCTGATAAACTGGGCCGATGGGAGCCAGCATTTCCATAATATCTTTACGTCCACCATAAGCTCCAACCGGCAAACCACCACCAATAATTTTACCCATCGTTGTGAGGTCGGGTTGGATGTTGTAATATTCTTGCGCGCCACCTGCTCCTAAACGGAAACCCGTAATGACTTCATCAAAAATTAAAAGCGCCTGATATTTTTGTGTGATTTTCTTCAATCCTTCAAGAAAGCCTGACTTAGGTAAAACCAACCCCATGTTTGCAGCAACAGGTTCTACAATAATAGCAGCAATTTGATCCGGATAGGTTTCGAACAGCGCTTCAACGACTTGCAGGTTGTTGTATGGTGCAGTAAGCGTTTCTGAAGCAGTGGCTTTAGTAACACCAGGACTGTTTGGTACTCCTAGAGTCATAGCTCCAGACCCAGCCTGAATGAGAAAACTGTCGGCATGGCCGTGGTAGTTTCCTTCGAATTTCAGGATTTTATCTCTTCCGGTAAAAGCACGTGCCAATCTGATTGCACTCATTGTGGCTTCGGTTCCCGAATTAACCATACGCACCATTTCCACAGCGGGCATCATGTCAATAATCAGCTGAGCCATTTCAGTTTCCATTACTGTAGGTGCACCAAATGAAGTGCCCTTCTCGGCAGCTTTTTTTATGGCTTCAACGATTTCTTCACGGGCAT
Source organism: Bacteroidales bacterium (assembly GCA_016936505.1). Lineage (GTDB taxonomy): Bacteria > Bacteroidota > Bacteroidia > Bacteroidales > F082 > Sulfidibacterium. Next base: position 70,330 of record JAFGXS010000005.1, on the reverse strand, counting down.
GGCCCAAAATAGCAGGACCCCAAGTGGAAACATAGTCTATGTATTCGTTGCCATCAATATCAAAAATGTGTGAACCCTTCGCATGATCAATTAAAATAGGCGGAATTCCAACACTTTTAAAAGCCCGAACCGGAGAGTTAACACCCCCGGGAATTCGCGATTGTGCTTTTTCAAATTCCTGAAAACTCTTATTATGAATCATAAAGTTATTTATTCAAAATTACTGCAGCTTTTCTGCAAAATGTTTGGCATGATATGTCAGAATAATATCTGAACCGGCTCTTTTGATAGATGTCAGAATTTCTTTTATAATCCGGTTTTCATCAATCCATCCTTTTTCTGCGGCAGCTTTCACCATGGCAAATTCACCACTTACATTGTATGCAGCAATGGGTAAATCAAAACGGTCGCGTGCACGACGAATGATGTCCATGTAGCTCAATGCAGGTTTTACCATAACAATGTCAGCTCCTTCAGCAATATCCAATTCAATTTCACGAATGGCTTCATTGCTATTAGCAGGATTCATCTGGTAAGAACTGCGATCGCCAAACTGCGGAGCACTGTCAGCAGCATCACGGAAGGGACCGTAAAATGCAGAAGCGTATTTGGCAGAATAAGCCATAATAGGTGTATTGTAATATCCTTCGGAATCCAGTCCTTCACGGATTCTCAATACTCGGCCATCCATCATGTCGCTGGGTGCTACCATATCCACACCATGACGGGCGAAGGTAATGCACTGAGCAACCAGAGAATCAAATGTTTTATCATTGTCAACGTCACCATCCACAATAACGCCGCAATGACCGTGGGTTGTATACTCGCAGTTGCACACATCAGCAATTACATACATTCCTGGAACTTGCTTTTTGATAGCATCAATAGCCTGTGGAATAATGGCGTGATCATGTGCTGCAATCATACCGGTATCATCTTTTTCTTCCGGAATACCGAACAAAATAATGGCCCGAATACCCACATCCATTAAAGATTTACATTCTTCCACCAGTAAATCGATGGAAAATTGATAGTTGCCCGGCATAGAATTAATCGGGTTTTTAACGTTCTTTCCTGGACAGACAAACAGAGGCATTATCAGGTCATTGGTTGTTACTTTGGTTTCTGTAACCATGTCGCGCAAAACTGGGTTGTGGCGCAACCTTCTCATTCGTGTTAGGGGGAAACTCATGATATTATATTTTTTGATTGAAGTAATGAATAATTTCTTTTTTCAGGTATTCCGTTCCGGGTTTTTCCGCTGTGATTATCTCTGATTTGGTGTCACTTATAATGGCCGATGTTGTAATATTTCCAATCGATAAAATTCTGAATTTTTGTGTTTCAGTATTGACGTGTTTTGAGAAAAATTCAAATGCCGACGGACTACTGAATACTAATAAACCATACTGATCGGATTTGATTAGCTCAATTATTTGCTGGTTTATCTCTTCAACAGGTAAAGTTTGATAAACATTTACACGGGTAACCTTTAACTTTCCTGAAAGTTCTTTTTCTAAAAAGTCCGGAGCTTTCGTTCCCTGAACCAACAGAATATTTTCGTTGGGACTAATGACGGAATGATTCAAATATTCAGCAAATTCAACAGACGTGTTGCCCGGGTTAAGATGATTTGCCCGGAAACCTTTTTTTTTCAATTCAGTTGCCGTTCCTTTTCCGATAACTGCTGTTTGAATTTCTTTTGGAAAGTGAATTTGAAGTTTTTTCAGAATCTCAAAAAATGATGATACCCCGTTTTTGCTGGTGAAAATTATCCGATCATATAAAGACAATTTTTTTAAAACAGCAACCAAATGTTCATTCGGTTCAATGGTTTGGGTTTTTATCATAGGAATCGAAAAAAAATCAACACCACTTCCCGACAAGGCCGATTTTAACTTTTCAGCTTGTTCAATGGGTTGTGTACTAATGACCAACTTTGGGATGCTATTTTTCTGATTCTGTGTCAAAGTTTTCCAAAATTTGAGAAGCTCCTTGTTTCAAAAACTGGTTGGCTAATGCTTTGGCTATTTCTTCAGCATGCTCAACCGATCCTTCAATAGAGCCGCCAACATGTTCTTTTCCATCAGGTGAAAGCACGGTTCCGGTTAACTTATATTGTCCTGCACTAATTTCAGAGAAACAGGCAATAGGAACCTGACAACCACCTCCCAGGGCAGCCAAAAAAGTGTGCTCAGCCCTGGCCATAGCCCAGGTATTTTTGTTGTTTATGCTTTGCAGCATAGTTTCAGTAAAATCATCTTTCTCCCGAATTTCGATGGCAATAATTCCCTGTGCCGGTGCCGGAGGCATGTCAACGGGATTGAGTAATTCGGAAATATGTTCTTCCAGTCCTAAACGGGTGAGTCCGGCTCCTGCCATAATCATAGCTGTGCAATATCCCGATTGCCATTTCCTGAGCCGGGTGTCTACGTTTCCTCGGATATCAACTATGTTGAAATTAGGATTGATTTTCAATAGTTCAGCTCTTCGCCTTGTACTTGAAGTAGCGATGATGTCCTCTTCTGTCAGTTCGGCTAATTTTCTTTTTCCGTTACTGACCAACGCATCGCGTGTTTCACCTCTTTCAAGTACAGCTCCCAGTTTTAATCCTTTTGGGAATTGAGTGGGTAAATCTTTCATGCTGTGCACGGCCAAATCAATGTCGCCTTCCAGCAATGCGCGTTCTATTTCCTGCGTAAAAAATCCTTTATCTCCGACTTTTGACAGGGAAATATCCAGTTGTTGATCTCCTTTGGTCTGAATAATTTTTAATTCAAAATTCAAATCAGGGAAATGTGCTTCCAGTGATGCTTTGGTACGGTTAGCCTGGTACAAAGCCAGTTTACTACCCCGTGTACCTATTTTTACGGTTCGGGTCATTCTTTTAGTTCGAAAAAGTCCTCAGCCATTTCTATGAAGGTTTTGTTATCGGCATCTTTCGAAATGGATTTCAGGTTCTTAATAAATGTTCTTGCAAATTTATCAGAAAGCAGTTGTGCATATTCTTCCAGCAGTTCATGTTGTTGAATGGAACGGTTTCTGTAAAACTCATCCATTTCCTGCTTATTGAGTTGTGAAAAACTTTCTTTGATCTTCATAATGGTTGGAACCAGTTCCTGATCATTTTTCCAGCCAATGAAATGCTTTTCTGCTTTTTGGATGATTTTTTCAGCAGAAGAAATTTCCTGCATTCTTTTCTGATTGGTACTTTCCACAATTTGTTGGAGATCATCGATGGTGTACAACATAATGTTTTCCATCGAATCTATATTCTTATCAATGTTGCGCGGAACTGAAAGATCAAGGTAAAGCGGCTTTTTGTCAGCGTTGCGATTTTGAAGTGCCTGCTGTGCCATGTCTTTTGTAATCAGATTTGTTTGCGAATCGGTTGCTACGAAAAGGATATCCGTTTGTGGCAGGAATTTTTCCACCTGGTTTAATTCAATTGCATTTCCTCCATGAATACGGGCCAGTTCCTGAGCTTTTTCCAGCGTCCGGTTGGCAATAATAAGCGAATTGAATTTCGATTTTCTCAAACTGTTCAATACCAATTGTCCGGTTTGACCGGCGCCAATCATCATAACATTTAACTGACTCAAATCAGAATGATACTGAAGGCACAGGTTAACCGCTGCTGAACTGGCAGATGCGGAGCCTTTACCAATTTGGGTTTGGGTCCTAACTTTTTTGCCAACCTCAAAAGATTTGGTAAACAGACGGGTTAGGATTTTATTGGTCGAATTCAGTTTTTCAGCTCTGTAAAATGCTTCCTTTACCTGGCCGATAATTTGATCTTCGCCAACGATGAGGGAATCAATTCCGGAAACAACGTGAAAGAGGTGGCTAATAACATCATTTCCCTGTTTGAAGTAAAAGTGGTGAGACATGGTTGGAGCATAATTCTTCATCTCAGTAAGCTCCTGCAATACACTTTCAACGGCTTCTTTTGCCTGGCTTTTGCTGCAATGGTAATAAATTTCAGTACGATTACACGTTGATAAAACAACCAATCCACTTACCCTTGCACTCAAGTCGCTGGTCATTTTCTCAATATCGTTAACTGTAAATGAAAAACATTCTCTGATTTCCAGATCAGCCGATTTAAAGCTGATACCTACAAGTCCAAGCATAAATTTTTTTCCATCGTTATTCCTTGCTTGCAAATGTCGTGTTCAAATCTGTAGCAAATCTGAAAAATGAGGGTTCTGATGAACAAAATCAGCACTTTTAAGAGATTTTATAATAGCGATAATGTTATTATGGAAAACAGATAGTCACTTCGTGAATGGAGTTGTTAAATTTGTACAGAATAGATAACTGATAATGTTCTATTATTTTTCTGACAATTGACAACCCGATTCCCATAAATCCTTCGTCTGAGGCGCGTGAAAATTGGTCAAATAGTTCTTGTGTCGGAACACCAGGGTCTTCTCCTGAATTGCTGATAATTAACTCTCTTCCAGTTAGTTGAATTCTTACAAAGCCATTTTCTATGTTATGGCGAACGGCATTTTTAATGAGATTGTTGGTTAGTATTTCTGCAAGTTCTGTGTTCATCGAGATGGTTGGTTGACCCAAAAATATGGTTTCCAGCCTGATATTTCTTGAGTCTATTAGTGCATTATAATTTTCAGTTTGCCGTTTAATCATCTGTTCAAAATTAATAAGTTGTGTTTCGGTAAACTGGTTTTTGTCGATTCGGGCAATTAGCGCCAGACTTCTTACAATGGCTGAAAGTCGGTTTGCAGCAGAATAAACCGAGCCTACTAATTCGTATTGTTTCTGATTAAGCGGTTCCTGAAATAATAGTTCCATTTTGTTTTTAATAACAGATAAAGGTGTCTGGACTTCATGTGACAGGTTGCCTGTGAACTCTTTTATCCCTTCATAGTCGTTAATTATTTTATCGGTCATTTTATTCAACAACCTGTTGAGTTCATCAAACTCAATAATTTCGGAGGAGGTAAATGCTTCTTTATGTGGTTGATTCAGACTGAATTCCTGAATTTTATGAAGTGTGTCAAAGAAATCAAACCATACCCTTCCAAACAAATAGCGGTTCAAAAAATAAGCCATTAACAAAAAAAGCAGTAACATAATTGTGGTTATGGTTGCCACTTTTTCAATCAAAATATTAGAAGTTATCAGCGATTTATAAATCCGGATTTTGTAGTAGTTAGAACCTGACTTAATTACTGTACTAAGTTGTCGATAGGGAGAATAGCTTTTGGTCAGGTTATTGAATAATACTGTATCACGAAAATAGAAATTGTTTGTGTTCTTTGTTGGATTAATCTGTTCTATATCGATAGGTTCGCTGGCAATAAAGTTTAAATTAACTACTGTATCTTCTTTGTTAATTTGGTTGAGAACAAATTGAATGCGCTGCATTAACTCTGTATTTTCTTCGTTTTTTACAAGGTTTTGCATGAGTACGTAAAGCATGGCACCACCGGTGAAAAACACGAAAATAGAAATTGTGATGAAGTACAATGTAGTTTTAGTAAGCAGCTTCATTGTTTTTAGTTTTCAAATTTATATCCTACACCATAAATAGTTTGAATGTATTCTTTAGCTCCGGCTTCTTTTAGTTTTTTTCTCAGGTTTTTAATCTGTGCGTAAACAAAATCAAAGGAATAGGAAAAATCTGAATCTTCACCCCAAAGTTGGTCGGCGAGGCTCTCTTTTGCAATAACTCTTCCGGAATTGGATACAAAAAATAACAGAATTTCAAATTCTTTTTTTGTTAATTCGAGTGTTTTGCCTTTTAAAATAGCCTTGAAATGTTCAGGATAAATTTGTAAATCACCTGCTGAAATTTGCTGACTTCCCTGAAATTGGATTCTGCGAATAAGTGATTTAATTCGGGCATTTAATTCTGAAAGGTTAAACGGTTTTACCAGGTAATCATCAGCTCCTAACTCAAGGGCTTTCACCCGATCTTCAATAGCATCTCGGGCTGTTATAACGATGATGCCACTTTGCTTTTGCTGTTTCTTAAGCTTTTTAATAATTTCAATTCCGTTTCCGTCGGGCAGGTTTAAATCGATAAGGAAACAATCAAAATCATTTGAACCAATTTTTGCCAACGCATTATTCAAATCATACGATTGATCACATTCATAACCTTCAGGATCAAGATACGCAACAATTGAATCCTGAATCTCCGGGTCATCTTCTATGATTAAAAGCTTCATAGAGGCAAATTTATGATTTTTGATTATGCCCAACAGAAAAAAGAAAAATATTGGTTTGATCCTTGAAAAGTGTTAAACTATCTAAAAACCTTATTTAAAACGTATTCGGAGCGGGAAAAGGTGTTTTAAATCCATAGTAAATGATTAATTTAGCGCTTCAATAATAGATTAAAAAATTTTAGCCATGGAAAAGAAGAAATTTGCGGTGGTTTTATCCGGGTCAGGTGTTTATGATGGAGCTGAAATCCATGAGGCTACACTTACAATGTTGGCTATTATGGAATCCGGAGCTGTTTATCAGTGCTTTGCTCCCGATATTCCACAGCATCATGTAGTAAATCATATTACCGGACAGGAAATGGACGAAACCAGGAATGTGTTGGTTGAATCTGCACGTATTGCTCGAGGGGATATTAAACCGTTGAGTAAGTTTCGTGCCAATGATTATGATGCATTGATTTTTCCTGGTGGTTTTGGCGCTGCCAAAAATCTTTCAACAGTTGCTTTCGACGGATCTAATGCGAGGGTTAATCGTGAGGTTGAATATGTTATTCGGCAAATGCTGGAAAGACAGAAGCCCATTGGAGCTCTGTGTATAGCACCAGCAATAGTTGCTCGTGTAATTCAGGGCGTGGAAGTTACAATCGGAAACGATACTTCAACCATTGATGCTATTAAAAAAATGGGCGGTAAACATGTGGTTACTTCTCATGGCCAGGTTGTGCACGACGAAACATATAATGTGTTTACCACACCTTGTTATATGTTAGATGCCACAATTCTGGATATTCGTAAAGATGCCAGCCTTGTAGTGAATGAAATGATGAAAAAGATGGTATCCTGATATGAACAGAATTTCATCTTTATTTGGCGTTCGATATCCTATTATTCAGGGTGGGATGATTTGGTGTAGTGGTTGGGAGTTGGCTTCTGCTGTTAGTAATGCCGGCGGACTGGGGCTGATTGGTTCTGGCTCGATGTATCCAGAAGTATTGCGTGATCATATCAGAAAGTGCAAGCAGGCAACCGATAAGCCTTTTGGTGTGAACCTGCCTTTGCTTTATTCTCAAACAGAAGATCATATTCAGGTGATTCTGGATGAAGGAGTGAAAATTGTTTTTACTTCTGCAGGAAACCCATCAAAATACACAGCTTTTTTAAAGGAACACGGAATAACTGTTGCCCATGTTGTGGCGAACAAAAAGTTTGCTTTAAAAGCAGTGCAGGCAGGTGTTGACGCTTTGATTGTGGAAGGTTTCGAAGCTGGTGGACATGATGGATTTGAAGAAACAACAACGTTAGTTCTGACCCCTATGATTAGGGAAATAGTTGATATTCCTTTGATTTCTGCCGGTGGAATTGCCTCAGGGAAAGCAATGTTTGCTGCTATGGCTTTAGGTGCCGATGGTGTTCAGGTAGGCAGTGCTTTCGCAGTCAGTAAGGAGTCTTCCGCTCATTATTCTTTTAAAGAAAAAATAGTGGAAGCAGATGATGGTTCCACGAAATTGATGATGAAGAAGCTGGTTCCGGTCAGATTACTAAGGAATTCATTTTTTGATGAAGTACAGGAGGCAGAAGACAGGGGTGCTGATAAAGATGAATTATCGGCGTTGTTGGGAAAAGGCCGCGCAAAAAAAGGGATGTTTGAAGGTGATACTGAGCAGGGTGAACTGGAAATAGGACAAGTGGCCGGGTTAATTAATGAAATGAAACCTGTAAAGCAAATTGTTGATGAAATGATGGCCGATTTTCATGAAACCTCAAACAGGATGGAACAAATCAGAAAAGAAATTTAGAAAACATTCCACATAAAATTTTTGTAGGTTTGTTACAAGGACAATAACAGTAAAATTTACAATAATGAATTTTGAATTCACAGAAGAGCAGCTGATGATTCAGCAAGCTGCCCGCGATTATGCGCAACGCGAATTAATACAGGACGTTTTAGAGCGCGACGAAAAAGCTGAATTTCCTGAAAGACATGTAAAAAACCTTGCCGAGTTAGGTTTTCTCGGTATGATGATTCCTCCTGAATATGACGGAGGAGGTATGGATACTGTTTCTTATGTGTTGGCGATGGAGGAAATTGCTAAGGTTGATGCTTCGGTAGCAGTAATTATGTCGGTTAACAACTCATTGGTTTGCTTTGGGTTGAATAAATATGCTTCTGAAGAACAAAAACAGAAATATCTGAAACCTTTGGCCAGAGGAGAGGTTATTGGCGCTTTTTTGCTTTCAGAACCAGAAGCCGGTTCGGATGCAACTCACCAGTATACTTCTGCGGTTGATATGGGAGACCATTACTTATTGAATGGTACTAAAAACTGGATTACCAATGGGAATTCTGCTTCTACTTATATAGTGATGGCTCAAACCAGTCCTGAAAAGAAATCTCATGGTATTAATGCTTTTATTGTAGAGAAAAATTCTCCCGGTATTACGATTGGCCCTCATGAAGATAAAATGGGAATGCGCAGTTCAGATACCCATTCTATTATGTTTACCGATGTACAGGTTCCCAAAGAAAACAGGATTGGTGAAGAAGGTTTCGGATTTAAATTCGCCATGAAAGTTTTGGAAGCCGGTCGTATCGGTATTGCTTCTCAGGCTCTGGGAATCGCTTCCGGGGCTTTAGATAGATCTTTGGCTTATTCTAAAGAAAGAAAAGCTTTTGGAACCGAGATTATTAATCACCAGTCGTTAGCATTTAAATTGTCAGATATGGCTGTCAAGATTGAGAATGCCCGCAATCTTTGTCTGAAAGCAGCCTGGCTTAAAGACAATCACCAGCCTATTACAGTGGCCAGTGCAATGGCCAAACAATATGCTGCTGATATTGCCATGGAAGTAACAACCGAAGCTGTTCAAATTCATGGTGGTTATGGTTATGTAAAAGAATATCATGTAGAACGCCTGATGAGAGAAGCCAAGCTGACACAAATTTATGAGGGGACTTCCGAAATACAAAAAATAATTATTTCAAGAAGCCTAGCCAAATAACAAATAAGTGATCTGAGCTATAAACCGAATTTTTCCGGATTTCTTATTTAATTAGTTTGTTAGCAGTTTATTTAGTGTATTAAAAAAATCTTAAAAAATAGTATGCATGCGTAATATTTTAGAAAAATTTATTACATTTGTGCATAACGCATGAAACTCTAAAATTTATAATATCATGAAGATACTGGTTTTAATAAGTAATGTGCCTGATACAACAACAAAAATCAGGTTTACCGGGGATAATAAAGCCTTTGACACTTCTGGTGTTCAGTGGATTATCAACCCTTGGGACGAACTGGCGCTTACCCGTGCTTTGGAAATAAAAGAAGCGGGTGGTGTTGAATCTATTACAGTTGCTAATGTGGGTACCGCCGCAACCGAACCTACATTAAGAAAAGCTCTTGCTGTTGGTGCTGACGACGCTATTCGTATTGATGCCGAGCCGAAAGATGCATTTTATGTAGCTTCACAACTGGCGCAGATAGCTAAAGATTACGATTTGATTATGTCGGGTATTGAATCATCAGATTACAATGGAGCAGGAGTCGGTGGAATGCTGGCAGCTATGCTGGATATTCATTCTGTTTCTGCAGTTTCAGGAGTAAGTCTTGAAAACGGTGCTTTCACAGTTCAACGCGATATAGACGGTGGTAATCAAAAAGTGTCTGTTTCTGCTCCTTTATTGGTTGTGGTTCAGAAAGGAATTGCCAAAGACCCAAGGATTCCTGCCATGCGTGGAATTATGATGGCTCGTAAAAAACCTTTAAACGTGATACCTGCTGCCGCCGTTGAAGCACGCACTGAATTTTTGGGATACGAAATGCCCGAAGCTAAAGCAGCCTGCAAAATGGTGGACGAAGATAATGCCAAAGAACTTATTCGTTTACTTCACGAAGAAGCCAAAGTGCTTTAATCCAATTACTAACCTTAAAAACTTAGAAAAATGTCAGTTTTAGTATATACAGAAAATTGGGAAGGCAAGTTTAAAAAACTTAGTTATGAGTTGGCTTCTTTCGCTTCTGCCATTGCAAAAGAAATGGGAAGTACAGTAACAGCCCTCTCCATTGGCCATGTAGCCGATGACGAATTAAAATCATTAGGAAAATACGGTGTAAACAAGGTGCTGAATGTTCAGGACAATCGTTTCGAAAGTCTTGACAATAAAGCTGTAGCTGATGCTATTGCAAAAGCTGTGGCCAGTGAAGGTGCAAAAGTGGTGATTCTGGCACACAATAATGAGGGTAAAGCGTTTGCTCCTCGTTTGACAGTGAAATTAAATGCCGGTTTAGTTACAGGAGTGATTGGTGCTCCGGTTAGTGTTGAGCCGTTTGTAGTGAAGAAAAAAGTGTTCACACAAAAAGCATTTGCAAAAATTCAGATTAAAACCGATGTCAAGGTTCTGACTTTTGCTCAAAACTCTTTTGATGTGGTAGAAAATCAGGTGGATACAGTTATTGAAGCTTTTGATCCTCAAATTGGTGATGATGAGTTTACTACCAAGGTAAATGAAACCAATAAAATTACTGGTAAAATTTTGTTGAGTGATGCCGAAATCGTAGTTTCCGGTGGTCGTGGAATGAAAGGTCCTGAAAATTGGGCTGGTCTTGAAGAAATGGGTGATTTGTTGGGTGCCGGTATGGCTTGCTCACGCCCTGTTTCTGATGATGGTTGGCGTCCAAAAGAAGAACATGTGGGACAAACCGGTAAAATTATTGCCCCGAATCTTTACTTTGCGTTTGGTATTTCAGGTGCTATTCAGCATGTGGCAGGAGTAAGTTCTTCAAAATTTATTGTGGCAGTTAACAAAGATCCTGAAGCCCCAATTTTTGAATTTGCTGATTATGGTATTGTGGGTGATGTTTTTAAAGTGATCCCGCAGTTTATTGAAGGTATAAAAGAAATTAAATCTTAACGTTGTTTTTGTAATTGAAAACCGGCCGGGATTTTTCTTGCGCCGGTTTTTTATTTTCCTTTTTTTCCTTCACATAGATTTTTACCGGCTGATTCTCTTTGTACAGGACGTATTCTTTAATAATTCCCTCTTTTGTTTTTACAACAGCCATTCCGTTTAGTTTGTCGTTTGCCCAAACTCCCTCAAGCCTTTCTCCAGATGGATTAATAAGAACTCCCTTTCCACTTCTGACATTATCTTTCCATAACCCTTCAAACCGCATGCCGTTTGCCCATACAAATGATCCATATCCGTTTCTTTTGTCATTTTTCCACGGTCCCCAATATCCTAGTTGAGGGTAAAACTGGAAAAGGTATGTGTCGGGATCTTTCAAATAAAGAATTTTTTTGAATTTGTTGGGATAACGTTTTATGGTAGGGAAAAGATATCGGGCTGTAGATGAGTAACCCAAATGATCAAGTACAACATAATTTGTCCCTTGTTTTTCAAGGAATTTGATGAAATCTTCTTTGTTTTCGGTGTTATCGAATCCTGTCACAAACTTTCCGGAGTGAAGATAAAACAATGCCCCTTTTCTGCAGCTGGTAACAGAATTTTCCGGTGCATTTTCTTTGATCCATTCGGCAATCTTAAAATAGTTCTGGTAGTTATTTGTATATCTGCCTTTAGCCTGTAGTTTAAGATTATATAACGCTATATTTCCATAACTTTTTATTGAAATTACTGATAATACAGAAAGAACAATGTAGATGATTGTCTGGTTCTTAATTTTTAGAATATGTATACCCAACCATGTGATGATTTCTACAATCCCGTTAATAAAGAAAAATGTCAGCAACGGGATCAAAGGAAGCATAAATCGTGTTCCAATCCATACATCTGGCCATAATAACAGAATTCCAAATGATGTTACAATGTAAAAAAAGAAAAGCCAAAAATATTTTTTCAGTTTTATAAGCCCAAAAATCATGATCCCTAGAATGATGATGCCGATGATCCATTCAGAAAATGTAATGGGTTGTTTGTAGTTTGTTACATGAAGCAGGTCAATCGTTCCGCTCGGGATTTCTCTTGTAATGTATCGTTCAAGATTGACCCAAACCCTGTGAAACCAATCGGTGAATCTCATATCGCCTAATTCGGGTCTGTATGGATTTTTTTCCATCAGCTGACTTACGTAAGAGTTGCCCCCAATACGGCTGTTTCTTATATGCCAGGGCAAAGCCAGTAAAATAAACCCGACGGTTAAAGTGGTTAAATATTTCCAGTTTTTTTTAAAGACAAGATACAAAGTGATACCCACAAATAATGCCAGTCCAAACGAACGAATCTGATAAGTAAATGCAATTATGATGATAAGTAAAAAGAATAACCAGTTTTTTATTAAGGGTTTGTTGAAGTCTGTTTTCATAACCACCCATAAACCTAAAGTTGAGAAAAACAGAAACGGAATTTCACTCATCATGATGGTGGAATAACGTAGCAGGAAATAGTTACTGAGTAAAAAAAGGCTTGTTATAAACGGGATGTGATAATTACCGGTGAGATTTGAAATAATGAGAAAAATTAATCCGATAGATAGCAGCAGGAAAAATCCGTTTAGTTTTTTAATAAAACCAATGTCGTTGGAAAAGGTCTTGGTCGCAATGGCAATAATTAATGGGTAACCCGGGGGAAAATGTGTATTGGCTATCTTTTCTTTGGTTTGGATATTTGTGAACCCTTCACCGTTTGCAACTGAATTCCCCAGAATGTAATAATAAGCATTATCGCCACCCATGTCAATTTTTTGGTCGTATGCAATATTGTAATTGTAAAAGAAGCTAAATAATAATATAGGTATGTAAAGAACCAAAAACAGTTTTGACGATAACTTAAATTTGTTTTTGGTTATCTTTTGTTTTCTTTGATTCATTGTTAATTTTGTATGGTACGGATTGAAAGGTTCATAACCAGGATCAAAATTGTCTCAAAAAAGATGATCAGAATAATACACTTTTAACTTCTGAACCGTAATTATTAAGACCTGCACAAAGTATGAATTTTTTCGAATTCCTCTCGCTCTATTTATAAGTTCAAAAGAAGTGGTTCAGACCAGTTGAAAATGAGCTTATTGGTTGTAAACAACATTTAACAATACCTGGCCCACAACTTTGAGGGTCTGCTTATCTATTTTGTTGAGTGTATCATGTGTGGTGTGCCAGTATTCCCAAAAAGTGCCGTTCGAGCTATTGGGGTCAAGTTGAATAATATCTACTGAAGGAATTCCCGCAATTTTATTCACAAATAAATGATCGTCGTCAATTGGGTCACCATTCGTGTTCACAAAGTAATTATCGTAGCCTAAAGCACGGGCTGTTCTCCAAATCATGTCAACATAATAGCCGGCATACTGTCTGGAGAAGTATTCTTTGGGAAAGTGCGCATTCTTTGCCCCTACCATGTCAAGTAAAATACCAAATCTTGCAGAGTAACCGGGAACCTGAGGATGATGAGCCCAATATTGAGCTCCTAATGCCCAAAAATCTTCACCATCTTTAAAATTAAGAAACTTTGGAGGGCCCCAATCTTCCAGATCAAACAGTACAATATCAACACCAACATTTGGGTGATGCAAACGAAACTGACGTGCCATTTCCATTAACACCCCAACACCACTGGCGCCGTCATTGGCAGCTTCAATGGGTTTTTTCCAGTTTTTTGGATTTTTATCGTGATCGGCAAAAGGACGAGAATCCCAGTGAGCCATCAAAAGGATTCGCTTTGGATTATTGGGTTCAAATGATGCAATAATATTTGCTCCTTTGCGCATAACACCGTCGTAGGTTTGAGCCTGAAAGCGTTGTACAATTACTGTATCACTATATTCTTTAAACTTTTTTACCAACCATTCTTCGCAGGCTGCGTGAGCAGGAGTTCCGGGAACTCGGGGTCCGAAATCCACCTGTTTGGCAACGAAAGCATAGGCCGAATCCGCATTAAAATTGGGGACATTAACCATTGCTTTTGTGTCTGAATTTTGTTGCTTTGGTGAACGCTGGCTGTTTCCACAGGCGGATATCAAAAGTGCCAATAATGCGATAGGAAAGTAAAAAAGAGCTTTTTTCATGTTTGCAAATTAATTAGAATAACAATTCATCTAACGGTTTTCGTACTCTTTCTCTTTTTTCGCTTTTTTTCAAATCTTCCGGTAGCCTGGAGTCGTCGCCTAAATATCCGAAAGCAGTCATTGAAACTGCTTCGTATCCTTCGGGAATATTCAAATCTATTAAAACTTTCTCATGATCGAAACCACTCATTTGATGGGCAACCAGACCTAAATCTACAGCTTTCAGGGCCATTGCAAAAACAGCTTGTCCCAAATCATATTGTGCTGTCGGGTTAATTTCATCTCTGAAAGAAAACTTTTTTTCGGCCAGATTCAGTATCAAAACAGTAACATGCTTAGCCCACCTTTGGTTCCATTCACTTAAAGAATCAATCATTTTGTTGAACCGTTCATCACCATTTCTTGAAACCACAAAACGCCAAGGCTGTGCGTTACTAGCAGATGGTGCCCATTGGGCTGCTTCAAGCAGTTCAGTTATTTGTTTGTCGGAAACTTTTTCATCTGAATATCCTCTGGGGCTCCAACGTTTTTTCATTAATTCTTTAAGGGTAAAATTTTCTCTTGCTGTATCTTGCATGTGTCTCTGATTTTCTTTCTGCAAAAGTACGTAGAACAGCAGGTTAATAAATTCTTTTTTCTTAAAATTTTGTTAAACCTGATTGTGCACTACATTTGTAATGTTTATTTTTAGAGCATGTATCAGGTATTATTGCACATTCACATTTGGTCCAGCGTTTTATTTATGCTGGTTTCGTTGTTTTTTTCAGTCATGCTGTTTGTTGGTATTGTCAGAAAATCAGAATATTCTCTGAAGTATGTGTGGCTTGAGAACTCGTTTATTGTATTGTTGTATCTGGGTCTGTTTCTGGGAATCGCACTTTATTTTATGATGCCTGCCAATAAATACATTATTCATTCTGCAGAAGAAGTTAATCATTTGCTTTCGTTACGTTTTTGGTCAATTGAGCACTTTAGCGTAATGCTTTTCGCAGTATTGCTGGCACAAATAGGAAAAATATTCACGGTAAAATCACATTCCGCGAACAGTAAATTTAAATACGCACTTTTTTACTATGGTTTTGCTACGGTTCTGACCCTTACCTCCATGACATTTTATTTGATTTATAAAGGATGATAGTGCGACAGAATTAATCCGGAATTTTATTCCTTGATTAGCTTTAATGAATGAGCGGCACCAGTTTTCGATATAATATTGACAATATAATTTCCTGAAGGAATCCTGCTTGCCTGAACCTCCAAGTGTTTTGTTCCATCTCCGATTTGTTCTTTAACCAGATGGCCACTTATATCATAAATCCGTACTTTATTAATACCGCTTTCATCGTTAACGGTAAAGTGTTCTCCTTTTATAGGATTAGGATAACAGTAAACTGCATCTGAGATCTTTGAATTGGTAATACTTGTTGTTGAACAGGAGGTAGAAGTTCCTGTTGTTAGATTAATTCCTGTGATTAATACTGTGTCACAAGCTTTGAACCGGATGAGGTAAGGCCGTCTGATATTACTGTTCGCTTCGTAAGCTGTCCACCAGGCGGAGCCATTGCCGTCTATCAGCCCTGAGCCACTGACCTCAATATTGTGGAGATTTTCACCATAGATAAAATATTGATATGAATCCGTTGTTCCGTCGTTCGGGTAGGAACCTTCCGGACTTCCGTTTCCATCTCCGTAAGGCATCATTTCAAGGGTATCTCCTGTTGCAAAGTATAGATTCACATTACTTTTCATTGTAATAGGCCCGCTCAGAAATCTGCCTTCAGGAAAGACAACTGTGCCTCCACCAGCATTATTAGCAGCAGTTATAGCTGCATTGATGGCTGATGAATTATCAAGGCTAGAGGTGTTGGCGCCATAATCAGTGATGTTAAATTGTGTAGCAGGGATATCCGGTAATGCAATTTTTGATTGTCCGAAAACTTGAAAAGACAGAAGGGTTGCAATAACAAATAGTAATGTTTTATGGCTTTTCATGGTAGTTTTTTTAAACATTAAGAACACTTCTTTAAGTGGATAGCAATTATTCGAAAATGGATGATCTTATTATTCTCATTAAAATATTTGTGTAACACGAGTGCCAAGCTCTAAAATATTAAAAGGCCATCCCTTTCGGAATAGCCTTTATATAAAGAAGAATTTTTAGGTTAAATCATCTTGGCAGGATTAACCCACTCATCAAATTCAGCTTCGGTAAGGAAACCAAGTTCCAAAGCAGCAGCTCGCAATGTGGTTCCTTCAGCGTGGGCCTTTTTGGCGATCTTGGCGGCTTTTTCATAACCGATGTGTGTATTCAGAGCGGTTACCAGCATCAGTGAATTTTCCAGATTGTTCTTGATGTTCTTTTCATTGGCTTCGGCACCGGCAATGGCGTTGTCGGCAAACGAAACACAGGCATCACCCAGCAGTCGGGCAGCCTGCAGCAGGTTGGCAATCATCACAGGTTTAAATACATTCAACTGGAAGTGTCCCTGCATCCCACCGGCAGTAATAGCGGCATCGTTACCGATCACCTGGGCACAAACCATAGTCAGGGCCTCGTTTTGGGTGGGATTTACCTTACCCGGCATAATAGATGAACCCGGTTCATTGGCTGGTAAGTTTACTTCGCCAATGCTGCATCGTGGACCGGAAGCCAGCATGCGTACGTTGTTTCCAATGTGCATTAAGCTGACAGCAAGTTGTTTCAAAGCGCCCGAAGTTTCAACAATAGCATCATGGGCTGAAAGCGCTTCGAATTTGTTTTCTGCAGTGCGGAAAGGTAAACCGGTGAGTTCGGCAATTTTAGCTGCTACTTTCACATCGTAACCTTTAGGCGTATTCAGCCCTGTTCCAACGGCAGTACCACCCAATGCCAGTTCTTCCATATGAATTAAAGTGGCTTTCAAAGCTTTCAAACCATGATCCAACTGTGATACGTAACCTGAAAATTCCTGTCCAAGAGTCAACGGAGTGGCATCCATCAAGTGGGTACGACCAGTTTTTACGAAGTTTTTGAATTCTTCTGCTTTTTTAGCCAATTCATTACGCAGATGCTGTACGCCCGGGAGGGTGGTTTCCATCACCATTTTATAGGCAGCAATATGCATAGCAGTGGGGAAGGTGTCATTCGACGATTGCGATTTGTTTACGTCATCGTTGGGGTGCAGGAATTTTTTGTCGTCAGTTAATTTTCCGCCTTTGATAACGTGGGCACGGTTTGCAACCACTTCATTAACATTCATATTTGACTGGGTTCCGGAACCGGTTTGCCAGATTACCAACGGGAAATTGTCGTATAATTTTCCGGCAAGGATTTCATCTGCTACCTGGCCGATTAAATCAGCTTTTTCCTGTGGCAACACACCTAAGTCAGCGTTAGTCAATGCAGCAGCTTTTTTCAGGTAGGCAAAAGCATCAATAATTTCCCTTGGCATTGAAGCTTCAGGACCAATCTTAAAATTCATTCTCGACCGCTGGGTTTGGGCACCCCAATATTTATCAGCCGGTACTTCCACGTTACCCAGTGTGTCGTGCTCTATTCTGTATTCCATGATATTTTTAGTTTATGTTTAAAATAATTGTCCAATTTCTTCAGCCGGATCGCCCCAAACAGCTTTGCTGCCTTTTAAAACAATCGGGCGTTTAATCAATTTCGGATTCTCAACCATAATTTGAATCCATTCGTCGTCGTTAAAATTCTTTCCTTTAAACTTTTGTTTGTAAATGTTTTCCTGACTTCTGATCATGTCGTGAGGTTTTTTGTTCAATCTCACCAGAAGATCTTTCAGCTCATCAAATGTCAGCAGATCTTTCAAATACTCTACTACTTTAAAATCATTAGTTTTATCTTGTAAATATTGTAACCCGGCTCTGGATTTTTTGCAACGGGGATTGTGATAAATAGTGTACATAACGTCTGTTATTTTTTCGCAATCAAAGTTAAGGAATCCTGTCAATTTTGATGTTATAAAATGTTATTTATACCCTGTTCTAATAAGTTGGAATTGATTTGAATTGCCAAACAAAAAAGCGCATTCCAATAGAATGCGCTTTCATAACTTATAATAGATTTTTACCAACCTAAAATTACTTTCAGATCGTAATCTTGAGGGTTGGGTAAATATTCTTTGGCTGCTTCATAATCACCTGGATCGAGGAACTGCATGCCGTGTTCGATAATCAGTTTTTGCTTGTCGCCTTCAATATCCACAAGTCGGGGAATAATTTTTCCATGTTCATCTGAAACTTCTTCCATGTACAATGGCTTAATGATTCCAGTTGTGTAATTGGCGGTTACCATACAACCGGTGCGGCCTTCATCGTAAAGTTGTTTTACACCAAAGCCCAGCAAAGCACAATACAACAAATCGTAAGCTGTTGGTTGTACACAACGCAATTCATAACCCAGTTCAACAGGACGGCTTTTTACTTTTAGCCCTAAATCTTTTAATTTCTGTTGTAATAGTACGTTAAAGATATGTGCCTTACTTACGTTGCCTAATTCAGGATGCCCGTGGTCATCATAAGTAAAGTTGATGTTCGATCTTTCAATTTCCTCGTCTGTCATGAAATGAAAAACCCCTTCGCTTACGATGGCTAATCCGTAGCCAATGCCTTGCAATTTTCTCTTTACTATGGCAGAAATAATCATACGGATGATGCGATCGAAAGTAACAGTTACTTTATTGAACATTTCGGGGATAATGATCATGGGTAAGTGGCTTGATGCGCCAATTCCAAAAGCCAGGTGGCCTGCTTCACGACCCATAGCCGAAACCACAAACCAGTTACCACTGGTGCGGGCATCTTCATAAATGGTTTGTGCTATACGAACGCCTTCCTGCTTTGCCGACTGATAACCGAAAGTTGGTGTATCACCGGGTAAAGGCAAGTCGTTGTCAATAGTTTTTGGTACGTGGATATTCTGGATTTCAATACTGTTATCCTGCAAATATTTAGAAATACGATTGGCCGTAGAAGCTGTGTCATCACCACCAATAGTCACCAACAGTTTAACATTGTGTTTGATGAAAAAATGAGTGTTAAAATCTTCATTTTTAGGTTTGAAACGACTCATGGTAAGTGCTGAACCACCACGTTTGTGGATGTCGTCAGCCATTTTGAAGTCGATTTCCTCAAATTCCCCGTTTTCGGAAAATAGTCCTTTGTAACCTTCATGGATGCCTAAAACACGATATCCATCGTGTAAAAAAGCTTTGGCTACGGAACTGATCACCGAGTTAATTCCAGGTGCAGGACCACCGCCACATAGAATAGCAATAGATTTATTCATTTTTACAGATTATTTTTTGCTCAATAAATTTCAGATGCAAATATAAAAAATGACCCATGCAGACCAAACGTTTGCGAAATTATTCTGAACCCATCAACAATTGAATGGTGGACCGGGTTTTTTGTGTGAGGAAGATTCGCTTTCCTTCACTCAGCTTTTCAATTACCTCATCATTATAATGACGGATGGTGAGCAACTCGAGCCCGGTATTATATTTCAGTACAAAATGTTCTTTCAGCTCCTCAATTACCTGATTGCGTTTTTGTACCTGGGCATCAAAAATTACAGAGAAACTAACAGCTGAATTCTGCATCAGGTTGATATGAATCCTGTTTCGGCTCAGAACTTCAAATACTTTAGTTAGTTTTTCTTCTGCCATAAAGGACAAATCCCGCGAACTGATGCTCAGCAATGTCTGTTCTTTCTTTACAATAATTTTTGGAATACTGCTGTCGTCAGATTCGTCGCTGTTGATGAATGTTGGTTCTGATGAGGGTTCATAAAATGAACATACTTTTAAAAGGATTCCTTTCTTTTTTAATGGTTGAATGGTTCGGGGATGGATAACCGACGCCCCGTAAAAAGCCAGTTCAATGGCTTCGTTATATGAAACGTGAGGTAACTTCACAGCATCAGTAAACTGACGAGGATCGCAGTTCATGAGTCCCGGAACATCTTTCCAAATACAAACTTCTTCCGCTTCAAGCACGTAAGCGAGAATAGCTGCTGTAAAGTCAGAACCTTCGCGCCCCAATGTGGTAGTGTTACCATTTTCGCAAGCTCCTATAAACCCCTGGGTAATTACAGTCTGATGATTGTTTAACGCTTCTGAGACACGAGCCTGAATAGTTTTTTCTGTCATAGGCCAGTTAACAGATGCCTGGGTGTGACGGTTATCGGTAACAATGATTTTTGTTGCGTCAATAAATTTAATAGGAATAGAAGATTCTAAAAGAACAGCATAAGTAATTTGAGCAGAAAACTTCTCACCAAAACAAACAATCCGATCGTATGCCTCGTAACGATCTGTATATTCAAGGTTCAAATCATCCCATAGATTTCTGAATTCCTCGCCGATTTTTAATAATAGATCGTCTTCTTTTTCGAGCTCCAGCGACTGGATTAGCTCCATGTGCTTATGTTTCAACTCAAAATATTTTTGCTGAAGCAATTTCTCATCTTTGGTAGCGGCTATGCGCTGCAATTCTTCTAATGCGTTGGTGGTTTTGCCAATGGCAGAGACCACAACAACTAACGGTTCACATTGAAATTCATTTACCAAAGAAGCCATCTTTTTCAGCCCCTCTGCATCTTTTAATAATGCTCCTCCAAACTTGAATATCCTTGGCATATTTTAAAAACGTTCTTTAATTAACCCTTTTTTATAAGCCGCCAGAAGTTTACTCAAATCAGTAATCTGGGCTTTAATGGTTTTCCCTATATCGGTTTCCCTGACCTGCTTTCTTTTGGCGTTATTTTCGATATAAATTTGTTTTGAAATTATATCTTTTTCTTCAACAATGGCTGTGTGTCTTGAATCAAAATATTCGTGTTCCACTAAAACCAAACCATATGAATTATAAATTAAAGTATAACCAGAAACTCCGGTAACCGACTGATAAGGTTTGGACATACCGCCATCAATCACAAATAATTTCCCATTGGCTTTTATAGGGCTTTCTCCTTTTTTCACCCTTACTGGAACATGGCCATTGACAATGTGAGAATTAGGTCCACCCAATCCAAATTCGTCTAAAATAGAATTACAGAGTTCTTCACTGTCATAAACAAGCGAATAGTAGGGGTTTTTGCCCTCGGCATGGGTTTCGGCGTCAGTAATAAAATAACGTTCGAAAGTGGCCATTTTGCTTTTCCCGAACAAGGGCGACAAGGAACCACACCATAAATACCACATATAATCGGTGGTGGGTAAGTTGCTTTTTTGGAAACGGTTTTGGTGAGCTTTTCTGGCAACACGATCGAATTGATCGCAAAGTTTTTTTCCTGAATATTTTGATCCTTCAATTTCAAAACTGGTGAATTTTCCTTTTTCATTCATAGGAATACAGCCATGATACATCAGGTTTTCATTAAACTTTAAATACATACTTCCATGCGAGAAAAGAAATCCGATGTGTTGCTGCAAGCGGACGCTGTTTTTAATGCTGTTCGATAATTTTTCCATCACCGTTTCTTCCTCATCCGATAATTGATAAGGTTTTTTTGGGTCGATGGTGGGAAAATGACTGTCAAGCAAATCGTATGTTTTTCCATTAATAGTAATCTTTCCGTTTTTGTAATCAATTTTATCGAGCAACAAACGGTCTTCCATATTGAAATTCGGATTTCTTTGCACTATCTGACCTTCCAGCTTAAATTGAATGATGGAAATGGCTTTGTGCATTTTTTTGATGAGTTCTTTTTCTTTCCCGTTGCTTTGCGTCTTAGTTTCAAACTCGTTACACGGATCGTTTTCATATTCGTGCATAGTCAGGGTTGCCAGCGGCATAAGGTTGATGCCGTAAGCATCTTCCAGAGTATCTACATTATTGTAACGCAGAGAAATGCGCAGCATATTTGCGATTAAAGCGGGGTTTCCTGAAGCGGCTCCCATCCATAAAATATCGTGGTTTCCCCATTGAATATCAACAGAATGATAATGTACCAACCGATCCATTACTTTCTCAGCATTTGGCCCGCGATCGTAAATATCTCCGATAATGTGCAGCTGGTCGATCAGCAATCTTTGTATAAATTTTGAAATAGCAATGATAAAAACCTGAGCCCGGTCAATGCGGATAATGGTGTTGATGATGCTGTTTACATAAACTTCTTTGGCTTCACCACTCTCGTTCAACAACTCGTCTATGATGTAGCCGAAATCGAGGGGCATGGCTTTTCGCACTTTCGACCGGGTGTACTTTGAAGCTGCTACACGAGCTACAACAACCAGGCGCTGTAAAGTAATAGCAAACCATTCTTCCGGTTCGTCTTCTTCTTTCAGAACACGGTCCATTTTTTCTTCAGGATAATAGATAAGTGTAGCCAGTGATCTTTTATCTTTTTGTCTCAGATTTTTCCCGAATACGTCTTCGATTTTTTTACGAACCACTCCCGAAGCATTAGCTAGCACATGACTGAATGTTTCATACTCACCGTGGATATCACTTAAGAAATGTTCTGTTCCTTTTGGCAGATTTAGTATAGCCTCCAGGTTGATGACTTCTGTGCTTGCAGCCTGTATGGTTTGAAACTTGTCAGATAAAAGAGAGAGGTATTTAATCTCCTGTTCCAGTTCATCTTTGCTGTAATTCTGATGATTGTAATTGTCCATTGTTGTGCTGTTTGCATGCAAAGTTAATAAACACAGCAAACGACAGTCAAAGAAAAGGATGTGATTTTCTTAAAGAATGAAAAAATAAGGCATTTGAATTATTCTTTTGTTTTTCGAAGGATAAAATCTGTAATACTTTCGCCGTTTCTTGTATCGATGTTCATAGATGAAATGTAGGCGCGGGTTGAAACATGAACCAGGTAGGCTCTGTCAAGTAATGTTTTTGAATGTAGCGGATGGTGAAGTAGTACAGGTGATGTTGAAGGAAATACATCTTCAACATCGGTATTTAAAAGGTAAAATTCCGGATCGTCTCCGGTAAGCATATGAAGAAAATCCATTTCTTTTCTTCTTTTTTTTAAAGCATCGGTGTATAATTCGCTAATACTTTTTACCCCATAAAATTTCGTGATGGTACTGTCGCCTTCCAGGTTTTCCATGTAACTCAAGCTCATCCCTTGGGATTTGTATTGGGCAAAAACCGTATCGGGCCATTGTAACACATCATACGTAGCCTGAACATCAGCACAAACAGCTCCTTTCACACGTGTAGATTCCTGTAAAATTTTATCTGGTGAATCGGGAATTGCCATATCATCATGAAAAGCGATCCACAGGCTTGTTCCGGCACCGGCCGAACTTCCCAGTAAAACCACATCTGATTTTTCAATATTTAGTGTGGGAGCATAGTATCGTAAAAACTGCAAAGCTATTTTGCAATCTCTCATCGATCTTAGGGCTCCAACTGTATCATCTTCTTCCAAAAATCGATAGTCTAAATTGGAAAAAGCAATTTTGTTTTCTAAAAGGTAATTGATTAACTGAATATTTCCCGGTTCAAAATAAAAATCGTCTTTGTCACCTCCTTTGAATCCTCCGCCATGAATAAAAATTACCAATGGAGTCGGGTGATCCGACAAAGGCAGAAACAAGTCCAATATATTTTTATCATAAGATCCGTAGGAAACGTCTTTATAAAAGGTTGCTTTTGTTGTTAAAGTAAATGGCGGGTTAGAGGAAGTTAAATTAAGTTGATTGTCGGTTGTTTCTTTTTTTGAACAGCCTGAAAAAACCAGATTCAGAAAAAGCAGAAAAGAAAAAATTAAGTTTTTTTTAATGGTCATAATAATGGTTTCTTTTGGCGAAGATAGCAAAAGTGCTGAAGATGTACTTTAAGAATAATATTCCTTTGGCGGATACTTTACGGATTTTTATACTTTTGCATCCTCTATGGCAAAACGCTTATTCATACCATTTTTCTTTAGTATCTTCCTGATGTTATTCCTTTTTTCCTGTGGGCATCCGACCCCCAAAAAAGTGAAAAAAGAAAAGCCGTTAAATGTTGAAAAGTTTATTATTCCATATACTTCGATGGATAGCGCCATTATTGCCCCGAGAAGAAAACAACTGGAAAAAACCTTTGATCATTTGCAACGACTAACAGGCTTCAACGGGGTAGTGCTGTACGCAGAAAAAGGGAGAGTGGTTTTTGAAAAAGCATATGGGTATGAGAATGTGAGACGGCGTCGTCATCCGTTAAAACTGAATGACGATTTTCAACTGGCTTCCGGTTCCAAAATGTTTTCGGCTCTGGCTATTATGATTTTGAAACATCAGGGCAAAGTAAGTTATGATGTCGATATCCGTAAATATTTACCCGGTTTTCCTTATGAAGGAATAACACTTCGCATGCTAATGCATCACCGCTCTGGAATTCCCCGTTATATGAGCCTGGCTCAGAAATATTGGAAGGATAAAAAAGTTCCTCTCACGAATAATGATATGCTGGAGCTCTTTGAAAAGTATAAGCCTCACCCGTATTTTAAACCCGATCAGGGTTTTGATTATTGCAATTCAAATTATGCTTTACTGGCCAACGTGGTAGAGGTTGTAACAGGAGAGCATTTTGAAGACTTTATTAAGCAGGAAATTTTTGAACCGCTGCGAATGGATTCTTCCTTTGTTTATACCATGCGAAACCACAAAGAAGTGCCACTTTACGTCGATAAAGGAGTGCCCGGATATTATCGCAGAGGCTGGCGCTGGCGCGAAATGACCAACGATTACCTGAATGGTGTGCTCGGTGATAAAAATATTTATGCTTCTGTCCGCGATTTATACCGCTTCGACAGGTCGTGGGATGAATTTACTCTGTTGCCCGATTCAGTTTTGCGTGAAGCTTTTGTGCCGGGAAGTCCGCACTACTGGCGCAGGAATGATAATTACGGCTTTGGCTGGCGCATTCGTGGCGATATGGACAGTACTGTTTATCATTTTGGCTGGTGGAAAGGCTTCAGAAGTTTCAATATCCGCGATATGAAACATCATAAAACATTAATTGTTTTAACCAATACCGATCGCGGTCCTGGGTCTGCTTCTTTTTGGCATATTATTCAATCAGACACTTTGCCTTTGGGTAATGCCCAGCCCATAAACCCCAACCGTCCTCTTAAAACAAGAAAATAGCAGCTACTTCTCAATAAAGGAAATTTTCTGTTTAGGAATTTTCACAAACAAAATAAATATCCATCCTGCAAAAGCAAGAATGCTGCCTGTAATCAGCGGGTTCTGATAACCGACTGCAACATTTCCGATGTTCATTAAAAATCCCCCGGCCAATGGAGCAATGGCCTGTGCCGATGATACCACCGACTGCCTGATTCCCAGGATTTCGCCTTGCGAATGTTTCTCGGTGCTGTCGGAAAGTATGGCTGAAAAATTGGGTTGTGTGAACCCGGTGAAAATAGCCAGTACAGGCAAAACAAAATACATTACGGTTTTATCGGCAAAAATTACAAACATCAGCATGATGGAAACAGGCAACAATGTCCATTTCAAAATCCGGGTAGGAGGGATTTTGTTTGAAACCTTGCGCACGATATAACCCTGCGAAAGTACAATCCAAAAGCCAAGGTAAACAAACAGGTAAGCAATGTGTGATGAAAGCAGGTGGAATTTCCCGTAAAGGAAAACCTGAAAGAAATATTCAAATAATACCCAACCCAGATTGACCAGAAATAATGCTATAAAAACAGTTCTTAACTGTTGAAAGATGAAGGCTGTTTTGATGTTGACAAAAGTATATTTGATAGAAACCTTTCTTTTAACCCTGTTGGTATGTGTTTCGGGCAGGGTAAAACTTACCATGAGCAGGTTAATAAGTGAAACCACAGCTGCAGCAACAAATGGAGTTACGGTGGTAAAGTAAGGCGATATGCTACTATCACTTAAAATACCGCCAATAGCCGGGCCAATAATAAAGCCTAATCCGAAAGCGGCTCCAATCATTCCGAAATTCCTTACTTTCGATTTTTCATCGGTACTGATGTCGGCAATGGAAGCCATAGCTACCGAAATATTTCCTCCTGTAAACCCGTCGATGATTCGGCTCACAAATAGTAAAACTATACTTGATTGGTAAATTCCCCAGGCAAAAATCAGATAACCCAGCATACTGCCAAAAAGCGACAGACTGAGAATCTTTTTGCGGCCTACATTATCAGAGATTCTTCCCAAAAGCGGAGCGCCGAAAAACTGTGCCAGCGGATAGGCTGCAAGTAAAAACCCCAAAATAATATTGATGTTTTGTGCTGAATAACCTGTGGAAAAAAAATGTTTTAATTTAAAGATAATGGGAACAAAAGGAATGATAATACCCAGTCCGACCATGTTGATCAGAACGGTGAAAAATAATAGAGTAAGTGTTTTCCGGTTCATGCACCTGTATTTCAAAATAATGGCAAAAGTAGCCAAATTGAGCAGGTTATAAAAAACGTGTTCGGTTAAAATATCCTAAATGTATTCTTTTAGCGTTACTTCTCCTTTCAGAATTCCCAGTCCATAACTGGCCAGTGCTTCAAGGTCGTTAACAGAAGGGTAGAGGGCAATGGGTGCAATGCCACCAACACGGTTTTTCACATCTTCGAGGAACAGTTCGCTGTCGAAAATAAGTCCGGTAAGAATAATAGCATCCACTTTTCCTTCTAATGTGGCATAATGAGAGGCTATTTCTTTTGAAACGGCATAGGCCAGCGCCATCGAAATAAACCGTGCCTTTTCGTCGCCTTCGGCAATCATGCGGTTGATGGCATTAACATTGTCGGTTCCCAGATAAGCGAAATACCCTCCCTTTGAGGTAATCATTTCCATAACTTCCTGTTCAGTATATTTTCCGCTGAAGCAAAGGTGAACCAGCTGCCCCATGGGCAAAGTGCCTGTTCTGCGAATAGAAAATGGGCCACCGCCGTCGAAAGCCTGGTTCACATCCACAACTTTACCTTTCTGGTGAGCTCCGATAGAAACTCCGCCACTCCCCACATGACAAACAATCAGGTTGAGGTCGGTGTATTTTTTATGAACCGATTTTGAATATTTACAGGCCACATGTTTGTGGTTCAAAGCATGAAAGATTGATTTGCGTTCGAACATGGGGTGGCCGGTTACACGGGCTAAATCGGTGAGTTCATCCACTACTACGGGGTTGGCCATGTAAGCTTTTACGCCCAATTCATTGGCCAGATCAAAAGCAATAAGTCCACCAAGATTGGTTTCGTGCATTCCCATCACGCCAACGGTAAGGTCATTAATCATGGTGTTATTGATCTCAAAAACACCCTGCGAAACAGGTTTTACCATGCCGCTTCTGCCCATTACCACGGCAATGTTTTCGAGCCGGAGGTCGTTGCGTTTCAATTCTTTCAGAATGGCATCCTTGCGAAAGGTCTTTTGTTCGGGGACGGAAGAAAACGCGGCCAAATCTTCATCGTTGTGGCGGATGGTTTTCAGAAAAACCGGGTCCATATTGCGGTAAATTCCTATTCTGGTTTCATGAACCTCAGGATAGATAACAAGAATACACTTATTGATCATGACAATTGTTTTTGCAGGGTAAAGTTAGTAAATGAAAACAAAACCACTACATATTTCTGCGATATTGTCCGCCTACACTAAACAAAGCATTGGTGATCTGACCAATAGATGCATATTTAGCCACTTCCATAAGCTGTTCGAAAATGTTTTTGTTCTGAACCGCTGCCTGTTGCAGTTTGTGAAGCTGATGTTGCGTTTCATCTTCCCATGTTTTGTGCAGTTGTTTCAGCATGTGGATCTGGTATTCCTTTTCTTCGGTGGTTGCCCTAATGATTTCGTTGGGGATAACTGTGTGGGATGTTTTTCCGGTAAGGAAAGTGTTTACCCCGACAATAGGTAGTTTTCCGCTGTGCTTTTGGTTCTCGTAATACAACGATTCTTCCTGGATTTTACTGCGCTGGTACATGGTTTCCATAGCTCCCAGCACACCACCGCGTTCGGTTATTTTGTCGAACTCAGGCAAAATAGCTTCTTCCACCAGCCGGGTGAGTTCTTCAATAATAAATGAACCTTGCAACGGGTTCTGGTTCTTAGCCAAACCTAACTCCTGGTTAATGATGAGTTGAATAGCAATGGCTCTGCGAACCGATTCTTCGGTAGGTGTTGTAATGGCTTCGTCGTAAGCGTTAGTGTGCAACGAGTTGCAATTGTCGTAAATGGCGTACAACGCCTGTAAAGTTGTGCGGATATCGTTGAACTCGATTTCCTGGGCGTGCAACGAACGGCCTGAGGTCTGAATATGGTATTTCAGTTTCTGTGCCCGGTCGTTGGCATGGTATTTCAGTTTCATGGCTTTAGCCCAAATCAATCGGGCTACGCGGCCAATAACTGCGTATTCAGGGTCGACGCCATTGGAGAAGAAAAAGGAAAGGTTTGGAGCAAATTTGTTTACATCCATACCCCTCGACTTGTAATATTCAACGTAGGTGAATCCGTTGGCTAATGTGAATGCCAGCTGTGAAATGGGATTGGCACCGGCTTCGGCAATGTGGTAACCAGAAATGGAAACACTGTAGAAGTTTCTTACATCCTTTTCGATGAAATATTCCTGGATGTCGCCCATTAGTTTCAGTGAGAAATCGGTAGAAAAAATACAGGTGTTTTGTGCCTGGTCTTCTTTTAGAATATCGGCTTGAACAGTACCCCGAACTTTACGTAAGGTTTCTTTTTTTATGTGGTCATAAATATCTTTTGGTAATACCATATCACCGGTAACGCCCAGTAATAATAAACC
Organism: Bacteroidales bacterium; assembly: GCA_016936505.1. GTDB lineage: Bacteria > Bacteroidota > Bacteroidia > Bacteroidales > F082 > Sulfidibacterium. The sequence goes on along the minus strand of JAFGXS010000005.1, from coordinate 41,382 downwards.
CAAACCATCATTACCTTCCGGAAGGTTGCCCTGATATCCGGGACGTTCGGTGCCTCTTTCTTTGTAGATTTTATCGATGATCATTTCCACTTCCTCAACCAAACCGTTTTCGCGGATGTACAGCTCGCATTGCTGATCAACGGCAGCGTTCATAAAATAAGCTACTAAAGTAGGAGCCGGGCCGTTGATGGTCATGGAAACAGAGGTTTTGGGATCGGCCAGGTTAAAACCCGAATATAGTTTCTTGGCATCGTCGAGACAAGCAATAGAAACGCCGGAGTTGCCTATTTTCCCGTAAATATCAGGTCTTCGATCCGGGTCTTCGCCGTATAATGTTACCGAGTCGAAAGCGGTGGAAAGCCTTTTGGCAGGCATTCCTTTGGATACATAATGAAAACGGCGGTTTGTTCTTTCTGGCCCGCCCTCACCGGCAAACATACGGGTTGGATCTTCTCCTTCACGCTTAAACGGGAAAACGCCTGCAGCATAAGGAAATTCTCCTGGCACATTTTCTGACAAAACCCATTTCAGAATTTCACCCCAGCTTTTGAATTTAGGCAGACTTATTTTTGGAATCTTATTTTGCGAAAGCGTTTCAACATAGGTTATGGTCTGAATGTCTTTATCTCTTACCTGGGTATGGAAAACATCTGCCGCATAGGCTTGTTTCTTTTCGTCCCAGGCTTGAATAATCTGCAGGTTTTTCGGGTCCAGTTCCTTAACCAGTTTTTCGTAAGCTGCTTTAAGCTTTTCTTCTGTTTCACTGTCACCAACGCGTTTCATCTCGTTAATCGACTGGTTCAGACTAAACAAACGCTGGGCAATGTCAGACTGATCATTAGTCCACTGGTTGTATTGCCGAACCGTGTCGGCAATTTCAGAAAGGTAACGAACACGATTGGGTGGAATAATATGAATCTTTTCAGTGATTTTTTGCTGCCTGTCTTCCAAGTCAAAGGAAACCCCTGTTCTCTCTTTGATTTTATTGAGCAACGCAACATAAAGCTCATTGGTTCCCATATCATTAAACTGTGAAGCTGTGGTTCCGTAAACAGGCATCTCTTCCACATTGTGTTCGAAAAGCAAATGGTTTCTTTGAAACTGTTTTTGTACATCGCGCAGAGCGTCCTGTGCACCGCGTTTGTCGAACTTGTTCAGTGCAATAATATCGGCATAATCCAGCATGTCAATTTTTTCCAACTGGCTTGCGGCACCGTATTCCGGGGTCATAACGTACATGGAAAGGTCGCTATGATCTACAATGGCTGTATCCGACTGCCCGATTCCCGAAGTTTCCAGAACGATAAGATCGAAACCTGCTGCCTGCACAATGATCTCAGCATCTTTCACATATTTTGAAATGGAAAGGTTGGATTCTCTGGTTGCCAGTGAACGCATATAAACATTGGGATGGTCGATGGAATTCATGCGAATCCGGTCTCCCAGCAAGGCTCCTCCCGATTTTCTTTTGGATGGATCAACAGAAACAATAGCAATGGTCTTATCAGGAAAATCATTCAGGAACCTGCGTACAATTTCATCTACAAGCGAAGATTTTCCGGCACCACCGGTTCCGGTAATCCCTAATACAGGAGTATGTGATTTTTCTTTTTCCCTGGCACACTGATTAATGAGTTCTTCAACCTTTTCCCGGTAATTCTCAGCAGCAGAAATCAGGCGCGAAATGGCCCTGTAGTTTTTGTTTTTTATGTCTTCAATCGTAACCTGAATATCATTTCCGGTGGGGAAGTCCGATTTTTCTATCAGATCGTTAATCATGCCTTGAAGCCCCATTTCCATGCCATCATCAGGTGAATAAATTCTTGTTATTCCATATGCATGTAATTCTTCAATCTCTTTAGGAAGGATCACACCACCACCACCACCAAAAATCTTGATATGGCCAAATCCGTTTTCCTTCAACATATCGTACATGTACTTGAAGAATTCCATGTGGCCACCCTGATAAGAAGTAATGGCAATGGCTTGCACATCTTCCTGCATGGCAGTATTGACTATTTCATGAACCGAGCGGTTATGACCCAAATGAATTACTTCGGCACCGGTGTTCTGAATGATTCTGCGCATGACGTTAATGGCGGCATCGTGTCCGTCGAATAAAGAAGCTGCAGTTACTATTCTGATATGATTTTCAGGGTGATAGATTTTAGGAACCTGCATAATGGCAATTTTTAAGATGCGCAAATATAATGAAAAGTGTTATCAGGTTGGTTCTGAATAACTCATAATTGTTTTGAAATGCCTTATTTCAAAGGTTTGCACTGTAAATTATCTTTCAATAATTTTACTACGCATGCGTAATATTTATATTCATTCTTAACAAGATATTTATTAAAATTGTAACTTCGATTTTTTGAATCTAAACTATAACATTATGATAAAGCAAATCGTATTTTTAGTTGCACTGCTGATCACGCTCGGGGTGTTCACTTTTAGTATTCAGCGCTATTTTAAGTATTTTAAGTTTACTAAAAGAAAGCCTCTGAAAAACATCGGGAAAAGGTTGTGGAATACTCTGGATGTGGCAGGTTTTCAGGTAAAAATTTTTCGTCGTCCTGTAATTGGGCTGGTTCATGCCTTGGTCTTTTGGGGTTTTATGATCATTTTGTTCGGTAGTATCGAAATGGTAGTTGACGGATTAAGCGGTCACGAGAAAGTCTTCAGTGTTTTAGGCGTTGTCTATAGTTCTCTGATGGCCTTCGGCGATGTATTTGCTTTAATCATTTTGGTAGCTATGATCATTTTCCTTGCCCGTCGCCTGATTTTGCACGTGAAACGTTTCTCGGGTGTGGAAATGAAACCGGTTTCAGAGTATGATGCCGTTCTGGCTCTGACCATCATTTTTGTTTTGATGGTTTCGTTGTTGGGTATGAACACGTTTTATCTGAAATGGGCTGCTTTAACAGGAACCCAGGTAGAAGGCCTGTATCCGATCAGTCATTATCTGGTTGGATTATTTTCGAGCATGACGGTTGAACAGGCTTGGATGTGGTATCAAATTAACTGGTGGACACATATTTTACTGATTTTCATTTTTGCGAATATTCTTCCTTATTCAAAACACTTCCATGTGTTTATGTCAGTTCCGAATGTGTTTGTAAGTAAAGTTGAACCTTTGGGATATATCGAAAATATGGATAATATTACCAAAGAGGTAAAAGTGATGCTTGACCCCAATGCAACTTTTGATGAAAATACAGAAGAAGAAACGGTAGAACGTTTTGGTGCGCTGGATGTGGATGATTTGAACTGGGTAAATTATTTTAATTCGCTGGCTTGTACCGAATGCGGACGCTGTACTTCGGTTTGTCCTGCAAATATTACCGGAAAGTTATTGTCGCCGCGTAAAGTAATGATGAACACGCGTGCCCGAATGAAAGAAAAAGGTCCGGGACTGGTAAAAGAGGGTAAAGAATTTGACGATGGAAAACATTTGGTTATGGACTATCTTACCGAAGAAGAATTGTGGGCCTGTACCATGTGTAATGCCTGTGCACAGGAATGTCCGATTAACATTAATCAGCCGTCAATTATTTTGGAAGCCCGCCGTTATCTGGTGATGGAAGAGTCAAAAGCACCGGCTGAACTGAATACCATGTTTGCAAATATTGAGAACAACGGTGCTCCGTGGCAATTTGCTCAGGATGATCGTATGTTGTGGGCAGAAGGCCTGGAAGTTCCTTTGATGGCCGATAAGTTTGCCAACAATGAAAAACCTGAATATTTATTTTGGGTGGGTTCTGCAGGAGCAATTGACGATCGTTACAAAAAAGTAATTCGTGAATTTGTTAAAATTCTGAATTATTTGAAAGTGGATTATGCCGTGTTGGGAACCGAGGAAAGCGACAGTGGTGATGTGGCCCGTCGTGCAGGTAATGAAATGCTTTATCAAATGCAGGCGATGACCAATATTGAAGTGATGAACGGTTATGAAGTGAACAAGATAGTCACCTGCGATCCGCATGATTTCAATACCATGAAGAATGAATATTGCGATTTAGGAGGCAATTATGAAGTTCAGCATCATACACAGTTCCTGCAAAAAGCTATTGACGAAGGTAAGCTGACTATAAACAGCGACAAGTTTGCCGGACAAAAAATTACTTACCACGATCCTTGTTATCTGGGAAGAGGTAATGGAGAATATGATGCTCCCCGCGATATTTTGAAAGCTATTCCTTCTGTAAAAGTTGAGATGGAAAAGAACCGCAGTTTTGCAATGTGTTGCGGTGCCGGTGGCGGACAAATGTTTAAAGAAGCAGAGAAAGGCGATAAGGAAGTGTTTATTGAACGCACCGAACAGGCTTTGGAAACAGGTGCCAGCATTATTTGTACTTCCTGTCCTTTCTGTATGACCATGATGACAGACGGAATTAAATACAAGAATAAAGAAGAAGAAGTAAAGAACTATGACATTGCCGAGCTGGTTTCAATCAGTTTGGGATTATAGAAGTTCTTGAATACAAAAAAGGGAGCCAATTGGCTCCCTTTTTTTATTTCTTATCGTTGATTTGTTTGTCAAAATTAAAATCATCACCAAGTACCTGATATTGCACTAACTGCCCCTGTTGATTGTATGTTTTAACCAATAACATATCCTTGTCAGTTAAAAAATTTACGGCTTTCACTCCGCCTTCCAGCATGGCAAGCAGAATATGGGGTTTCTTTTTTCGTGGTTTAGTATTTGCCATAATTTCCTGATGGGAAAATGTAGTGTTTTGAACCGCAACAATTTGAGGTGTTTCACCGGAAATTAAAGTGATTTTGTTGTTTCTGGGCGATAACTGTGCAATCAAAACGGGGTTTCTTAAATATGTGCCCGTTGGTTTTGGGGTTGTTGCAGATGGTCTATTAGGTTCTGGTCCGGGCAATAATTCAGGATTTGCAATATTATTTTTGAAGGGTATGGACTGTAATGGCATTTCAAAAATAGCCAATGAGTTTCGTTGGAACTGTTTTGTAACGCTGTCGTTACTATTGTTAAAAAAGAAGAGCCAGCCTAACAGTACTGCAATTGCTGCTGCAACACTGCTCATCCACAGAATAGGACCAATGCTGATATTTTTTCTGAGTTGTGCTTTTGAAGAATATACAATTGAAGTATCGGGTATCAGCCTGGTTTTGAAAAATTCTTCGTGTTCTGTTTTTAGCTGTGGGTTGTTTTTCATGAAGAGCGAAAAACTTTCAGTTTCTTCAGCAGATAATTCCTGATCCAAAGCAAGCAATAAGAACTCTTCATAATTGCTTTCGTCAATTCCGGAGACTGAAATAAGCTCTGGCTTTTTGAGTTTATTTTTACCGGGAAAAGAAGTGTCTGGAGTTTTGAGATTAACTTCGTTTAGTTGTTCCACTTCTTCTTTTAAATCAGGATGTTCATCCAGAAAATGCAACAGCGCTTCCTGATCCTTTGCAGAAAGGTTTCCATCGAGATAATCGATGACAAGAATGCCGTAATTTTCTTTCGTAATCTTCATCACTAAATCACATAATCAGGGTTTACAATGTATTTCTTTAAAAATACCCGAGCCCTGAAAATATATACTTTCACCTGGCTTTCCGTCAGGTTGGTAATTTCACCTATTTCTTTGTAAGAATATCCTTCATAATCTCTGAGCATCAGTACAGCTTTCTGATCTTCGGGAAGCAATTCAACTGCTTTTTCGAGAATTTCTTTGGCATCAGAATAATTGATCTGTATAGCTTTTGTTTCGTGTTTTTCTGAGAAAGCCTCCATTCTGCTGTGCTTTCTTATATGGTCGATGGAAGCATGATAGCCAACGGTAAACAAATACGACTTACTTTTTGCAGGGTCAATATCTTTTCGTTTGGTCCAAAGCCGCATGAAGGATTCCTGAACCAGATCCTTTGCTAATTCATCATCTTTCAGATTTTTCAACAGGAACCTGTACAGTCCATCCGAATAATCATCTACACAACGGTTGTATTCCCCAATGGTCATTCAGTAAAGCTTTGCTCATTTATAGGTATAACGAAGAGCAGGCAGTATAGTTACAGGAAAAAAGAATTTTATTTGAAATAAGTTAGTCGTTCAAACGTAAAACTACAAGGAAAGCTTGTTGTGGAACCTCCACATTTCCTACCTGGCGCATGCGTTTTTTACCTTTTTTCTGCTTTTCCAGTAGTTTTCGTTTACGTGAAATATCACCGCCGTAACATTTAGCAGTTACATCTTTTCGAACCGCTTTAATGGTTTCACGGGCAATAATTTTTGCTCCGATAGCGGCCTGAACAGCAATGTCGAACTGCTGACGGGGGATGAGATCCTTTAACTTTACACAGATTCTTCTGCCAAAACTATAGGCATTGTCCTCGTGAATCAATGTTGAAAGGGCATCGACAGGTTCTCCATTCAACAGAATATCCAGTTTCACCAGTTTGGCCGGACGATAATTGTCTATGTGGTAATCGAATGAAGCATATCCTTTTGAAATGCTTTTTAGTTTATCGTAAAAGTCGAACACAATTTCACCCAAAGGCATATCTAAAGTTAGCTCGACTCTACCGGTAGTCAGGTAAACCTGATTTCTTAATTCTCCTCGTTTATCAAGGCAGAGCTTCATAATAGGACCGATGTATTCAGTCTGAGTAATTATCTGCGCTTTAATAAACGGCTCTTCAATATGATCAACATATTTTTGTTCGGGAAGACCGGATGGGTTGTGAACCTCAATAGTTTCTTTCCGGTTGGTGACAACCCTGTACGAAACGTTGGGCATGGTTGTGATTACGTTCATGTTGAACTCACGGTCCAGTCGCTCCTGAATGATTTCCATGTGCAACAAACCGAGGAAACCGCAACGGAATCCAAATCCAAGAGCCAAAGATGATTCGGGTTCAAAAGTGAGGGAAGCATCATTCAGCTGTAACTTTTCAATAGCTGCGCGAAGTTCTTCATAATCATCAGCTTCAACAGGATAGATTCCGGCAAAAACCATGGGTTTTACATCTTCAAATCCTGCAATAGCTGTTTTACAAGGATTTTCCACATGGGTAATCGTATCACCTACTTTAACCTCTTTCGAAACTTTGATACCCGAAATAATGTATCCAACATTTCCAGCGCTAACTTTGTTGCGTGGTTCAGGTTTTAAGCGTAAAACGCCAATTTCATCAGCATTGTATTCTTTGCCTGTATTTACAAATTTAACCAGATCTCCTTTGTTGATTTCGCCATTCATAATTCTGAAATAGGCAATAATACCTCTGAAAGGATTAAAAACCGAGTCGAAGATCAGGGCCTGTAAAGGTTCTTTAGTATCGCCTTTAGGAGCCGGAACTCTGTGAATAATGGCTTCCAGAACATTATCGACACCATATCCTGTTTTACCGCTTGCTTCTAAAATATCTTCGTAATCGCACCCCAGCAAATCAACAATCTGATCCTTGACTTCTTCAGGCATGGCATTGTCGAGATCAACTTTATTCAGTACTGGAATAATTTCCAGATCGTGTTCAATAGCCTGATATAAATTTGAGATTGTCTGAGCCTGAATTCCCTGAGTAGCATCAACAACTAACAACGCTCCTTCGCAGGCTGCTATGGAACGGGAAACTTCATAGGAGAAATCGACGTGTCCCGGAGTATCAATCAGGTTCAAAACATACTTTTTATTGTCTAGCTCATAATCCATCTGGATGGCATGACTTTTAATGGTAATGCCGCGTTCGCGTTCCAGATCCATATCATCCAGTACTTGGGCCTGAAGCTCGCGTTCGGATACAGTACCAGTGTATTCCAGCAAACGGTCGGCCAGTGTGCTCTTACCGTGATCAATATGGGCAATAATGCAAAAGTTTCTGATGTTTTCCATAGGCGGCAAAAATACGACAAAAACAGTCATCTCAACATTTGTCCGTATCAAGAAAAATCAAAGAAAAATCAATGCATTAAATTTTGTAAACAGTTGTATGTTAAGTTGTTTGTTTTTTAGAAATGGAATTCAATAGGTTCGTCTCCGGTTTCGATATTGGTATGACCCTTGTAAATATTTCCTAAATGCCCGTCGAGCGAAATTTTGTCTCCCACATGAAATATATCTTTGTTCAGCTGACAATACTTTTCCTTTTCGTAAACCAACAAACCAGTGCAGTTAACAACAGACGTTTTTCCTAACCGAACAGCGGTAACGGCAGCATGAGAAGTAGCTCCACCTTTTGCCGTAAGAAGAGCGTCGGCTTCGAAAATCATACCAATGTCATCGGGAACCGTGTCGGGCCGAATTAATACAACAGATTCTCCGGGATATTTTTGGTGGATTGTTTCTATGTCGTGCATATCGATGGCAACACGGCCATTCAATGCGCCTCCGCCAATTCCGATGCCTCTTCCCGAAAGTTTCATTTTATTAATAGGCTTCACAAAGCGGTATGAAGTCCGGAAAGTAGCCATATCCATATCTCTGATTTGCAGAATATACAAATCGTCAGGATCTTCCGATTCAAAAGTAAATTCAATTTCCTGGGGGTTATAGCCAAGGTCTTCTGTTAGTTCAACGGCAATTTCATACAATCTTTTATACAGCTCCGGATACATTTCTTCAAGAGTCATTTGTCCATTTTGGTTGTCGGTTAATTGTGATTTACTTACCGGGAATGGTTTTACCAACCCGGCTACAATATCTTCTCCCTGACTCTGGAAAGTAAAGTCACCATACAGGTGAACACTTTGCCGTGGATTTTTTGGGTGCTGTGTGAACACGACACCACTACCGGAACTGCTTTTTTTGTTTCCGAAAATCATTTTTTGAACAATTACTGCGGTTCCCCATTCGTCAGCAATCTGAAGGTGTTCTCGATAAACGATAGCCCTTTTGGACGACCATGACTCGATGACTAAATTGATAATGGTTATGAGTTGCTTAAACACATCTTCTTCAAAATAAATCTGGTTCTCAGCTAGTTTTTGCTTATAGGTAAAAGCTAGCTTTTTCATGGTTGCAGGCGAAAAGTTTCCTTTTTGATCTACTTTGTAATCTATTTTGAACTGATTGATGATGGCATCAAACTCATCTCGTGTCAATCCGTAAGCCATGCCCCAGCTTTGTAACAAGCGTCGGTAGGAATCCCATGCCGACCATTCGAAACCAGAAATTTTGCTTAGGCTTTCGGTAATTTCATCATTCATACCCACATTCAGTAGGGTATCCATAGCTCCGGGCATGGAAATAGCAGTTCCTGAGCGAACAGACAAAAGTAACGGGTTCTCAGGATTTCCAAATTCATTTTGGGTAACTTTTTCAACCAAATTAAGATGGTTCCTGATCATTTGATACATTTCCTTTCTTAACTCCTCATGTCCCGTAATAGCCTGATGTCGGCGAAATGCTTCTGTTGTAAGCACAAACCCTGGAGGAACAGGAAAACCGGCCATGCGTAAGATTTTTAAATGATATGCCTTGGAACCCAAAAATACCTGGTTGTCTAGGCTTGGGTTGGGTCTGGCTAAACGGGCAATAATCAGATCCGAATTGTACGACATAATTTCTTTGATCATTTCCTGAGGCAAATTGTCAGCCATTTGTCTGAGCGAATCAACAATCTTCAGAATGAAATTATCCAGAGGTTGCATCAGGAAAGCTTCAGAAATAATAGTTCTGTAAAACTCTTCCGAATTTTTGTTGATTAAATCGTGTTTCTGTTTTGGCGTTAGTCGGTTTTCTTTATCAAAAAGCTGTGGAACTATTATTTTAAGAGGTACCTCATAGGTTTTTAGGAAATATTTAATCAGAGTTTTCTTAACGTCATCCGCAATAAACTGAAAAATATTGATATACTGATCGAAAGAAAAACTTTGTGAAACCAGGCTGTATTTCAGCATCAGCAGGTTTGCATTGAAACTCTGGTTAGTGATACCGTCGAGTTCGAGTCCTTCTCTGAAGTAATCAAGAATGACATAAATTTCTTTCAGGGTTTTCCCCGAAATATAATTGAGGTTAATGTGCTGAACCACTTTTTCCATAAGTCGTGTGGCCACTTTTTCCAACCGGAAAGTTAAGCCGAGTGCTTCAAATTTAGGTTCGCGGTACACACCATACATCGAGGGAATTCCAATAGCAATATGCCTTTTGTGGTAAATATTTTCCCAGGCCTCGCTGGCTTTATTGTCGAAAATAATTTCTTTCAAATGGTTCATGAAACTGTAGATCAGTTTCAACGAAGTTTCAATATTTTCTTCCTCCAGGGCTTCTTCCAGTTTGGCAACTTCTTCATCAGGAATGTAAGAAAAGCGCCTAAGCAAACTGATGATATTTACCGTTTCAAAAGAGTATTTTTCTTTCAGATAAGCGTATAAATCTCTGATATCAAGCAGGCGTTCTTTGTCTTCGTTGTTGGCTTCAGATAGCGAAGAAAGCAAATTTTCAAAAGGTTCTACATCCAAAGCAAGCAGTTTATTGGCCGATAACTTTGTCTTTTCAGCCATTTCTTTTACCATGTTATGAACCGGTGCGAACCATCTTCCTTCCAAATCGATACTGTCGTAAACATTTTTTGGTAGCGTATTTTTCAATAGTTCAAGGTTCCCATCATACCAAAACTGAAAAATGCGACGTGTTAAATCAATCAGCGTATTGTTGCTTTCGGTATGAACCTGTTTGCGCAGAAAATGGATGAGTTTGTCTTCTCGTTTGGAGGTTTCATCCATGGTAGTGGTTACTTTTCGGATTTCACCTTCTGCACCTATTTCATTGAAGTAAACAGGAAAAATGCGTGTAAGTTGTTTTACTTTTTTGTAAAATGGAGTGATGTTTGAATTTAGAATTTTGGTGATTTCGCGCTGAAAAAGATCAGTGTCGCTGATGAAAATCCCGCCCAGTTTCAGGTTCACAATTAAAGCGGAAAGTAGTTTCTCCATTTCCGACTGTGAGTATTCAATAAGCTCCAGCCAAACCCTGATGTTTTTTATGTGGTTTTCGTTGATGTGCAACTGCCAGTCTTCGTTAACATAAACAGTGCCAGGTGTTTCAAAGCCAAACTCAATCAATCTGGCTTCGGTGTGTTTCACCAGTTTCTTTTTTTCACTTTGATCCAGGTCGATTACTTTTTTTCCTACAGTAAGAAGAATGTCTAATACAGAAGAAGTATGGCTTACACGAAGCCCTTCGGCATAATCAAAAACCTGATCAATAAAGTCTTGAATATCATCTTGTTTTATTTCCTCCATGGTTTGAACCAGCATTTTATTGATGGTCCAGATTAACCGCTCTCTGTGGTCTTTCATTCCATCGAGCTGCAACAAATAAAATGTGAAATAAAACTTTTCAATAAAACTGGGAAACAGGTCAATAGATTGTGCAAAATGGTCAGCTATATCATCATAATCAGGGACATTCTGAGTAAGCTCTTCCCAGGTATTTTGTTTTTGGAGTAGGTTGTTAAGTTCATTAAAATAGGATTCACCAATTTTTTGATCTAGTGTTTTCAGATCGACTTTAATGATGTCTTTTTTTTGCTCGCACCATTTTTCTGTATGCGTTGAATTTTCCCAAAATTCGAGAGAAGCAGAATAAATGTTATAAGTTAATTGGAAGGCATTTTCACTAAGCTTAGGATCGGCGGAAATGTTTTCGAGGTGTTTTTTGAAGTAACGCGAAGCCTGTATATAACTTACTTTGTTTTTGTCGAGTCCGTTTTTTAATACTTTGCAGCAACTCAAAATCGTATTATAATAATCGTTTTTTTCATTAAATAGTTTTTGTGTGAACTCGAGCAGCGTATTGATAATAAAAACCTTCAATTCAACAGAAGTTAGATCATCATTTAGTAATTTTTCGAGTAATGATAAGGGAATAGTGAAAGCTTTGTCAGGAAAATCTAATCCGATATAGAACCAATAATCCGCGATCAAAATCTTTCTTAATTCTTCAACAACAAATTTTTTATTAGAAAAAGGATGCTGATATTCTATTATGCAATCGTTTGCGCGTTTGTGTATTCCGTAGTACTTTTTTGATAGATTTATAAACTCCTGAAAATCAATGGGTATTTTAATGTCTTTATAACGTGTTTCTGCCAGGTTGGCTTCGAGTGCTTTTGATTGGAATTTTTTGTCCATGACGCTCCTCCGGTTCGGTATTTTGAAATTTTTTTATCAGTATTTTTGCATCGCAAAATGCATTGAAGACAAAGTTAGTGCTTAAACTGAATTAAGAGTACAAGAAAATAAATTAAAAAAAACAGTATCATGTCAAAAATCAAAATTGGAATTAACGGATTTGGTCGCATTGGTCGAAACGTGTTCAAAATTGCTCTTGAAAGAAACAACATGGAAATCGTAGGTGTTAACGATTTAACTGACACCAAAACCTTGGCACATTTGCTGAAATATGACTCAACACAGGGAAAATTTAACGGAACTGTAGATTTTGACGAAAGCAGCATTATTGTAAACGGAGTTGCTATTCCGATTACAGCAGAACGTTCACCTATCAACATCAAATGGGCACAAACTCCTGATGTTGTTGTTGAAGCAACAGGTGTTTTTCGTTCCAGAGAAAGCAACAAAGGCGGTTATGGCGATCACCTGAAAAACGGAGCTAAGAAAGTTATTTTGACTGTTCCTTCAAAGGATCAGATTGATAATATGATTGTTTTAGGTGTTAACGACGATATGTTGCGCGACGAAGACCAGTGTGTATCCAACGCAAGTTGTACTACCAACTGTCTGGCTCCTATTGCTAAAGTCCTGAACGATCGTTTTGGAATTGAAAATGGTTTAATGACAACCGTTCACTCATATACCAACGATCAGGTAATTTTGGATGCTCCTCATTCAGACTTGCGTCGTGCCCGTTCAGCTGCGGTCTCACAAATTCCTACCACAACAGGTGCTGCAAAAGCAGTAGGAAAGGTTATTCCTGAATTGAACGGACGTTTGGATGGTATGGCAATCCGTGTTCCTACACCAACCGGTTCATTGGTTGACCTCGTGGTAAACCTGAAACGCGAAGTAACTAAAGAAGAAGTAAACCAAGCGATGAAAGAAGCAGCCGAAGGCCCAATGAAAGGTATTCTTGAATACTGCGAAGATCCCATCGTTTCTGTGGATGTTATTCATAACAGCCACTCATCAATCTATGATGCCGATGCATTAATGGTACAGGGTAAAACTGTAAAAGTACTGTCATGGTACGACAATGAATGGGGTTATTCAACCCGCGTTGTTGACTTGATGGAAAAAATGCTCGGATAATTAAAGAGACAATATTAGTTGTAGAGGTTAATATTGGTTAATTTGTTGTGAAGCCGGTTCGTAAGAACCGGCTTTTTTTTCTCAGTTACATAGTGGATCTGGGTAATCAGTGATTTGCCTAAGTTATTATCTGATAAAAAATAAATGTTTTCAACTACATTGAGTTACATTGTCTGAGTAAACCGAATAAAAAAGTTTGTAATTTCACAGCTGAACACTTTTATAAAAACAATGATTTTGCAATTCATGCATGAAAATGAATATTAAGCATAAGAATCATTTTTGAAAACTAAATAAACTAAGATGTACTTATGGCAATTGACACCGGTTTTTCCTATCTATGTTCTGGCAGTTGTTACTTCATTTTTGGTGGCTATATTAGGATGGAGAATGCGGCCTGCTCGAGGAACTACTTACTTTAGCTTGATGGCTTTTGGGGCAGGTATTTGGTCGCTAGGATTTCTGCTTGGATTTTTTAATACTGACCCACAATGGAAGTTTGTTATGCTCAGGTTAGAGTATTTTGGCGATATAACTTCAGTATATTTTTGGCTGCTATTTGCGATTTCATTTGCACAGTATGATAGCTGGCTGACAAAGCGAATCATTGTCCTGTTGGCAATAATTCCCATACTCACCTTTGCTCAGGTATTGTTTGTAAATGATCATGATTTTTTTTACAAATCTTTCCGTCTTATTGAAGAAAACGGGTTTGTTCGGTTTTATAAGGTATACAATCTTGGATTTTATCTGTGGGCTGTTTATGCATATCTAAGTATGATAGCAGGTTCTGTTATCCTTGTTTGGGGCGTGATGCACCGTCCAAAACTTTTCAAAACACAAAACTTCCTGATAGCTCTACTTATTATTATTATCCTGGTTCCAAATTCGCTGTATATTACTGGGCTTAAACCATTGGGATCATATGATCCAACCCCACTAACATTTGTGTTGGCCGGAATCTTATTAATAATTCTTCTATGGAAATATAAGCTGTTTGATATTGTTCCGGTTGCTCATCATCTTGTTTTTAAGAATGTAAGAATTGGAGTAATTCTAATAGACAATAAGTTACGTATTCTAGAAATGAACCCTACAGCAGAAAACATTATAGGTAAAGTACAAAATAATGTTTTGGGCACTTCAGTCTCAGAGGTTTTGCCGGGCTTGAATAAGATTCTTTCAGCCAATCCAAATACACCAGAAATTAAGACAGAGCTGATATTAGAACCAGGAAAACGAATTTTTGAAATTCAGAAAACTCCCTTACTAAATAATAAGAATCATGCTATTGGCAATATCATTATGTTGTACGAGATCACAGAATTGAAGCAAACTTTGAACGAACTGAACGCCTTTGCCCATACTGTTGCCCATGATTTGAAAAGTCCGTTGGCAGCTCAATGGACACGTATAGAGCTTCTAAAAGAAAGCCATTTATTAGGTGATGAAATGGTGGAAGCCTATCAGGCAATCAGTCAGGGAGCTAATAAAATGATGAGTATCGTTGATGCATTATTGCTTCTGGCTGATGTTCGTAACAGGGATAATGTGCGACTTGAACCGATTAATATGGTGTTGGCTGTTGATAATGTTTTGGAACGCTTAGGTGATCTTGTGGCTAAGTCCAGTGCCAGAATAATTCTACCTGACGAATGGACAGAGGTGTCTTGTTATCAACCCTGGATTGAAGAAGTTTGGTCAAATTATATTGCCAATGCTATTAAATACGGAGGTAAGCCTCCTGTTGTTGAGATTGGATTTGACGATGAAGGTGATCGTATTCTTTACTGGGTAAAAGATAATGGTAAAGGGCTTAGTGCTGAAGAGATTCAATCTCTTTTTACAGAATTTAAAAGATTGGAGCGACACTCAAAAGAGGTTTCTGGCCATGGTCTGGGGCTTTCAATAGTTCAGCGTATTATTGATAGGTTTGAAGGCGAGACAGGTGTAATCAGCGATGGTAAAACAGGTTGTACATTCTATTTTACTCTGAAGAAATAAAAAAGAGGTCCCCTTTTTTGAGAACCTCTTTAATTATTTGGTCTGAAAAATTATTTTTTTCTTGATACTTCAACTTCTTCAAAACCTTCAATGTAATCTCCGACTTTGATGTCATTAAAGTTTTCTATATTCAAACCGCATTCGTAACCAGCAGAAACTTCTTTAACGTCATCTTTAAATCGTTTCAAAGATCCAAGTGTTCCTGTATAAATTACAATTCCATCTCGTATCAGACGAACCCTGGTGTTTCGATTGATTTTTCCGTCCAGAACATAACAACCGGCAATGGTTCCGACTTTAGTAATCTTAAAGGTGTCTCTGATTTCAATGTTACAGGTAACTTTTTCTTCGGTTTTTGGAGTAAGCATACCTTCGATAGCGGCTTCAATTTCTTCTGTGGCTTGGTAGATGATTGAGTACAAACGAATATCGATTTGTTCTTTTTCAGCCAGCTTGCGTGCTTGGGGCACTGGCCTTACCTGGAATCCAACAATAATAGCATCGGATGCTGATGCCAGAAGGATATCAGATTCTGTAATAGCACCTACGGCCTTGTGAATGATATTTACCTGAACTTCTTCTGTTGAGAGCTTCAACAGAGCATCACTTAATGCTTCTACAGAACCATCAACATCACCTTTTACAATAATATTCAGTTCTTTAAAGTCACCAATTGCAATACGACGACCAATTTCATCCAGTGTAATGTGTTTTTGTGAACGAATGCTTTGCTCACGCATTAATTGCTGACGTTTTGCAATAATTGGTTTGGCTTCTCTTTCGTCTTTCATAACCTGGAATGTGTCTCCTGCCTGAGGTGCACCTGTTAATCCCAAAAGCAATACTGGAGTACTGGGTCCGGCACTGTCGATCTGAACAGATCTTTCATTAAACATGGCTTTAACACGACCATAAATCGGACCGGCTACTACAACGTCACCTTTGCTTAATGTTCCGGTTTGAACCAGAATCTGAGCAACGTATCCACGACCTTTATCCAAACTGGCTTCAATTACAGTGCCTTTTGCTATTTTATTCGGGTTTGCCTTTAATTCCAGAATTTCGGCTTCAAGTAATACTTTCTCAAGGAGTTCAGGAATACCCTGACCTGTTATGGCTGAAATTTCCTGTGACTGGAATTTACCGCCCCAATCTTCAACAAGTATATTCATGTTGGCCAGTTGTTCCTTGATTCTATCAGGATTTGCAGTAGGTTTATCTACTTTGTTAATTGCAAATACAATAGGAACACCGGCAGCCTGAGCATGGTTGATTGCTTCTTTGGTTTGAGGCATCACACTGTCGTCAGCAGCAATTACGATAATAGCTACGTCAGTAATTTTAGCGCCACGAGCACGCATTGCAGTAAAGGCTTCGTGACCAGGAGTATCAAGGAAAGTAATTTTCTTTCCGGCTTCAGTAGCAACTTCGTAAGCACCAATATGCTGAGTAATACCACCGGCTTCACCAGCAACAACATTGGCCTTACGGATATAATCAAGTAACTTGGTTTTACCGTGATCAACGTGTCCCATTACAGTAACAATAGGAGCTCTTCCTTCTAAATCTGCCGGATCGTCTTCTTCTTCAACTATCTGTTCCTCTTGCTCGTCAACGTCAACAAATTTAACAGTGTAGCCATATTCATCGGCCAGGAAAGAAATGGTTTCTGCATCCAGGCGCTGGTTGATAGAAACAAACATGCCAAGTTGCATACAGGTTTTAATTACATCATTAACACTGATGCTCATCATATTGGCCAATTCATTAGCTGTAAGGAACTCAGTTACTTTAAGAATTGATTTTTCCTGTTCCTGCTGTTTTAATTCTTTTTCGTATGCTTGAGATATGTTATCTCTTTTTTGCCTTCTGTATTTGGAAGCTTTTGACTTTCCGGTTGGAGCAGAAAGACGTGCAAGCGTTTCTTTGATTTGTTTCTGAATTTCTTCTTCTGAAGGTTCTTGTTTTACAGGAGTATGCTGTTTTTTGTTGTTTTTTCTCCTGTCGTTGTGCCTGTTTGTATGTTCCGGGCGCGTGTTGTTGTTTCCTTGATCATCAGCTTTATTGTCTGAATGAATTCTTTTTCGTTTCTTTTTGTTTTTTAGTGCATTGGAAGATGAGGCAACAGGCTTTTTCTTTTTATTGTCTTCGTTTGGAAGTTCAATCTTATCTAAAATAGTAGGGCCGGTCAACCGTTCAACTTTGGTTGGAATAAAATTATCTTCTCTGGCTTTTTCTTTTTTCTCAGGAACAGGTTGTTCAGTAAGGGTTTTCTGATTTTTGTTTTCTTGTTTAACTTCCTGAATAGTTTCAGCTTTTTTAGGTGCAGGTTGTTCTTCCTTTGCCGGAAATTCTTCTTTTCTAGGTTGTTGTTTTTTTGCTTCTTTTTCCTTCCTCTTCTCTTCTTTAGATTTTTTAGAAGGCCTGGTTCTCATATTAATACTGTCCAGATCAATATTACCAACAACTTTAATCCCTGGCGTTTTTTCTTCTTCTTTGTTTTGAACCTCTTTCTTAACGTCCTCTTCTTTTATTTCTTCGGCTTTAGCTTCTGAATCTTTTTCTGGTTTAGTTTCCTGTGGTTCAACTTCTTGTTTATCTACTTTTGGTAGTTCTTCAACAGAAGGCTTTGCCTTGGTTTCATTAGTAACTTCAGAAGGTTTATCTTTAACCGGAGTTTCTTTTTTGGGTTCTTCATGAACCTCTTTCTTTTCGGTTTTCTCAGGAAAATGAACAGTACTGGATTTGATAATTAGTTCTTCAACGGGCTCAAAATCCTCATCCTCGACTTCTTCTTTTTCAGCCTTTTTGTTTTCTATGCTAATGCTTTCTTTTCCAACAAACTCCAGGCCTTTCTTATGTGCAATCTCTTTAACCTTTTTTTCGTTTTGAAACTCGTTTACCAAGAGGTCATACATTTCAGGTTCAAGCTTAGTGTTTGGCTTGGCTTCAAGAGTATAGCCTTTTTTGGTAAGAAATTCAATAATAGTATTCATACTAATGTTGAACTCTCTGGCAGCTTTACTTAATCTTGTTGTTTCTGATGATCCAGCCATATTAAAGTGTCTTTTTTCTGTTTCTAAAAATCTGTTATTTGATCTTAAAATGTATTTTATCTCTTAACTAAATGATTGATAAAGTTATTCAAATTCTGCTTTCAGGATATTAATCACTTCCTGAATTGTTTCTTCTTCCAGATCTGTACGGTTTACCAGCTCTTCAATTTCCAGATCCAGAATACTTTTAGCGGTGTCACATCCGATGTTTTTAAATTCATCAATGATCCATTGTTCAATTTCATCTGAAAACTCCTGTAAATCAACATCGTCATTGTCAGCAATATCGTTATCACGGTAGACGTCAATTTCGTAACCTGTTAGCTTTCCTGCCAGTCTGATGTTAAAACCTCCTTTACCGATAGCCAGAGAAACCTGGTCGGGTTGCATATAAACATCAGCCGTATGCTTGTTTTCATTCAGGTTAATAGATGTTACTTTTGCGGGCGAAAGCGCTCTTTGAATAAAAAGGCTGTTGTTAGATGTATAATTGATCACGTCAATGTTCTCATTCCTCAATTCGCGAACAATGCCATGAATTCTGGAACCTTTCATTCCGACGCACGCTCCTACGGGGTCAATACGATCGTCGTACGATTCAACAGCAACTTTTGCTCTTTCTCCCGGAACACGAACAATTTTTTTAATGGTGATCAGGCCATCATAAATTTCAGGTACTTCTGACTCAAACAATCTTTCAAGAAATACTTCTGCAGTTCTGGAAAGAATAATTACAGGATTGCTGTTGCGCATATCAACTTTCAATACAACAGCACGAATGGTGTCGCCTTTCTTGAAATAGTCGGAAGGGATCTGTTCAGATTTTGGTAGAATAAGTTCGATTCCTTCGTCATCCAATATCAGAATTTCCTTTTTCCAAACCTGATAAACTTCGCCAGTAATTACGTCACCAACTTTTTCCTTATATTTTTTATAGATGTTATCTTTTTCGTAGTCCATAATTTTGGATGCCAGATTTTGTCTGATAGCCAAAATCTCACGTCTTCCAAAGTCAGCAAGGAAAATCTGCTCTGAAAATTCTTCACCTACTTCAAAGTCGGGTTCAACTTTTATAGCATCAGAGAATGCGATTTGTATATTGGGATCTTCTACTGCACCGTCTTCAACAATCTCGCGATAGTGCCAGATTTCCAAATCACCACGGTCGATATTGACAATAACGTCGAAGTTACTTTCTTCGCCGTATTTTTTTATGAGCATACTTCTGAACACATCTTCAATGATGCGCATCATAGTTTCTCTGTCAATATTTTTAAACTCTTTAAACTCAGAAAAAGTTTCGACTAAATTGATATTATCCATTTTCAAAGCATTTTTTAGTTAAAGTTAATTACAGCTTTGGCCTGTTTGATTTCTGAAAGGGGAATATTAATGGTTTCCCCAACTTTTTTAATGATTATCTTTTTTTGTTTGACCTCAGTTTCTTCCTGCAAAACAATGTGATCTTCTTCGGCATCAATTAATGTTCCTTGTGTTTTCTTGTCGTTTTGCATTACGATCTGAATGGTTTTACCCAGATACTTTTTGTATTGACGCAATAAATGAAAGGGGTAATCCAGTCCGCTTGACATGACGTTCAATTCAAAGTCTTCTTTTTCACGATCCAAGCTTCCTTCGACTTTTCTGCTTAATTCAATACAGTGGTCTATGCTGACAGCAGTATCACTATCAATAATAATGTGTATTACATTATCGCCACTGATTTTAATATCCACCAAAAAGCGATCTGTATTTTGCAGTGCTTCATGAATCAGACTTTCTATTTGATTTTTGTCTATCATAATTTAAAAAAAGAGGGGACATGCGTCCCCACTAATTCTTTACGTCTTTACTTCGTTGTCCGACCAGGATTCGAACCTGGACAGGCAGAACCAAAATCTGCAGTGCTACCGTTACACCATCGGACAATCGGGGTGCAAATGTACAAACTTTTTTTAATTATAATTATCCGGTCCTTAAAATTCCTTAATTTTATGCTTTGAATTTCAAAATTCATAATTTCGCAACCGGAAATACCTGTTTAACAAACCAAAATAATAATGAATAATTTTAAGAAGGTAAATAACTGGCTGGGCTGGCTATCCTTTGGAGTAGCGGCAACAGTATATTTAAGTACTATACAGCCAACTGCCAGTTGGTGGGATTGTGGAGAATATATTTCGACAGCATATAAGCTGCAGGTAGGCCATCCTCCCGGAGCGCCTTTGTTTCAAATGCTGGGAAGATTCTTTTCTCTGTTTTCTTTTGGAAACCTAGCCCATGTAGCAGTAATGGTGAACATCATGTCGGCTCTGGCCAGTGCTTTAACAATCATGTTTTTGTTCTGGACAATAACATTGCTTTCTAAAAAGCTTTTTGTTAAAGGTGATGGTTCAGAGATGTCAAAAGGACAAGCGTGGGCAGTATTGGGAGCGGGTTTTGTAGGCGCTATGACATTTACCTTTGTTGACTCGTTTTGGTTCTCAGCTGTAGAGGCAGAAGTATACGGTATGTCAGCATTTTTTACTTCGGTAACATTCTGGGCTATTTTACGTTGGGAAGAAGTTGCAGATGAACGAAACGGTTACCGTTGGATTGTACTGATCGCTTATTTGTCGGGATTGGCTATTGGAGTACACTTGTTAAACCTGTTAACCATACCGGCAGTGGTTTATGTTTATTATTTTAAGAAATATAAGTTTTCCTGGAAAGGTTTCATTATTGCAGGAGCAGTAGCTATAGGCATATTGGGAGCGATGATGTATGTTATCATTCCCCAGGTAGTAAATCTGGCAGGAAAGACGGAACTGTTTTTTGTGAATGACCTGGGACTGCCCTTTAATTCGGGAACTGTATTTTACTTTGCCGCTTTGATAGGGTTATTGGTTTATGGGATATATTATTCACGAAAACATGGTAAGCTGGTATTGAACACGGCGATATTGGCCATAACATTTATCCTGATAGGATATTCCTCTTTTTTGATGCTTGTAATTCGGGCTAATGCCGATACCCCAATCAATGAAAATGACCCGAAGGATGCAGTAAGTTTACTGGCCTATTTGAACCGTGAGCAATATGGTACCTGGCCGCTGTTGTATGGTCAATATTATAATGCTCCTGAAGTGGGACGTACAGATGGAACACCTGTTTACAAAAGGGATGATAAAAAAGGAAAATACATTGTTATTGACGACAGAAAAGGTACGGTTCCTATATACGACTCACGTTTTGAAACAATTTTCCCCAGAATGTGGAGCAACTCAAAGCCCATTTATAAAGACTTTTATCAGAGTGAAGAATATGGTGGAAAGGGAGGAACGCCTATTACTGTTGATATGGGTAATGGAAAAACAAAGACACTTATTCGTCCAAGCTATTTGACTAACCTTAAGTTTTTCTTTAAATATCAGTTTGATCAAATGTTCTGGCGATATTTCCTGTGGAATTTTGTAGGTCGTCAGAACCATATTGAAGGACAGGGAGGAATACAGAATGGTAATTGGATTAGCGGAATTAACTTGTTCGACAGTTATCGTCTGGGAAATCAGGCTGATTTGCCTCCGAGTATGCAGAAAGGCGGGCGGGCAGTGTTTTATTTTCTTCCGTTTATTCTGGGTATTTTAGGTTTGATATTTCATTGGTTAAAAAACAAAAAAGATACCTGGGTTATATTCATGTTATTTTTCATGACCGGTGTGGCCATTATTATATATCTGAACCAAACCCCGGTACAACCCCGTGAAAGGGATTATTCATATGCGGGAGCTTTTTATGCGTTCTCCATTTGGGTAGGAATGGGTGTGTTATTGCTTTATGAGTGGCTCAGTAAATACGTTAAAAAGAAACATATTGCTGCATTGGGCATTACTTTGGTTAGTTTAATTCTTGTTCCTGCGAATATGGCAAAACAAGGCTGGTTCTCACACGATCGTTCGGGAAGATATGCTATGCGCGATTTTGCTGTGATGTATCTGGAATCGTGTGCGCCCAATGCCATATTGATCACCAATGGAGACAACGATACTTTCCCTTTGTGGTATGCGCAGGAGGTGGAAGGCATCAGAACTGATGTTCGTGTTGTGAATTATATGTTGGCTTCCGGAGCCTGGTATGTTGATCAGTTGTTTAAGCAGGAATACAATTCAGCACCCTTACCGCTTTCAATTCCTTCTGAAAAATATGACCGTGGAGAAATGAATGCCATTTTTGTTTATCCGATGGTAAAAGGTGAGGTTTCGCTAAAAGATGCTGTTGATTTCATAAAAGATGATGATCCAAGAACGAAATTGCCTATTGAATCGGGAGTTAGTGTGGATTATATGCCTACTAAAGATCTTTATATGAAAGTGGATTCGGCCGCTGTAGTTAATTCGGGTACTGTTCCTTTAAAAGAGGCAGGCAATATTGTAAAAGAGATTCATTGGAAAATTGCACAGAATTATTTGTATCGAAGCGATGTAATGTTGTTAGATTTAATTGCAACCAATAACTGGAAACGTCCGATTTATTTTGCAAGTCCTTCCAGTGTTAGCAAAGTAATTGATATTACTAAGTATTGTCATATGGAAGGTATTGTTTACCGCTTTGAACCTACATTAGCTAAAGACTATATTCGCGGTTTAGGAGGTGTGGATATGGAAGATTCTTACAAGATATTGATGAATCCTAAGGTAAGGTGGGGACGATTAAATGAACCCGATGTGTATGTTGATCCGGTTAGTGAGCGTAGTGCCACTTTAATGGCTCGTCCCGATTATTTGCGATTGGCTCAATCGTTGGTAAATGCACATCGTTACGATTCAGCAGTTCAGGTAATGGATAAAGGACTGTATTTCTTCCCCAATAAGAAATTTCCTTATGATTACTTTACTATTCAGTGGGCCGATCTGTATTACCAGTCTGGAGCTACCGACAAGGCCAACAAACTGATTGGTGAGATTTATACTCGATACATGCAGGATCTGAACTATTACAATAACCTGCAACCCAGATTCCTGAATCAATATACAGATGATATCCGGATGGCATTGGCTTCGTTACAGCGCATGGCAGAAGTTACCAAGAAATACAAACAGGATACACTTTCTGCAAAAATTAATAAATCGTTGTATGATGAGGTAAATCAATTGCAGGGAAAACCTGTAGATATACAATAATAAAATCATATTGAATTTTTAAAGCGCTCCTTTTATAAAAGGAGCGCTTTTTTTTGTGATAAAGTAAAGGTTATATAGTGTTATTTTTCAATTATATGCATGTGATCTTCATTTTTAAGTTTGTGTTAACTTTTGGTTTCTAGGTGATTATATGAGTTATTTATAAAGTTAGTTAGACTACTTTTGGCCTCAAATCATATTTAATGCTTTTGAACAAAGAAAAAATAGTTTCGAATCTCCTCAATTCTTTTGAAAATAAATGTTCATTTTTTCTATCTGAATTTATCCATTAATCATTTTTTATCGAGCAAACTTTTACCCTAACATTATTGTATAACGCTGTGTGGAATTTTATTTCCTAATAGAATAAAAGTATTAATCAGGTTCGGATATAGGTTCCGGATAAAAATTACAAAAGATGAAAAAAGTAGAGGATTATCTTGACAATGCTTCGTTAGGCAGGCAACATTTTAAAGCTATGTTTGTTTCCGGTATGGGGTTCTTCACCGATGCTTACGATTTGTTCATTATCGGGGTTGCTATCTCAGTTATTGCCCCTATTTGGCATTTAACCAGTTTGGAAACCGGTTTGTTAGGTAGTGTTTCTTTAATATCCGCGTTGTTGGGATCAGTCATTTTTGGAAGAATTGCAGATAAAATGGGTAGAAAAAAAGTGTATGGAATCGAAGCCATGATTATGGTAATTGGAGCTTTACTTTCTGCTGTTTCTCCTAATTTTATCTGGTTGTTGCTTTCTCGTTTTTTCCTGGGAGTTGGTATAGGTGGCGACTATCCGGTAAGCGCTGTAATTATGAGCGAATATGCCAATAAAAAAGATCGTGGCAAGTTGGTAGGATTGGTGTTTTCAATGCAAGCGCTGGGACTTATAGCCGGACCTTTGGTGGCTTTGGGTTTATTGGTCGGGTTGAATGTGCCCCATGATATGGCCTGGAGGCTGATGCTGGGATTAGGAGCTATTCCTTCCATGATGGTCATTTACTTGCGACGAAAACTTCCTGAATCTCCCAGATATACAGCACAGGTTTTGGGTGATTCTAAAAAAGCAGCAATGGATGCCGGTCGGTTCATGAAAAAGGAAGTTGCTTTTAATGGTGTGAGTTCAAAGAATAAGAACAGAAGTAATCTGGCAGGCTTTTTCAAAAATAAAAAGCTTCTGATTACTCTTTTTGGAACCGCAGGAAGTTGGTTCTTACTTGATTATGCCTATTATGGAAATACTATCTCAACTCCAATTTTGCTGAACTCATTAACTACAAGCCTGACCCTTGAAACCAAGTTGCTCTATACGCTCTTGATTTTTGTGATTTTTGCTTTGCCCGGATATATTTTGTCCATCTTTTTAATTGATAAGATTGGTCGCAAAACTATTCAAACTACAGGTTTTATCATGATGGGGATCTCATTTTTAATCCTTGGAATTTTCCCGGGAATTTTAAAACAGACAGCTTTATTTTTCGTGATTTACGGAATGAGTTATCTGTTTACAGAGTTCGGACCTAATACAACAACATTTATTCTTCCCTCTGAATTATTCCCAACAGAGTACCGAACAACAGGTCATGGATTTTCTGCAGGAATTGGTAAAGCCGGGGCTTTTTTAGGTACACTACTGTTTCCAATTGTTATTTCAACGGTTGGATTCAATATTACCTTTGTTATTATTTCTTTGATATCATTTGCCGGTGTAATTACAACTTTTGTTTTGACCGAGCCAAAAGGTGAGAGCCTCGAAGATATTGCCGAATTATCTAAAAGTAGTACGAAAAGATTGGTTAGCGAATCAGTGGCCTGATTTTTTGTCTGAATACCAGTCAGGCAATATACATCTGGGCGAAAGGTGTTTAAGTACGTCAGAAAAATCATTCAGGCTTCGTTTCATAACTTTTGAGTTCTCTTTGTGACAACTAAGGCACGCTCCGACTAAAAGTATTTTATGTTGTTCTTCAACAGTAAACGGTTTTACATTGGTTCGCGTTGAGACCATTCCGGTTCTGTTTTGTAAGAAACCTATCCAGGCATCTTCGGGTAAGCCGTCATGCTTGTTATTTTCATAAAGAGGATAAAAAACAAATGTGCCGTTGTTCCCTTTCACCACATAAGTGAGTTTTCCTGAGCCATATCCCAAAGCAGTTGGGTTGTTATGACATGATTTACAATCGCGGCTTGTTTTTGATGTTGTGTGTGGTGCAATGGGAGCATAAAGCCTTCTGAAAAGTAAGGAATCGTGTAATTTTTTGTTGAAGTTGCTTAAATCAATACTAAGAATCATCCCGGGAATAACCGGAATAATTTCTTCTTTTTCGTTTTCAATGCGCATTCCGAGTGAAGGCAATTGAGCCAGGTAACTTCCTGTGTATTCAACCCAGGAACCTTTTTCTTCTTTATTTCTGAGCATGTCAAAACCCGGTTCATTTGGATCGTAGCTATTGTGACATCCAATACATGTGGGAGCCCAGGAACTGTGGCAGGCCGAACACGATACGTCCTTATGAGCATTATCACGCTGGCATTGTTTTGCAGGGGCTTTTATGGCAAAAACCTTTTTTGTTTTTTTGGAGATAAGAAATGCTGTATCGTTTTTATACCACGTGTTGATAAGTGCCTGATTTCTTTTGTGTGTAGTCAGATATTTTTTCCCGGTAATGGAACCAAACCGCAATGAACTGATTATAGCTGATTCATCAGTTAACTTATTGGCAGGAGTTAAATGAGGTTTCCCTGAAAAATGGCAGTCGATACACTGAACAACTTCCTGATTCTCTTCATGGGCATAATGTTTTCCATCACCCATCAGTTCGTAAGAGGTATGACAATCGATACATTGCATTCCTAGCGAATGGTGTACATCAGCTGGTTCTTTTTTAAATACCCGACTGTCTTCAACCAAACGGTAATGAATACTGTCTTTGGGCATTTCTGATTTCAATAATGTTGTTTCATGCCAGCCCTGATAGTTTGTGGAAATTCTTCCCGAACGACTATGGCAACCAAAGCAATGATTGTCATTTACCTGTAAGCTGATAGATGCGTGATACTTCAGATATGTTGTGTCGTTCTGGTTTTGTTGGTGCTTTTGCCATGCAGTATCTGCTTTGGGATTATAGTTCAGGTGACAGGCCAGACATCCGCCACCACGACTGGCATCGGTGATTGGGCCTGTTTCAGTTTTAGCGTTCCCAAGATGGCAGCGAACACATAAATTTTTCAGATGTACATCGGCTGCTGAATGACCGATAAGCTGGTTTACATTGGTAAGCGAGTTGGGCGATTTTTGTTCTCCAAAGACGTATTTATCTACGCTAATCATTCCACTTAGTGTGGACATCAATGATGTGGGAATCCGTTCTGTTATATTGGGATGGCATTGAGCTGTGCCACAGCTTTGACGGGAGTTTTCCAGATTTCCGGGGATCAGAATCATATTTTTATGAGCCTGAGTTTTTTTAGTCGCAAAAGGATTTCCTCCATGACAGGAAAAGCAGCCAATAGCCTTTGGATTATGAGAATCGGTGAAGCCGTGTGTGTCTTTGTGACAAATAACACAGCTTTCTTTTCTATCCATAATTACAGGCGATTTTCTTGCATCTGTTTCAGAGAAAGTCGGAGAGAAGTTGACAGTCTCAGTTTTGAAATTATGTAGTACAGTGTATTTGTAGTCTTTGGTTCCAGGAAAGGACCATTGCCAGTTTTCTCCTCTAAAGAAAAGTCCAATCAGAGTAAGAATTCCATAAAATAGAGTAAAAATTAGTAGTGTTCTTTTACTCAAAAACATGGCCTTTCCCTGTCCGGAATTTACAATGTAAATCAGTAGGATCAATAATGTAATGAAAAGTACTGACCATTCAGGATGAGTCATCCAGTGAAGAATTTCCTGAAAACCTACAAAATACCACGGGCCTTTAACCGCTGGGTTCATAGTGTCGTGCAAAGGTGCAGTCCAGAAATAACTGATACCAATCAAAATCAAAAAAGCAATGAAAAAGTCCTGAGGCGAGGGCCATAGCCTTTTAGCATGCTCAATAATAATAATAGTAATGAAGATGGTAAATGTGGCAATATGATGAACATAAATCAGTTCGAAGTTCCCCTCTTTTCCTAAAAGTGAAAAAGCCAGAATTTTCCCGACAAGGGGAATCCGCTCGGTTAGTGTAAAAAGAATTTGTCTGGCCTGTATACTGTCCGCATCAGCTTTCAACAAAAAGCCTGTGATCATAGCTAGGAAAATAATTAGAACCCCGATTGCCAGACGAAAAGCCATTGCTTTTTTCAGACCGATTTTACTTTTCCTGTGAAAGTGATCATATAAATGTAGAAAGCTGAAAATTAGAAAAAGTTGTGAACTCCAAAAATGCAGGTTTCTAACAAACGAGGCCCAGGGGTTCATAATCAGCATTTCGCTGATGCTGGTGTATGGTTTGTCGACATTATAAGGAATTGCCAGTAAAATACCTGAAAGCAACACAAATGAAAAAAATGCCAGTGATAGTGACCCGTAAGTTGATCGGGAGGGCAATATTTTAACTTTTGAGTTCAATGCTTAAGTTTCAATTATAACTTGTTTCTGATCCGTGGAAAGAGTGGTTTTGAATTTTTCAAGTGGTTTGTAAGCAGGTCCTTTTACAGGAATTCCATTCAGATTGTATTCTGAACCGTGGCAAGGACAAATCAACTTTCCGTTTATTTCTTTATTGATAATACAGCCCATGTGCGTGCAATGTGCTGAGTAAGTGATTACTTTTCCCTCAGAATTTTTGATAATAAACTCATCTGTGAATGAGATTTCTCTGTTAGGGTTAAATGGAAAGGTGACAGTTTTTTTGTTCAATAAATCTATCTGGTTCTTTGTTAATTCGGCCCACATGCCAACTGCGGATAATCCAATAAGCCCTCCTGCAATTTTCAAGAAATTTCTACGCGTATGTTTATTTTCCGACATAAAGATATTTTCCAAAAGCAAAAATACGAAGTTGGAATGTGGAAAACCGCTTCATTAAGGCAAAGTGAGGTGAAAACCACCAATTTATAATGTTTTTAAAGTAGCCGTGTTGAATATTCTCTTCTTTTTTCAGTGTTTTGAAAATGTATTTGGAATGGAAACAAATTAGTGATAGTTATTTTGTTGGTTCTAAATACATAATTATACAGATTGTTACATATAACATATTTAATTTAATGATATATAATATATTATGCAAGCGTACCGAATATAAATATTAAACCTATTTATATGTATTACAAATAATTGATATAGTATATTTTAAGATTACGTGGCGTAAATTTGATACGATTATAAAATCATGAATACATGAAAAAGTTTTTAGAGGTTGTTTTAATAATAATTGTTCCTTGGATTATAATTTTCTGGATTGTTTTTACATACAATGGAGATAAAGATGCCAAGTATTTTTCCAAGGAACATATTTTGGTCAAACATGAAAAAGCTGCGGTTGATCACTCCAAATTTCCTGAATTGCAAAAAAAATTCAATACTCCTCAGGAAATGACAGCGGCTTGTTTGAGCTGTCATAATGAAACGGGAAATGAGTTTATGAAAACTCCGCACTGGCAGTGGAAACAAATGGATACAATTCCGGGAAGAGGTGTATACGATCTTGGAAAGATTAATTTGTTAAACAATTTCTGTATCGGGGTTAACTCCAACGAGTTTATGTGTTCAATGTGTCATGCAGGTTATGGATATACAGACAAAGGTTTTGATTTTCATACGCAGAATAATATTGATTGTGTTGTTTGTCACGATAATACAGGAACTTATCATAAATCTAATCCTGGCAAGGGTAAAGGACTTCCCGGGGCCGGATATCCAGCCGTTGGAACCGATTTAAACCACGTGGCTCAAAATGTTGGAAATCCTAAAAAAGAGAATTGTGGTTCGTGCCATTTTGTTGGTGGAGGGGGCAATAATGTGAAGCATGGCGATTTGGAAAATGCCCAGTTAAGCTGTACAAGAGATTTGGATGTGCACATGGCTTCCAAAGGAAAAGATGCGCCTAATCTTAATTGTCAGGATTGTCATAAAACAGAACATCATAATATTACAGGGCATTTGTACACTGTTGCTTCTTCCGCTTCAAACCGGTCGACATGTGTTCAGTGCCATACAGACAAGCCGCACGAAAGCAAATTATTGAATGATCATTTTAAAAGCATTGCCTGTCAAACCTGTCATATTCCGGTTTATGCCAAAGGAGCTCCGACAAAAATTATCTGGGACTGGTCTACAGCCCTTCGAATGGGAAAAGACGGTAAGCCTATTCCCGGAGAAACTTTACCAGGAAACACTTATACTTTTGAAGGGAAAACCTATCAGAATGTTACAATTCATTATGATACTAAGCATGGTACTGCTGTTTTCCAGAAAGATGTTATACCGGAATATGTTTGGTTTAACGGAACCGCAAATCATCATTTGCTAACTGATAAGGTTTCCGATACAGCAACTCCTTTAACATTAAATCCTTTATTTGGTTCGTATACAGACAGAGTAAAACCTACTGATCCGAATAATCCTTCGAAAATATGGCCTGTAAAGGTAATGAGGGGAAAACAACCGTATGATCCGGTGAATATGTTGCTGATTAATCCCAAGTTGTTTTCCAGAACAAAAGGTGAGGGAGCTTTATGGGTTGATCTGGATTGGAACGCTTCTGCAAAAGCAGGAATGGAATATGTTGGATTGCCTTACAGCGGAAAGGTTGCTTTTATGAAAACTCAATCTATGTGGCTTTTGAACCATGAAGTGGCACCCGCCAATAAAGCATTACAGTGTGCTGATTGCCATAATAGTAATGACAGTAAGTTGAAAAATCTGACCGGGTTTTATCTCCCCGGTAGGGATCGAAATTCCTGGCTCGACAATACTGGTCTTGTATTTATTATCCTTGTTTTAATGGGGGTCAGTGTTCACGGTTTGCTGCGAATTCTGAGTGGAAAAAAAGAAAAATGAGACCCCAATCTTTAAAAAAATTAATGAAATGAAAAGAGTACTGATATATAAAAGATACGAAAGATTTTGGCACTGGACGCAAGCCTTATTGATCATTTTACTGGCTTTGACAGGTTTTGAGGTTCATGGAACATTTAACTTATTTGGTTATGAGAATTCTGTTTTCTTCCACAGAAATTTGGCATGGGCTTTTATGATCCTGATCGTGTTTACACAATTTTGGAATTTTACGACGGGAGAATGGAGGCAGTACGTTCCGTCCACAAAAATGCTTAAAGCACAGATTGAATATTACATTACCGGAATTTTTCGTCATGCTCCGCACCCAACTCGCAAAACTGTTTATAATAAATTTAATCCATTGCAGCGGTTAACTTATCTGGGATTACGTATTTTAATTATTCCTGTTGTGGTTTTTAGCGGCATTGTTTATATGTATTATGACAATCTAATTGATAATGGCTTTTTTCATAACTTAAATATTGTGGCATATATTCATGTGGCCGGTGCTTTTATGTTGATAGGTTTTGTAATAGGGCATGTTTATTTAACTACAACAGGCCACAAGCCTATGTCGGCAATTAAAGCTATGATTAGTGGCTGGGAAGAAATGTCAAATGAAGATGCCGCAGTTGCTCTACAGGAAAACCTGAAGGTTGCTTTGGTTGAAAGTCGGAAAGGAATTAGCGGCCAGGGAACAATAGAAAAGGAACATATTTTTGAATCAGCTTTTGAAGAGGTTGTTGGTCGTCTTGGAATCGATACTGAATCGACAAGGTTGCGTGAAAGGTTGATCAATTCACGTGTCGGTTATTTCAGAATCAGTAAAGAAGGTTTGTATGAAGAGGTAAACGATGCCTGGTTGAACCTCTATAAATGCGTGGATAAAAAACTGGTGATTGGTTCACATGTTTCATTTGACAGAACAGAAGAAGGAAAAAAGAGAATTTTGGATCTGGTCAATCAGGTTCTTTCCGGAAAAACCATTACGGGGGAAAGAGTTGAACGTGTATGTAAAGACGGAACAATTGGTTATCATACAGTATCGGCTGTACCTTTCAAGGATGCTGAAGGTAAAATTATTGGACTGGAAGGTTTCATTATGGATATTACAGCTCAGGTAGAGGCTGAAAAAGCTTTGAAAGAAAAAGTTGCAGCTCGCAGTGCAGAAAATAACTTTTATTCGCTGGTTTCCGCATCTAAAGAAGTGGGATATTTCCGTATCAACAAAGAAGGAGACTATCAGGACGTAAATGATACCTGGCTTCATTTATATAAATACAACTCAAAAGAAGAGTTAATTGGAAAGCATTATTCTTTGAGCCGAACTGAAGAGGATTTTGCTGCATTGGAAAAATCAGTAGCAAAAGTCTTAAAGGGAGAAACCATCCCTTTTGGAATCACACGTCGTTTTTGTAAAGATGGTTCAGTTGGATATCACTCAATTACCATGACTCCTGTTTTCGAAGGGAAGGATATTGTTGGATTTGAAGGATATATTGTTGATAAAACAGATATTAAACTCGCAGAGAAGGAGTTGGAAAAAAGCAAAATTTAAGCTGACTATTCAATACTGATCCCGCGAAGTTTCTCTGAGTTTAGAATATCAATTCTTTTTCCCGTAACCTTAATAATTCCGTCATTGGAAAAGTCTTTGATGATTCTGGCAATGCTTTCACGGGTCGTGCAGGTTAATGCAGCTATGTCTCCTCTGGTAAGGGGAATTTCTATGCTGTTTTTCTGATAGAGTTTTTCTGAAAAATAGAGAATAAGATCAGCAACTCTCCCATTAATATTCTTTTGGTGTGTATTTACAAAGCGTTCAAAGTAGTTTAATTCTTCCCTGCAAACAAATGAAAGTAGCTCATTGGCAAACTCTGTATTTCTTTTGATGAGTTCCTTAAACGATAAATTGTCCATAAAACAAACTACAGATTTCTCCAGAGCCATTACAGAATACTGATTTACTTTTTCAAATAATACAGTTTGCAAGCCAATGTAATTTCCAGGTTCAACAATCTTTAATACCTGATCAACACCTTTACTGCCTCTTTTGCTGACCATAGCCAAACCAGATTTAAGATAGGCAATATGAGACGATAAAATTCCTTCTTTCATAATGCTTTCACGTGCATTAAAAGTTGTTTCTGCACAGCTTTCCATTAAGATTGTGAGCTCGTTAGGACTAAGCGTATTAACCGCTTTTGATCTTATAATACAGGTACTACAATTTTGCATAAAACAAATTTAACTGAATTCTTCTCATAATTCACATGCAATACGTGATATAGATCACATATAAAGTATATAGATATCAATAATTGGTTTGATAATATATGAATTTAAATATCGTATTATCGATCATTAAGTTGTTCATTATCACTTAAATAAAAAACTATAGTCTGATGTAATGTTGTATATTTAGATGTTGAAAAAATTAAAGTCATGGAAGCAAAAATAAAAGTGTTAATTAGTGAAATGCTAATCCTTTCATTAATTGGGTTTATTGGTATTATATTAGTTTTGGCAGCTGGATTCATTGGCCATCATGTAGGACTCAGCAAAGATGCTTTTGATCTTGTTTTACTGAGTTTGACAGGTGTTGGCTTAATTGCTTTTGCCGTTTGTTCTTATCGTAATTGTTTTAAAAAACAATAAAGTAAGTTATCCCTTTTCACTTATATTTTCAAGCCGTTCGTTGTCTAAAATACGAATGTGTTTTCCTTCAACTTCAATAATACTTTCTTTTGCTAATTCTGCCAGTAAGCGACTTACAGTTTCCCTGCTTGTGCAAACTAGGTCTGCAAGATCGTTTCTGTTTAACGGTAAATCGTATTCATTCGAATTGTAAATTTCATTGGCAAAAATTAACAAATTGGCTGCCAACCTGCCGTAAACCTGATTTTGAACAAGTTTGACACATCTTTGGTATTGTTCAAGTTCATTTCTACATAACTCAAGCATAATTTCATACGAAAAAGCCGGGTTTACCTTCAGTAATTCTTTAAATGTGTTGATATCAATAAAGCAAGCTGTGCACCGTTCGACAGCTATGGCTGAATAGTGGTTGATTTTGTCGCCCATAGTTGTGGGAACGCCTAGATACGAAGGGGCCTTTTTTAAACGCATGATTTGAACCCTCTGCGGCCCCTTTATCGTGAGCTTTACTAAACCGGTTTGCAAATAGATAATGTTTGACGATAGAGCTCCTTGTTTAAAAATTGTTTCTCCGGGTTCAAATACAGCTTGTACACAGCTTTCACCCAGTAAATCCAATTCGGAATGTTGCAGGCTTCGGGCTGCCTTTGATTTTAACATACAAACTGTACAGGATGCATTTTTCATCTCAATCGTTTTTACAAATTTAAATATAATGTGATGTAAATCACAAAAAATAGAAATTAAGTTCACCTGGGTTTCCTTGTTCGAACAAATAACAGGGTGTACTTTTGTGTTGTTAAAAAAATAACAAATAAATATAGGAGACTATAAAAATGGCAAACAAAAAATTAACATTGGCTTTGTTTTCCGGTAGTGTTGACAAACTTACCGCAGCCGGAGTAATCCTTGGAGGCGCAGCTGCAGAAGATATGGATGTTGAAATCTATGTTTTGTTGCAGGCAGCTTTTGCATTTAAAAAGGAAAATGCAATGACTAATGATCGGGTAGCTGAGATTACTGATAAAAAAGATGAGTTTCTGGCTTCGTTAAAGCGGTTGGAAGCACCGCATTGGACTGAAGCGTTCAAAACAGCAAAAGAAATGACTAATGTGAAAATTCATATCTGCGGTTTTGCCGGAAAAGTGTGGAATGGATTTAAACTCGATGATTTTATTGATCTGGCAGACGATATATGTGGAATTGGTGAATACATGACTTCAGCTGAAGAGGCAGACATCAATTTATTTATTTAATAAAGTATAAACCTTAAAAAA
Source organism: Bacteroidales bacterium (assembly GCA_016936505.1). GTDB lineage: Bacteria > Bacteroidota > Bacteroidia > Bacteroidales > F082 > Sulfidibacterium. Next base: position 7,009 of record JAFGXS010000005.1, on the reverse strand, counting down.
TAATATCATGTTAACAGAAGAATTAACAAACATCAATGTAGATAAGTCGATTGACGCACGCGGAACCTCTTGCCCAGGTCCATTATTGGCAGCAAAGAAAGCCATTGGAGAAATTCAGGAAGGTCAGGTAATGGAAGTTTTGTCGGCTGATGAAGGAACTCGTCGCGACATTCCTAAATGGTGCACAAAAAAGGGGTACGAGTATTTGGGAACCGTTGAAGAAGCTGGTTATTACAAAATCTTTTTAAGAAAATAATATGAATGTGGGAAAAGTAAATAACGGCCCTAAGATTTTGGTTTTTTCCACCGAAAAAATCTCTGATCCGGCCATTGATATGGCAGGCTTGTTAAAATTACATTATCCACCCACTGTTTATACAATTCCGGTGCCTTGTTCCAGTGCAATTAAACCCCGATGGATTTTGCATGCACTGGAGCAGGGTTTCGACGGGGTCTTTATCGCCGCCGATGGAACAGATTGTCCTTACGGAGAATCATGTACCGAAAAAACAGGGGTGATTGTCGGCACTACCCAACAATTGATGAGAGAAAAGGGAATAGACCCAGCACGCCTGAAAATGGCTGCCATCTGTTCGGTTTGTAGCGAACCTTTTGTAAAACACGTGAAAAGTTTTACGGAATATTTAAGTAAACCTTCAAATTAATTACCATGAAGGAAACCAAGAAAATTTTGGAATATGATGCGCTGGTTGTGGGTGGAGGAATTGCTGGTGGAGAATCAGCTTTGAACCTGGCGAACCTCGGATATAAAGTGCTGCTGGTAGAAAAGGATTTAACCATTGGTGGTAAAATGATTATGCTCAGTAAAGTTTTCCCTACACTTGATTGTGCTGCCTGTATCACAACGCCAAAGGTGTCGGAAATTGCACGGCACCAGAATATTACCATTTTCACTGGGGCTGAAGTAAAACGTATTAACAAACTGGGTGAACATCGCTTTGAAGTTGATGTCTTGCAAAAACCACGTTATGTAAATGTGGCTGATTGTACAGGATGCCAGATGTGTGAAGAAGTTTGCCCGGTAAGTGTTTCCGATGAATATCAATATGGTATGGTTGGACGAAAAGCAGCTTATATTCCTTTCAGTATTGCGAGCCCCAGGGCCGCTGCCATCGATATTGAAAACTGTACTTTGTGCGGAGCTTGCGAAAGAGCTTGTCCCACTAAATGTATAGATTTTACCCAGACTGAAGAAGAGTTTCTGGTGAAAGCCAAGTCTGTCGTCGTGGCGACAGGATTCAACCTGTTTGATCCTTTAAAAATTCCACGGTATGGTTATGGTAGTCAGAAAAATATCATTACTTCCATGCAAATGGAAAGACAACTGGCTCCGACCCGTCCTTTCAACACAATTCTTCGTCCCGGTGACGGGAAAATGCCCGACAATATTGCCTATGTTTTGTGTACAGGTTCGCGCGATAAGTCAGTTGGAAATCCCATTTGTTCACAGGTTTGCTGTATGTATTCTATCAAACAGGCGCAGCTGTTGATGGGAGCCTTGCCGATGGCTGATATTACAATTTATTATTTGCACATCAGAGCTTTTGGTAAAGGTTTCAATGAGTTTTATGCGCAAGCACAGGATATGGGAGTGGAATTTATCAAAGGTAAAGTGGGTAAAATCACCGAAAAGGAAAATGGTAATCTGATATTACGCTATGAAGATATTGAGGCTGGCGTTGTGAAAGAAGCCGAACATGATATGGTTGTGCTTTCAGTTGGAATTTTACCGAACCAGGGTATTTCAGATGTATTTGAAAATGAAAAACTGGAGCTAGATCCATTCAATTTTGTGCAGCAATCTGATATGCTGGCAAGTCCAGCAAAAACCAGCATTGAAGGTGTTTTTGTGGCCGGAACAGCATCAGGACCTATGGATATTCCCGATTCTATTTTGTCGGGAGGTGCAGCTTCAGCAGAAACCACCAGCTATTTAAGGAGGGAAACAGTATGAACAAGAAAATTGGTGTTTACATTTGCCACTGTGGTGGTAATATTTCAGACTACGTTGACGTAGAAAAGGTACGCCAGTCTGTGGAAAAAGATGAAGGTGTTTTTCTTTCCAAAACTACCATGTTTGCCTGTGCCGATTCGAACCAGCAGGAAATGGTGGATGATATCAAGGCACAAGATCTGGATGGAATTGTAGTGGCTTCATGTTCTCCAAAATTGCATTTGGTGACTTTCAGAGCGGTTGCTGAGCGTGCAGGCTTAAATAAGTACAATTATGTACATGCTAATATCCGTGAGCAGGTTTCTTGGGCACATTCCGACAATAAACCTGGAGCTACTGAAAAAGCAATTCAAATAGTAAAATCTGCCATTGCCAAAGCCCGAAATGCAGAAACACTGGAGCCGGTAAAAGTGGAATCTGTGAAAGCTGTTGCTGTGATTGGTGCCGGAGTGGCAGGTATGCGAGCTGCTATTGAACTTGCGGAAGCAGGATCGGAAGTATTTCTGGTTGAACGTGAGTTTTTCGTTGGCGGACGTGTTTCGCAATGGGATGAATTATGTATTACACCGGAAACTGGAAAAGAACTTGTTACCCGTTTATATGATGAGGTGATGAAGCATAAGCATGTAACTTTGTTTACAGGGGCTGAATTATCTGAACAAACTGGAAGCGTTGGGAATTTTTCTCTGAAAGTGAAAATTACACCGCGTCATTTTAAGCTTCAGTGTGCTGAAGGCTCTTTACAAAAAGCTATTGAAGTTTGTCCTGTTGAGGTTCCAGATGAGTTCAATTTCAATATTACAACTAGGAAAGCCATTTATCATAACTATCCCAGTGAATATCCACAACTTCCGGCTATTGACATGAAAAACTGTACAAGATGTGGCGAATGTGAAAAAGTATGTAGTAGTATTGATTTCAGTCAGAAAGAAGAGGCCATTAATTTAAAAGTGGGTTCCATATTACTGGCTACAGGTTTCGATCCCTACGAACCCAAACAAGGAGAATTTGGTTATGGCGAAATTGATGATGTGGTTACGCTGCCGCAATTCAAAAGAATAGTTCATTATTGTAAAGATAAGTTAACATATAAAGGAAAGGAAGTAAAGAACATAGCCTACATTTATTGCGTGGGAAGCCGTCAGGTGGATGGTGAAAACAAGTATTGTTCGCGCTATTGCTGTACTTCCAATATCCATACGGCAATCACTGTAAAGAAAAAATATAAAAACATTCACAATTTCCATTTCAACAGGGGAATCCGGACTTATGGAAAAGCTGAAGTTTGGTATGAAGAATCTTCAAGATTAGGAGATATTTATCTCCAATCTTTCGAACACGATCCTCCGGTCGTGGAAAGAAGGGAAGGCCAAACATTTGTGAAGATTAAAGACCTTCTTACATCCAATAAGGAATTGGAAGTGGCTGCTGATTTGGTTGTTTTGGTTACAGGAATGGTTCCCAGAAAAGACAATTCCATTGGTAGTTTGCTGAAAATTCCGAAAGGCCGAGATAAGTTCTTTAATGAAATTCATATGAAACTACGTCCGGTGGAAACTGTTATTGACGGAGTGACCATTGCCGGTGCCAGTCAGGGGCCAAAAAATATTATGGAATCGATGAATTCTGCATTGGCTGCTGCAACAAAATCATTCTCGTTGGTAGCTTCGGGTGAGCTTGCTCTTGAACCTACCGTAGCAAAAGTTGATAGAGCGGCATGTACCTGGTGTGGAAAATGTGCTGAAGCTTGTCCTTTCAACGCCATCGATATGGTGGGAGGAAACGGAAATTCTGTCGCTCATGTGAATTCTTCAGTATGTAAGGGTTGCGGTATGTGTTTGCCGGTTTGTCCTGAAAATGCACTGGAGTTGATCGGTTTGTCCGATGTGGATATGGAAAATATGATTGATGCTTTAATTCCAACAGCTTAAATCTTAATGTTATGGAAATTGAAAAAGGTAAAACGGCAAAATATTTAAAAGAAAAAAGACCGGTTCCCAAAGAAGTTACGGAACAGTTGAAAAGTTTTACAAAAACAAAGAAAGCCATGTTGGAAGCTCTGAAAGAAGAGCATAAAACCGTTCCTGAATTGGCAATTGAGCTGAATATGCCGAAAGATGAAGTGGTTTACCAATTAATGAGCCTGATGAAATACGGACTGATTGAACCCGATGGAATAGATGATATGGACGAATATTTTTATTACAAAATAAAAGAAAATGGCAAGAATTAATCCTGAGTTCACTGATGAACTGAAAAAATATGGTGCTTTTGATCCCAATGCATGTTACAATTGTGGTAATTGTACGGCGGTTTGTACACTGTCGGATGAGGATAATTCTTTTCCCCGTAAAATGGTGCGGTACAGTGTGCTGGGACTGGAAAGTGAAATTCAGGCATCACTGGATCCGTGGTTGTGCTACTATTGTGGAGAATGTAGTTCTACCTGCCCGCGCGAAGCTAATCCTGGTGAATTGATGATGTCGTTGCGTAGATGGCTTACCGCAAAATACGATTGGACCGGTTTTTCCGGTTTGCTGTATAAATCTCTGATCGCCTCTATAACAGGGTTTTTGTTGTTGGCTTTGGTTGTGATTTTGTTTGGGTTTTCTATGGAATTTCGTATGAACGATTTATTGCATTACGGCCATTATTTTGAAGTAGGAGCCATTGCATTGGTAGCATCAATTATCCTGCTTCCTAATATTGTTCGAATGTGGTATCAAACAGTCAAAAAACCAGGATCAAACGCAGGGTTGAAAACTTATTTTAAATGTTTCGGAGAATTGGTGGTTCATATGTTTACCCAGAAAAGAGCTCTCGGGTGTGATGATAACCAATTGAGATGGTTTGAACACCTTGTTTTGGTTTTGGGCTATTTGAGTTTGCTTTTTACAACTGTATTTCTTGACTGGTTTTCAACGGGTAGTGATTTTATCATCTTTTTAGGATATTTCGAAAGTGCTTTGATTTTTGTGGTTACGTTCGATTTTGTTCGTCGCAGAATTCAAAAAGATCAGGAGGTTAGCAAACATTCTCATCCCAGCGACTGGTTTTTTGTAATATGGTTATTCTTTATGGGTTTATTCTCATTCATGGTTCGTTTGTTTATCGATCTTAATATTCTTGAACAAAATATGTGGCTTTATATCTTACAATTGATTGTGTTGGTTCAATGGGCGCTTTTAATTGTTCCTTTCGGGAAATGGACTCATTTTCTATATCGTTCCTTTGCTATGTATTTTCAAAAAATTAAATTATCAGCTTCATAATTTTTTTGTGAAGAAGGTGCTTTAATATCAGGAAATATCCGCGTTTATGAAGTTATTTAGAGCCTTATTGAACGCGGATTATTTTATGGCTACAATTTGTTTTGTTTTTGAAAAAAAAAACTTGCAAAAGAATTAGTATAATGAACAATAGTTCGTTATATTTGTAGGAAACCGTTGAAATAGGTATGATTAACGGATTAAATAATTGTGATTCACCACTTAAATATTTTCGATATGAATACTGATAATTTTGATGGACTGACCTGTTTCTCGGTTGAGTTGGAGGTTGCCCGTTCGCCATTAAGCGAGAAGGTAAATTTACTGGTTCTTGAATCTGATCCTACTCCTGATTATTTTGCATTGAATAATTTTCCACCTAACTCAAAGCATCCCAAAGACAGGCATTTATTTCTGCCCGTGAAAAGAGGGGGGATTTGTTTTCAGGATATGATTTATAGACAAGCAGCAAAGCTTACAGAGAAATATGGTATGAGTATTTATCCCGGACAAATGACCTTTCAGAATGAGGAACATCAGTGTATTAGATTAAATATGAAAGATTCGTGGGATTTGCCAGGATTAGTAGGGGAGTTCAGCCAAATGGGTGTTCAATTTTATCCTGACAAACCTGTGAAAATTTATACCAGTTTGGTTTTTTATAAAAAATATACAGAGTTCAATAATACAAAAGAAGGCATTTATGTGGATAAAAATAACCACTACCGCTATTTTTTTAAACTCAACAAGCATCTTGAATTTGAACAGTTTAAAAAAGGAATAAAGCAAATTAAAAACAATTGTAACAATAACCTTTTTGATTCTTTTCTGGTTTCTCTTTTTTATAAAGGGGCCATGCTCGACTTTGTAGGCATTTATTCCAAACATTGCGATATGGCGCAATTCGTAGAATTAAAACAAGAAATTGAAAAGCAGTTTCGTTAGTTTAATTTTGTGTCGATTATTATGATTATTGAAATCCGGGATCTGATGATGTCGGATTTTTTATCATAGTTGGGTTATTTATCAGTACTTTTTTAGAGGAAAATTATTTGATTTTTTTATTTAAGATGTTGAAAAACAGAAAATTATTCAATATAGATATTGTTTTTTTTTAAGAAATATCTATATCTTTGAATGACGTCGGTTTGTGGTTGATATGGAAGACTTTACAGCTTATTTTAACATAATTTCTACAGAAATGAAATCACTTAATTACAATCCTTTTCATGTAGCTCAAGAACAGTTTGATAAGGCAGCAGATTTGCTAAATCTTGATCAGGCGATGCGTTTTCTGCTCAGAAACCCACTTAGAGAATTCCATTTTTTGATTCCTGTTAAGATGGATGATGGAAAAGTTAAAGTTTTTCAGGGGTTTAGGGTGCAGCATAACGATGCACGCGGGCCGGTGAAAGGCGGTTTACGCTTCCATCCGCAGGAAACCATTGATACTGTTAAGGCATTATCTATGTGGATGACCTGGAAAACAGCTGTGGCTGATATTCCACTAGGTGGAGGCAAAGGTGGTGTGGTTTGTGATCCGCATAATCTGAGTATTTCAGAACAAGAAAGGTTGTGTAGAGGTTGGGTAAGGCAGGTTTACAAAAATATTGGTTATAATTTGGATATCCCGGCTCCTGATGTAATGACTAATGCTCAGCATATGTTGTGGATGCTGGATGAATATGAAACGCTGACGGGGGCAAAATATCCTGGCACATTTACAGGTAAGCCTGTGGGATTGGGCGGTTCACTTGGCAGAAGA
>JAFGXS010000055.1 GCA_016936505.1 Bacteroidales bacterium | reverse complement strand
TTCACGTAATCGACCGGCTGAAGTGGCTGGGCTTGAATACCTTGAAAAGCCAAACAAAAAAGAAATACAAATAGGAAATTTAATTTTTCACTCATGGTTGTTCGTTGATCTAGTTTAATTTTAATACAATATCAGATTTTTTATCAGGAAGTTAAAAACACAAAATCCCTCCACAGGCGATGAGTCTCCTCCCCCGAAAGAAAGGCTCAATATATACATAATTATGTTTTTCTTCATCTGCCTGATTCATTAAGTACGTTCATAAAATTGTCGGCACATCTCATCGGAAAGAGTATTTATACCATTATTCATATACAACCAACAGATGGAAAACTCACACAAAGAGGAAAATTTTCCTGATAATGCCTACCTGAAAAGTCATCATTCATGCTTTTACAATTATTAATAAAAGCAGAAAAAGCCCGAAAGTTTCAGTACTCCCGGGCTTTCGAATTATCTAATTGGTTTAGGTTTATTCATAGTTTGGATTTTGAACCAGCGACGGATTCCGCTGCATTTCGTTATCCGAGATTGGCCATACCAAATGTTTCTCCTGGAATGTTTGTCCCCAAGGATTTGTTGCCCCAACCACATTAACAAATGAAACAACTCCCGGGTTAGCATCGTTTGTAACCGGGTATTTCCGGGTACGCTGAATATCTTCCCAGGTGCGGAAATCATACACAAGTTCCCTCATCCTTTCGATCCAAACCTGCTGAATGAAGTCATCTTTAGACAAACTACTCAGTGAAGCTTCAATATCAACACGCGGCGTTGTGGTGTAAGCTCTCACGCGAACGTCTGTCAGATATTTAATTGCCTCGAGTGTCACCCCTTCAGACTGAGCAATTGCTTCGGCTGCAATCAACAAAAGTTCTGCATAACGGTATATAGTAAAGTCTTTCCCGCACTGGCCAGTATTAAGTGCTGCATCTTCGTCATACCAAACCCATGCACCCGGGGTTTTATCATCAGCAAATACCTGAGTGACCTGCTGGCCATCTTTTTCGTAAGTATATGAGTACTGAAAAAACTGATGATGCTGAGCACGTAAGTCTTTGGTTTTATCATACACATTCATATATTGCTTTACCGGGCGATAGGCATTATTGGTAATAGAATATTTCAGTACCCCCCAAGTAGAAGCCACATTCGGCAGGCTGGTCTGTACCCTGCCGTTGTTCGTAGCAATACTTGATTCGAACTCGTATGTGTAAATATATTCCGCGCTGTTGTCCTGTGTACGAATCATGTTGTATGCACTCCCAAGTGCATGATCGGTATGGGTCAGCAGGGAATGTCTCCCCCGGGCAATAACGTTTCTGGCAGCAGTTGCTGCATCGGCATAATTATTGGCCAAAACCGGGTAGCCACTCATCACCAAGTAAACATGAGAAAGAACTGTTTCAGCCGTATTTTTAGTAATACGATGCCCGTTGTCGGTGAATGCAACATCAGGTAATGCGGTAATCGCATCTTTCAGGTCTACAATAATCTGTGCATACACCACCGAAGCCGATTCACGGGCTACATACAAATCACTCAGCGATTCATACGGTTCCAGAATTAAGGGTACATTACCAAAAAATTTCACCAGATAAAAATAATTGAACGCCCTGAAGAATTTGGCCTCCGCCAATAGGGTAGCTTTGGCTGATTCATCTAAATCCGGTGTAGAAGGAATGTATTTTATTGCAGTGTTAGCCCTTGAAATTGCTCCGTAAGCACCATCCCACACGCCATCCATCGATCCGGCAATATTCTTGCTGGTGATTGATAATTTCTGGCTGTAGTCGGCAATCACTTCCTGTCCTTTATATTCATTATCGAAAAAACCGGAAAGGTAACCGCCATGCGATGCTGTTTGAGGCATATAAACACCTCCGTTAGCGTAAAAAGAAGGTGCGCCTGTCCGGTACAGTGCATTCACGGCGCTGGTTGCATGGGCCGGAGCCGAAAAATTTTGATCCGTACTCATTTCACTTTTGGGCTCTTCATCCAAAAAATCGTTACACGACAGTAAAAATCCGAGTATAACAGTACAAATTAATCCAAATACTATTTTTTTCATTTCCATTAGATTCAAAGGTTATTAAAATGTAACATTCACTCCGAAAGTGTAGGTTCTTGGTTTTGGATACTGGTAAAAGAACATATTCTGCCCCCACTGATTGTCACCCTGAGAAGTACCTTCAGGATCATATCCCTGAAAATCTTTTGAATGTATGACAAAGGCATTATTCACACTTGCATAAATCCTAAGAGCGGCAAGCTTCATCCTGCGCATAGATTTTGTATCAACAGTATATCCAAGCTGAATCACGTTACCGCGCAGATATGAACCATCTGAAACCCAATGTGAATCCACTTCTGAACTTTGTCCGGAAAGGTTAGCATTTCTTACTGCTTGGACCATTGTATTGGGATTATTCCCGTTGTATCCATCATGCAATATAGAGGCTAAGCCACTTGTATAACCAAAACGGTCTTCGGCTGAGTGATAAAACTGTTGCAAAATTTCAACTCCGGTCACAAACTGCAAGTCAACTGTAAAATCCAAATTTTTATAATTAAAGGTATTAATGAAGCTACCTGTCAGATCCGGAATACCTTTGCCTAAAATTTTCTTTTCAGCTGAACGTTTTGCCTGACCAACTTTTGCTCCGGCAGCCTCTGCTTCTGCTCTTTCTTCCACAGTCCACACACCTAAACGCTCGTAACCCCAGAATGAACTTAGAGATTCGCCCACCCTAAGTATCGTTTGACTACCGGAAACCCAGTTTGGACCAGGCAGAATGTCTTCGTCATTTTCCCCCAGTTTCTTGATTTCATTTTTGTTAAAATTCAAATTTAGAGTGGTACTCCACATGAAATCTTTTGTTTTTACGTTTACCGTATTCATCATGAAATCAACACCATAATTTGCTACTTCACCAATATTGTCAATCACTGAACTAAAACCAGTACTATGAGGCACCGGGCTATCCAACAATAAATCTGTGGTCAATTTATAGTAATAGGAGGCATCAAAATTTAACCGGTTACCAAACATGTTCAGATTGAACCCAAGATCGAACTGATTCGTTTTCTCCCATTTCAAATCTGGATTGGCTAAACGGGCAGCATAGGAAATGGATTGTCTCGCTCCATCAATCAAATAGGTACCTGAAGCTACAGTTGCCAATGACCTGTATGCAGCAATTTCGCTGTTCCCAGTTACACCATAACTGGCATGTAACTTAAGCTGATCGATCGCAGAGATATTAGACATAAAGTCTTCATTCGAGACTAACCAGCCCAAACCAACGGATGGGAAAAATGCATATTTATTGTTTTTACCAAACTTGGAAGAACCATCCATCCGGGCTGTTACTGTTGCCATATACTTGTCATTATAAGTATATGCTCCCCTAACAAAATAAGAATTCATCGCCCAGCGGTTATAGGTAGAAGATGGTGCTCCGGGATTGGTAGCTGCTCCGAGGTTATTGTAAGTAAAAAAATTGTCCTTAAACCCCGAGGCAGAAACGCTCATGTAATTATAAGTCCGTTCTTGCCATGAAAGACCTGCAACAGCGTTAATCCGGTGTTTGTCGATAACTTTATTGAAAGTAAGATAGGTTTCTTCCTGCCAGTAAAACTGCTGTGTATCACTCATAAACGCATAACCATTCGGTGCAGAAATATTGATCAAATCGTTTGGTGAATATTCTCTCCACTTACGTAGGTGGGCGTCTACACCAAATTGCGTTCTCAAATCCAAGCCCGGAAGCAGATGGAATGTAAGTGAGGTATTTCCAAAGATTTGTGTCCTGTAACGCATACGTTCCTGCGTTTCCAGCAAGTGCACCGGATTAGCCATTGCTTCAAAACTAAAGTCATCGGTTGACTGAGAATTTACCCAACTCCCATCAGTCCATTTTACTGGAAATATAGCTGGCATTTCGATCATGGTACGACGTGCAACCTGACTGCCCCCACCTTCATCGGTATCATTTTGCCAGGAATGATTCACTAAAAGATTAAAACCCGTGGATAACCATTTCAAAGGTTTGGCATCATAAGTCAATTTGGTATTTACACGTTTCATAAAAGTATTTAACATCACACCTTGCAAGTCAGTATAGTTTAGAAAAGCACCAACTGATGAATTTTTTCCTCCCTGCTGCACACTCAACTGATGGCTGTGAGACATGGCAGTGCGAGTTGCTTCATCCTGCCAATCTGTATCATACAATGGATTTCCGCTTGAATCAAAAAGTTTTGGATCACTTACATTAAATGTTCTAGTACCACCGTACCACTTTTGATCATTCTCAAAACTGACTTCCATGGCCTCCATGAATTCATCGGCATTCATCAAGTCCATTTTACTGGCCTTGTGGCTAATGCTTACATATCCATTGTAACTTACAGAAATCCCTTCCTTTTCCAAACCACGCTTGGTGGTAACCATTATGACACCATTTGCACCACGAGCACCATAAATCGCCGTTGCAGAAGCATCTTTCAAAACGTCGATACGCTCAATATCATTCGGATTTAAAAACTGAAAGTCTTCCATCACCACTCCATCAACTACATATAAGGGGTTTGACGAAGAATTTATGGTTCCAATTCCTCGGATCATGACACGAGTTGGCCCTCCGGGTTGGCCCGAATTTGTAAAAATATTCACACCGGAAACCTTCCCCTTTAAACCGGCCAGTGCATTAAATGGTGCAGCTCTTAAAATATCGTCGGCAGTTGCTACCGATATAGAACCTGTAGCATCGGATTTCTTCTGGGTACCATAGCCGATTGCTACAACTTCATCAATTCCGATTGTTTCTTCGTACAAAACTACATCAATGGTATTCTTTCCGGAAACAGATAATTCCTGTGTCCTCATTCCTACAAATGAAAATAACAAATAACCATCTGCAGGTACATTAGGAATCGAAAAATTTCCATCAATATCTGTTACTGTACCGCTGTTTGTTCCCCTAACGATAACAGTAACGCCAGGCAAGGGCTGGTTGTTTATATCAGTCACTTTCCCCCTTATCACTTTTTCCTGCTGTAATTCAACTTTTTCAGCAGTCAATAAAATCAGGTTGTCTTCCATAATCTTGAAAGAAATGCCGCGATCATGGAATAAAGTTGTCAAAATCTCATCAACGCTTTTTTCTGTTGCCTGCACGTTTACTTTGCGCTCAACATCCACCTGTTCCCGTTGGTAAAAAAACCTGTATTTCGATGTTTCCTCTATCTCACGGAGCACATCCGAAATCCTTTTCCCTTGAATATCAAGAGTTAGTTTAGTTGTTTGCGAATATACCGACGCAGAAACCTGCATCAGGCACACAAGAAAAGTCAATAAGGTTAGCTTCATTTTTAAAAACAGCTTTTGTTTTAGCCTACGCCCATCGGGGAAGGTTAATTCATTTTTTTTCATAAATTTGGATTG